>CAJMEW010000005.1:0-87178 GCA_905212545.1 uncultured Collinsella sp.
CATTAGTACGCATCGCTCCCGTTAAAGACCTCCAGAACCGTTAGGAGGACGATCTTGAGGTCCATGACGATTCCGCGCTTGGCTATGTATTCGAGGTCCCGGCGGACCATGCCGTCGAAACCGGTGGAGTTGCGCTCCGTAACCTGCCAGAGCCCCGTAATACCTGGTTTCACTGCTAGCCTCTGCAGGTCGTACTCGGTGTACTGAGCCACCTCGTTCGGCAGCGGCGGGCGCGGGCCGACGACGGACATCTGGCCCAGGAACACGTTCAGGAACTGCGGGAACTCGTCGATGGAGTGCTTGCGGATGAACCTGCCGATCTTGGTGACGCGGGGGTCCTCCCTCATCTTGAACATGGCGCCGGCGATCTCGTTCCGCTCCTTGAGATCTGCCAGGCGCTCGTCGGCGTCCTTGTACATGGAGCGGAACTTCCACATGCGGAAGGTGGACAGGCTGCCATCGCGGTGGGTCTGGCCCACGCGGATCTGGCTGTAGAAGGGGTTGCCCTCGCTCTCCAGGCGGATGAGCGCCGCGAGCACAAGGCCGGGGATCACGATGAGGACGAGCACGACACCGCTGAACACAATGTCAAACGTGCGCTTGACGGCCCTGTAGGCCAGGCGCGAGCGGTCCCAGTCCATGATGGATTGCATAGCCCTGTAGCGGCCGGCGCCCTCACGCCGGTCCATGGCCTGAGCAATCAGTGCGGCCCCCACGGGCGCATCCGTTGCATATTGAGTTTTATCCGACACGTTCTCTTCCAACACTACGTCCCCAGCTCGGGGATCCTCCCTACACTGTGTGGCGACCGCCCGCACTTAGGCGATCGCTTTTTTAAGGTTTCGCATTACGCGCTGCTCGGCTGAAAGCACGGCAAGGCCAACGCGGGTAGTCACGCGTCGGCCGCACAGATCGAGCTCCAAATAAGCAGTACTCTTGCGTCTGTTAATGGTTTTGATAAGGCCTTCGTGGCCCAGCAGCGGACCTGCCGTCACTACGACCTTGTCACCGTCTTTTAGGGCCTCGCTCATGGGCACAACGCGGTCTCCCCTATGCGTAAAGCCGCCAATAAGCTGGACCTCTTCTTTTGCCAGCGGCACAAACTGACCGTCCTGGGCAAGCACCCGGGCAAAGTCGTCCATGCGCAGCAGATACTGTTGCACGGTTCGGGGATCTGCCGTATCGCAGATAAGATAACCGGGAAAGAGCGACTTGGTCGTATTGACCCATTCGCCGTGTACCTTGATCGCGGTTTGAAATTGGGGATAAAAGAGCTCTTGCATGGCGCCCACTGGCACCACGCGCTCGATGCGCTCGCGCATTACGTCTTCGCGACCGTTAATGACCTGAATCACATACCACACGAGCACCACCCCCTTGCTGTCTTACGTGTGGCTCACGAGGTTTGGGTATGGCTTCGCCAGGGCGCTTGTGCGCGAAGGCGCTCCATATTCAAACCCTGAGCCCAGTTAGACAAGCACGTGGCTCTGCCCCACCGTGAACGGTATGTATGAGTGCAGTTGCTAGAGACGCGGACGTGTATCGCAAAATGACCGCGTCCCCAGCTGGCTGCGTGCGAACCAGTCAAGCGGGTACAAAACTGGACCGCACGCAAACAGCTGTAGGACTGCTACGTTTTGGCATGCAATCTATTAATAATTTGCACTAAGAAATTAACTCATTACAAATAAATAAACGTCGCATGACATCTTTATTGGAGCTCATGGTGTTTCTGGCACCGCCGTTACGGCCGGATGCTGATCGACCCTGTGCTTTGCGACTTGCTGGAGCCGCGAGCACAGCTGAACTCATGTAACGTTAGGTATTCTAGCACAAGCTGTTAGTGAAACTGATTTGGCTTATGGTGAACAACATATCGTTCATTTAGCGTGCTCAAGGGGATTGTTTTGGGATGTTGTTCACGTTGGTGCAGGTTATTGGGGTGCAAGCGGTGATTGGAGACGTTCCTGAAGCCCAAATGGATCAGCGAGCTGCACTGGTAATTGAGTTTGTCTAACAAACTATGTACAGACATGGGAAATAAATTGTGCAACTTTTTGTTGGCGTAGGTGAGGTTTGTGGTGCGCGGTGCTTTAGCATGAAAAAAGGCCTTCGGAATACCGAAAGCCTTTACATTCACGATGGTGGAGACGAGGGGGATCGAACCCCTGACCTCTTGACTGCCAGTCAAGCGCTCTCCCAGCTGAGCTACGCCCCCGTGACGAGGAGATACTATAGGGGAAGTTGACGCGACGTGCAAGGACTTTTTTGGGTCAGACTCTAAATGCCTATTGATATAGGAAAGCAATGACGGTGCCGGTGTGGACTTGGATCGTGGCTGTTGACCTGACGACGTTGCTGATGCCCGTGTCGGCTAACAAGCCTAGTGGGGCGTGGTCTAGCTCCCACTCTAGACCGTGTTCGCTTACCTCGGTGTTGGGGGCTATGGCGATGATGGAGAACGTCTTGCCTTCGGCGCCCTCAATGGTCCACGATTCGCCTGTGCGAAGGATGCGGGCGACCACCTTGTCTTCGGCAATCCAGACTGGGGCATCCTCGTAGCCCGCGAGCAAACCCAGCACGGAAAGCGCCATGTCCGGACGGCCGCCCGTGGCGCAGGTCGCAACCACTTCGGCACCCGGCCAGCGACGGCGGACGGAATCGAGCGCCAACGCAAGATCGGCATAGTCCTTGTACGGGTCGTGGCGCTCAACTTCAAAGTCGGTGGCGGCATCGACCAGCGCGCGACCTGCATCGCTCACCGTGTCGGCATCCCCCACATAGACGTCGCAGCTCAGGCCAGCGCCCAGCAGCGCATCGAGTCCGCGGTCCACGGCGACAACGTGGTCGCACTCCCCTGCTAGCCTACGTAACAGACCCGCGCTCGCCACCACGGGCGAGCCGCAGACCACTAATACCTTGCAAGCCACAGCCCTCGCCTATCCCTCAAACGAAAGCACGCGAGCTAAATCCAGCCCCTCGTAGCTGTCGATAAAGATATCGCAGTTGGCGCGTACGTCGTCGCGCTTCATGCGCCCGTGTGGGTCATAGATGCCCACGCGCATAAAGCCGGCGGAGCCAGAGCTCTTTAGGCCAAAGACAGCGTCCTCAAACACCCAAGCGCGCTCAAACTTATTCCCATGACGCTCCTCCAGGCGGCGCAGCGCCAGCTCGTACACATCCGGGAACTGCTTGGAGCGTCCTGCCTCACCCGTCGTGGTAACAAACTCCATGTAAGCGTCGAGCCCGGCGCCCGCAAGCGCAGACTTAACCAACTCGGCCGGCGTGGACGTAGCCACGCACATGGCAATGCCCGCCGCCTTCGCCTGCTCCAAAAATGCTAGGAGCCCCTCGCGCGGCGGCACCTTGGAGTACCCATCAATCAGAATCTCGCTCAGCTCGCGATACAGTTCCTCGCCATTCGCTCCGATGCCCCACGTGTCGTGGTAGGCCTGGCATTCATCCTCCAGCGACAGGTGCTCAAATTGGGCAAAGTCATCCACGGTCACGTCAATCCCGTGGCGGTGCAATAACTCGGGCTGGGCATAGGCCCAAACGGGGGTGCTATTAACCAGTGTGCCGTCGCAATCGAAAATAAAAGCAACCTTGGGAGCGGCGGTATGGGACATAAACGAACCTTTCGATATCAAATGGTAAACATCCTGCTAAAAACGTTTTACCAAACGTCAGCCAAACAATTTTGAAACCCAAATTGGTAAAACTGTCAAGAGTTTTACCACGTCAAATCTGCCAGTGGTATAAACATGTCGCTTACCGATTAAACGCCCCCGCAAATCCGCTTTCGTCCATAAAACTAACGCACAGGTGTTATCGTAGTTTCTGCCGAAAGTTCCACCGAGCACGCGAGGTGGAACGAATCACAGAAACTTCGCCGTCCCTTCGATTCGTGCAGCCTTGGACCTTTCGCATCTAGTCACCAAGGCAACACGCTGCCGCGTCATGATGGGATCAAACGTGAGCGATACAAAGCTAAAGCCAACGGCTAAAAAGCCCGCAACCCGTAAGGCCGCTCCGCACGCACCGGAGCTCTCCAAGGACGATGTCTACCTGTTTGGCATTGGAATGTGGGAGCGCAGCTGGGAAAAGATGGGCGCGCATCCCGACACGCAGCAGCGCACGCGCGGCTGGCGCTTTTGCGTTTGGGCGCCCGACGTAAAGAGTGTCCATGTCATTGGTGAATTTAACGACTGGGATGAGCAGGCCAACCCGCTGGTGCCCGTGCATACGAGCGCTATTTGGGAAGGCTTTATTCCTGGCGCCGAGCAGGGTCAGCTCTATAAATATCTTATTGAGACCAACGAGGGTGAAAAGCTCTACAAGGCCGATCCGTATGCCTTTAAGGCCGAGTGCCCTCCGGGTACCGCGAGCGTGCTGTGGACCCTCGATGGCTACAAGTGGAACGACGCCGCGTGGCTCAAGCGCCGCGCCAGCCACAACCACATGTCGCAGCCGCTCAACATCTACGAGGTGCATATTGGCTCGTGGAAGCGCCACGGCGACACGCCACAGGGCGAGCCCGACGAGTACGGCAACTACCCCGGCCCCATGGATCCTTTCCCCGCGCAGCGCGGCGAGTTCTACACCTACGACGACTTGTCGGTGGAGCTCGTGGACTACGTGCGCGACATGGGCTACACGCATATCGAGGTCATGCCGCTCATGGAGCACCCCTTCGATGGCTCCTGGGGCTACCAGACGACCGGCTACTATGCCGCCACGTCGCGCTACGGCAACCCGCAGCAGCTCATGCACTTTATCGATGCGTGTCACGAGGCGGGCATCGGCGTGATCATGGACTGGGTGCCCGGCGGCTTTTGTGCCGACTCCCACGGCCTTGCCACCTTTAACGGCCACATGCTGTTTGAGCACGAGATTCACCCCAACTGGGGCACGCACAAGTTTGACTTCGCTCGCGGCGAGGTCCGCTCCTTCCTGGTCTCCAACGTGCTGTATTGGCTCGAGAACTTCCATGTAGACGGCATTCGCATGGACGGCGTGTCTAGCATGCTGTACCTCAACTTTGGGATTGACGATCCCGGCCAAAAGAAGTTCAACAAGTACGGTACCGAGGAGGACCTGGACGCTAGCGCATTTATCCGTCAGGTCAACTGCGCCGTTGAGGCACACTACCCCGACGTGATGATGATGGCCGAGGAGTCCACCGCGTGGCCGCTCGTGACCTATCCGCCGCAGGACGGCGGCCTGGGCTTCCACTACAAGTGGGACATGGGCTGGATGAACGACACCCTGCACTACATGCAGACCGATTTTCCGTGGCGTCCCGGCAACCACGGCCTGCTCACGTTCTCCATTATGTACGCCTTTACCGAGAACTTCATCTGCCCGCTCAGCCACGACGAGGTCGTACACGGCAAGTGTTCGCTCATCGGCCGAATGCCGGGCGACTGGTGGCGCCAGTTTGCCGGCCTGCGCACGCTGGCCTTCTACCAGATGACGCATCCCGGTGCCAAGCTCAACTTTATGGGCAACGAGATCGGCCAGTTTATTGAGTGGCGCTACTACGAGTCCATCCAGTGGTTCCTGACCGAGGAGTACGAGACCCACCGTCATCATCAGGCGTTTATCAAGGCGCTCAACCACCTGTACACCGCCGAGCCCGCCCTGTACGAGCGCGGCTACACCGACGACGGCTTTACCTGGATCGACGCGGACAACTCCAAGCAGTCCATCGTGAGCTTTGTGCGCCAGGGCGAGGACGTCGACGACGACCTGGTGATCCTGATCAACTTTGACCCTGCGAGCTACGAGAGCTTCCGTGTGGGCGTGCCGCGCGAGGGTGACTGGGAGGTCATCTTCGATTCCGACCGTCCCGAGTTTGGCGGCAGCGGATATGCCGGTGAGGAGCCCTACACCTGCTCGAGCGAGCCTTATCCCTGGAACGGGCAGATGGACTCTATCGAGATGAAGGTGCCCGGCCTGGCAGGCGTGGTGCTTAAACGCCGCGGTCCCAGTAGCTACAAGCCGCCGGTGGTCGAGAAGCCCAAGAAGGCGACACGCAAGCGCACGTCCTCGGTGAAGCCCAAGACCGCAGCTGCTAAGAAGGCTCCGGCCAAGGCGAAGGCTGTCAAGGCTTCGGCCAAGTCCACCACGGCCAAAAAGGCAGCCACTAAAAAGGCTGCTCCCAAGGCCAAGGCAGCCGCTGCTAAGGCTCCTGCCAAGAAACCGTAACAAAGCCGTTACAGCTGTAATCACCCGCCCCGCGGGGGCGTAGGATACAAGTCATAACCGTTCCGGGAGAAACATCCCCGGGGGAAAGGAACGTATGAATAAGATCTTCGACAACAAGCAGGAGTTTACCGAGCTCTATCGCGATGCTGTCATGAGCATCAGTGGCAAGAGCGTCGAGGCCGCCAGCGACCTCGACCGCTTTAACGCCCTGGCCAAGCTCGTGGCCGAGAAGGCCCGCACCGTTGCCACCAAGAGCGACGCCCGCGCCACCGCCGAGGGCAAGAAGCGCGTGTACTACTTCTCGATCGAGTTTTTGATCGGCCGCCTGCTCGACAACTACCTGCTCAACTTTGGCGTGCGCGACATGGTCGCCGAGGCGCTCGACGACATGGGCTTCGACCTTTCCGTCATCGAAAACCAGGAACCCGATCCGGCGCTGGGCAACGGTGGCCTGGGCCGTCTGGCCGCATGCTTCCTGGATTCCATGGCAGCCGAGGGCATCGCCGGCTACGGCAACGGCATGCGCTACCGTTACGGCCTGTTTAAGCAGGAGATCGTCAACGGCAGCCAGGTCGAGGCCACCGACGAGTGGCTCACCCACGGCTATCCCTGGGAGGTCCGCCGTCAGGACAAGGCCGTGACTATTAAGTTTGGTGGCCATGTTGAGGGCTTTGAGGAGAACGGTCGCACGTTCTACCGCACGGTGGACACGCAGGACATCCTGGCCGTCCCTTATGACATCCCCGTCGTGGGCTATGCCGGCGAGACTGTCAACAAGCTGCGCGTCTGGGCTGCCGAGCCGGTCGAGGAGCACTTTGACCTTGAGGCCTTCAACCGCGGCGACTATGCCCTGGCCGACGCCGAGCGCGCCGAGGCCGAGGCCATCAGCGCCATCCTCTACCCCAACGACGCCGGCGAGCACGGCCGCCTGCTGCGCCTGAAGCAGGAGTACCTGTTTGTCTCGGCCGGCATCTACAGCCTGCTCGACACCTTTGAGAAGGAGCACGGCGCTAACTGGAAGCTGCTGCCGCAGTTTGTGGCCATCCATACCAACGACACGCACCCCGCCATGTGCGGCCCCGAGCTCATGCGCATCCTCATCGACGAGAAGAAGCTCGAGTGGGATGACGCCTGGAACATCGTGACGCAGGTCGTGAGCTACACCAACCACACTATCCTGCCCGAGGCTCTGGAGAAGTGGCCCATCGGCACGTTCTCCAAGCTCCTCCCCCGCGTGTACCAGATCATCGACGAGATCAGCCGTCGTTGGCACGAGTCATTCGACACCACGCAGGAGGGCTGGCAGGAGCGCCTGCGCCAGACCGCCATTTTGTGGGACGGCGAGATTCGCATGGCCAACCTGTCCGTAATCTGTAGCCACAGCGTCAACGGCGTTGCCAAGATCCACTCCGACATCATCAAGAACATCGTGCTCAAGGACTTCTATGCCCTGACGCCCGAGAAGTTTAACAACAAGACCAACGGCATCTCGCACCGTCGCTTCTTTGCCGAGGCCAACCCCACCTACGCCAAGCTCGTCACCGAGGCCATTGGCGACGGCTGGCTGAAGGACGCCTTTGAGCTGGAAAAGCTCAAGGAGTTTAAGGACGACACCGAGTTCCTGAAGGCCGTGGGTGCCTCCAAGCGCGCCAACAAGGAGCGCCTGGCCGCCTACGTCAAGGCCGAGACCGGTCTGGTCATCGACCCCAACACCGTCTTCGATGTTCAGGTGAAGCGCTTCCATGCCTACAAGCGCCAGCTCATGAACATCATGAAGGTGATGGACATCTACAACCGTCGCATCGCCGATCCCAACTTCCACGTGACGCCGACGACCTTCATCTTTAGCGGCAAGGCCGCCTCGAGCTACACCTTCGCCAAGGAGACCATCCGCCTCATTAACTCCGTGGCCGACGTCATCAACAACGACCCGCGCGTCAACGAGGTCATGAAGGTCTGTTTTATCCCCAACTTCCGCGTAAGCAACGCACAGCTCATCTACCCCGCTGCCGAGATCTCGGAGCAGATCTCCACGGCCGGCAAGGAGGCCTCGGGCACGTCCAACATGAAGCTCATGATGAACGGCGCCATTACGCTGGGCACCCTCGACGGCGCCAACATCGAGATCGCCGACCTGGCCGGCCGCGAGAACGAGGCCATCTTTGGCCTGACCGCTCCCGAGGTCGAGCAGCTCTGGGCATCCAACAGCTACTTTGCGTGGGATACTCTTAACGGCGACCGCGACCGTCTGGGCCGCGTGATGGACGAGCTCAAGGACAACACCTTTGCGGGTCTTTCGGGCAACTTCGAGAGCATCTACAACGAGCTCATGAACAACAACGACCCCGATCTGGTCATGGCAGACTTCCGCAGCTACGTGGATGCATGGGAGAAGCTCACGAACAGCTACGGCGACCAGGAGACTTGGAACCGCAAGGCGCTGCTCAACACCGCCTCCTCCGGTTGGTTCTCGAGCGACCGCACCATTCGCGAGTACCGCGACGAGATCTGGCACGCATAAAGGCGCGCGAGCTCCCTTATGCCAGCACAGCATTACTCGACGGGCGCGACTGAGCGCCGCGCCCGTCGCTAATGGGTTTAAGAACATCGATGACAGAAGGAGAAATCGATGAGTAAGAAAGAATGCATCGCGATGCTCCTCGCAGGAGGACAGGGCAGCCGATTGGGGGCACTCACCCAAAAGATCGCTAAGCCGGCGGTTAGCTTTGGTGGCAAGTTCCGCATTATCGACTTTTCGCTGTCCAACTGCTCCAACTCGGGCATCGACACGGTGGGCGTTCTGACGCAGTATCGCCCCTACCTGCTGCATGCCTATGTGGGCTCCGGCGAGGCATGGGATCTGGACAGCCGCGACGGC
Organism: uncultured Collinsella sp.; assembly: GCA_905212545.1. GTDB lineage: Bacteria > Actinomycetota > Coriobacteriia > Coriobacteriales > Coriobacteriaceae > Collinsella. The sequence goes on from CAJMEW010000005.1 coordinate 9,089, forward strand.
GGCGTGTCGATCCTGCCGCCATACGAGACGCAGACCGGCGGTGCCTGGTATGCGGGCACGGCCGACGCCATTACGCAGAACCTCGACTACATTAAGGCCAACGACCCCAAGTACGTCCTGATTCTTTCGGGCGATCACCTGTATCGCATGGATTACCGCAAGATGCTCAAGACGCACATTGAGAACAACGCCGATCTCACGGTGAGCGTTATGCCCGTGCCGTGGGAGGAGGCCAGCCGCTTTGGCATCCTGACCACCGACCCCGAGGACGGCCGCATCACCAAGTTTACCGAGAAGCCCGATAAGCCCGATTCGAACCTCGCATCCATGGGCATCTACATCTTCTCGGCCGACGTGCTGATCGAGGCGCTCGAGGCGGACGCCCTGGACCAGCGCTCGAGCCACGACTTTGGCAAGGACATCATCCCCAAGTTGCTCGGCGAGGGCAAGCGCCTGTACAGCTACGAGTTCCACGGCTTTTGGAAGGACGTCGGCACCATCGCCAGCTTCCACGAGACCTCGATGGACCTGCTGGGCAACAACCCCGAGTTCGATCTGTTTGACAAGAACTTCCCCATCATGTCCAACATCACCACGCGTCCGCCGCACTACATTGGCCCGGACGGCCGCCTGGACGACTGCCTGGTCTCCAACGGCTGCAAGATCTACGGCACCGCTCGCCACTCGATCCTTTCGACCGATGTCATCATCGAGGAGCGCGCCGTGGTCGAGGACTCCGTGCTGCTGCCGGGTGCGCACGTTAAGAGCGGCGCGCACATCTGCCGCGCTATTTTGGGCGAGAACTCCACGGTCGAAGAGGGCGTGAAGCTCGGCTCTGTCGATACCACCAAGGATACGGCCGTCGTTGGAAATGACGTCGTTATCGGGAAGGGGGAATGATCCGATGATCAATCGCAAGGCCATCGGTTATATCACCGCTAACTACTCTTCGACCTACGGCAGCGTACTGCTCAAGGACCGCCCCATCGCGTCCGTTCCGTTTTTGGGCCGCTACCGCCTGATCGACTTCCCGCTGTCCAACATGATGAATGCCGGCATTAAGACCGTCGGCGTCGTCATGCCGGGCAACTACCGCTCGCTGATCGATCACGTGGGCTCGGGCAAGGACTGGGGCCTGGACCGCAAGAAGGGCGGCCTGTTCATGGTGCCCGGCAACGCGTACGGCACCACCAAGGGCGGCATGCGCTTCCTGCTGCGCGACATCATCTCCAACAAGACGCTGTTCCAGCGCTCGGACAAGCCCTATGTCGTGATGATGGGCACCAACATCATCTTTAACATGGACCTCAACACCATCATTGACGCGCACGAGAACTCCGGCGCCCAGATGACCGTGGTGTACTGCAAGGCCACGCGCAATGTTGATGACGAGACCAAGCTCGAGATTAACGAGAACGGCCGCCTGACGGGCGTGAGCGCCGGCGTCGTATACGGCGACAACGCCTCTATGGACTGCTGCATCGTCAACCGCGAGACGCTACTCGAGATTATCGACCACTACCAGGCCGCCGACTATCTGGACCTGCTCGAGGCACTCCAGGGCGACTTTGGCAACATCGACGTGTGCAGCTACGAGTACAAGGGCGAGGTCGTGGGCGTGTTTAGCGAGAAGTCGCTCTATCGCCGCAGCATGGACCTGCTCGACCAGACCGTGGCCGACCAGCTCTTCGACCCCGAGCGCCCGATCCTGACCAAGGCTCACGACGTGCCGCCTTCGCGCTATGCGACCGGCAGCCACGCGTGCAACTCGATCATCTCGGCCGGCTGCATCATCAAGGGCACCGTGCGCAACTCGATCCTGTCGCGCGGCGTCGTGGTCGAGGAAGGCGCCTCGGTGACCAACTCGATCATCAACCAGAGCTGCATTATCAAGAGCGGCGCCCGCGTTGAGAATGCCATCCTGGACAAGAACAACGTGGTCCCCACCAACACCGAGCTTCGCGGCACGCCCGAGAACATCCTGGTGCTGGGAAAGGCCCCGTTAACTCCCGATACCACCATCGTGCATTAACGTAGGCGCCGCAACATCGCTCGTAACATGCAGAATAGCCGCCCGGTTAGCGCCAGGCGGCTATTCTCGAATTGCAACATGGGAGACAATATGGCAGATTCCAGCAAAAAGATGCAGATCGTGTTTGCCTCGGCCGAGTGCGCACCGTTTGTTAAGACCGGTGGCCTGGGCGACGTGGCGGGCTCGCTGCCTGCGGCGCTTGTGCGCGCCGGCGCCGAAGTCATCGTGATGGTGCCCAAGTACGCCACCATCAAGGACGAGTACAAGGCGCAGATGGAGCACTTCTCCGACTTTTACGTGAGCCTGGGCTGGCGCAACGAGTACTGCGGGCTCGAGAAGCTCGAGCGCGACGGCGTCACCTATATGTTCATCGACAACGAGCGCTACTTTGCGCGCGACTATCCGTACGGCTTCTTTGATGACGGCGAGCGCTTTGCGTTCTTCTCCAAGGCCATTACCGAGAGCCTGCAGCACCTGCCGGCCGGCTTTGAGTGCGACATCCTGCACTGCAACGACTGGCAGACGGCGCTGGCGCCCGTGTTTTTGCGCGAGTTCTACCAGGGCCTGCCGCTGTACGACCGCGTCAAGACCGTGTTCTCGATCCACAACGTGGCGTTCCAGGGCCAGTTTAGCGACACCGTGATGGAGGACATCCTGGGCGTGGCGCACATTCCGGCGGCCGCCTCGCAGCTGCGTTGCGACGCCTGCAGCATCAACTACATGCTGGGCGCGCTGCGCTATGCCGACGCCATCACCACGGTGAGCCCCACCTATGCCAACGAGATCCAGACGCCCGAGTTTGGCGAGGGCCTGGACGGCGTGCTTCGCGAACGCTCCTACGCACTGCAGGGCATCCTCAACGGCATTGACGTGGCGGGCTTTGACCCGGCGACCGACAAGCGCATTGCCGCCAACTACACGGTTGAGGACCGTGGGGGCAAGGCCGTGTGCAAGGCCAAGCTGCAGGAGGAGCTGGGACTCGAGGTTCGCGACGACCGTCCCCTCATGGTGATGGTCACGCGCCTGACGCGCCAGAAGGGCATGGACCTGGTCATGTACGCGCTCGACCGCATCCTGGCCGGCGGCGTGCAGGTGGCGGTGCTGGGCACCGGCGACCGCGACTACGAGGACGGCCTACGCTACTTCCAGGACAAGTACCCCGGCACCATGGCGGCTCGCATCGAGTTCGATCCGGCATTGTCGCAGCGCATGTATGCTGCCGCCGACATGTTCCTGATGCCTTCGAAGTTTGAGCCCTGCGGCCTGTCGCAGATCATCGCCATGCGCTACGGTACCCTGCCCATCGTGCGCGAGACCGGCGGCCTGAAGGACACCGTGATCCCGTACAACGAGTTTACCGGCGAGGGCACGGGCTTCTCGTTTAGCAACTTTAACGGCGACGAGATGGGCGATGCGGTATTCCGCGCGGCGCGTCTGTTCTGGGATAACCGCGACGCATGGAACCAGCTGGTCACGCAGGCCATGAGCCAGGACTTTAGCTGGACGCGCTCGGCCGATAAGTATCTGGACCTGTACTTCTTTATGCACCCGGAGATTGAGAGGCCGGCGGCGGTTGTCGACGAGCCAGAGGCTGTTGCTGAGCCGGTGGCCGCTGAGGAGCCCAAGGCCGAGGAGAAGCCGGATGAAGCTGAGCCCGCAAAGGCCGAGCCTGAGGTGAAGGCTGAGGTTGCTCCTGAGCCCGAGCCTGCTGCGAAGCCTGCGGCAAAGAAGACCACGACTCGCAAGACGACAGCTAAGAAGGCTACTGCGACCAAGGCGGCGGCAACCAAAACCACCGCTACCAAGACAACGACCACGCGCAAGCGCACGACCGCCGCTGCCAAGAAAGCCGCCGAAGCCGAGGCTGCTCCCGAGGTAAAGGCCAAGGTCGCTGAGGCCAAACCGGCCGCCAAGGCTCCGGCAAAGACTGCTGCCAAGAAGACGACCACGACCGCCAAGAAGACAACGGCAGCCAAGAAGACCACGGCTACGAAGTCGACGACCACCAAGGCAGCCACGACCAAGGCAGCCGCAAAGCCAGCCGCCAAAGTCGAGGAGACGCCTGCCGAGTCCAAGGCGGAGGCAACCGTCGAGGCCAAGTCCGCTGCCAAGGCCACCACGCGAAAGCGCACGACGACGGTCAAGAAGACCACGACAAAGGCCGCAACTCCCAAGGCAGAGACTAAGCCTGCTGCTGCCAAAGAGGAGCCCAAGGCCGAGGTAAAGGCTGCCCCGAAGGACGAGGCCAAGCCCGAGCCCGCCAAGGAGACTCCGGTCTCCCCCGCCGCTCCGGCAGAGAAAAAGGCTCCGACCAAGAAGACGTCCGTCCGCAAGGCAACGGCCACCCGCAAGCGCCGCTAGCCCACAGACGATTCAAAACCTCATCAAACCCTAAGTAAGGGGCGCTCCAACCGGGCGCCCCTTCTCTGTAGGTAGTTGGTAAAACGATTTTCTAGGACAACCGTTCGCCGATGGTAAACGGATGTTGTTTATACAGCCTGTGTACAACAGATATACTTACATCCTGTGCGTAAAGCCCATGGCCAGCAGGCCATGATTCTATTGAACTGGACCGTACTATGAGATTGATACACAACAGCCGTCTGCCGCAGTTTCGCACTCCGTTTGGCGCTGTGACCACAGGAACTACCCTTTCGCTCTCCGTGATTCTGGAGGATGCCGATCCCGTGCAGGCGACGCTTAAGCTCCGGACCTGGGTCGATGAGATCGGTGAGTCTCGGTATCCAATGACGCACGAAGGCGACGGCATCTTTACCGTCGAGTTGGAGTGCGCCGAGCCCTGTCTTATCTGGTACAGCTTTATATGCAATATCGAGGGCCAGCCCGAGGTCCGCTTGGGCGCACCGCAGGGACGCACCGGCGGCGAGGGCGTAACCTACGACTACGCCGAGGTGCCGTCATTCCAGGTCACCGTCTACAAACACCGTGAGGTTCGACCCGAGTGGTACGAGCGCGGCATGGTCTACCAGATCTTCCCCGATCGCTACGCCCGCGACGAGCACTGGCGCGAGCGCACGCTGACCGAAGTCGAAAAGCCGCGCAACGGAATCCAGCGCCGCATGGTCGAGGACTGGAACGAGCCGCCCGTATACGAGCGCGCCGAGGACGGCTCCATCAAGACCTGGGACTTCTACGGCGGCTCGCTCAAGGGCATCCAGGAAGACCTGCCCCGCATCGCTGAGCTGGGCTTTACAGCCATCTACCTCAACCCCATTTTTGAAGCCGCGAGCAACCACCGCTACGACACCGCAGATTACACCAAGATCGATCCGATTCTGGGCACCGAGCAGGACTTTACCGAGCTGTGCGAGGCGGCCGAGAAGCTGGGCATTTCCATCATTCTGGACGGTGTGTTCAACCACACGGGCGACGATTCGATCTACTTCAACCGCTACGGCAACTACCCCGGCGTGGGCGCGTGGCAGAGCGAGGATTCGCCGTGGCGCGATGCGTTTTATTTCCACGAGGACGGCTCGTACGACTGCTGGTGGGGCGTGGGCAATATGCCCGCCATCAATGAGAGCTCCGAACTGGTACGCGAGCGGCTCCTGGGCAAGGACGGCGTCATTCGTAAATGGCTGCGCGCCGGCGCTCACGGCTGGCGCCTGGATGTGGCCGACGAGCTTTCGGACGATTTCCTGACCGAGATCAAAAAGGCCGTACTTGCCGAAAAGCCCGACGCGCTGCTGCTCGGCGAGGTCTGGGAAGACGCCTCCAACAAGATCAGCTACGGCCATCTGCGTCGCTACCTGCAGGGCTCCGAGCTGGACTCTGCTATGGATTACCCCTTCCGCGACATGGTCATCGGCTTTTTGATGGGCTACAAAAACGCCTACCAAGCTGCCGAGGATATCGAGACCCTGCGCGAGAACTACCCGCGCGAGGCATTATCCTGCGCGCTCAATCTGCTGTCGAGCCACGACCGCCCGCGCATTATCTCGGTGCTCGGCGGCGGCCCCGACGAGTCGCAGCTGCCCGAGTGCGAGCGCAGCAAATGGCGTCTGGACGAGAACGCGATGGGCCTTGCCAAGAGCCGTTTTTGGCTCGCGACGCTCATGCAGATGACGTTCCCGGGCGTTCCCTCAATCTATTACGGTGACGAGTACGGCTTGGAGGGTCTCACCGATCCGGGCAATCGCCGCACCCTGCCGACCAAGGAAGACATGCACGACTTCGATACGTTCGCGATCGTCAAGAATGCCTCGGCCGTGCGCCGAGCGCTGCCGTTTATGATCGACGGTGAAATCAAGGCCTTCGCGCTCAATGACGAAGTACTCGCCTATACGCGCACCGGCAAAGACGGCGAGTCCGCGACCGTCATCATCAACCGCAGCCTGCGCAATTCGCATCGCGTGACCATTCCGGCGCTCGGCGAATGTGCGAGCGACGTGATCAGCGGTCACGAGTGCGAGATTCACAACGGCACGGTCACGCTCGACTTGTATCCGCTGGGGTCGTCCATCATCTATCACCACGCCGAGCAACGTCTGCAGGAGCCGCTCGATCACGGCGCGGGTGTTGTGTGCCATATCACATCGGTGCCGACCGACGACGGCAAGCCAGGTACGATCGGCGCTCCCACGCGTCGCTTTATCGACCATCTGGCCGCCATGGGCATGCGCTACTGGCAGGTTCTCCCCGTCAACCCCACGGACTTCTTCCGCTCCCCTTACGCCGGTCCTTCGGCCTTTGCAGGCAATATCGACCTGCTGCCCGAAAGCCACGAGGAGCTGGCCGCCGACTTTGAGACCTGGAAGGCCCGCGGCGGCGAGGATGCCGATCCGTTGTACACAGCGTTTAAACATCGCAATGCCGATTGGCTCGAGAAGTACTGCGTCTACATGGCCGTTAAGAAGTTCTTTGAGGGCGAGTCGCGCCACGATTGGCCGGCAGATGTCGCGCGCTACAACGAGCATCTGATCGACGACAAGCGCTTCCACGACGAGGCCGAGCTTCAGGCGTACATGCAGTACCGCTTTGACCTCGCTTGGTGTGAGCTCATGAACTACGCGCACAAGAAGGGCATCGAGGTTATCGGCGATATTCCTATGTACGTGTCGGACGATTCGGCAGACGCGTGGAGCGAACCCGAGAACTTCTGGCTGTCTGATACCGGCAAGGCGATTGAGATTTCCGGCGCGCCGCCCGACAACTTTGCACCCGAGGGCCAGGTGTGGGGCAACCCGACGTTCCGCTGGGACCACATGAAGCAGAACGGCTATAGCTGGTGGATGGATCGCCTGCGCCGCGCGTTTTCGCTCTACGACCGCGTGCGCCTGGATCACTTCCTGGGATTCCACAGCTACTTTAGTATCCCCGCGGGCAAGGCTTGCGCCGACGGTCGCTGGCTGGCGGGCCCGGGCAAGGACCTGTTCCAGACCGCCTACGACGAGCTGGGTCCGCTCAACTTTATTGCCGAGGACCTGGGCTATTTGACGCCCGGTGTTCGCGCCATGGCTTCGACCTGTGGTTTCCCCGGCATGGACGTACTGGAGTTTAGCGACTACGACGTTCGTTGCGGTGTGCATCCCACGCCCGGCAAGATTCTGTACACCTCGACGCACGATACGTCGACGCTGGCCGGTTGGTGCACGCGTTCCTTTGCGGGCGGCGACGAGCCGAGCGGTGTTGAGGTGGCAGCCAAGCTGATGAGCGACGCGCTGGCAAGCGACGCTCCCCTGGTGATGATGCCGCTGCAGGATATCCTGGGGCTTGGCGACGACGCGCGCATGAACGTTCCGGGCGTTGCCACGGGCAACTGGACCTGGCAGGCTGACGAGGCGGACATTGCAGCCGCCGAGAACAAAACAGCACAGCTCCTGCGCAACAACCATAGATTCTGGGGCGAAGCGTGATAAAACCCCCAATATAGGGTACAGTTACAGACGTTTGAATTTTTGCGGGCAGAGTAATCTGCCCGCTTTGTGCTGAAAAGGAAGTATTATGGCGCGCTACGATTACAAGTGCTCGAGCTGCGGCAACGTGTTTGAGGTTGAGCATCCCATGTCCGAGACTCCCGAGGTCGTGTGCCCCAGCTGCGGTGCCCCGGCGGCCAAGACGTTCTCGGCCAGCGGCATTAAATTTGAGGGTAGCGGTTTCTACAACACCGACCAGCGAAGCGGCGGCTCCAGCACCAACGCCACCAGTGGCTGCTGCGCCAACTGCCCGCATAACCACTAGGAACCAAACAGCCCCGCGACCGACACCGATCGCGGGGCTGATTCTTTAGCTACCCAGGTTTCCTTATGAGTTGCGGTGAAATAAGGACTGTTTGGCAGGTAAAAGCCGCTATTCAATCCCTATTTCACCGCAACTTAGTAGCTACTTGCGGACCAGGCGGGCGCAGAAGTGGCCGTCGTAGGAGTCGGCGTTTACCGGCACGCTTTGGAAGAGGCCTCGATCGTTCTGGCGTACGGATACGAGTTTCTTGGCCTGATCGAACTCGGGGAGTTGCAGAATCTGTGCCTCGGAAAGCGGTGCCACGCTAAAGCCGGCACCCTCGGGAGAAGCAAGGAACGCGTCCACGACCTGCGTGTTCTCCTCGTCGAAGACGGAGCACGTCGCATAGATGAGCTCGCCGCCGGCAGCCACGCGCGCGGCGGCTTCCTTGAGCATCGTCAGCTGCAGTTTGGGCAGCTCAACCGTCACATCCTTTTCGGTCAGACGCCACGGGATCTCAGGATGACGGCGCATGGTGCCGGTGCCCGAGCACGGCGCATCGATAAAAACCGTGTCGAACTTAACCGGCTTGCCAAGCATGGCATCAAACGATGTCAGTACCTCATCAAGCTCGCAGGCATCACCCGAAACCGTACGAACGCCCTGAATACCGGCCTTATGAAGGCGAGCGAGATTCAGATCGCACTTACGGTCATGAAGATCAAGTGCAGTATGCTGACGCTCATAGCCGGCGCGCTTGGCCTGGCACATCATCACATAGGTTTTAGTGCCACGACCGGCACCAATCTCAAGGCAGCTACCAGGGCGCGTGGCAGCCGTGGCGATAAGCTGCGCGTTGAGATCGGATGCCACCGCGGCAGCACGCTCAAACACACCCGAAGCAACGGTAACCTGAGCATCAACCGGGGCATGGCAGCCCGGGAAGACAGGTGCGACGAGCTGCGAGATATACGGATCGAGCTTAATCGCAAAGGCGTTCTCATGCAGGGCCAGCGGTGCGGGGGCCAGATTGCCGGCAAAGTTAAGCGCACCCTCAGGCGTGTCGAACGATGCCATAATGCGAGCGCACAGCCAACGCGGCAGTCCCATCAGGCGCGACAGACGAACCAAGCGTCGCTCAGACTCATCTACATCGGACGCAGTGGCAAAGTCCTCAACGTTGTCCGCGACCTTATGCAGCACGGCATTGGCCAAACCGGCGGCAGACTTAGCTCCGCTGCGCACCAGCTCAACGCCCTGACTTACGGCAACGCGGCCAGGCGTATGCAGATAGAGCATTTCGAAGGCCGAGATACGAAGCGCCATGCGAACACGCGGCGCAACCTTTTTAGGCTTATCGAGAAACTGATCGAGCAGCTCGTCTAAAATACCCTGCGTGGCGGCGACACCCAGCGCCAAGCGAGCGGCAAAAGCGGAATCGCGCTGGTCAATAGCCTTGGCCGATGCGCGAGAGGACAGCACGTCACGCGCATACATGCCGCGGCGATCGGCTTCCATCAGTACATCGAGCGCAAGCTTGCGCGCGGGAGACAGCTTGCTCATGACAAAACACCCCACGAAAGATCGGCGCCCTGCAGGCCGGCAGCCCAGGCAGAAGCAGACATAGCACGCTTGCCATCGGGCTTAACCTCGAGCAACGCAACCGAGCCATCGGAAAGACCCAGATAAACACGCTTGGCCTTAACGAGAACCTGACCCTCGCCAAGCGACACATCAGCCGGCGCAGCATCGAGCACGCGCACGGTCTTGCCGGCAATCACGCAACGGGCGGGAGCGGTATCGGACGAGGCCAGCACATGACGCACGCAATCAAGCGCAGCCATCTGCGGATCCAGACGCATCTCCTGCTTGGAAATCTTGGCAGCATGAGTGACGAGCGACTCATCCTGCTCAGTCCAAACAGCCGAGCCACCGGCAAGCGAGGGAAGCGTATCAGCCAGCAGTTTGCCGCCAAGCTCACCAAGCTCCATCGTGAGCGCCTCGGCATGCTTACCGGCAACCGAGGTCGAGGCCTGCGCGCAATAAGCACCGGTATCCACACCATGCCCAATGCGCATAATGGAAACGCCAGCAACCTCATCACCAGCGAGAATCGCACGCTGAATAGGAGCAGCCCCACGCCAACGAGGCAGCAAGGACGCATGAACATTCACAATACCAAGCGGCGCCATATGCAACACGTCATCAGGCAAAATGCAGCCATACGCAGCCACGCAGAAAATATCAGCCTGCGCAGCCTGAAGCGCCTCAACAACCTCAGGCGTCATACGATTGGCCTCAACGACCGGCACCCCCAGCTCAAGCGCCTTAGCCTTAACAGGAGACGGCTCCAGCTTCTTACCACGCCCACGAACAGCATCAGGACGAGTAACAACAAGCGCAATCTCATTCCCAGCCTCAACAAGCGAAACCAGCGAAGGCACAGCAAAATCAGGCGTACCCATAAACACAATACGCATAAAGGACGTCTCCCCTCAACCAAAGCCGAGACGGCTACAAAGAACAGCGGAAAGCCAAGTACCCGGCCCATCCGCAAGAACAATTCAACAAAAACAAATATACCCAAAACCAAAGAAAGAGCCGCAATAAAAGCAGCTCTTCCAACAAAGCAATTATCAGCGAAGACGCCCTTCCCTGGCCCGACGGCACCCGGGCGAGTCAAGCAGCGTCAACGTAGTCCCCGGGGCGCCCGCCTATATCGTCCCGCGCGCAGTTTCGCAGCGCAGCGAGAATGTTTGAGCACGGGATGATATAGGCGGGCGCCCCGGGGACGGACAAACCTACTCCGTCTCGCCCGGTCGAGCGCCGCGGGCCAGGGCGTCCTGGTACTCCTTGACGGCCTTGAGCCTCTGCATGGGCTTCAGTCGCTCAAACATGGTGTTACCGTGCAGGTGATCGATCTCGTGCTGTAGGCACACGCAGAACAGATCGCCCGAGGCCTCGTAGCGAATCAGGTTGGCATCCAAGTCGTACGCCTCGACGACGACATGGTCGGGACGCTCGATCTCGCAGCTAATGCCAGGAATAGAAAGGCAGCCCTCGCTAAAGGGCACCAGATGGTCGCTCTGCTCAACAATGACGGGGTTAATGAGCACGTACGGGTCGTAGTCGCTCTTGTCGCTGTAGTCGCAGTCGATGGTGACGAGCTGAATGAGCTCGCCGATCTGCGGGGCAGCCAGGCCGCAGCCGCCGTTCTCGAACATCATCTTCTTCATCTTCTCGGCAAGCGCCTCGATTGCCGGGGTGATCTCCTCGATGACGGCGCACTCCTGGCGCAGACGAGGGTCGGGCGACAGTACGATTCCGTTGGCTTCCATGGCCATCCTTTCGGGTTGTTACATCAAATCATAGGCGTCGACATCAACGCTCACGCTCACGCCGCGCACAGAGCCCACCTCTTTGAGGCAGGCGTCGATATCATCAGAGACATGGTACCCCACGGGCGACTTCACAAGCAGATGGAAGCGATAACGGTCCTTGGCTCTCTCGATTACACACGAAGCCGGGCCCAGCACCTGCGGCACGGCACTCCCCGCCCGTAAAAAGTCGGGCGCGGCGGCATGCCAACGGCGCTTAAGAAGCTTTGCAATGCGCCCGATGTAGTCCTGCGCGTCGTCTCGGTTCGCCGACCACACCAAAATGTTGACCAGGCGAACAAACGGCGGGTACAGCGCGTCGCGGCGCTGGTCCAGGTCGTAGTCGGTAAAGATCGAACGGTCGTGCTCAGCGACAGCGCGAATGACCGGATCTTCGGGCAGGTAGGTCTGGATGATCACCTCACCGGGGCGATCGCCGCGGCCGGCGCGGCCCGCAACCTGCTCCAGCAAGTCGTAGGCGCGCTCTCCTGCGCGGAAGTCCGGCAGCTTGAGGGCGAAATCGGCATTGACCACGCCCACGAGCGTGACCTCGGGAAAGTCGAGGCCCTTGGCGATCATCTGGGTGCCCAGCAGCACCGCACAATCGGCGGCATCGAACTGCTCGAGCAGCTTTTTGTGCGCATCCTTGCCGCGCGTGGAATCGGCATCCATGCGAATAATGGCGACGTCCTCGGGAAGCATCTGGTGCAGCGCGTCCTCGATCTGTTGAGTGCCCAGACCCATTTTTGCCAGGTAGCGACTGCCACATTTGGGGCAACGGCTCGTGGGCGCAGGATACGGCTGCACGCGCCAAGACGAACCGCAGGTGTGGCACTGCAGTGTATGGGTGCGCTCGTGATACGTAAGCGCGGTGGAGCAGTGGTTACAGGTGGGGACGCAGCCGCATTCGCGGCACATCAGGAACGGCGCAAAGCCGCGGCGGTTATGCAGCAGCACAGCCTTCTCGCGCCGCTCAACAACGCGCTCCAGACCTTCCATGAGCGGTTTTGAGAACATGGAGCGGCTGCCGTGCGAGAACTCGCGGCGCAGGTCGGCAATGCGGACTGTCGGCAGCACGGCGTGTCCCGGGCGCTCGGGCATCTCGATGCGCGTCCAGGTGGCGCCGTTATACGTGCCACGGCGGCAGCGGTCGAGGGCCTCGGCTGAAGGCGTGGCGGAGCCCAGCACGAGCGGGCAGCGGTAGCGCCGCGCCATCTCGGCCGCCACCTCGCGCGCGTGGTAGCGCGGACTGGAGCCCTGCTTGTAGCTGGTCTCGTGCTCCTCGTCGATGATGATGAGGCCCAGGTCGCTGAGCGGGCAAAAGAGAGCCGAACGGGCACCCACGACCACACGCGCGGCACCGCTGGCAACCATATCCCACTGGTCCAGGCGCTCGCCGGCCGAAAGGCGTGAATGGAAAACTGCGACCGTCTCGCCAAAGCGCGAGTGGAAACGGCCGACGGTCTGGGCCGTCAGCGATATCTCGGGCACGAGCACGCAAGCCGATCGGCCGGCCGCCAGCACGCGCTCAATCGCCGAAAGGTAAACCTCGGTTTTGCCGGAGCCGGTGACGCCGTCGACAAGGACCACGTCTCCGTGGGCGTCAAGACGGGCGCGCTCAATCTGCGCGAGCGCCTGCTGCTGGCCGTTGGTAAGGAAGACCGGCGCCTTGCCACTTGCCGAGGACAGCGAGGTCTGCTCGCTGCAGCCACGCCAAGCACGGCGCCCCTCCACCACCACGACGCCGCGTTTTTCGAGCGCCTTGATGGTCGCCGACATGCTGTTATAGAGAAGGTTGAGGTCGCGCGTCGTGACCGGGCCGCACTGGAGCGCCTCAATGAGCTGACGCTGACGAACTGCAGTCTTGGGCGGCGTATAGTCGAAACCCTCGGGCGTGAGCATGACCCAGCGGTTTTGGATAGGCTTGACGGCGGGGCGCTCAACGGCCCACACGCCGTCACCGCCCTTGACCACGCGCGGGCTTCCACCCGGGGGCAAGAACAAACGCAGGCACTCGGAAAGCGTTGCGACGTACTCGCGGCTCATCCAGCGTGCGATACGGGCAGCCTCGGCGGTAAAGAGCGGCTTGCTGAGGATGGCCTCGATAGGCTTGATGCGCGCGGGATCGAGAGCGTCGTTGCCTTGCAGGTCGGCCAGCTCGGGCACGATATCGACGATGTAGCCCGCGGCCGCACGGTTGCCAAAATGAACTAGAACGGTGGAGCCGATCTGGGCATCGTTGGCAAGGGGCTGCGGAATGCCGTAGGCAAACGGCTCGGACAGCGCACGAGTCGGGATGTCGAGGACCACGCTCGCATAGGCGGCGACGGGCTCGGGTGCGGACTCGGGTGCGGACTCGGGCGCGGGCTGTGCAGGGGCGACAGCGGATGCCGACACCGCCGGAGTCTCCTCCGGTTCCGGCGAACCAAACAGCGAAAGTTGCTCGGCCATGGCCCCAGCACCTCCTATCCCATACGTCTACAGAAACAAGAGCCCCGCTCGGGGTGAACGGGGCTCGGATACATGCGTTTACGCAGCTGCTACAGCGCCATCGTGCGGGCGCGGTCGATGCGCGCCAGGCAGTCGTCGCGACCGACGAGCGCCATGGTCTCGCCCAGCGGGGGGCTCACCATGTTGCCGCAGACGGCGACGCGCACGGCCTGGAACACCACGCGCTTCTTGAGGTCCATCTGCTCGGGCAGCGGCTCAAGCGCGGCGTCGATGTTGGCAGCCGTCCACTCGTCCACGCCCTCGAGCGCGGCCTTGGCGGAATCAAGAATGGCGCCCATGCCTTCCTTGGCCAGGCCCTTGTTGACGGACTTCTCGTCATACTCGAGCGTCTCGGCCGTAGCAAAAATGGGAGCGGCGACGGTCACGGCGTCGGCCGGCATCTTGGTGCGCGGCTTGACGATGGCGGCAAGTGCATCGATCCAATCCTCGCCGTACTCGACATTGCCCTTGATGAGACCCGCCTCGTGCAGCTCGGGGACCATGATCTCGTCGGCAAACTGAGAATCGGACATGCCGTTGATGTACTCGGCATTGACCCAATCGAGCTTTTTGGGATCGAAGGTCGCCGGGTTCTTGGAGATGCGGTCGAGCGAGAACTTGCTGGCCAGGACATCGCGCGGGATGATCGTGGTCTCGCCGTCGAGCGACCAGCCGAGCAGTGCCAGATAGTTGACGAAGGCGTCGGACAGATAACCGGCGTCGCGGTACTCCTCCACCGAGGTGGCGCCGTGGCGCTTGGAAAGCTTTTTGCCGTCGGCGCCCAGAATCATGGAGATGTGGGCGAACGTGGGCACAGGCGCGCCGAGGGCCTCGTAGACCATGACCTGGCGCGGGGTGTTGGACAGATGGTCGTCGCCGCGGATGACGTGGGTAATCTTCATCATGGCGTCGTCGACGACGGTCGCGAAGTTATACGTAGGCGTGCCGTCGGAGCGGAAGATGACGAAGTCGTCGAGCTCCTTGGCGTCGAAGGTCACCTCGCCGTGGACGGCGTCGTGGATGACGACGTCGCCGCGGTCCTCGGGCACCTTGATGCGCAGGACGTAGGACTCGCCGGCATCGATACGGCGGCGTGCCTCCTCGGGATCAAGATCGCGGCAACGACGCTGATAACCCTGGAAGGGGTCCTTGCGCTCCTGCGCGGCCTTTCGATCGGCGTCGAGCTGTTCCTTGGTGCAGAAGCAGGGATAGGCCTTGCCCTCGTCCCAGAGCTTCTGGGCGGCCTGCTTGTACAGGTCCAGGCGCTCGGTCTGTGCGTAGGGGCCATAGTCGCCGCCCACCTCGGGACCCTCGTCCCAGTCCAGGCCCAGCCAACGCATGGCACGCAGGATGATCTGCGTGTTCTCGTCGGTAGAGCGGGTGGGGTCGGTGTCGTCGATGCGCAGGATGAACGTGCCGCCGTTTGCGCGGGCGAAAGCCCAGTTATAGATAGCGGTGCGGGCGCCGCCAATGTGCAGCTTGCCCGTGGGTGAGGGTGCAAAGCGGACGCGAACGTCTGATGCCATGGATATCTCCTCGATTACAGGATGGATGTCTAACCGCACCAGTATAAAGCAACAATTCGACCTCCGCACAAAGGGCACCGACCTACTCATCGAAGCCGGGCAGCTAATTTGGGACGGGGCTTTTTTAGCTGCCCCGGCAGGCTATCGACTAAACCAGCAAACATTCAGCCGGGGTAGCTAAAAAAGCCCCGTCCCAAATTAGCTGCCCAATGAGTAGGTGCGAAAAGGGTGTGAATGTTTGATTTACGCGCTATGATGGGCCCTTGCATAGAGAGCCCGGCGGAATGGTAACGGTCGCCGGGACACGTTTTTTGAAAGGACAATCATGTCAGAAGAACTTCGTTCCATCCCGCCCCAACACGGGTCCTTTGTTTTTACGTCGGAGTCGGTGACCGAAGGTCATCCCGATAAGATCGCTGACCAGATCAGCGACGCCGTCCTCGACGCAATCCTCGCCAAAGAAATAGAGCTCCAGGAGCAGGGCTACATCGCCCCCAACGGCGTGCCTGCCAACGTGGAGAACGTCCGCTGCGCCTGCGAGACCCTCGTGACCACCGGCACCGTCATCGTCGCCGGCGAGATTCGCACCCAGGCCTACGTCGACGTACAGGAAATCGCCCGCGGCGTTATCCGCCGCATTGGCTACAACCGTGCCAAGTTCGGTTTTGACTGCGACACCTGCGGCGTTATGAGCCTCATCCACGAGCAGTCGCCCGATATCGCCCAGGGCGTTGACGAGTCCTTCGAGACCCAGACCGGCGCTACCACCGACCCGATCGACCTGATTGGTGCCGGCGACCAGGGCATGATGTTCGGTTATGCCTCCAACGAGACCA
Organism: uncultured Collinsella sp.; assembly: GCA_905212545.1. Taxonomy (GTDB): domain Bacteria; phylum Actinomycetota; class Coriobacteriia; order Coriobacteriales; family Coriobacteriaceae; genus Collinsella. The sequence continues at coordinate 25,530 of CAJMEW010000005.1, forward strand.
AGACCCTCATGCCCATGCCGCACTACCTGGCAAGCCGCCTGGCGGAGCGCCTGTCTGCCGTGCGCCACGACGGTACCCTGCCCTATCTGCGCCCCGACGGCAAGACCCAGGTCACCGTGCGCTACGAAGACGGCAAACCTGTGGAGGTCTCGACCATCGTCATCTCCACGCAGCACGCCGCCGAGATCGAGGACATGGGCAAGATCAAGGCCGACCTCATCGAGCACGTCATCACCCCGGTCATGGCCGCCGAGAACATGCCGTGGGACAACGCGGACATCTACGTGAACCCCACCGGTCGCTTTGTCGTGGGCGGCCCCATGGGCGACACGGGCCTCACCGGCCGCAAGATTATCGTCGACACCTACGGCGGCTACGGACGTCACGGCGGCGGTGCCTTTAGCGGCAAGGACTGCACCAAGGTCGACCGCTCCGCCGCGTATGCCGCGCGCTGGGTCGCCAAGAACGTGGTCGCCGCCGGCCTGGCCGACCGCTGCGAAGTCGAGCTTGCCTACGCCATCGGCGTTTCCAAGCCACTCTCAATCATGGTCGACACCTTCGGTACCGCACATGTTGCCGAGGACAAGATCGTCGAGGCCGTAGAGAAGACTTTCGACCTGCGCCCGGGCGCAATCATCCGCGACCTAGACCTGCGTCGCCCCATCTACGAAAAGACGGCAGCCTACGGCCACTTCGGCCGCGAAGACCCCGACTTCACCTGGGAAAAGACCGATCGAGTCGAAGAACTCAAAGCAGCCTGCGGCCTGTAAGCCGACGACAAAAGCTGCAGCCAAATAGAAACGCACCAAAAAGAGGTACCGAAACAACCGGTACCTCTTTTAATTAACCGGTGGTGAAGATGAACCGACCTGGGACTGGAATAGGTCATAGGCCGATAAATTTCGCAGCAGAGCGACTCCAACCATGTATCCTAAGTTCCGAGGGCTTTGGTATTTGGTCGGTCGCGAGTTCCGCACGAGCCGGAGGCCACTTAATGTGGCCTCCGTGCGAGCCAGGACTGTAGAGCAGGCGACCAAATACCAAAGTCCTCGGAACGACGGGATAGAGAAGGAGCACCCATGGCAGGCAAGCCACAAACATTAGCTACGACCTCGGCATTCGAGATCTTGGGCCCCGTCATGGTCGGCCCCAGCTCATCGCACACCGCCGGCGCCCTGCGGTGCGCCCAAGTTGCCGCCAGCCTGCTGGAAGGCCGCATCACCAAAGTCACCTTTGGCCTGTGGAACTCCTTCGCCCACACCTACCGCGGCCACGGCACCGACCGTGCGCTCGTCGCGGGCATCCTGGGCCTCGACACCGATGACGAGAACATCAAGCAGGCCTTCGACCTCGCACGTGAGCAGGGCCTCGAATATCACTTTGACATCAAGGGCGACGACGCCTCCATCCACCCCAACACCGTCGACATCGACATGGTCGACGACACGGGCGCCACGGCACAGGTCCGCGGCGAGAGCCTGGGCGGCGGCAAGATGCGCATCAGCCGCATTAACGGCGTCGGCGTCGACATCTCGGGCATGTATTCCACGCTCTTCGTGGCGCACAAGGACGTTCCTGGCGTGCTCGCCGCGCTTACGAACCTGCTCGCCTACGCCCACGTGAACATCGCGTTCTGCCGCACTTACCGCACCGAAGTGGGCGGCCAGGCCTACTCCGTCTTTGAGACCGACGGCGCGCCCGACGACACCGTTGTCCCCATGCTACGCAAACTCGACAATGTCGATTACGCGACCTTTATCGAGCTTCCCGGTTCTGCCTCGTCGCTCTCCCCCGGCGTCTCGGCAAAGGAGATCTTCGACGACGGCGAGCAGCTGCTCGATGCGTGTGAGGAACTGGGGCTCAGCATCGGCGCCGTCATGGCCGTGCGCGAGGCACGCCTGACCGGCGAGCAGCACGCCGTCGCTTCCATGCGTCGCGTGCTCGAAGTCATGAAAGACGAGACCACGGCCCCCATCGCCAATCCGCAGCGATCGCTCGGCGGACTCATTGGCGGCGAGGCCAAGCTTGTCGACGCCACCGGCCACAACGACCTGAGCTCCAGCTTAATGGGCGCCGTCCAGACCGACGCCGTGGCCCGCGCCATGGCCGTGCTCGAGCGCTCCGCCACCATGGGCGTGATCGTCGCCGCTCCGACGGCAGGATCCGCGGGTGTTGTGCCCGGCTGCGTGCTGGCGCTCGCCGATCGCCTGCAGCTCGACGACGAGCAGGTCATGGACGCGCTCTACTGCGCAGCCGCCATCGGCCTCAACCTCACCACAAGCGCCTGCGTTGCCGGCGCCGAGGGCGGCTGCCAAGCCGAGGTAGGAAGCGCCGCCGCCATGGCAGCCGCCGCGCTGGTGCAGATGCTCGGCGGCACGCCCGAGCAGGCGCTCGACGCCAGTTCCATCGCGCTGAGTAACCTGTTGGGCCTCGTTTGTGACCCCGTAGGCGGCCTCGTTGAGGTGCCCTGCCAAAACCGTAACGCCATCGGCGTGGCCGCGGCCTTTAGCTCGGCGCAGCTCGCCCTCGCCGGCATTAAGAGCCTGGTACCGTTTGATCAAATGGCACATGTCATGCTCTCGGTGGGTCACGCGCTGCCCGCAACCCTGCGCGAAACCGCAAAGGGCGGCATTGCGCAGGCTCCGGCCGCACTTTCGGCCTGTGCAAAATGCGGTGTGTGCGGATAGCGGCAAAGAACGACTCAAAGGTGGGACAAATGTCCCACCTCTTTTGAATGCAACCGTTTCCGTACCACAAACAGCAGGGCAATCGCTATAATGCAAGCCCAGTAAAAACACGATGAACCGCAAGGCGAAAATCGAAGGATATGCATACGATGTCGCAAAACGATCGAACTCAACTGATTCCCGATCCGCAGCAGCCGAGCAGGCACACCGGCGGCGTTCAGTCGCCGCGTCCTATCGCGCCGAGCCACGGTCAGCAGCGTAGTGCAGCAAACGCTTCCCAACGCCCGAACCAACAGCGACAGCAGCGTCAACAACGTCAGCAGCGCCAGGCAAACGGCAATGCGTCCAAGCAGCCCCCCACGCACGCTCGAGGCGATCGCGGCCCCGCGCGCAAACCCGCCGAGAACAATAAGTCGGGCAAAAAGACGACGCTCTTTATCGTCCTGGGTCTTATCGTCATTGTCTATATCGTAGGCGTCGTAGCGTTTTCGCAGGTAGCCTACCCCAACACCACCATCGCCGGCGTCGACGTCTCGTTCTTCAACGCTTCGTCTGCCGCCACCAAGGTCAACTCGGCATGGAAGCACTATAAGCTCACCGTGACAGGAGATGACTTTAGCTGGACCTATCAGCCCGAGTCCGATGAACCCATCGTCGACGGCGAAGCTGCCGCAAAAGAAATCATCAGCCACAACGAAGCCTTTGTATGGCCGGTCCGCCTTGTGGAATCCTTAAGCGGCAAGACCAAAACAACCGCTGCCTCCAACGAAGTCGATCTTGATCAAGATGTCGACCTGTCCATGCTTTCCGACGCCTTCAACCAAAAACAGTTTGAGGAGGATCTGGGCAGTGCCATCGACGAGTTCAACGAGGGCCGTTCGGGCACGTTCGAGGCCAATAGCTCCTATGACGAGCAGGCCGGCAAGTTTACCGTCGAGAAGGCGCGCTCCAACGAAAAACTCAACCGCGAGCATGTCATTAAGTATGCCGAGCTCGAGCTTGCCTCGCTGGCCGAGACCGTAGATCTTTCCAAGCTCGGCAACGATGCCTATGAGCCGCTCAATGGAACGCTGACCGATGATCAGATTCAGGCCGCATGCGATGCCGCCAACAACTTCCTGGGCGTCAACGTGACCCTCAAGCTCAACGGCGAGGATGCCGGCAAGGTTGATGGCAGCTCCGTGTTGCAGTGGATCAGCTTTGCCGATCCCGCCAACCCCACGCTCGATACTTCGCAGATCAGTAGCTGGGCAGCCGAGCTCGCCAACGGCTTTAATACCGTGGGCTCCACTCGCTGGTGGACGCGCGCCGATGGCAAGCAGTGCGCTGTCGAAGGCGGTGACTTTGGTTGGTCTATCGATAGCAGCTCGCTCGCCAAGCAGGTCGAGGACGCCATTAACAACAAGCAGACCGGCGAAATCGAGATCAAGTACTCCCAGAAGGCCGACACCTTTACCGCAAAGGGAGAGCCCGACTGGAAGGCGTATATCGACGTCGACCTGTCCGAGCAGCACGCGCGCTATTATGACGAGAACGGTAATATCGTTTGGGAGGCCAACTTTATTTCCGGCAAACCGGGCGAAGACGCCACCCCCGAGGGCGTGTGGCAGATCAACAGCAACGACGGCGGCAGCACCCTGATCGGAGCCAAGGACCCCGAGACGGGCAAGCCCAAATACGAGAGCCCGGTGAGCTACTGGATGCCGTTCGAGGGCAATATGATCGGCTTCCACGATGCCACCTGGCAAAACGACAAGAGCTTCGATAATGCCGAGTCGTACAAGTGGTGCGGCAGCCACGGTTGCATCAACCTGCGCCTGGCAGACGCCAAGGCACTTCACGACTGCATCAAAGTCGGCCTGTGCGTGGTTGTCCACTCATAGTGCAACGCGCGCATTCCTACAACGTGGAACCGCTACGACCAATCTAACAGTTCCGAAAGAAACCGTCCTATGCGCCCGCCCCAACCGGTGGGCGCATATAATTATCGAGGTTCTTTCTATAAAGGAGACGCTATGCCGAATGTCCCCAGGATCACCCCGGGCCCAGATGATACCGAGCACACGCCCGAAGGTGCCACCGAAACGATTCCTCTGATTACAAACGTACATGCCGACAAGCAGAGCGGACGAACGAACGATACGGCCGAGATTTCCGATGAACAAGCATATGCCAAGCTCAAGGCAAAACGTGCCGAACGTCGACGTAAAAAGCTGATTCGACGCGGTATTGCCGCCGGCGTCGTGGGTGCCATCGCGCTCATTGCCATTGTCGCAACCCTTGTTATCAATACACAGCCACAGGGCGCTAGCGGTCCCGTGACCGACATGGTGACCGAGGGCACGTTTACCACAACGGTCGAGGCGAAAGGCCAGCTCAAACCCATTTCGTCCTCAGTGGTCTCCCCTTCTGTCGACGGTACGGTCGATTCGATCAACGTGCAGGCAGGCCAATCCGTTAACGAGGGCGACGTGCTTATGACCATTAAAAACGACGAGCTCGATCGCAACGTTGCCGAGGCGCAGCGTGCAGTTGCAGCCGCCCAGGAAGACCTCACCAACGCACAGAAAGCCGCCGCTGCCGCGCAGGCCACCCCAACGACGGACGTCGATGGAGCTTCCGCAGCGGCTGGCGTCTCCGACGCATCAGCGGACACGAACGCCGTATCGGCCGCGCAGCGCAGCCTCGCATCGGCCCAGGCAAACCTAGACCAGGCGAACGCCAAGGCCGCCAGTCGCACGGTCACGGCCCCGAGCTCGGGTAGCATCGTGGAGCTCAACGCCAAGGTGGGCGCCACGGTAACAGGCGGCATGATCATGGGCGAAAGCGATACGAGCGGCGGCAAGCAGTGCATGCAGATCGCCGACCTATCCAAGATGAAGGTGACCGTGCAGGTGGGCGAAAAGGACATCGCCAAGATCGCCGTTGGGCAGAGCGCCAACGTCACGTATCCCGCGTTTCCCGATATCGTGAGCCAGGGCACCGTCACGGCTATCGCGTCGGTGGCAAACTCCGACGCCGCCAACGGCGGCGGCAGCGTGACCTTTAACGTCGACATCCTCATCGAGGCGCCCGACGCGCGCCTGAAGCCGGGCATGACGGCCGAGGTATCGGTGGTGACCGAGCAGCTTGACGACGTGGTCATGGTGCCGACGATGGCGCTCATGACCGAAGACGGCGAACACTATTACGTCAATCTGGCCACAGATGACGAAAGCAAGGAGACACGCCGCGTTAAGGTGACCGTCGTGACGCAAAACGACAACGAAGCCGTAGTAGGCAAGACACAGGTCAAGCGCGACGACCAGGGCAACGAGATCAACCCCAACGTGCCGGTTACCAAGCTGCGCGATGGCGACACCCTCGTCATGGACACCGGAGCGGATGCAACGGCTGACGGCGGCTACAGCGCGGATTCGGGCAGCATGTCTGCCGATGAGGGCATGTAATGCGTCCCGTTATCGACATCCGCAACGTGCACCGCATCTTTGAGAGCGAGGCGGGGTGCGCCCACATCCTGCACAACGTGAGCCTGGCGGTAAATCCCGGCGAATTCGTCGCTATCACTGGCCCCTCGGGCTCGGGCAAATCAACGCTCATGAACATCCTAGGCTGCCTGGATAAGCCGACGGCGGGCGACTACTACCTGCAAGGGCTCAACGTGGCCGAGCTTGACGATGACGAGCTCACCGAAGTTCGCGCCCTGAGCATTGGCTTTGTCTTTCAGAGCTTCAACCTGCTGCCGCGCCTATCGGTCATCGAAAACGTGATGCTGCCGCTGGCCTACACCAATGTGCCCCGTAGCCAGCGTGAAATGCGCGCCGTGCACGCGCTGCAGGCCGTCACGCTGCCCGTCGACCACTGGGACCACCGCATATCCGAGCTCTCGGGCGGCCAGATGCAACGTGTCGCTATCGCACGCGCCCTCGTCAACGCTCCGCCCATCATCCTGGCCGATGAGCCGACGGGAAGCCTGGACTCCGCGACCGGAGCGCTTGTGATGGAGACCTTCCATAGACTTCAGGAGCGCGGCAAAACCATCGTGCTCATAACACACGACCCCGGCATCGCCGCCGAGGCCGACCGTGCCGTGACCATCCGCGACGGTCGCATTCACGACGGCGCGTATATTCCACATGCACCGAAGACCCTGCGCAGCGCCGTAGATAGCCTGCCCATGATTTCCGCCTCCGCCAACCCGCCGAAAGGAGTGATGGCATGAGCGCCCGCGATCTCATCCAGGAAGCCCTTCACTCGCTCGAGGCCAACAAGGGGCGCAGCCTGCTCACCATCCTGGGCATTGTCATCGGCATTGCCTCGGTCATTGCCATGACTTCGCTCATCGGCGGCATCCAAAACAGCTTGGTCAACAGCCTAGGCCTCAATGCGGCACGCATGGTTCAGATCTATTCGTCCCAAGAACTCTCTGATTCTGACGTCCAGAAGCTTCAAAAACTGGTGCCGCAGATTGAGCAAATCGGCATTGTCGACAGCGCCTATACCGAGTACAAGACCGGCGATAAAAGCTATACCGTCATGGCACAGGGTGTCGATAGCGACATGCTCGACGCCGTGGGTGCCAGCAAGCTCGTTGCGGGGCGCACCTATTCCCAGGCCGAGTCCCAATCAGGCTCGCGCGTGGCGCTCATCAGCCGCGGCGGCGCCGATCAGCTGTACGGCAACGAACAGGACGCACTGGGGAAAACCATCAAGGTGTCCAACGGCGAGGTGCAGATTGTAGGCGTGATTGATGGCGGCAGCGACTCCATGGGGTCGCTCACGCTATACATGCCGCGAGAGACCATTGCCGGGCTGTTCGGTGACGAGAATCCCTCGTTTCCCAGCGTGACCGCACTCGCCGCCGAGGGCACGGACATGGATGAACTCTGCAAGACCATCGAGTCCAAGGTGCGCGCGATAAAGGGCATCGAGGAGGAGGATGAGTACGACAGTGTATCGGCGACATCCATGAAAGGCGCCATCGATGCACTCAACTCCTTTATGGGCGCGTTCTCGCTCATCATGGGTGCTGTCGCCAGCATCTCACTGCTTGTCGGCGGTATCGGCATTATGAACATGATGCTCACCAACGTGACGGAGCGCATACGCGAGATCGGCATCCGCCGCGCTCTGGGCGCCAGTCGTAGCGATATCACCGCGCAGTTTTTGGCCGAGTCTTCGGCGCTGTGCGTCACCGGTGGACTTTTGGGTGTCCTGATTGGCTATCTGCTGGCATGGGGACTCACGTTCTTTGCCGCAAGCTCGGGCATCATGAGCGAGTTTGGAGCTACCGGGACGATCACGCCAAGCTTCTCCATTACGACAGTGTTGAGCGCGTTTGCCGTCTCCGTCGGCATCGGCGTAATCTTTGGCTTCTATCCCGCTCGCCGCGCAGCAAAGCTCGACCCGGTGGAGTGCCTACGCTACCAGTAAGCCACCACCAACAAGTTGCGGTGAATTAGGGGCTGAATATGCTATCTAGCAGCAAAAACAGACACTATTTCACCGCAACTTATTGAAGGGCTGCTTGCGCCAGTTCCGGGCGTCGTCCTCGAGCTTTTGGCGGATGACGGTCATGTACGGCTCGAGCTTGCTCGAGGCGCTCCTCCTCGCGGGCGGGAGGGCGCGCAGGCGCGGCGAGCGCCTAGCGCGCGAACTCCCGTAAGAGCGCGTCTTCCACTTCCCGAAGCGAAAGGGCCCCGCCTCCCTCGGCGGGACGGGTGACCACGATGCAGCACGCTCCCGCGTCGCGCGCGGCGGTGAGCTTCTCGGCCGTTCCGCCTACGGTTCCCGAGTCCTTGGTCACAAGCCACTGGGCTCCCACCTGCCGAAGCATCGCCTCGTTGAGCTCGCGGGTGAAGGGCCCCTGCATGCCGATGACGTGCGACGGCGAAAACCCCGCGTCGATGCACTTCGTTATAGCACCGGGCAGCGGGAGCACACGCACAAAGAAGCGCTCCGCGAAATCGGCGACGCGCGTGTAGGGAGCAAGCTCCTTGCTCCCCGTCGTGAGAAGCGCGCGACCCGGGTTCTCGGAGAGAAAGCGCGCCGCGCAGGCGATCGACGCGACCGACACGACGCCTTTGGGCAGCTCCTCGGCCGGACGTGCAAGGCGCAGGCATCGTGCACCCACGGCGAGCGAAGCAGCCCGGATGTTGCCGCTTGCGAGCGTAGCGAAGGGGTGCGTGGCGTCGACGACGATCCGCGCGCCGGAAAGCTCGCGCTCCATGTCGGCCTCGTCGAGCCTACCCGCATGCACCTCGATGCCCGGAAGCTCGCCCAAAAGCTCGCCTCCGTACTCGGTTGCCGCGAAGGCACGGGCGGGGATGCCCGCCCCGCTCGCCCATTCGCACAGAAGGCGGCCCTCGGTGGTGCCGGCGAAGATGCGCAGGGCCGGCGCGGATGCGGGGGCCGTCACTTCGGGCCGCCCGTGCGCGTGATCTGGTAGAGCAGCGCGTTCATAATGGCGGCCGCCACGGTCGAGCCGCCCTTGCGACCCCTCGCGACGATGGCCGGCACGCGTCGCGCAAGTAGCTCCTCTTTCGCCTCGACCACGTTCACAAACCCGACCGGCACCCCAACGACGAGCGCGGGCGCGATCTTCCCCGCGTCCATGAGCTCGGCGAGGCGCAGAAGTGCTGTGGGGGCGTTGCCGACGGCCACGATGAGCGGACCCTCGATGCCGCAAGCTTTGTCCATGCTCGCAACGGCGCGAGTCGTGCCCGCGGCGCGCGCAGCCGCGGCGACATCAGGGTCGGCCATGTAGCACACGGCCTTGCAGTCGAGCTTCGCGAGCGCGGGCTTGCTTATGCCTGCGAGCGCCATGTTCGTGTCGGTGAGCACCGTGGCCCCTGCGCGCAGTGCGTCGAGCGCACAGTGCGCGGCGTCATGGGTGAACACGAGGGAATCGGCGTACGAGAAGTCGGCAGTGGTGTGGATGACGCGCTTCACGACGGGCTCTTCGAGCGGCGGGAACGTGCGGCCGCCGAGCTCTTCGGTGATGATCTCGAAGCTGCGCCGCTCGATGTCGCCGGGCGCCATCTCCTTGGAATCCATCTAGTACTCCACTCCTTCCCTTGCACATATCCCCTGCTCGTAGGGGTGTTTCTCGCACCGCATCTCGGTTATGTAGTCGGCCTTCTCCACGATCTTGCGGGAAGGCGCGCGCCCGGTGAGCGCTACTTCGACGCCGCGCGCGGACAAATCGAGCGCGCGGTCCACGAGCGCCTCGTCGACAAGCCCTTTCGAAAGCGCGTCGAGCGCCTCGTCGAGCACGAGCAGCCCCTCCTGAGCGCCCTCGAGCTCGGCGAGCGCGGAAGCGAGGTTCCCATCGTGCAGCTCGCACGTCGCGGCAAGTTCTTCCGACGTCATTGACCAGGTAAACTTGTCCGACACCTTCCCCGCGAACACGGGCACGCCGAAATGCTCGGCGAGCAGGCGCGCCTCCCCGCTTTCGCCGTCTTTCAGGAACTGCACGACGACGACGCGGCGGCCTGCGGCGAGCATGCGAAGGGCGAGGCCCATCGCCGCCGTGGTCTTGCCTTTGCCGTCGCCATGATACACGTGGATCATACGCCCTCCTCGATAATGCGGTAGACATACTCCATGTCGAGCGCCCCGCGCACGCCGTCGGCCAGGCGGTCGAACTCGCGCGCACGGTGATCGGCCGCGGACGCCGCGCCCGCAGCACCCACGACGCTCTCGGGCAGGCCGCGCATGCGCGCAAGCGAGCGCGCGAGGGCGAGCGCCACCCCCGGTTCGTCGAACAGGCCGTGGAGATAGGTTCCGAACACGTTTCCGCAGGCCGCGCCTTCTGGTTTGCCGCCAATCGTGCCCGCAGGGGCGCAGGAGACGGTCGTTTCGCCGTCGTGAATCTCGTACCCGCGAGCCGTCATGCCGTTCCACACCGAGAACGCGCCTTGGGCGCCCGTGATGCGAAGCTCCGACTGGGCGAGGCGCTTTTCCTCCTTGAACACCGTACTTGCAGGGATGAGCCCGAGCCCGCGCGCGGTGCCAGCGCCTTCCCTGCCGTGCGGATCGGAAAGCTCGTCTCCCAAAAGCTGGTAGCCTCCGCATATGCCGAGCACCGGCGTGCCCGCGCCCGAAAGTGCGCGTACACAGGCTCCGATGCCGCTAGCCGCAAGCCAGCGCGCGTCTTCGAGCGTGGTCTTCGAGCCGGGGAGCACCACCAGGTCGGGTCGACCCAGATCGGTCGTCGAGGAAACGTAGCGCACGCCCACGCCGGGCACGCGCGAAAGCGGGTCGAAGTCGGTGAAGTTCGACAGATGCGGAAGGCGCACGACGGCGACGTCGATGACGCCGCGCGCCTCGCGGGCAGATAGGCGCGGCGCAAGCGAGTCCTCGTCGTCCAGGTCGAGCGTAAGATACGGCACGACCCCCACGACGGGAACCCCGCACATCTTCTCGAGCGGGGCCAAACCCGGGCGCAGGATTTCCACATCGCCGCGGAACTTGTTCACCACAAGCCCCCGCAAAAGCGCGCGATCCTCGGGTGCAAAGAGCGCGACCGTGCCGTAGAGCTGGGCAAACACTCCGCCTGGGTCGATGTCGCCCGCGAGCAGCACGGGAGAGGACACGGCGCGCGCGAGCCCCATGTTGACGATGTCGTTTTCGGCAAGGTTGATTTCGACGGGGCTGCCGGCGCCCTCGATGACGATGACGTCGTTTTCCTCCGCGAGCGAATCGAACGCCTCCAAAATCTGCGGCATGAGCGCCTTCTTTCGCGCGAAGTAGTCCCTCGCAGCGAAGGCTCCCTGCGCCTTGCCGGCCACGATGAGCTGGCTTCGGTGGTCGCTTTCGGGCTTGAGCAGAATGGGGTTCATGCGCACGTCGGGCGCGATACCGCACGCCTCGGCCTGCATGATCTGGGCGCGCCCCATCTCGAGCCCATCGGCCGTGACACCGCTGTTGAGCGCCATGTTCTGGCTCTTGAAGGGAGCCACGCGCAGGCCGTCCTGCGAAAGCACACGGCACAGCCCCGCCGCAAGCAGGCTCTTCCCCGCGTTCGACATGGTGCCCTGGATCATGATGGGCTTCGCCCTACCCACGGGTATCGACCTCCTTCGCCGAGCCTCGGCCATCCGCGCCCGCCATAGCGCCGCCGCAAGAAGCGCCGCCCCGTTCGTCGGGTTCGCCTTCCGCCCGAAGCGCGCGGCTAAAAGCCATCGCAAGCCGGGCGTTCTCCTTGCGCGTGCGCACCGCGACGCGGCACCAGAAACGGGACAGTACCGAAAACGAGTCGCACGTGCGGACCAAAACCCCCTGTTTATACAGGCGTTCGGGGATGTCTTTCGCCGGCGTGCGGACTAAAAGGAAGTTCGCATCCGACGGCACGACGGAAAGCCCGAGCGAGGAGAGCTCGTGGGAAAGCCACGCTCGCTCGCCCGCCAATACATCGCGCGTGCGCGAGACGTATTCGACGTCTTCCAGGGCGGCGATGCCCGCGGCCTCGGCGACCGAGGAGACGGGCCACGCCTGCCCCGCCCGGCGAATCCCCTCGATGAGTTGGGCGTTTCCGCTGATCAGATACCCCAACCGCAACCCTGCCATTCCGTAGAGCTTGGTGAACGCGGAGAGCGCGGCCACATGGTGCGAACACGCGGCGCGTGCGGCCACGCTCCTTTCGCGGGCGTCGGGCGCAAATCCGAGGAAGCACTCGTCCACGACGAGCAGTGCGCCCACCTGCTCGCAGCGGCAAGCCGCGGCATCGATCACGCGGGGGTCGACGAGGCGCCCCGTCGGGTTGTTCGGATTGCAGAGGTACGCCACGTCTCCCGGCCCCTCGATCGCGCGGGCGAAGGAGGCGGGCACGTCGAAGTCATCCGCTTCGGAGAGCGGGAACTCCTGCACGCATGCGCCGTAGTACGATGCCGCCTCCGCATATTCAGAGAACGTCGGCGCGCACACGACGATGCGTTTCGGGCGCACCGCCGCGGCGAGCCGCCAGATGATGTCGGACGCGCCCGCGCCGCAAACGATAGTATCTTCGGGAATGCCCTGGGTGCGCGCTAGGGCGCGAACGAGGGCGCGGCTTTCCCTATCGGGGTAGGCGTCGATTCGAGAAAGCGCCTTGCAAGCTGCGGCGACGGCGCGCGGCGAGGGGCCTGCCGGATTCACGTTCACCGAGAAGTCGATGAGGTCGGAGGCGCCCCCTTCGCAAACGATGCCGAGCGATTGCGCGCTGCCCCCATGCGTACGGGCGCGAAGGATTCCCCCGGCAGCCCGGGGCGCGGCGTGGTCCTCCCTCATGCCATCACCCCCACGGCGAGCACGACCGCCGCGCGCGCGGCGCCGAAGACGACGAACGCGCATACGGACGCGGCGAGCATGAGCCTTGTCGCCCGGGCGATGTCGCCCCACTCGATTTCGCGGGACGCGTCGCCTATCGTCGGTTTCTCAACGAGCTTGCCGAAATACACCGCGGGTCCTGCCAGGCGCAGCCCGAGCGCGCCTGCACACGCTGACTCGGTCTGCGCCGCGTTCGGGCTCGCATGGCGACGCCTGTCGCGGCGCCAGATGCGCGCCGCCCCGCGCGCGTCGAGCCCGACGATCGGGCACACGGCGATCATGAGCAGGGCCGATAAGCGCGAGGGAATCCAGTTCACCGCATCGTCGAGGCGCGCCGAGGCGCAGCCGAAGTCGATGTAGCGCTCGTTTTTGTAGCCCACCATGCTGTCGAGCGTGTTCACCGCCTTGTACGCCATGCCCAAGGGCGCACCCCCGATCATAAGGTAGAAAAGCGGCGCGATGACGCCGTCGCTCGCGTTCTCCGCCACCGTTTCCACGGCGGCGCGCGCGACGCCCTGCTCGTCGAGAACAGACGTGTCGCGTCCCACGATGAGCCCGACGGCTTCGCGCGCCGCGACAAGGCCGCCCTTCGAGAACGCGCGGGCCACGGCCAGGCTCTGGCGGCGCAGCTCGCATGCCGCGAGAATCTGATAGCTCGCCCATGCCTCGGCCACGAAGCGCAAGCCGGGGTGAACCATGCCGCAAAGATGCAGGATTCCCCAGGTCAAAAGCCCACACGCAAGCGGAAGCGCCACGGCGAGCACAAGCCCTGCGGCGCGCGTGCCCGCGGACGTTTGCGGGAATGCGCCCCGCAGGCGGCCTTCGGCCCACGTGATCGCGCGCCCCATGGCGACGACGGGATGGGGAAGCCAGCGCGGGTCGCCGAAGGCAAGGTCGGCCGCGAACCCGGCGGCGACGGCAAGAATCGTCATCACCGGACATCGCCCCCCGAAGCGGGGCGAACGTCGCGAAAGCAGTGCCCATCCCAGGTGGCGGCCCATGCGCCGCCCGGCTCGGTATGCACGTCGAAATATCCCATTTTCGGGACAGCTAGCTCGGAGAGCAGCGCTTTCACGGTACCCGCGTGAACGACGAAGACGGCGCGCCCACTCCCCTGGGCGCGCTCCGATTCGCACGCCACCCGAAACGCCGCGACGACGCGGCGGGTAAAATCGCTCTTGCCCTCGCCATGCGGGCAGCGCGTCTCGCACCAGGAGTCTACCCAGGCGCGGTAGCGCACATCCTCTTTAAGCTCGGCGGCGCTTCGCCCCTCGAAGTCGCCGAAATCCATCTCGCGCAGACCGGGGCACGCCATAAGCTCCGCGTTCGGGAAGAGGATGCGCGCCGTCTGGTCGGTGCGGGCCATGCCGCTCGTGATAACACGGGACACGTCACGATCGCACGCGAGGTCGCGCAAAGCACGCTCGCCCGCGCTCGACAGGGGCTCGTCGGTGCCCGCCCCGCTGTAGCGATGGTCTTCCGTGCCCGCCGTGGCACCATGGCGCACGAAGACGACTTCCAAAGGCGCGCCCGCGCCTTGCGTCCCTCGAGGCGCATCGGCAAGGTTTCCTTTGATGACCTGGGGAATCCCGCACGTCATGCGCACGACGACGTCGGCGTGCGCAGCGAGCGCGCATCCCAGGCGCCCCGCGCGCTCGCGCCATTGGGCGTCTTCCGCACGCATGGGGACGACCCCCGAGCCGACCAAGGGCAGAATCACTGCGTCGAAGCCGATCAGCCGCTCGAGCGCCCGGTCAGCGTCGAGCGCGTGTACGAGTTCCTCAGCACGGTACGCGACACGGCCGGCAAAAGCCGCGGGCACGCCGCCCTCCGCAAGCTGCGCCGCGTCGACGAAATCGTCCGCCGCAAACCCGAGCTTTTCGCGCACGAAGGTCCTCTTCCCCGAATGCGCGCCACCTACCACGAGAATCATAGAAGCATGCCCCCCGCCACCAGCATGGCAAGCATCGCGAGCTCGGCCCATTGCAGAAACCATCCGGCCAAATCACCCGTCACCCCGCCGAAGCGGGACAGGGCAACATGGCGGTACCACGCGAGCACCAAAAGCCCCGCCACCGCCATAAGGGCGCCGACGGCCTGAGCGCACGCGACCATCCCTGCAGCCGAAGCCGCAGCGAAAGCGCAAAGCGGCACGACGATCTCCGCGCGCTTCTTCGCAGGCGAGAGCCCCGCGGCCATGCCGTCCGCCCGCGCGGCAGGCCAGCATTCTACGGCGAGCCCCGAAAGCGCGCGGGAGAACACGAGCGAGCACAGAAGCGCGAGGAACGCCCCCGCCGTAAGCGGCAGCGCGGTGAACAGGGAAAACTGCAGAATAAGGTACACAACAACACCAATGACCCCAAAGGCGCCCGCCCGCGGGTCGTGCATGATCTCGAGCTTTCGCTCGCGCGGGGCCCAACTTGCAAGCGCATCGGAGGTGTCGCAGAGCCCGTCTAGGTGAATGCCTCCCGTCACCGCCACAGGCAACGCCACGAGCACGGCCGCGACGATGGTCGCGGGCACGCCGAACAGGTTCGCCACGTGCCCCCACGCCGTCATGAGGAAGCCTTCCGCAACGCCCACCAGGGGAAACGCGGCAAGCGCATGGGTTGATCCGAAATCGGTCCAGGCCGATTTCGGGACGGGGATGCGCGAGAACGTTCCGAACGCCGCGCCGATTGCCTCTGCTATCTTCACCTTGTAGGTCCTTCGCCTTTCATCCACACGGGAATCCCGCATACCACTTCGACTGCGCGGTCGGCCAACGCCGCCACGCCCGCGTTCACGCGCGCGAGCGCGCGCCTCCATGCCTCGGTCCCCTCATCGTAGCGCATCCCATCGGCGAACACGTCGACGGTGACCACCACCGTATACTCAGCGGCCTGAGCGAGCCGTTCGATGCCTCCGAGCACCTCGCGCGCCGCAGCGTCGGGGTCAAGTGGGGACAAGCCGCCTTCCGCGAAGAGCTCGTTCGCAACCAGGTTGCCCACGTCCTCCAAAAGAAGCGTGCAGCCGCGCGGAAGCCCGGGCACTGCGGCGCCCACGTCACGCGTGCGCTCGAGGGTGGAAAACCCCTTGCCCTCGCGCCGCGCCCGATGGCGCGCGATGCGGCGGGCGCCCTCTTCCCCAAAGGGCTCCATCGTTGCCAGGTACACGCGGGGGCCGTCGTGCCCAAGGCACAGGGACTCGGCGTAGGCGCTCTTGCCGCTCGCGGCGGCGCCGATGACGAGCGTCACCGTCATTTCCCGGCCTCGAAATGCTCGTAAGCAGCCATGCCAGTCGCCGTGAACGTCTTCCCATCCCGGTACACGCGCAGCACCGAATCCAGAAGGGGCAGATACGCCATGGCGCCCGCGCCCTCGCCCAAGTGCATGCCTGCGACGAGGGGTGCCTTTATGCCGAGCTCGCGAAGGAGCTCCTGGCTTGCGGGTTCGCTAGATGCGTGGGTGCCCACGAGGTAGCCCAAGGCGTTGGGGCACAGGCGCGCCGCGCACAGGGCCGCCGTGCAGGATATGACCCCGTCGAGGAGCGCCGGCGCCTTCGCGGCCGCGGCCCCCAGGTAGAAGCCACACATCGCCGCGATGTCGAAGCCGCCCACCTTCGAGAGCACGTCGATCGGGTCGGCGGGATCGGGCGAGTTCGCGTCGATAGCGCGCTCGACCACGTCGCGCTTGCGCGCGAGCGAGGCGTCCGAGAGCCCCGCGCCGCGCCCGACGAGGCTCCGCGCGTCCGCCCGGATGAGCACTGCGGCCACCGCCGCCGAGGTGGTCGTGTTGCCGATGCCCATCTCGCCCGCAGCGAGAAGGCGCACGCCGGCGCGGGCAAGCCCGCACGCGACGGCGATTCCGACCTCGATCGCGCGCACGGCCCCATCGCGAGACATGGCGGGGCCGTGCGCGATGTTGCCGCTCCCCCGCCGCACGTTCGCGCGCACCATGCGCGCGTCTTCTATGCCCCGGGCCATACCCACGTCGACGGGCACGACCTCGGCACCCGCGAACGCCGCCATGCGGCAGGCGCTCGTGGCCCCCTCGCACATGTTGCGCGCGACGGCTCGCGTCACGTCTTGCCCGCTTTGCGACACGCCTTCGGCAACGACCCCGTTGTCGGAGAAGAATACCGCGAGCGCACGGGGAAACTCGGCCACCTCGGCGCTCCCCTGAGCTGCGGCGATACACGCGACGGCGTCTTCAAAGTCGCCCAATCCCCCCAAGGGGTGCGCGATGGAGTCCCACGCGGCGTACGCGGCGGCGCGGGCGCACTCGTCTGCGGGTGCGATCCGGGAGAGCGCGGCTTCGAGGACGGCGCCCGGCGCCGACGAGAACGCGCGCTCGACTTCCTCGCGGATGCAGGCAAGCGCGGTTTCGGTTGTTTCAGCCATGCCGTCTCCTCTCTGCGAACGACGCTGCGGCAGACGCGAACGCGCGCGCGACGTCGGGGTTCGCAGGATAGTACACATGTGGGAAGCCCGCAACCAGGGACGGGGTGGTCGTCATGCACGGCCAGCCCTTGTCGCGCCGGGGCTTCTGCGCCCAGAAGTCGCCGCCCGGGCAGGTGGACTGCCAGTAGTGGAACTCGTGCGCGCGGATGCGTGTGCCACGCGGCCCGTAGAGCCCGTCGCGTTGGGAAGTAAGCTCCACGTATCCGAAATGGGACAGCCTTCCCCCGTTCTCGCTTGCGCCCTCAAGGGCGCCCGCAACAGGCCAGCGCCGCCCCTCGCTATCGGCGATTTCGCGCTGCAGGTACAGAAACCCACCGCATTCGGCGACCGTCGGCATGCCGGATTCCACCGCGCGCCGCACCGCCTCGCGCATCGGCGCGTTCTCGGAGAGCCGCCGCGCATGGAGCTCCGGGTAGCCGCCCCCCAAATAGAGGGCGCTTGTCCCCCGGGGTAACTCGCTATCACACAGGGGGCTGAAAAAGGCCAGCTCGCAACCCAGGTCCTCGAGCGCGCGCAGGTTCTCCTCGTAGTAGAACGAGAACGCCTCGTCACGCGCGACGGCGACGATGGGCCGCGCTCCCGCAATCGGCTCCAACCGGTAAGGTTCCTCGCGGATATCGGGTGCCGTCGCCGCTATTTCGAGCAAGCGGTCGACGTCGACGCTCTTCTCCACCAGCTCGGCCATCTTGTCGATGCGCGCGGAGAGCTGCTTGACTTCGTCGGCGGTCACAAGCCCCAGATGCCGGCTTTCGAGTGAGAACGCCTCGTCGGCGGGGATATTACCCAAAACCGCGACGCCCGTGTGCTTCTCGATCGCAGGCGCCGCGTAGGCGCAGGCAGCGGCGCTCGTCTTGTTCAGCACGACGCCGCGCACGTTCGCGCAAGGCAGGAACTCGGCGATGCCGCGGATTACGGCGGCGAGCGATAAAGACGCCCCGCGCCCGTTTACCACTAAAACGACCGCCGTTTCCGTGTCGCGCGCAACCTGGTAGCTGCTCGCGTCGGCCACGCCGGGCGCCATGCCGTCGTAGAAGCCCATGACCCCCTCGAGCACCGCGACATCCGCGCCCGCGGCGCCGCGCGCGAGCAGGGCGCGCAGCGTCGGGGCGTCGGTGAAGAAGCCGTCTAAGTTGCCCGAGCGCGCACCCACGACGCGGCGATGAAAGAGCGGGTCAATGTAGTCGGGGCCGCATTTGAAGGCCGCGCACGCAAGGCCGCGGCGCGCGAGCGCGCGCAGGAGCGCGCACGTTACGACCGTCTTGCCGCTCCCGCTCGAGGGCGCAGCGACCATGAAGCGCGGAATGGACGTGCTCACCGGGCGCCGCCTTCCCCACCCGCACCACGCGCGCTGACAAGAAACACGGGGTTTTGCGCCTTCATAAGATGGTGCGAGCCTACAGCCTCGGCGCGGGCGGCCGACACCTGGCACGCCTCGAACCCCTTAAAGCGCGAACCCGAGAGGAGCGCGCACGCCTCGGTGAGCGTCTCAACGGTGACGCATGGCACGCACAGGCGAACCTGCGAGTTCTTCTCGAGCGCCGCCTCCACGATGGAGGGAAGCTCGCCCGCGCTCCCGCCGACGAACACGGCGTCGGGGACGGGCAGTTTCGCAAGCGCTTCGGGGGCGACACCGGGGACCGCATGCACGTTGCCGCACCCGAATGCATCCGCGTTCTCTCGGATGAGCCGCACGCCGGCCGCGTTGCGCTCGACCGCCCATACCGACCCCGCTCGCGCGACGAGCGCCGCCTCGATCGACACGCTCCCCGTGCCGGCTCCGACGTCCCACACGGTGTCGGTAGCGGTAAGGCGCAGCTTCGCGAGCGCGACTGCGCGCACCTCCTGCTTGGTCATGGGAACGTCGCCGCGGATGAAGAGCTCGTCGGGAATGCCCGAGGAAGCGTACGGCCAGCGGGAGCTCGCGGCGCGGGATTCGCCCGCAGGGTCCGCCGCGGAAGAAGCCGCCGCGGGCGATGACGCGCCGGCCGGCGCCTCGGAGGCTGCGCTAGAGCCCGCAGGCGACCCGGCGCCGCCTGCGAACTCGATAAGCATCACGTTCAAGTCGTCGAACGTCTGACCTGCGATTTCACTTGCGGTCGCGCAGGTGATGCGCTCGTCGGGGTACGACAGGCGCTCGGCCACCGTCACGCGCGCATCCCCGAAGCCCGCCTGCACAAGCTCGCCCGAAAGCCGCGAGGGGTCTTCCCCGCCCGACGTGACGAGAAAGAGCTCACCTGCGCGCTCGGCCTCGGCCACGATGTCGCACGCCACGCCGTGAGCGCTCGCGAAGCGCCAATCCTGCCATGGACGCGCGAGGCGCGCGGCGAGATAAGACGCTGAGCTTATGCCAGGAACGACGCGCACGTCCACCTGCGCGTCGCCGGAGAGCGCCTCCACCAGGCGGCGCGCGCCGCTGAACAGCCCCACATCGCCCGTCATCACGACCACGGCGCGCCGCCACGACGCCGCATCGGTGAGCGCGGCGACGATGTCCGCCGTCTTCACAAGCTCGCATCTCACCACGTCGGGCGGCACGTCGATGCCGGCAAGCGCGCGATGAGCGCCGATGACCACGTCGGCGAAGTCGATAGCGTCGAGCGCCGCGCGCGAGAGCAAGTCGGGGTTTCCGGGCCCCGCCCCGATGATCGTTACCTTTCGCATGGAATCTCCCGATACCCGCGCGGCGTGACCATACGGCCGCCTACGAGCTTCGTGTTCGCGTTGCCGACGAACACGGTGGTGAACATGTCGGCGTCGATCTCCCCCAGCTCGGAGAGCCTGCACATGCCCGACTGCTGCCCCTCGCGCCCGATGTTGCGTACCCAGCCGCAGAGCGTGTCGGGGGCCTTCCATTCGAGCATAATCTTCGCCGCGCGTGAGAGCCTGTCGGCGCGCTTTCTGCTGCGCGGGTTGTACAAACAGATGCAGAAGTCGGCGCTCGCCACGGCGGCGAGCCTGCGCTCGATGACCTCCCATGGCGTGAGCAGGTCGGAGAGCGACACGACCGCGAAGTCGTGGGCAAGCGGGGCGCCGAGCACCGCCGACCCGCTCTGAGCCGCGGTGGCCCCGGCGATAACTTCCACGTCTACATCGGGGTAGTCCTCCGCAAGCTCCAGCACGGGGCTCGCCATGCCGTACACGCCCGCGTCACCGCTGCACACGAGCGCCACGGCTTCTCCGCTCTGCGCGCGCGAAAGCGCCAGGCGGCATCGTTCGACCTCGTGCATCATCGGCGTCGCGAGATGCGCCGCGTCGGGCACGGCGGCGAGCGCGAGCTCCACGTATTTCGTGTACCCCACAACGATGTCGGCCGCCTCGAGCGCGCGCCGGGCCGCAATCGTCATGCCGTCGGGGCCGCCCGGGCCGATCCCCACCACGAAGAGCTTTCCCATCACCGCTCCTTAAACGAAAGTTCGATAGTTACCTTGGAAAACGCGACGGTCACGCCGCCGTGAGCGAGCTTCGGGAAGATAAGTTTGCCCCCGTCCGCGAGCGCCGCGCGCTCGCACACGTTGTCGACCCCCACCGTCGCACGCACGAAATCAGATGGCGAAACGCTGCCTTCGACCTGCGACAACTCCTCTGCGGAATACGTCGCAAGCGGGATATTGCGCGCGCAGCAGAAGGCGAGCAGACCCTCCTCGTGCGCCTTCACGTCGATCGTCGCCGCCTCGCGCACGGCCGAAGGCGAGATGCCCGCCTGCCCGCACGCGAGAAGAAACGCCTCCCCGATGGCTTCGGCGCACGCACCGCGACGGCACCCTATGCCCGCAACGATGCAGGGCACGACAAGGCGAAGCGGCTCGGGCGCAGGCGCCTGCGCCCGCACGCCCGCCGGCTTCCACGTCTCACCGGCAGGCACGACCTCGCCCGTTGTCTCCGACGCGCGAACGGACGCACCTGCATTCGCGCCAGCGAACGGCGACACGACGATATCGGCCCGAGCGCGGTCGGACGCAATGTCAACCCCCTCAGGTGGCTGTCCCGAAATCGGCATGTCGGAATAGAGCGCCACGCGCCCGCCCGAAAGCAGCCGCGCCGACACTCGCTTGATGGCCTCGGGATTCGAAACGGCGAGCCCCGCACAGCGCGCCCACGTATCCACCGCCCACACGCCGCGGACGTCGGTCGCCGTGGTGATGACGGGGATGGCCCCTGCCGCGCGTGCCACAGTTTGCGCAAGCTCGTTCGCACCGCCCAAATGCCCCGACAAAAGCGGGACGGCAAAGCGCCCCGCCTCGTCAATCACCACAACCGCGGAATCGGTTGCCTTCGAGGCGACATGCGGCGCGATCGCCCGCACGGCGATGCCCGCCGCGCCCACGAACAGAAGCGCGTCCGACGCTTCCCACGCGAGCGCCGTCCATGCGCGCAGGTCGGCCTTCCCCTCGCCGAACCCGCGCGAAACGGAAACGTCCCAGCCAGGGTCATCTTCACCTGTCTGCGCGCAATCGGAAAGCGCGCGTGCGGTGCGCTCCGCCAACACATACCCCCTCTCAGTGAACGCTATGCAGGAAACCCTCATCTAGCGCACCACCATCGTCGAGAAGTAGCTGCCCCGATCGGGCACATCGTCGAGCGAGCGGTACACGCGCTCGCCCGGAAGCCCACAGTCCTCTACGAGCTCGGCACCGTCGAAGGCGCCCTCCTCGCGAAGGATGCGCTTCGTGTCCGCAAGCGAGCGGCGCGCCTTCATGACCACCTTCGTCCCCGGCCAGCCGATTGCGCGGCGCACCCCGTACAGCACGCCTTTACTCATACGTCGCCCCCAATTCCCCGATAACCGCATCGGCGCCCGACGTGCGGAAAAGCTCGCGGCGCTCGGCGTCGAACACGACCGCGGCGATGTCGCATGCGCCCGCCGCGCGGCGGCGCAACCTGTCCTCGATTGCCGCAGCGAGCGAGGCGCGCGCAGCGTCCCCCACGCCGGCGGCCTCGATTACCTCGAGCGCCGCCGTGGTCGTGACCGACGACATGATCTCGCACACGGTCTTCGCGCCCGCGCCGGCCAAGGCCGCGTGGGCGGCCAGAATCTCCGCGCGGCAGTCGGCGGTACGCGAATGGGTGTCCATGATGCCGCCCGCGACCTTCACCAGCTTGCCGATGTGTCCCACAAGAAGGACATTGGTAAATCCCTCGCGAACGCAGCAATCAATCGCATCGCCCACAAAGTTGGAGATGAAGACCACCGGCGCACCGTTTAGGTGGAAATGCCCCGAGATGAACTGCGCGCCGTAGTTGCCGGGCGTGAGCACGACTCCGCGCCGCCCCATAGCCGCATGCTGCCGGATCTCGAGCTCGATGCTGTCGCGCAAGGCAGCGAGGCTGCGCGGCTCGACGATGCCCGTCGTTCCCAGGATGGAGATGCCGTCCTCTATCCCCAGGTGCGGGTTGAAGGTCTTTTCGGCAAGGGCAACACCCTCGGGTACCGAAATCGTCACAGCAATGTTTCCAGAAAAGCCGTGCGCGGCGCACACCTCACGCACCGCCGAAGTAATCATCGCGCGCGGCGTCGCGTTGATGGCGGCCGCCCCCACCGGCTGCTCGAGCCCGGGCAACGTCACGCGCCCCACGCCCACGCCGCCATCGACGGAAGCTTCCGATTCGTGCGCGGGCACGTCCTTGCTGCCCGCAGCACCCGTGCCCGACCCCGCATGTTCCACGCGCGCGTACACGAGCACGCCGTCGGTCACATCGGCATCGTCGCCTGCGTCCTTTCGCACGGCGCACTGGGCGCACCCCTCGCCGATGCATGCGTCGACCACATCCGTCTCGACGGGCAGCCCGCCGGGGGTGACGACCGACACGCGGCCGACGGGCTTTCGTGACAAGAGCATCTCGCAGGCCGCCTTCGCCGCGAGCGCGGCGCAGCTCCCCGTGGTGTAGCCGCAGCGCAGGCGGGTCGTCCCGGTATATATGTAGTGCTCGAAGGCCACGCTAGCTACTCGCCTTCCGATACCCCGTGGCAAACGAAGGGTCGTAAAGCTTGCTGCGCTCGTACGACCCCGCTTGCGCACCGTTGTGCGCAAGCCCGCCGCGAGCTCCGAGCACGCGGCCCACCACCACGAGCGCCGTGCGGTCGATGCCCTCTCGCGCGCCCGCATCGGCGAGCGTGCCCACTGTGCAGCGCACCACGCGCTCCTCAGGCCAGGTCGCCTTGTACACGAGCGCCGCCGGCTCATCGGAGCTGCGGCCCGCGGCCAAAAGCTCGGCGGAAAGCTCGGCGAGCATACCCGAGCTCAGGAAGATGACCATAGTCGAGCCGCTTTCCGCCATGGTGCGCATGCCCTCGCCCGCGGGCATGGGGGTGCGCCCGGAAAGCCGCGTGATCACGACCGACTGGCTGATTCCCGGCAGCGTGTATTCCTGGCGAAGCGCTGCCGCGGCACCGCAAAAGCTCGACACGCCGGGCACCACCTCGTAGTCCACGCCGCGCGCGTCGAGCGCGTCCATCTGCTCCTGGATGGCGCCGTACAGGCACGGGTCGCCCGTGTGCAGGCGCACCACTTCCTCGCCCCGTGCATCCGCCGCGCACATCACGTCGAGCACTTCCTCCAAGGTCATGTGCGCGCTGTCGTAGACGACGCAGGATTCCTTGCACTCAGTGAGCAGCTCGGGGTTCACAAGGCTCCCCGCCCAAACGACCACGTCGGCCGCGCGCAGAAGGCGCGCCCCGCGCAGCGTGATAAGGTCGGCGGCGCCCGAGCCTGCGCCAACGATATGAATCATCCGAGCCTTCCTTCCCGTTTCTCATCGCAACCGTTTACGCCGCCATTCGCGCAGCGGGCAAAACACGGCGCCTGCGGCAGCAATGGGCGCAAATACGCAGGCAGGAGGCGCAATGCCGCCCGCCCTGGGCTTTGACACGTTCACAAGTGCCAATTATCATAGTAAAAGTTTCGGCAACGAGCATATGACAATCGGATAAAAGGAAATGACCGGCGCGGCGCCCGCACAGCCCGCGCTGGCTTGCGGAGGGAACCAGGTGGGAATCCTGGGCAAGGGACATTACTGTATAGGACGCGCGGGCGAACCGCCTCGCGCCCCAAGCCAGACTGCTTCGCCTTTTCCTCACGGCATCGCCGTGGCGTTAGCTCCTTGTGAACCCCGAGGGGTGCGCTTTTCTTTCGCTTGTGCCGACAAGCAACTGTCGCCGGGGGACCGGCAAACCGAGGAAAGGAAAAACCATGTCCGACCAGATGTCACGCCGCGGCTTCATGAGCGCCGCAGCAACCGGAGCCGTCGCGCTCGCCGGAGTCGCGCTCGCGGGCTGCTCCAACACCTCCGCAAGTTCCGAAAAATCGAGTGAAAAGGAGAAGGCCGTGAAGCCGGTCATCCTCGTCACGAGCTTCGGCACGAGCTACAACGACTCGCGCCACATCACCATCGGCGCCATCGAAGACGCTATCCGCGAGAAGTACTGGCAGGACTACGACATCCGCCGCGCCTTCACCGCGCAGATCATCATCGACAAGCTGAAGAAGCGCGACGGCATCACGATCGACAACATGACCGAGGCGCTCGACCGCTGCGTGAAAGACGGCGTGAAGGAAATCGTCGTGCAGCCGACGCATCTCATGGGTGGCCTGGAATACACCGACGTGAAAGACGAGCTCGACAAGTACGCCGACAAGTTCGACAAAATCTCGCTCGGCGACCCGCTGCTCACCTCCGACGACGACTACAAGAAGGTGGCCGCAGCCATTAAGGAAAACATGGCGTCCTTCGACGACGGCAAGACGGCGCTGTGCCTCATGGGCCACGGCACCGAAGCCGATTCCAACGCCGACTATGCCAAGATGCAGGAAGTGTTTAAGAACGAGGGCTTGACGCAGTTCTTCGTCGGCACCGTCGAGGCTGAACCGACCTGCGAGGATGTTATCGCCGCCGCGAGCGCCGCAGGCTACAAGAAGGCCGTGCTCGCGCCGTTCATGGTGGTCGCAGGCGACCACGCGAACAACGACATGGCAGACGAGACCGACCCCGACAGCTGGGCTGCGAAGTTCGTGGCCGCCGGCTTCGAAGTGACGTGCCTGCTCCAGGGTCTGGGACAGAACGTCGCGGTCGACGACATCTACGTCTCGCACGTGGACGACGCCATCGCCAAGCTGTAAACTCGCCGCGCACGGGGGCGCCGGTCGCGTCCCCGTGCAACGGGCATGCGCCTTCCCCGACTGACGGCGCATGCCCGTTGCATTCGCATCCCGCCCGCCCACCGCACGGCGCGGGCGGTCGAAGCGATTGAAAGGAACCCCTTCATGTTGAAGAAAACCCTCGCCTTCGCCCTGTCGGCGGCGCTTTTCGCGTTCTCGCTCGCCGGCTGCGGCGGAAATTCAATCGACAGCGCAAAGGCAAGCGATGCCGATTCCCAGGAAAAAACCGAACAGGCGGCCGATGCGCCCGAGGACGCAAGCGCTGCCCCCATCACCGCCGACAAGGTGGCCGACGGCACCTATCCGATCACCGTAGATTCCAGCTCGAACATGTTCAGGATTGTGGACGCCCAGCTCATCGTGGAAAACGGCTCCATGCACTGCGTGATGACGCTTTCCGGCACGGGCTACGGCAAGCTCTTCATGGGCACGGGCGACGAGGCTGCCGCCGCGAGCGAGGCCGACTTCATCCCCTATGTGGAAAACGCGGAAGGCAAGTACACCTACGACGTGCCCGTTGAAGCGCTCGACGAGGACACCGCCTGCGCCGCGTGGAGTATTAGAAAAGAGCAGTGGTACGACCGCACGCTCGTGTTCGAATCCGCCGGCGTCGATCTGCGCGCCGACGCACTGAAGTAACGCCATGCGGTCGATTCTTCCCAAGGGGGAAAACAGGAAGCGCCACAGCATCGCGGCGCGCGCGATCGCCTGCGTTCTCGTCGCCCTGCTCGCGCTTCCCTTCGCGGGGTGCAGTGCGAGCCCGAACGCGACCGGTGGCACGGCGGGCTCTCAGGAATACACTGTGAGTGTCTCGCTTTCCGGCGGGTCAGGGCGCGCAAGCATCGCCTCACCCACCACAATTGTGAAGGATGGCGACACCTACACCGCGACCATCACCTGGTCGAGTTCGAACTACGACAAGATGACCGTCGACGGCGTGGACTACGCGCCCGTAAACGACGGCGGCAACTCCACGTTCGAGATACCCGTCACGCTCGACGAGGACATCGCCGTGTCGGCCGAGACCGTCGCCATGTCGACGCCGCATACCATCGACTACACGCTCCACTTCGACTCATCCACCATGAAGGAGAAATCGGGCGACGATGCAAGCGGCGGTTCCCCTGCGGTAACGGCTTCAAGCGCCGCGGCCGACTTCCACAACGCCGATTTGGGCTGCGGCTGGGAGCCGACGGGGGCGCTTCAGCTTGAATACGCCAAGCACTTCACTGTCGACGAGTACGAAGGCGGCCTGCGGCTTATCTGCATTTCGAACGGGGAGCGCTTCCTCGTGGTGCCGCAGGATGCGAAGGTACCTGATGGGTTGAGCTCCGACATCGCGGTCATAAGGCGCCCCGCCGACAAGGTGTACCTTGTGTCGTCGGCGACGATGTGCCTGGTCGACGCACTCGATGCGAACGACAATATCTTAATGTCGGGCACGAAGGCCGACGATTGCTCGGTCGCGGGCTTCAAAAGCGCGCTCGAAAGTGGGGCGATCGCCTACGGCGGCAAGTACAGCGCGCCCGACTACGAGCGAATATCGGCCTCGGGCTGCACGCTCGCCATCGAGAACACCATGATCAACCACACGCCCGATGTGAAGGAAAAGCTGCAGAAGCTCGGGCTCGTCGTGCTCACCGAACAGTCGTCGAGCGAGCCCGAAGCACTCGGGCGCGTCGAGTGGATTAAGCTTTTCGGCGTCCTGTTCGACAAGGAAGACGAGGCCGCGCACCTGTTCAACGAGCAGAAGGCCCGCGTCGAGCAAACGTCGGGGCTCGCGTCTTCAGGTAAAACCGTGGCGTATTTCTACATTAACTCGAACGGGGCCGCCGTCACGCGGCGGGCAGGCGACTACGTGGCGCAGATGATCGAGCTTGCAGGCGGCAGGTACGCGCTCGATGACGCGCAGACGGCGTCGACGTCAGGTTCGTCAGTAACGCTCGAAATGGAGCGCTTCTATGCGACGGCGAAGGATGCCGACATCATCGTCTACAACGGCACCATCGACGAATCGGTTGCCACCTTGAACGACTTCGTAGGCAAAAACGCGCTATTGTCGCAGTTCAAAGCCGTGAAGAACGGCAACGTCTGGGTCACAAGCGCCGACATGTACCAGCAGATGACTTCTACCGCCGACATTATCGACGAGCTGCACGGGGCGTTCACCGGCGATGACGCGAGCGACTTCCATTATCTGAGGAAGCTCGGCTAGCGCCATGAGAAGCCGGCTTTCCATGGCATACGACGAATCGGGGCGCGCCGCGCGGTGTCGCGTCGTGACGGCGCTGCTCGCTGTTGCCCTCATCGTGCTCGTCGGGGCCAACCTGTGCATCGGGAGCGTGCTCGTGCCCGCAGACCACATCCCCGGCATCCTTTCGGGCGGCGCGGCCAATTCCATGGAAAGCCAGGTCATCTGGGAGATTCGCCTGCCGCGCGTGCTTTCAGCCGTGCTTCTCGGCGGAGCACTTTCGCTTTCCGGGTTCCTGCTGCAGACGTTTTTCAACAACCCCATCGCCGACCCGTTCATCTTGGGCGTCTCCTCGGGCGCAAAGTTCGTCGTCGCGCTTACGATGATCGTTCTTCTGGGCGCGAACCAGGCCATGTCCTCGCCGGCCATGGTGGCCGCAGCGTTTCTGGGCTCGCTTATCACCATCGGCTTCGTGCTCCTCATCGCACGGCGCATAAGTTCCATGGCCATGCTCATCGTGGCGGGCGTCATGGTGGGATACATCTGCTCGGCGGCGACGAACTTCCTCATCGCCTTCGCCGACGACCAGTCCATCGTGAACCTGCACAACTGGTCTTTGGGTAGCTTCTCGGGTTCGAGCTGGGACGACGTCGCGGTCATCGCGGTCGTGGTGATCACCGTGAGCGCATGCGTATTCGCGATATCGAAGCCCCTTTCCGCCTTCCAGCTGGGAGAAGCCTACGCGAAAAGCGTCGGCGTGAACGTCGCACGCTTCCGCGTGGTGCTCGTCCTTCTAGCGAGCATGCTCTCCGCCTGCGTGACCGCGTTCGCTGGACCGGTGTCGTTCGTAGGCATCGCGGTTCCGCATCTCGTGAAGTCGGCGCTGAAGTCGTCAAAGCCCATCAGCGTGATTCCTGCGTGCTTCTTGGGAGGCGCCATCTTCTGCGCGGGCTGCGATTTGATCGCGCGCACGCTTTTCTCTCCCGTCGAGCTTTCCATCAGCGCCGTCACCGCCATCTTCGGCGCGCCGGTGGTTATCGCGCTCATGTTGAAGAAGCGGGTGAGGTAGATGGGGAAATTCGTGCCGCGGACCAAAACGCTCGGAGGGGACATTCCATGCTTAGCCAGTCCTGAGCTCGCACGAAAGCGCCAGAAGGCACTTTCGGCTCGTGCGGAACTGCGCGCGGAACGCCTCCTCCGAGCGGAGTCGAACCTCGAAACCCCGGTCGAAACGCAGGCTGACGGAGCGCCGCTTTTCCGCATAAGCGACCTGTCGGCGGGCTACAACAAGAAGGTCGTAGTCGAAGGCGTCGATCTGGAGGTTCGCGCGGGCGACGTCGTGGCGCTCATCGGGCCAAACGGCTCGGGCAAGTCGACCATCTTGAAAACCATCACACGCCATCTGGCACCGCTTGCCGGCGCGGTCGAGCTCGACGGGCGGGAGATTTCCCGATGGAAGACGGCGGAGTTCGCAAGGAACCTTGCCGTTATGCTGACAGATCGCCCCCGGACCGAGCTCCTCACCTGCCGCGATATCGTAGAGGCGGGAAGGCATCCCTACACCGGGCGAATGGGCACACTCACGCCCAACGACCATAATCGGGTCGACGAGGCCATGAAAACCGCACATGTGGAAGAGCTTGCCGAGCGCGACTTCATGCAGATAAGCGACGGGCAACGCCAGCGCGTCATGCTCGCACGCGCCATCGCGCAGGATCCGCGTGTGCTCGTGCTCGACGAGCCCACGTCGTATCTCGATATCCGCTACCAGATCGACCTGCTGCGAATACTTCGCCACCTTGCGAAATCGCGGAATGTGGCTGTCATCATGTCCATCCACGAACTCGAGCTCGCGCAGAAAAGCGCCGACAAGGTGATTTGCGTGAAGGACGGCCGGGTCTTCCGCGCCGGCGCACCCGAGGACATATTCACGCGCGAGACGATTGGCGAGCTCTACGGCCTTCAACATGGCACCTTCAACGAGCGCTTCGGCAGCGTGGAAATTGGGCGCCCGCACGGCGATGCGCACACGTTCGTCATCGCCGGCGCAGGTACGGGGTCGGCTGTGTTTCGCCAGCTCATCCGGCAGGGCAAGGCGTTCTACGCGGGCGTTCTGCACGAAGGGGACATCGACTGCGAGCTCGCGCGCGACCTGGCGACGGAATGCGTGGCCGAGCGCGCCTTCGAGCCGATCGGGGATAAAACCATAGCCCGCGCCAAAGAGCTCCTCGTCCACTGCACGCGCCTTATCGTGTGCCCCGCCGCCTTCGGCACCATAAACGCCCGCAACGCAGAGCTCGTCGAGTTCGCACGCTCGCATGGTATCGAGGTCATGCGAGCGTGCGAAGGCGCATCGGAGGATTCCCAATTGGATACGCCTAGGCGCGGTCCAAGAAATCGTCCGCACCCCCTTTAGGTTGTTAAAAGACCTATTCAGTCCCTATTTCACCGCAACTCAGGGAGGGGTAAGGCGCAAGTGCTATTCGAAGCGAGATTCTAGGCTCGACAGGCCGTTGAGCGTGAGGTCATTAGCAACCTCCGAGACGCGCTCGATAGGAACCGAGCCGTCAGACAGTGCCCACGTGCGATAGATACCGATAATACCCGACAGCAAAAACGCCAGATAGTAATCGAACATCTCGTCCTTAAGGCCCTCGGGCAGCAGATCGCGCTCGGCAATCTCGTGTTCGAGCGGCGCACGAAGACGAGCCATAAAATCATCGAGCGGAATGTTCTCGATCAGCTGACGATTGAGCACTAAGTTGTTGCACAGTGCCTCGTTAACGGTTTTAAAGAAGGTCGCCGCCGCGCCAAGAGCGCGCTCGTTGGTGTCACCGTCCATGGAGGCAAGCGTTTTCTCGACCGAGTCGACAATCATCTCCACCACATCGACGGCAATGGCATCGAGGAGGCCGTCAACCGTACCAAAGTGAACGTAAAAGGTCTTGCGGTCGACATTGGCCTCGCGCGCGATGGCACTCACCGTAATGTCTGCCAGCGGCTTTTCCATGAGCAGGCGCTCGAAAGCCGAAAGGATGGCATTACGGCTGCGAATGATGCGACGATCAAGACGCGGTTTGCTGGTTGCCATGGGCGTGTCCCTTCGATATGCGAGCATTCATCAACAGATGAGAGATAATCTACGTAAGAGGATTATCCCCCATACAGCACAAATATGCCCCGCATCATGAAGAACGCACGACTGCCCTATTGCGACTTGGGATGCTTCTTCTTATTGAGTGCCGACGGAGATACGCGAATACCATCGCCTGTCTGGCGCACATAAGCTTTATGAGCCGGCTTAGCGGTCCCAGAAGCCTTCTGAGCGCGCTTCTTGGGATCAACGGTAACAGCATTCGTGGGGTGCGGCTTAGTGGGCGCAGAGGGCGTCTGAGGCGTGCGGCCGAGCTTGCGCATCACACGATCCCAGCGCGCATGGATGCTCTCGTTGTGGGCGCTCTTAAGTCCCAGCAGGGGCGCAGCCAAAATGGTCGGCGCAATAAACGTAATGAGGCGCCACAGCAGATAGCCGGCGGTCGAAGCCGACCCAAAGAAATGACCCAAGAACAATGCAAAGCCGCCCTCAGCGCCACCAGTTCCACCGGGCAAGGGAACCGCAGAGCTCAGCAGCTGGACAAAGGCGCTCGCGGCCATGACCGAGAAAAAGTCGACCTCGTGGTGGCCAAAGGCAAGCATCAAGAAATACGGCACCAGATAGAAAAACGCGAGCTGCAGCATGGTGATAAACACGGTGAGCAGCATGGAAGAAAAATGTCCGGCTGAAAGCTTGAACTTCTCGGAGAAGGAGTAGATCTCGCTATCGACAAACGTGCGCCATCCCTCAATCTTTGTGGACGAGACGCCTATGCGCTCGAGCCAATTAATGATGCAATGGGCGACGCGCGTGACGGTCTTAGGCATGAGCGCGACGGCAAAGATACCCAGCAAGATGCAGCAGTGCCCGCCAAAGCTAAAGACGCACAGCAGCGTCATGTCGCCATAGCGCTCGGCAAAAAACGGCATGCGAGCAAGCAGTAGGATAGCGCCCCAGGCAACGAGACCAAACTGGTACACGATAAAGCGCGTGAATTGCGTGGCGCCGGCCTCGCCCACGTTTTGGCCGGCCTTGGTCAGGCGATAGATCTGAGCCGGGGTGGAGCCCATCATCATGGGCGTCAGGTTGCCAAAGAAGATGCCACTCGCCTCGACCGAGATCAGGTCGCGGATGCCGACGGGCGAATTGGGATCGAGCCAGACGGCGATCGCATAGGCCACAATGCCAAAGAACAGGTACATGAACATGCAAAGACACGCGACAACGAGCCATGACGCCTGGACGCTCGACATAGCGGCCCAGAACTGCCCCATCTGCCCGGTTACCACCAGATAGACGATATAACCCACCAGTACGACGCCGATAAAGATAGCGCCGCGGCGTGCGCTCTTATTGTCATCTCCGCCCGAAGCCTCAACCTCGACCTGGGGCTTAGACGTATGTTGAGAGGACTCCGTCATGAGACTCCTTCTAACAGTCAAAATATCTAGGATATTGTACCCGTAAGGGCCATATGCGGAACGCAAAGCTCTGGTTCAAACGGGAATTGCAGACGGTTGTTTGAAAATAAAAAACCCGGCCTTCCATGGGAAGGCCGGGTATGAGATGCTTGGTAGCCCGTACCAGATTCGAACTGGTGATCTCCGCCTTGAGAGGGCGGCGTCCTAAACCGCTAGACGAACGGGCCACATGACATCTGCACTGCCGTGCTGCGAGGAAATATATTACGGGACAAAAAACGTCAGCGCAAGAAGAAATTCCAAATTGCCGAAAAATTGTCGGCAGGTTATGGAACGCACAGGTAAACTGGGTAGCTAATTCAAGTTGAGATGGACCAAAAGAGCTTCGCGCTCGTTGGGAATGTTGTCTTCGATCACGGCGTCGAGGGCGGCGTTGAGTAGCTGGCCTAGCTCGGGTCCCGGTTTAACGCCTGCACGGATCAAGTCGCCGCCGTTGATGGCGAGCATCTTGAGCGTATAGGGCTCCCCCGCCTCCAGTAGCTCGTGCGCCAGCGCGCGCATCTCCTCAATCGTCTCGACGTAATAGAAGCACGACGGGGCCTTGCCAAGTGTGTCGGCACGCTTGAGGTCCATGAGCTCGTCAATCAGGCGGGCCGTGTCGACGCCCTCGCCCGAAAGCGCGCGCATCATATTGAGCAGGCAGGAGCGCTCGGGGCGCAGCGGCTTGTCATGGTATTTGATGAGCAGGCACACGTCGCGCACCAAGTCGTGCGAGAGCGCCAGGCGATCCATAATGACGCGCGCCTTCTTGGCGCCGAGCTCGGGATGACCGTAGAAGTGTCCGCTGCCGGCGTGATCGACCGTGAAGCACTCGGGCTTGGACACATCGTGCAAAAACGCCGCCCACATAAGGCTCGACGAGGGCGCGACGCCGTCACACAGCGCGAGCTCCCCCGCCACCGTCAGCACACGGGCGATATGCTCGTAGACGTTAAACGCATGATAGACACTGCGTTGATCAAACCCGCGACCCGCTGCCAACTCGGGCACGGCGGCGCAGATAAGCTCGGGATAGCGGAGCATCGCGTCTCCCCCATGACCGGTCGAAAGAATGCCCTCGAGCTCAATACCCACACGCTCACGCGCCACGGCATCGAGCAGCGGCGCGCACTCGGCAAGCGCGCGCTTAGTCTCGGGCTCAATCATAAAGTCCAGGCGGCAGGCAAAGCGCACCGCACGCAGCATGCGCAGGGCGTCCTCGTTAAAGCGACGCTTGGGATCGCCGACAGCGCGAATCAGCTTGCGCTCCAAGTCACCCTGGCCGTCGTAGCGGTCGACAAGCCCGCGCTCGGGATGCCAGGCCATGGCGTTGACGGTAAAGTCGCGGCGCGCCAAATCGTCCTCGAGCGAGGCGGCACGCTCCACACTCTGGGGATGGCGACCATCGGTGTAAAAGCCATCCAGGCGGTACGTGGTAACCTCGATACGCTCGCCATCGGAAATAGCCGTGATTCCGCCAAATTTAATGCCCGACTCCACGACCGCGATGCCGGCGGCCTCGAGCGCCGCTTTGGACTCCTGCCAAAGGCCGCTACAGCACATATCAACATCGTGGCTAGGGCACCCCATCAGGGCGTCGCGCACCCAACCGCCCACGTACCAAGCCTCAAGACCGGCTGCCTCGAGCGCACGCAGGACACGGATGGAGGCATCGGACGGTTGCGTACCGTTGAGCGAAACATTGCACATGCCTATGGCCTCCTGCACTTGTGAGCGTTAATCGATGGTTCTCAAGAAGTCTAACAAGAAACGAGAAAGCGCGCACACGCAATCGCGTCGTCGATTAGATAAAACGAGACAGCAGACGCCACATACGTTCAGCGAGCAAAAAACACCCGCCTCGGAGATCCAAAGCGGGTGTTCGGCAACGATTTTTCGATGCGGTTAGCAGACCTGGCGAACCTCGATGTGCTTCTTATATTCGTCCACCTTGGCAAAATCGCCCAGACCGGGGCACTCGACCACGTTGGCGCCGGTGGCCATCGAAAGACGCAAGGCATCCTCGACTCGCTCGGGGGCGTCGTGCCACACGGACAGGAAGGCGGCCAGCGAGGAATCGCCGGCGCAGACGGTCGACAGCAGCTTGACGTCGAAGGTGCGGTTGGCAAACCAGATATGCTCGCCGTTGGAGAAGTACGCACCGGCGCCACCGAGGGTCAGCAGCACGTTCTTGGCGCCCTTGGCGTGCAGCTCGGCCATCGCGCCCTTAACGGACTCGTCGTCGCCACCGCTCACCTTAATGCCAAAGATGTCGAGCAGCTCATCGTCATTGGGCTTGATCAGCAGCGGCTCCATGGCAATGAGGTCTGCCAGCTGATGGCTCGAGATGTCGAGGACGAACTCGGCCCCCTTGGCCTTGACGCGGCGCAGGACCTCGGCCAAGAACCCCTCGGAAGTGTTGGGAGGCAGCGAGCCGCTGATGACCAGGCAGGTCATGTCATCGAGCGAATCGATGAGCTCGAACATCTCCTGCTCGTTGGCCTCGTTGATGGCGGCACCGGCGTTGACCATGTTGTACTCGGTGTCGGGTCCGGCATTGAGGAACACGTTGACGCGCGTGATGCCGTCGGTCCACACGGGCTTGACGGGCACGCCCAGGGCCTCGGCGCCCTTAACGATAAACTCGCCCGAGAAGCCGGCGAAAAAGCCCAGGATCGTGGTGTCGACACCGTAGTGATCGAGGGTGAACGAGACGTTGAGACCCTTGCCGTTGGGCGTGTAGACGGCGTTACGGGTACGCGTGACGGTGTTGGCAGCAAGGCAGTCGCAGGCGATGTTGTAGTCAATGGCGGGATTTGCAGTGAGCGTGTAAATCATGAATGTTCCTTTCACGAAGTAACGTGTTGATGAAAGTATATTCCACCCAACGGTAAAAGGCTAGGACAACTCGGTGAACGGTGTGGAAGCGATGAAGTACGGCAGAGCATCTCTCTCCAATAACGGAACAAAAAAGGCGCCCCAGCCGAAACCGGGGCGCCGCATGCGCACGAATATGTCGCGTTTCGATTACTGACGATCGAGCTTGCGGACAGCAACGCGCTTGCTGTACTCGTCGACGTGACCGAAGTCGCCGATGCCGACGGACTCGGCAACGTTGGCGCCGGTGGCCATAGCGAGCTTCATGGCCTCCTCGACGTTGTCGCGATCCCTGTACCACTTGTGCAGGAACGCAGCGAGGGTGCAGTCGCCGGCGCAGACGGAAGAAACCAGCTTGATGTTGAACTCACGCTTGGCGTACCAAATATCCTCGCCGTTGGAGAAGTAAGCGTCGCCGCGGCTACCACGGGTGAGCAGCACGTTCTGAACGCCAGCGTCGTGAGCCATCTTCATGGCAACGCGGACCTCGTCGTCGGTGTCGACCGGCACGCCGAAGATGGCCTTCATCTCGTGATGGTTCGGCTTGATGAGAAGCGGCTTCTTGTGAGCGAGCTCCTTGAGCTTGTCGGAGGACAGGTCCAGGACGACGTCGGCGCCACGAGCCTGAGCGTGCTCCATGACCTGAGCCAGGAAGTCGGGCGTAGCTTTGGGAGGCACGGAACCGGAGACGATCAGGCACTCGAGATCGCCCGCGGTGTCCAGGATGTTGTAGAGCTCCTCCTGGTGCTGCGGCGTGATCGGAGCACCCGGGTTCAGGATGCCGTACTCGTGCTGGCCATCGTTGACGTAGGTGTTAATGCGCGTGATACCGTCGGTCCAGACCGGGCGGCAGAGGCAACCCAGGTTCATGACCTCCTCGACGATGAACTTGCCCGTGAAGCCAGCGAAGAAGCCGAGCGCGACGGTGTCGACGCCCATCTTCTTAAAGGCGAAGGACACGTCGAGGCCCTTGCCGTTAGCCGTGTAGCTGGCCGAGCCGGTGCGAACGTTCTCGTCGGGCTCGAGCGGAGAGCTCGAAACCGTCATGTCGACAGCCGGGTTAGCGGTTAGCGTGTAGAACATTTACAGTACCCCCTGTATATGTGAGGGCCGCGTGGCCGGCCCATTCCAACCACGCGGTTACCTCTGATACCAAATTAGCGAGCTGCGGACTCGAGCAGTGCCTTGACCTCGGCGGCGGTGTTGCAGGCGAGTGCCTTCTCGGCGAGCTCGTCGCACTCGGCCTTGGTCCACTGGCTAATGGTCTTGCGGGCGCGCAGGATCGACGGAGCGCTCATCGAGAACTCCTCCA
Source organism: uncultured Collinsella sp. (assembly GCA_905212545.1). GTDB lineage: Bacteria > Actinomycetota > Coriobacteriia > Coriobacteriales > Coriobacteriaceae > Collinsella. The sequence continues at coordinate 62,053 of CAJMEW010000005.1, forward strand.
GGCCCCAGCTGATCAGCAGCGGCTCGAGCAGCGGATCGGCAGCGGCCTCGCCGCACATACCGACCATGATGCCGGCCTTCACGCCGCTCTCGATGATGTTCTTGAGCGAGCGGAGCACGGCGGGATAGTAAACCTGGTACAGGTTGGAGATGGTGTCGTTACCACGGTCGGCGCACATGGTGTAGCCGATCAGGTCGTTGGTGCCGATGGAGAAGAAGTCGGCGACCTCGGCCAGACGGTCTGCGAGCAGCGAAGCGGCGGGCGTCTCGACCATGATGCCGACCTCGATGTTCTCGTTGAACTTGCGACCCTCTTCGGTCAGCTCGGCCTTGCACTGCTCGACGAGCTCCTTGACAGCCAAGACCTCCTCGACGCAGGTGACGAGCGGGATCATGATCTTGACGTCACCGAAGGCGCTAGCGCGCAGCAGAGCACGGAGCTGGACCTTGTACTGGTCGGGATTGGCCAGGCAGTAACGCACGGCGCGGAAGCCCATGAAGGGGTTGTCTTCCTTGACCATATGCAGATACGGAATCTCCTTGTCGCCACCCACATCGAGCGTGCGGATGATGACCGGAGCACCCTTGAGCGCGCTGGCGACCTTACGGTAGGCGTTGAACTGCTCCTCCTCGGAAGGAAGCTCAGCAGAGTCCATGAACAGGAACTCGGAGCGGAACAGACCGATGGCCTCGGCGTCGTGATCGAGCGCGTTGGGCACGTCATCGGGGTTACCGATGTTGCAGGCGATGATCTTCTTGATGCCATCGGCAGTCACGGACGGCTTGCCACGGAAGGCCTCGAGGGCTGCCTTCTCGGCAGCGAAGGCCTCGGCCTTGGCGGTGTAGGCAGCGAGCGTCTCCTCGTCGGGATCGGCCTCAACGATACCCTTGCCGCCGTCGACAACAACGGTCATACCGTTGCGCAGCGCGGTGCAGCTGTTGGAAACCGAAAGGACAGCCGGGATCTCGAGGGCGCGCGCAATGATCGCGGAGTGCGACGTGCGGCCACCGGTCTCGGTGACGATACCGGCAACGTGGGCCTTATCGATCGTGGCGGTCATGGACGGCGTGAGGTCGTGCACGACAACGACGGTGTTCTCGGGCAGGACGGAGAGGTCGACGACCTCCTTGCCCAGCAGCTCGGCCAGAATACCGGTGCGGATGTCGGCGATGTCGGCCGCGCGCAGACGGAACATCTCGTCGTCCATGGACAGGAACATGTTCTCGAACATGGTCGAGGTGTCCATGAGCGCCTGCTCGGCGCAGGTACCGCCGTCAATGGCGGCGTTGATGGCGTCGGTCATACCCGGATCCTGAGCCAGGACAATGTGTCCGCTCATGATCTCGGCCTCGGCCTCGCCCACCGTCTCCTTCATGTGGTCGGCCTGAGCCTGGGTCTTCTCGCAGAAGACCGAAAGAGCGGACTGATAGCGCTCCTTCTCTGCTGCCGAATCAGCAACCTCGTGCGGCTCAAACGTCAAGTCGGGATCGACGGCGACCATGACGGTGCCGATACCGATGCCCTCGGAAGCGTTGACTCCCTGATACATTCCCATTCCTCTCTCCGTGTCATGTGATAAAGCGTTTTGCCATATCCATGACAAAAGAGCGCAGCTACCTTACAACAGGTCACTGCGCCCCCAAATATGAACTTAGTTGTTCAACATGCGACCCGTTTGAGTTCTACTCGCCAAGACCGCTCTTGATGAGCTCGATGGCAGCAGCCAGAGCCTCGGCCTCGTCAGCGCCGTCGCACTTGACCTCGACCTCGGTGCCGCAGGGGATACCAGCAGCCATAAGTGCCATCGGGGACTTGCCGTTGACCTCCTTCTCGGGGGTGACGACCGTCACGTCACAGGCGTACTTGCCCATGGTGGAGGCGAACAGACCAGCCGGACGCATGTGCAGACCCTGAGGATTAACGAGGGTAGCCTTCTCAGAAACCATAGTTGACTCCTTTTTTGTGTTTAACCCCTGTCATGCATGTGGCAGGAGTCAGATTCACGACGTTGTTTATATTAACTCACATCAAACGGTTTTTCATTATGTTTCAGACGAATTATTGGACAGATGTGTTTGTCGTCCGCTTGCTCGCCGGGCGGGCGCGGGTTAAGTTTGCTGCTCTACAGTCCTGCGCAAGACGGAAAGCACATTAAGTGCTTTCCTTTGCGTGCGGAACTCGCGACAAACTTAATCGCCCCGCCCGGCGGGCGAGCTGCGGAAACTCGGTCGGTCCAGAGCAATATCGGCGGAACAGAATTCTGGCTGAGGATCTGAACGCGCTAAGCTCAGTGCTGATAGATGCGCCTATTCCCTCTTATAAGTTGCGGTGAAATAGGGACTGATTTTGCAGTTGAAACGTTTAAATAGTCCCTATTTCACCGCAACTTATTTGGGGATGAAAAAGGCGGAGACCCTGGAGAGGGGCTCCGCCTTTGTTACAGGGGCGATGTTATTCGCGTACCGTGGAATTAGACCAGACGGGCGTTGATCGTCTTGGCGATCTCGGCGGCGTCGGTGGAACCCTTGACGGTGGCACGGAAGTCCTCGTCCATGAGCGCCTCGGCGACCTTGGACAGGATCTTGAGGTGCGTAGTGCCTGCCTGGGCACCGGGGATGAGCAGGGCGATAGCCACGTTGACGGGAGCGCCGTCCATGGTGTCCCAACCGGTCACACCAGACTCGTCCTTGACGACGATGACGGCAGCCTCGGTAATGGCGTCGGACTTGGCATGCGGGATGGCGAAGCCCTCCATCATGCCCGTGGTGCCCTCGGCCTCGCGGGCCAGGAAGGCGTTCATCACGGCGTCGGCGTCGTTTGCGATACCGGCCTTGACTGCTTGGTTGGAAACGAAGCTCAGAGCCTCGTCACGAGAAGCGAAGTCCTCGGCGACAAAGACATTCTCGACCTTCACAAAGTCGGCAGCCTCGGCCTTGGGGGCCTCGACGGCAGCGACCTTGGGAGCCTCAACCGACTTGGCTGCAGGAGCGGCCTTCTGGTTCTTCTCGAAGTCGTACTTCTTGAAGGCCACGAACAGGATGCCACCGACCACAGCGCCGATGAGGATTGCGAGGACCCAAAGCGGACCGTTCTCGACAACGGGCAGGACCAGGAAGCCACCGTGAGGCGCCGGATCGTGAACGTTGAACATAATGGTCAGGATCGAAGCGATAGAGGAACCGAGCATCATGATGGGCATGACGGGCCAGATGTTCTTGGTCATGAACGGAATGGCGCCCTCGGTGATGTGGGTGCAACCAAGGATGAGGTTGACGACACCGGCGTCGTGATCCTCCTGGCTGAAGTACTTCTTGCCGACAACGACGGCAAAGGTGGTGATCAGCGGCGGAACGATGCAGGCGGCGGAGACGGCAGCCATGAAGTTGGTGCCGAAGTTGTAGGTATCGGTGCCAACGCCGGCGGCCAGGGCCTCGGTGAGCATAGCGGTACCGGTGACGTAAGCAGCCTTGTTGACAGGGCCGCCCATGTCAAAGGCGCACATGCAGCCGATGGCAAGACCCAGGACAACGGCGCCAGAGGCGGACAGGCCCTTGAGGAAGTCCATCATGGCGGTGTTGATGGCAGCCATGGGGCCGGAAATACCGAGCATGACCAGGCCGACGATAGCCGTCGAGAACAGCGGGTACAGGAAGATAGCCTTGAGGCCGTCCAGGTTCTTGGGCAGGCCGGCAAAGACCTTCTCGAGCAGCAGGATGACATAGCCGGCGAGGAAGCCGCCAACGATGCCGCCCAGGAAGCCGAAGCCCACGCCGGCGCCACCGGCATCGATCATGCCGGTCTCGGCGTTAACGGGCAGGCCCTGGATGGCGATCATACCGGCAACAAAGCCGGGGACGAGCGCCGGGCGCTTGCCGATGGATTCGGCGATGTAGGCGGAAAGTACCGGAACCATGAGGTTCATGGCGATGCCGCCGATGATCTTGAGCATCGCAGCAAAGCTGTTGTAGTCAGACGCCGTCGAATCGAAGGACGTAATGCCCCACAGGAACGAGACAGCGGTCAGAACACCACCAGCAACAACGAAGACCAGCATGTGGCTGACGCCGTTCATGAGGTGCTTGTAGATGATGTGGCCGATGGACTCCTTCTCCTCGACCTCATCCTCGATATCAGCAGCAGCTGCAACCGTGTCGTCACCCTTGGCGGCGAGCGCGCGGTCAATCAGCTTACCGGCGGCCTCAACGGACAGGGCCTTGGAAACACCAACGGAAACCATGGGCTTGCCGGCGAAACGCTCAGCCTGGACATCCTTGTCGGCTGCGACGACGACGGCCTTGGCACCAGCGATCTCACTCTTGGTGAGCTCGTTCTCGACACCGACCTGGCCATGAGTCTCAACCTTAATGGTCAGACCGCGCTCGGCAGCTGCCTTCTCCAGCGCCTCCTTCGCCATGAAGGTGTGCGCAATGCCGGTCGGGCAACCGGTCGCGGCGATGATGTCAAACTTAGCCATGTGTCCCTCCTTCTTGAGTACAGCGCCCGCGGGCGCTCCCCTACACGCGCTTCGATGCGCGTTTTTCCACAACTGAAAGATACCAACCTACCGTCCGCGTGAGAAGAGACAAGGTGCAATTCTCCGGTGAAAGGTTCTTTCATAACCGTAAACGGTAGGTGAAAGTTTACCATCAACACTTGAAACGGCAAGGTGTATCTTGTAATTGAAAATCCCCCTATACTATGGCATTACAAAACGAGTCCGATTTTCATGCCAACCAGGAGCCATCCATGACCGATAGTAGCAAGAGCGCACTTTCCCTCATTAGTACCCATCAGGGATACAGCGAGTCCGAGCAGCGCATTGTCGACTATATATTGGAGCATCAGTCCGAGGCGCCACGCCTCACGGCGGCTCAGCTCTCGCGCGCCGCTGCTACGTCCGAAGCGACCGTTTCGCGCTTCTGCCGCAAGCTGGGCTTTGGTAGCTTCCGCAGCTTTCAGTTTTCGTTGGCGAGGGATTTGGAAAGCCAGCGCAACGAGGGCCTGACCGACGAGGTCTCGCTCGACAATATGGAGCAGAGCCTCAAGAACATCCTGGCTGCCAAGGTGAGCGAGCTTAATGCGACCATCGACGGAATCGACCACGATACGCTGGCGGCTGTTGTGCATGCCTTTAAGCATGCAGGGGTTATTGAGTTTGCAGCTGTGGGCAATACGAACGCGGTCGCGCTCGATGCGACGTTTAAGTTTTCGCAGCTGGGCCTGCGCTGCATGGCGAGCACCATTAGCGAGACATCAATCGGCTTTGCGCTCACGTTGCGCCCGGGTGACGTCATCGTGCTAATCTCAAACTCCGGCAAATCGCGCCGACTGAATCGCATGGCAAAAGCGGCTCGCGACTGCGGCGCAACCGTAGTCGTCATCAGCAGCGACAGCAAATCCCCGCTCGCGCGCCTGGCAGACTACACTTTTAATACCGTCAACCACGAAGCGCTGCTGACGACAGGCGACTTTGCGTTCTCCAAGATCAGCGCCACGATGATCATCGAAGTCATCTACAACTTCCTGCTGCCCGAGATTGAAGACGCGCGCGAGCATATCAGCTACTACGAGGAGCTCATCCAGCCGGACAAGGTCGTTGAGTAAAACGCGTAGTGGGACAAAAATTTCAGTCTATTTTGTCCCACCAACACCGCTGATACGACCTAACCTCGAGCTTCTTCGAGCATCTGCTTGGCGTGGGCCAAGCTTGCCTCCGATTGATCGCCGCTCAACATGCGGGCGATCTCGGCGGTACGCGCTTCGCCGGTTACCTCGTCCAAATGCGTCTGGGGAACATCGCCCGGTTCCTTGCTGACAACATAATGCTTGTCAGCCATGACGGCGACCTGCGCCAAGTGGGTTACGACAATCACCTGATGCGTAGCGGCGAGATCTGCCAGCACGCTCGCGAGGGCACGTGCGGTAGAGCCGCCGACACCTGCATCGACCTCGTCAAACACCAGCGTATCGACACCGTCCGCGTTACCGAGGACAACCTTGCTTGCCAACATGACGCGGCTGAGCTCGCCGCCCGACGCAATTCGACGCAGGGGGCGCGGCGTCAAACCGGCACCGCTGCGGTATAGCAGCTCGTAGCTCGAAGGACCAACGGGCGTCCACTCAGCACGCGGAAGATCGCGCGACTCCCAGACGAGCTCGGCGCCACCCATCTCCAGGCGTGCCATCTGACGGCCGACCTCGTGGCAAAAGCGCGGGGCTGCGGTATTCCGCGCGCGCTTAAGTGCCTTGGCAGCGGCAAACAACTCGCGCTCGGCGCTCCCGAGTGCCTCACGCGCCTTTTTGATCTGCTCATCGCCATCATCGACCAGGGACAGCAGTTCTTGCGAGCGATCGCGCATGGCGAAAACATCGTCCATAGTGGGACCCCACTGACGCAACAGGCCCTTGAGGTCGGAATACCGCTCACGCATGCGAGCGAGCTCGCGCGGGTCGAAGGCGACGCCATCACGATAGGCACGAAGCTCGTTCGCGCAATCCTCAAGGGAGATACAGGCATCCGAAAGCGCATCGGCAATGTCGCCCAGTTTGCGATCGACGGTAGCCATTCGGGAAAGCTCTGCCACGGCGCTGTTCACGGCATCAAGCGCTCCCCCTTCAGAGGCAAGCGATGCATGGGCATCGTTAGCTGTGGCAACCAGTACCTCGGCATGTTCGGAGCGCGGCAGCAGTTCCTCGAGTTCCTCATACTCGCCCGGCTTGGGGTCGACCTCGCCGATGCGCTCGAGGGCAAAGCGCGCCTCCTCGACGCGGCTCCCCTGCGCACGCGAGGCCTCTTCGACACGTCGAACCTCCTTGGCAGCCGCGCGCGAGGCTTTAAAGCAAGCACGGTAGTGCTCGAGCGCCTCGAGTGCCGGGCGCCCTGCCCAGGCATCGACCATCGCAACGTGATGCGCCGGGTCGAGGAGGCGCTGGTGCTCGTGCTGGCCACACAGATCCATCATCACGCCAACACGCTCCGAAAGCTCGCGCACACTGGCAATGCGGCCGTCAATCTTCACGCGGCTGCGACCCTCGGCAGAAAGGCTGCGCTGGACCGTGAAGCCTTCCGTGTCGTGCGGCCCGTCAAACAGGCGCGCCTCGACGCTCGCCAGCGCCTCGCCCTCGCGCACCGTCGACGAATCCGCGCGCTCGCCCAAAATAAGCTTGAGGGCCGAGAGCAGCGCGGTCTTGCCGGCACCGGTCTCGCCGGTCAGGACAGTCAGGCCGGCACTCGGCACCAGCGTCGCCTCGCGTATGAGTGCAATGTTAGAAACCTGCAGCTCATCGATCATGACGGACTCCGTAGAATACGCGGCTCACCGAGTTATAGAAGCTCTCGGGGCCGTAATCGAGCAGCAGCACATCTCCGGGCCCGCGGCGCACAGCCACGCTCTCAACGGTGCCATCGCAGGTAATAAACTGTCCATCGATAGCAATCGCCGGAACGCTCGGACGGTCATCAGACATAAAGATCTCGACGACATCACTCGGCGAAGTCAGGAAGGCACGGGCCTGAATGGTGTGCGGCGCAATGGGTACGCAGACCATGCCCGTGTAATCGGGGCTCACGATGGGGCCGCCGGCGGAAAGTGCATAGCCGGTGGAGCCGGTCGCTGTCGAAACGACAACACCGTCACCGCGCAGGCGGTCGATATGATGGCCGGACACCGTGATGTCGAACTCGACCATATCGGACAGGGGCCCGCGCGTAAGCGCCATGTCGTTGAGGGCGAAGGTGCGCACGACATCCTTCGTTCCGTCTTCGCGCACGGACACGATATCCGCGGCGATGGTGGCGCGACGGCTCACGTGCAGCTCACCGGACAGGGCGTCGCTCACGACCTGCAGAATGTCGCGCTCCTCTGGACTCGCAGCAGTTAAAAAGCCCAGGTGACCATAGGAAAGACCGAGGATAGGAATCTCGCGATGGTTGAGGATGCGGGCAGCGCGCAGCAACGTACCGTCGCCGCCGAGCGTAATGACCAGATCGGAGCCATCAATATCAGGAGTGCTTTGAATCTTCGATCGCTGGTCGCCAGCCCATGCGACCTCATAGCCCTGGCGCGTCAGCCAAAGCTCGAGCATCAGACCGCTCTCGACCGCCTCTTGCTTGTAGTAATTGGGAACCAGAAAGACCTTCATAGCGTTGCAGCTTTCTCGCTCAAAACCGATACCTGGGATTGCAGCTCGTCTTGCGTGCGGTCGCCGGGGGCAAACCTCGTGCCGTACAGGAAAAACTCAACGTTTCCCTTGGCACCATGAATGGGCGACACGCACACATCGACCGGGAACAGCCCCTTGGAGGCAAAGAGTTCAACTGCCGAAACGAGTGTATCGCGGCGCACGGCGGGATCGGTCACAATGCCGCCCTCGCCCACCAGCGCCGCCGGAGCCTCGAACTGCGGCTTTACGAGCGTGCAGAATGCACCCGTAGGCGCCAGGCACGCCAGCACCGCATCGATAATGTTCGCGATGCTGGTAAACGAGACATCGCACACGGCCAGATCGATAGCACCGCCGTAGCCGAGCTCGGGCAACTGCGTCACATTCGTGCGCTCGTGGAGCGTCACACGATCGTCTTGGCGCAGCGACCAGTCGAACTGGGCACGGCCCACGTCGACCGAGACAACGGTCGCGGCACCACGCTTGAGCAGGCAATCGGTGAAGCCACCCGTGGAGCAGCCCACATCGAGGCAAGCAAGGTCCGTCGGATCAATCCCGAACGCGTCAAGCGCACCCTCGAGCTTAAGACCGCCGCGCCCAACGTACGGAATGCGCCCCTTCACGTGCAGCGGCAGGCCCGGGGTCACCTTAAGGCCCGGCGAAGTCAAGCGCTCGCCGCCACTCGAGACCAAGCCGGCCATAAGAGTGCGAAGGGCATCCGCGCGATCGGCGCAGATGCCCTGTGAAATCAGTTCGTCATCAAGACGCACGCGTTTCATGAATGCCATCAACCATTCGTATCCGGAGATGCGGCCTAGCTATCCTGGGATTCGTTTGCCGCATCCTCATCGTATTCCTGCTCGAGCTTGTCGGCCTCACGCGGCGTCAACTCAAACTTGTCGACCATATCGACCGCGCGGGAGCCCAGCTCAATCGCCTCGTCAAACAAATCGAGCGAACGCTCCAAGGAGGTATCCTTGGAGCGAACGGTAGCGATAATCTGGTCCAAGCGGTCCGAGATCTCGTCGAAGTTACGGACAGAACCCTCTGGCATGACTACTCCTCGACGGAGTCGATGTCAGCCCCGGCGGCATCCGCATCCTCGGCCAGCACGCCAGCCTCAGCCTGAGCAACCGCAACCTTTGCGGCAGCCTCGGCAGCCTGGGCCTCCTCGCGGGCGCGATCTTCGGCCAGCAGCTCCTGGTACAGGTCCTCACCCGGCAGCTCCTCGCTGCGAGCGATCTTGCCCAGCACGCCGTTGACGAACGACGCGGACTGGTCGGTGCCATAGGCCTTGGCAAGCTCGACAGCCTCGTTGATCACGATGGCGTCCGAGACCTCCTCGTCGGTGAGGAAACGCATCTCGTAAACGGCGATACGCAGCAGATTGCGGTCGGCGCCGGGCATGCGCATAAGATCCCAGTTCTTGGCAACGGAGCGCAGAGCGCAGTCGATGCGGTCGATATGCTCGTAGGCACCGCGGCAAAGCTCCAGCGCATAGGGGTCGAGGGGACCCTTCGAGATCAGGAAATCGCCCTCGAGGACGCGCTCGAGCGGACTGTCCGTGGCCTCGGCCTGGAACAGAAGCTGAAGCGCCTGACTGCGGGCAAGAGTACGCCCGCGATAAACCTTAAGGCTCAAAGGTTACTCCTTGGGGAAAACGAGGCCGTCGATGCAAACGTCAACGCGCTCGACCTCAACGCCAACCTGGGCATCGATGGCGGCGACCACTGCGGCGCGAACGGCCTCGGCGAGTTTCTTGAACGGATAGCCAAAGAACACCACGACACGCACAGTGAGTGCGAGCTTGTCGCCGACGACCTCGGCCTCGACCGCCGGCTCGGAAGCGGGGGCCTTGGACGAGAGCATCATGGAGACAAGGTTGGTGGCAAGGTCCTTGACGCCAACGGAGGCGATGCCCTCGACATCGGACACGGCGCGCGAGACGATGGCGGTCAGAACATCGGGCGAAATGCCGATGCCGTCAATCTTGATTTCCTGGGGCATGAATCCTCCTAGAAGAGTTGGTTGCTAGACGCGGGAGACGAACTTGCCGTCGCGGGTGTCAACCTTGATGACCTCGCCCTCATTGAGGTACATGGGGACCTGGATAACAGCGCCGGTGTCGATCGTGGCCGGCTTGGTGGAACCCTGGACGGTGTCGCCCTTAAAGCCCGGGTCGGTCTGGACGATAGTGGTCTCGATGAACATCGGCGGGGTCACGCCCATGAGCTCATCGTCGGCGAAGAGCAGCTGGCAGACGTCGTTCTCGCGCAGCCACTTGGAGTTCTCGCCCACCATGTCCTCGGGAACGGGAACCTGCTCATAGGACTCGTTGTCCATGAAGATGTAGTCGGTGCCATCGTTGTAGAGGTACTGGAACTCACGGGTGGTGAGCATGACGCTCTCGAACTTGGTGCCGGCGTTGCAGGTGTTCTCGACGACGCGGCCGCTCTTGATGTCGCGGGTCTTGTAGCGCACAAACGCGCCGCCCTTGCCCGGCTTGACATGCTGGAACTCGACAATGGTGTAGACCTTGTCCTTGATGCGGAGACCGAGGCCGTTCTTGAAGTCGGCGGTAGAAATGGTAGGCATAGCGACCTTTCTTGTTACGGGCAGAACGCACAAGCGTCCAAATTACATACGATGGAAATTATACACTTGCAGACGGCGCCTGCAGCGAGCGCATAAAAAGAGAACGCGGGACGTCCGAATCGATCCGAACGCCCCGCCCCAAACTATCTACCGAAGTAGACTAGCAATCGATAACGTGCAGGTCATGCGGGGTCTTAGTGAAGGGCTCGTAGCCGTTCTCGGTGACCACGCCGTAGTCCTCCAGGCGCACGCCGCCCACGCCGGGCAGGTAGACGCCGGGCTCCATGGTGATAACCGAGCCGACCTCGATGGTGTTCTTGCTGCGGTTGAAGTTGGGCAGCTCGTGGATGTCGATACCGACGCCGTGGCCCAAGCCATGGTTATAGTAATCGCCATAGCCGGCATCGCCGATGATCTTCTTGGAGAGCTTAAAGATGTCGTTGCCCTCGACGCCCGGATGGATGGCGGCGACGCATTCCTCGTGCGTGCGGCGCACGAGTGCGTACAGGTCGACTTGCTCCTGCGTGGGCTCGCCCATCACGACGGTGCGTGTCATGTCGGAGCGGTAATCACAGTAGCCCGCGCCGTAATCCATAAGAACGAAATCGCCCTTCTCGATCACGCGGTCGCTCGGCACGGCATGCGGGTTGGCGGTGTTGGGACCGCTCGCCACGATGGAGCCGAAGGCAAGGCTATCGGCGCCGTTGGCGAACATAAAGTTCTCGAGCTCGTTGCGAACCTGCTTCTCGGTCATACCAGGCTTAATAAAGCCGAGCATGTGCTGGAAGGCGGCGTCGGTGATCGACTGCGCATGGCGCATGAGCTCGATCTCCTCAGCGTCCTTAATGGCGCGCATCTTGCGAATGTCGGCATGCATCAGCGGCAGCATGCAGGCGACGGAACGATCCTCCAGACCACGCTGAATACCCTGATAGAAGTTGATCTGCATGTCGTCCTCGACAGCGCAGACGCGGCACTTGTTGGCCGCGATTTTGCCGGCGACCCAACCGGGGATGGTGCCCTCGTCCATGTCGTAGACCCAAGGGCTGCCGGCGGGCGTGTTCTCCTCAAAGCTGTTGAGGTAGCGCGAGTCGGTGTGGAACAGGCACTGGTCGGCCGTAATAAACGCAGCGTGCGGAAACTCGAAGGTGTAGTCGAAGACGCCTTTCACGCCCGTAAGCCAACGAAGGTTGGCCTCGTCGCGTACCACGATGGCGTCGTAGCCACGCTCGGCCATAAGGGCACGGACACGCTCGATACGACCGGCGGGACCGGCAGCAAACTCAGACATGCAGATTCCTTTCTTGTTGTCTCTAAAAAGACGGGACGGGTCTCAACCGAACGACGGAATCGCATGCGATCCGCAACCGATTGGAAACCCGCCCCTCAACATGATACGAAAGACGATGGATGTCAATAAAACTTAGAGAAGTTCTTTGCGAGAAGCCAAGTAGGCGTGAGCATGGCGCTCAAGAACCTCGTCCTCAACGTTCGTTAGGCGAATGGCGCCGAGTGCCGCGGGCAGCGGCAGCATGCTGCGGTTTGAGCGCGCGAACTGCTGCCTGCGGAACTCCTCGATATATGCGGCAGGCTCCAGATCGAAGGCAAGTTCCTCGATACCAAAGTCCTCCAGGCAGTCATCGACCTCAAAGACGTAATCGATATCGAAATCGCAGGCATCATGTGCTAGGCGCGCCTCAAAGCGCATGCCCTCGGATAACAGCTGATAGGCAGGGACCTGCGAAGCGGCATCGCCCAAGCAAGCGCGCAGGGTGCGCTCCCCCGTCTTGCCAAAATCGAGCGCATGGCGAGCGCTCGGGTTCGTGGCCGTCAGCACGTCCTTGCGGGCAGTCTGAGACCATTGGACGGCATTGACGAGTGCGACCTCCTCGCCCGCGAGAATCTCGGGGACGGTCTCAATAAACTGATTCCAGCGGGACTTGCTGCTCGAAAGCATGGTGCCAACAAGTACCACAAAGCCGAGCTTGAGGTCCTCGGGGTCCGTCTCGCGAACAAGGTCGAGGTCACACACGACCAAGCCCGGTTCGGGACGAAACGCGATAGCGGGAAGCGCATTGGCCGACGAGGCGACGAGCGGCTTCATGGTCGTCGCGACCGTGAGCATGGCGTCGAACGTCGTCGGCAGCAGCGCGCACTCGGTGCGACCGCACCACTGGTTGGCGCACCAGCTAACAACCGAGCAGGTTGAGGCATCGCCAACGGCGACAACCAAATCGTCGCAGGTAATGCCGTTAGCCGACAGGGCGCCAAAGACGGTATCGGCATCGGCCAGCGTAGCGCCGGCAGGCGAAACCTCGAAGACGAGCAGCGACACGGCAAAGCCGGCGTCAACCAGCGCATGCTCGACGACCTCGCCAAAACGCTCTGACGAGGCGGTGTTCCAAACGACCATCGCGCGCTTAGGCTTGCCCACAGCCGAGGCAAACATGCGCGGCAGCTCCTCGAAAGCGCCCAATCCGACGCGGACATCGACGCTGCGGTTTTGGAAATTGATCAGTTGACGGCGAATCATAGCAGTCCACGCTCCAAAAGCATCTCGGCACAAAGGTAGGAAACGTCCTCGAAGGACTTGTTGCGAATATCAAGGGTAATATCGGCGGCCTGGCGATACAGCGGACGACGATGCTCAAACAGGCGCGCAGCATGCTCGGGCGAGCGGAAATCGGGTCGGGTATCGGAGCGGCGAATCTGGCGCAACGAGTCCTCAAAGTCGCCTTCGAGGTAAACGCATGTACCCATCTCGTGCATCAGTTCAATATTCACCGGCGTCTCGACGATGCCACCCCCGCACGATACCAGCAGGCTGCGCTCACTTTGAAGCGAACGGAGTGCCGAGGTCTCGAGCTCGCGAAAACGATCCTCGCCCTCGGTCTCAAATATCTCGGTCACCGACTTGCCGCATCGACGCACAACCAAACGATCGGTATCGATGAATCGACGCTTGAACATAGTGCCCACGTTGCGTGCAAGCGTCGACTTGCCCGCGCCCAAAAAGCCGATAAAGAAGATATGGTCACAGCCGTGTTTAATGTGCTGAGACATGGCGAGACCTAATCCTCGCAGGGAAGGTCGCGCAGGGCCCGGCGCTCAAAGATACGGAAGATCTGCGTATACCACAGGTCCTGGGTCGCCTGCGGCTTGACCAGGATGGTATCGACGCCGGCGAAGTTGCCGCTCCACACGTCCGTGTAGAGCTGATCACCGATCAGCACCGCCTCGTCGGCCGTGGCGCCGAGGCGCTTAAGACCCGCCTTGAGGGCAAACGGGGCGGGCTTCATGGCGTGACTAATGGCCTCGAGTCCCAGCTCGCGTGCCGATGCCATGACCTGGTCGCGATGCCAGTTGTTGGACACCATGCACAGCTTAAAGCCTTTGGCGCGGGCGGTATCGAGCCAGGCGGAAACCGCGGCGGGAACCTGCTCGGTGTCGCGCGGCACCAGGGTGTTATCGCGATCGAGCAGAATGGCGCGTTTGCCGTCGGCCCACAGAGTATCAAGGTCGATGCGATCGACCGAGGCAACGTATCGTTTGGGGCTAAAAATCCTCATGCTAATTCCAAGACTGTTGATGCTCTTCGTAGGTTTGCGAGAAGTACTCCTCGTCCTGCGTAATGTAGAAATACAGGTCATCGGAGTCGGTCGGCTCAAGCGTGGCCTTAAGCGCCTCGAGCGACGGAGAGCAGATGGGCGTGGGCGGCAGGCCCTCGTGCTTATAGGTGTTATACGGACTATCGCTCTGCAGGTCGTCGGCGGTAACCTCGCCACCGGTGACATACATCATGGTCGCATCGCTGTTGAGATAGCGCAGACCGTCGAGCTTGCCGGCAAGGCGGTTGTAGAAGACCGAGGCCACGTGCGCACGTTGATCGGCGTTGAGGCCCTCGCGCTCAACGATAGAGGCCAAGTTGACGATGTCGTAGTCGGACATCTCCACACCATAGCGCTCCTTGATCTTGGCTTCGCAGCTCGCAAAGTCAAGCGACTTGTACTCGGTCTTAAACTGATCGAGCATAGCACGAATCACGTCATCGGCCGTCGGCGAATCGCCCAACGAATAAGTCTTGGGGAACAAGAAACCCTCAAGCGAGTCGTTGGCGGCGCCCTTAAGGAAGCTATAGTCATCCACGTAGTTGGAGGCCTTGGCCTGGTTGAGGAAGTCTTCCTTAGAGATGCCGTCGTAGGCCTGGGCCACACGGTCGGCGACTTGATCGACCGTTAGGCCCTCAGGGATAGTCAGCGCATTGGAGCCCGCGTTGGGACCTTCCATGAGCTGCTGAACAACCTTGGTCGCATCCATGAGCGTGGTAAACGAATAGGTGCCAGGCTTGAGCGACATATCGGCGTTGAGCTTTTTCACCGCCGCATAGTAATCCTTGGGATTTTCGACGATATGGTTCTCGGAGAGAATCGAGGCGATAGTATCGCCCGAAGCACCGTCGGGAATGGTCACCGTAACCTGCTGACCAGCCGTGACCTTGGTATCCCCACCGGCGAAGAAGCCCTTGACGGCCGGCACGACAAAGAAAGCGATCGCAGCAAGCGCAAGCACCGCCACCACAACGCCGATGATCATGGGAACCGGAGCACTCTTCTTTTGAGCACCGCGACGAGCATGCGTGTTGTAGCTCGAGCGGGTCGCCGGAGCAACGCCATGCGAACCGCGAGTGTGATGCGAATGCGATTGAGGGGCCTGAGTTCGCTGGGTAGGTGCCTGCTGCTTAAAGCGGGTACCGCCTGCAGGCTGGGCCGTACGAGCAGTGGGCTGCTGAGCCGCGTGAGAAGCCGAATGCTGAACAGAACGAGCAGAAGGCTGCTGACCCGTCCGTTGAACAGGTTGGGCCGAATGAGAGAAGGACTGCACCGAGCGCGCGGCAGGCTGAGCTGCGCGCTGCGTCGGCTGTGCCGGACGCTGGCCAGGCTGAGCAGGGCGCGACGCCGGCTGCCGTGTACGATTCTGCTGGCGCGGATCGGAAGCGCTAGGCATGCGAAACCTCCTCGTTTTTACGATCGAGCCACGTCTGCAAAAACAGGCTGGCGGCAATCATGTCGATCTTGCCCCTCATCTGCTTTTCGTTGAGGCCCTGCTCGCGCAGGATACGCTTGGCCTCTTGCGAAGACAGACGTTCGTCCTCAAACTCCAGTGGAAGATCGAGCTTGTCGGCAATCTTTTGCGCCACGGCGGCAACGCGCTCGGCCTGGGGGCCGGGCTCACCGGCCATGGCCAAGGGACGTCCGCTAACCAGGATGTCGGGCTCATAGTCCTCGACCAGGTAGCGGAACGTCTTGGCCATACCGGTGACCTCGGCGGCCGGGAGCACCTTGACGGGCATCGCCATCATGCCATCACGGCTCGAGACGGCGATGCCGATCCTGGTCTCCCCTATGTCCAGCGCAAGCGCGACCACAGCGACTACCTAGATTCTTAGGCGCCGAGCGCGGTCTTGGCGGCCGCGAGGGCATCGGCGATGCCGGCGGCATTCTTGCCACCGGCCTGGGCCATGTTGGGACGGCCACCACCGCGACCGTCGACCAGACCCGCGATCTGCTTGATCACGTTACCGGCGTGGAACCCGGCCTTCACGGCGTCATCGGAGCCGGCAGCGAGCAGGGCCGGAGTGCCCTTCTCAGTCACGCTTGCGACGACACAAGCGACAGGGCCGGCGACCTTCTGGTGCACGGTATCCCATACGTTGCGCAGGTCGGCAGCTTCAAGGCCCTGGAGCTCAGCAACGACGAGCTTGTAGCCACCGAGCTCGACAGCACCCTCGATGGCGCTGGAGATCGCATCGGAAGAGCCACCGGTGAGCGCCTTCTTGAGTTTATTGGACGTCTCGCGCAGCTCGACCTGCAGGTTCTCCACACGGGCGGGAACCTCGTCGACGCGGCACTTGAGCGCAGCGGCGGCGGCGTCAACGAGTGCCAGGCGGTCGGCCATATAGTCGAGAGCACCCTTGGAGGTCACGGCTTCGATACGGCGGACATTGGAGCCCGTGGAGGACTCGGAAATGATCTTGAACAGGCCAATCTCGGCGGTATTGGCGGCATGGGTGCCACCACAGAGCTCGCGGGAGAACGGCTGGTCCTCGGCGCCCACGGAGACGACGCGGACGACATCGCCGTACTTCTCTCCAAACAGAGCGACAGCGCCGGCAGCCTTAGCCTCGTCGATGCCCATAACACGGGTCACAACCGGCTTGGAGGCGAAGATCTGCTGGTTGACCAGGTCCTCTACAGCCTTGAGCTGCTCGGAGGAAAGGGCCTCGAAGTGCGTGAAGTCAAAGCGAAGGTGCTCGGGCGTCACCAGCGAGCCGGCCTGGGAGACGTGCTCGCCCAGGACCTGCTTAAGGGCAGCGTCGAGCAGGTGCGTGGCGGTGTGGTTGCGGCGCAGGAAGCCACGGCGCTCGGCGTCGAGCGCGGCGGTAACAGCGGCACCGACAGTCAGCGTGCCATCGGCAACGTGCGCGACGTGGGCATACAGGCCGTTGTGGTTCTTGGTGTCGGCAACGGTCAGAACAACGCCCTCAGCGGAAAGCTTGCCGGCGTCGCCCTGCTGGCCGCCCATCTCGGCATAGAACGGGGTGCGGTCGAGCACGACCTCGACGTCCTCGCCGGCGGCAGCGGAATCGACGGACTCGCCGTTGCGCACGATGGCGACAACCTTGGCGCCCTCGATCACATCGTTGTCATAGCCGTCGAACTCGGTCGCAGCGACCTTGTCGGAAAGCTCGACCCACACATCGTTGAAGCTGCCCCAGGCATCGCCCTTGGCGTTAGCGCGGGCGCGGGCCTTCTGGTCCTCCATGCAGGCAGTAAAGCCGTCCATGTCGACGTCGTGACCGGCGGTGCCGGCGATCTCGACGGTCAGGTCGATGGGGAAACCAAAGGTATCGTGCAGCTTAAAGGCGACATCGCCCGGAAGCACAGCGCCCTCGGCAAGCGCTGCCAGAGCCTCGTCCAGGTAAACGCGGCCGTTGTCGAGCGTCGTGGAGAAGCGCTCCTCCTCGGAGGCAACGATACCCTTGACGAGCGCGACGTTCTTGAGCAATTCGGGATAGGCCTCGCCCATCTGAGCGTTGACCTCGTCGATAAACTTGGTCAGGAAGGCACCCTCGATGCCCAACAGGCGACCGTGGAACACGGCGCGGCGGAGCAGGCGGCGAAGGACGTACTCACGACCCTCGTTACCGGGAAGGATGCCGTCCGAGATCATAAAGTCGACAGCACGGGAGTGGTCGGCGATGATGCGCAGGGAGCGGCTGGCACCGGAGTAATCGTCGGCGTCATAGGTCTTGCCGCTGATCTCCTCGCCCAGCTTGATGAGATGCTGCATCAAATCGCCGTCGTAATTGGCGGTCTTGTGCTGCATGATGGCGGCCATGCGCTCCAGGCCCATGCCCGTATCGAGGTTGCGGTGCGGCAGCTCCGGCATGGAGCCGTCCTCCTGACGGTCGTACTGGGTAAACACGAGGTTCCAGAACTCAAGGAAGCGGTCGCAGTCGCAGCCAGGCTTGCAGTCGGGGCTGCCGCAGCCGACCTCCTCGCCCATGTCAAAGTAGATCTCGGAGCACGGACCGCAGGGGCCGGTGGGGCCAGCGGCCCAGAAGTTGTCGTCCTCGCCCAAGCGGGAGATGTGGTCCTCGGCAACGCCCAGAGAACGCCACACGTCGTGGGTCTCGTCGTCCTCGGTAAAGACGGTGAAGTACAGGCGGTCGAGCGGCAGCTTGAACTCCTTGGTGATGAGCTCAAAGGCCCAGGCGCAAGCCTGCTCCTTGGAGACGCCGCCAAAAGAGAAATCGCCGAGCATCTCGAAGAACGACAAGTGACGGCCGTCCTCGCCGATGCAATCGATGTCATTGGTGCGGACGCACTTCTGGCAGGAGATCGCGCCGATCTCCTTCATGGTCTTCTTGCCCTGGTAGTACTCCTTAAACTGGTTCATGCCGGCATTGGCAAGCAGCAGCGAAGGATCGTCGGGGACGAGGGACGAAGAAGGATAGAGCTTAAGACCGCGCTCCTCAAAGAAGTTGAGGAACTTGGAGCGAATCTCGGCCGTAGTCATTGACGGGTAGTCAGCACTCATAGAGGGAATCTCCTCGGTTTCACATCGAAACAGTTCAAACGTAACGATATTACCATCCCACCGCGCAAGTGCAAAAAAGAGGACCGGCACAATGCCGGCCCTTCAGCGAAATTGCATGTTAGCGCGTATGAATATTAAACCGAATTACCCCACTAGTTGTCGTCATCGTCCATGGAGCCGTCGATGCCGGTTTTGGTATCGTCGTCCGAGTTGGAGTCATCGTCCTTGGCGAAGGGGTTCTTGAAGAAGCCCGTGGCATCGGGTTGCAAACCCGAGAGCTTGATCCAGGGATTATCGAGCTCGGGCTTGGGCATGGCCTTGGCCTCGGGCGCAGTCTCGTTGCCGATGAGCTCGGACTCGTAGATAAAGGTGTCGTCGCCGAGCGCGTCGTAGGCGGCGACCGGGTTGCCATCGACATCGCGGTACGGCGTGCCCTTAAACACGGCGCCGTCATAGGCCACAAGCTGGCGGCCGGTCTCATTCTCGAAGTAGTACACGAAGATACCCTTGAGGGCCGCACACAGCGGGATGGCAATAATCATGCCGATGGGGCCCATGAGTGCCGAGCCAATAACGAGCGCCGTGAGGCTCATGATGGGATGCACCTGCACCGAGCTCTGCATGACCTTAGGCGAAATCACGTTATCGGTGACGTTTTGCGCGACCATCGTCACGATGAGCGTCCATAACGCCAACATGGGGCTGAACATGAAACCGAGCACTGTGGCAATTGCTGCGCTCACCCAAGGACCGACGACCGGAACCAAATGCATGATGCCGGTAAAGATAGCCATGAGTGCCGCATACGGATGGCCAATGAGCATAAAACCGATAAAGGCGAGGAAACCACCGCAGATGGACGTCACGACCATGCCGCGCATGTAGCCGCCGACAGAGCGAGAAAGGATGGCGACCATAAAGCGGTACGAGGTCTCCTTCTCCTGACCGATGATTGTGCAAATCTCGTGGTGCATGCGAGGGTAGTCGCAGGCCATCCAGTAGGCAAGCACCAGACCAAGGAAGATCACGAACAACTGCGAGGCCGTATTGGTGATGAGCGGGAACACACCGCGGCCAAGCTCGGCAGCGATCTGAGACACATACTTCGATGCCACGGCAACCAGCGACGAAAGATTATCGTCCAAATACTCCTTGAGCGGCGTGTTGTTGAGCGTCTTGGCATGCGAGATCATCTCGTTGAGATCGCCACCCGCAACACGAAGCTGCTCGGGCAGGCGGCTCAGGACTTCCATGATCTGACCAAAGAGAATCGGCGACAAGATGCAAACGACACCGACGAGCACGGCAACAACAACAATTAGCGCGATAAGCGAACCGATGCCGCGATTCACGCCATGGTGCTCGAGCCAGTTGATGATCGGGGACATCACAAAAGCAATGATGGAGCCGACGGCAAGAAACTCAATAACCGGTGCCAGGATGCCCATAAGGTTAAAGATGACAGCAGCAATAACAATGCAGCCGACAACAGCCCAAATGCGCAGCGTCAGAATGCGGGTGTCGCGCAGCACGCGATCGGTTTGTTGAGGGTGCTCACTCATGAACGAACCATCACTCCGTCGGGGTCGATCTTGTCCTGAATCTTCTTAAGCGTGCGGCGCAGCAGACGCGAAACCTGCACCTGAGAAATACCCAGCTTCTTGGCGATCTCGATCTGGGTCATGCCCTTCACGAAGCGCAGCTCGATAACCTCGCGCTCGCGCGGCGAAAAATCGCGGATGGCTTCCTCGATCACCAGGCGGTCATCGGTAAAGTCGAGCTCGTTGTCATCGTCGGCGTAACGGTCGAGAATCGAGGGCGCATCGTCGGAATCGGACGCACCAGGAGCCTCGATGGGCACCGAGGTATAGGCCGAAGACGATTCCATAGCCTCGAGGACCTCATCGACAGTCACATCTAGATACTCAGCGATCTCCTCAACCTTGGGCGAACGCTGTAGCTCGTTGGTAAGTTTGTCAGTAGCCTGGTTGACCTTGGCCGAGAGCTCCTGCAGACGACGCGGTACGCGCACACTCCAGCCCTTATCGCGGAAATGGCGTTTGATCTCGCCCAGGATAGTGGGTGTCGCAAACGTCGTGAACTCGAGTCCGCGCTCGGGGTCAAAACGGTCGATAGCCTTGAGCAGACCCAGATAGCCAACCTGCATCAGGTCGTCGAGCGGCTCGCCGCGATTCTTAAATTTATTGGCAAGAAACCTTACCAGGTTCATATGGGACATGACGAGCTGCTCGCGGGCGTCCGGATCACCAGTCTCCTTGTAGCGACGAAACAGCTCGCGGGTTTTCCCCTTGTCCCAAGCGGTCTTGCCGCTCCGGGAACGTTCGGTCATATTAGATATCCGCCTTGAGGTCGAGGGAAAGCGTCAGGGGCGCCGCAGTCTTTTCGTAGGAGTCGCACACGCTCGCCAAAATAAGCTCGGCATAAACAGTAGCCTGGTCATCCTCGTCGACGGTGGCCTGATCGCCAAAGGTAAAGGTCATGCCAACGTGAGATTCATCGACATCGAATTTGATTGAGATGTCGTCGGAATCAACAGCCGTGCAGCCAAAGATAAAGGCTTCCTCGGCAGCCATGCGGATGTCCTCGATGCGATCGACAGACATGGAACACAGGGCACCAACGTTGGCTGCCGTCATGCGCACAAGGCGAGCGAGACGCGGGTCGCCGGCAACGGTCAGCGTGATGGGGCAGGTTGCTTCGCTACTCATCGCAGGACTCCTCAGAGGTCTCGGAGGGCATGTAGGTGTAATACTGGGCCGCTTTAACAGCTGGATTCTGGCCATCATCGTCACCAGCAGCGTCATCGTCCTCGTCAATTAGGACGCGCTCGGTAGGCCGCTCTGCCTCCGCAGCAGCAGCGGCGAGCTTGCGCTCGGTGTCAGCTGCAGGAGCCTTCACCTTGTTAAAGAGTTTCTGCACGGCACCTGCCGCAGAATCAGTCACGCTCGACACAGCATTGCTGGCCTCGGCCATACTGCCCGTAACCTCGGAGATGTCGCGAACGACGGCCTCAACCTCAACGAGGTTGGACGTCAGAGCGTCAACGGCGGTCTTGCTCGACTTGAGCAGCGGCTCCACCTGGGCAAGTGCCGGCGTGAGTTCGTCAACAGCACCATCGAGCTTTGCCACCACGGGCTGTGCCTCAGCAATCGTATTGTTGAGGTCGGTCACCGTCTTGTCGAGCGAATCGACAACGGTGCGGGTTTTGCGCAGGGTGAGCGCGAGCTCAACGATGGCCCACACGCCGGCAACGGCGAGTAGCAGCAGGGCGATTTGAATGGGACTCATACAAGCCTCCCGGAAGAATCGAAATACAGACGTTTTCCATGGTACCCCAAAGGGGACCGAACATGCTAAGAGCAGCAACGTGGGACAAAATTATCAGCAGCTACTTCGGTGCATTCCCGCTGCGGTCGCGTTCGCTTTGCTCTACGCGCCATTCTTCCCAACCACGGCCGGCAGGCTGCCAAAATGCACCGCGTTCTAAGCCTTCGGGTAAATAGCGCTGGTCGACCCAGCCTTCGGGATAATCGTGCGGATACTTATACACACCGTATTCATCGCTGCCCGGGCGATGGCGATCGCGCAGATAACTCGGCACCTCGCGAAGCCCACTAGAGTGGATATCGGCCAGCGCCGCATCGATCGAAGCCTCACACGCGTTGGATTTAGGCGCCAAGCACACATAGAGTGCAGCCTGAGCCAGGTTAATGCGGCACTCGGGATAGCCAATGACCTCGGCAGACTTAAACGCGGCATGTGCCACCAAAAGCGCCTGCGGGTCGGCGTTGCCGACGTCCTCAGAAGCATGAATCATAATGCGACGGGCGATAAACTTAGGATCCTCCCCTGCATCGATCATGCGCGCAAGCCAGTAGACCGTGGCATCGGGGTCGCTACCGCGCATGGACTTAATGAACGCACTGATGATGTCGTAGTGCATGTCGCCGTTTTTGTCATACGTAAAACCGCGACGCGGGTTGGCAATCTTTACGTCATCCACGGTGATGGGATAACGCTCCCCCGCCGCCGGCGCTGGCGTCCCTTCGGTATCGGGACGCGTGACGGCAATCTCGCTCGCCAGCTCAAGTGTCGTCAGGGCCGAGCGTGCATCACCCGCTGCCAGCGTGCAAATGGTCTTGACCGTATCATCATCGGCCGAGAATTTGCCGTTCAGGCCCTGAGGTGCCTCGAGCGCACGCTCGATAAGCATGGCGATATCCTCGTCCTTTAAATGCTCAAGCTCCACGACTCGACCACGTGAGAGCAGCGCCGAGTTGACCTCGAAGTACGGATTCTCCGTCGTAGCGCCAATCATAATGACGGTACGGTTCTCAACTGCATGTAGCAGGGCATCCTGCTGCGACTTAGAAAAGCGGTGAATCTCATCGATGAATAGAATGGTACGGCGGTCGTACGTATTCAGGCGCGTCTTGGCCTCGTCAATCACGCGACGCAAGTCCTTTACGGTGCCCGTCACGGCGCTGACCTCGACAAACTCGCTCTTTGTATGGTTGGCGATAATGTGGGCCAGCGTCGTCTTACCCGTACCGGCTGGCCCGTACAGAATCACGCTCGAAAGCACGTCGTGCTCGATCGCGGCACGCAACCATGAGCCCTTACCGACGGCCTTTTGCTGGCCCACGTACTCGTCGAGCGAATTGGGTCGCATGCGCACCGCGAGCGGCGCATTTTTAAAGGAACGCTCGCGCGTCGAGGCAGAAAAAAGGTCGTCCATAGCCATCCCGTGCATCAATCAAAAACGTTTTCAACTAACCAGTATACCGAAAGGATACGAACTACCGTTCGTTAATATAGGTACGATGCGGAAACTTTAGACCCGGGAACAGCTTGCTCGTCAGTTCGCAGAAATAACCGTCCGTCATGCTCGCAATGTAATCCACGACCGCCTGGTCCTTATCGTTCTGCCAGGCATAGGCGCGATCGTAGTAGGAAAGCTGCTGCTCGATGCGAGAAATGTGGTGTTTAAAGATATACGAGGACTCGTCACCTTCGTTTATATCCTGCAGGCAACGGTCGTAAAGCTTTTCGAAGGCTTCGCGCAGCTCCGCCTCGGAGTCGCCTTCGATACCGCCCTTGCTATAGATCTTCTCGTAGTTCTCGCGCTTGGCACGGCGGATCTCCTCAAACAGGTCCTCGCTCATCTCGATGCGCGGCTTACCATAGCTATGCTCAACGATATCGATGGAGGCATGCGTGAGGATCCAACTATTGTAGGCACCGCCCCGGCCATCATCAAAAGCGTCGGGCGAAAGCAGGCCCGCCGCGATCGCATCCTGACGGTCACGACCGACGTAGGCAAGGATATCCGAGATGCGGACCACACAGCCTTCGAGCGTCATGGGACGCAGGTGCTCAATAGCGCCATAGCCCGTGGCGATACAGTCCTCAACCGTCTGATCGAACTGGTCAAAGGAGCCCATGTCCGAGAGCTCAAACACACGCTGCTCGTACTCGCCGTTATGGCATAGCACGCCGTCGAGCGTCTGGAGCGACACGTTGCGGCCGTACAGCGCGTCGAGCACGCGGACCGACTGCACGTTATGGAAAAAATAACGCCCCGTACGCTCATGATAGATATCGTTGAGGAAGCGCTCGCCCGCATGGCCAAAAGGCGTGTGTCCCAAGTCGTGGCCCAGGCCAATCGCCTCGATCAAATCGCAGTTGAGCCCCAGGGCGCGACCGATATCGCGTGCAATGCGCGAGACAAGCTGCACATGCAGACCGCGGCGCGACAGGTCATCGTTACTGCGAAAGCTAAAGACCTGCGTTTTGCCTGCATAACGCGTGTACGCCGGAAGATGAAGAATCTTTTCGGTGTCGCGCATAAACGCCGGACGCATAAGCGTGCCTTTGTCGGCGGCGCGATCAATACGACGAATGACCTGGTAGCCGTTACAACGATACGGGTTGACATAGCCCGAAGCGCGATCGGCGGCAATGCGCTCGACAAGTTCGGGCGACAACGCCGAGGGAATACGGTCCATGCGCGCCTTAATGACGGCCGTTTCTTGATTAGTTGCCATGGCATGCTCCTTAAGAAGGATGCGCAATCGGTTACAAAGTGCAGCCCACAAGGGGGTGCGGACAGAAAGTTGGACCGCGGGGCGGTCCGGACTGGAGGTTCGCATGTACAGCAGGGAGAAGGTCGAGCTCTTCCTCCTGGCGACGGAGGACGGCATGGGGCCGACCGCCGCCGCGAAGTTCGCGGGGGTCTCGGTGGGCG
>CAJMEW010000006.1:0-85775 GCA_905212545.1 uncultured Collinsella sp.
GCTGCTCTACAGTCCTGCGCAAGACGGAAAGCACATTAAGTGCTTTCCTTTGCGTGCGGAACTCGCGACAAACTTAACCCGCGCCCCAGCCCCGGAGACCCTCCCTGTCGTCACTTTGTTCAACCAGTTTTGCGGGCGTGCGCCGCTGCGCGGCTAGCCCGCGTGCTCCTCGGCGGGGTTGGTCTGATGGATCTTGTTGAACTTTGGCCTTTGGCTTAAAGAAAAACGGGAGGTGCGGCTTGCATCCCCCGTTTTTGTTGTGATTACTCTAGGTCAATAAACTTAGTGCTTATGATCTTGCCGTCTTTTACTAGCATTCTGGCCATGGTGGGGCCTCGGGTGCCTCTGGGGTAGCTGGCGCTGCCCGGGTTGAGGACTAAGCAGCGGCCCACTTGGGCTTCTTTGGTTACGTGGGTATGACCGTTGATGGCTACGTCTACGGATCCCACCGGAAGGTCTTCGCGGTAGTGGGCTACGGCGAATTTGAGGCCTTCGTAGGTAAAGAGTGCAAGACGGTCTACATCGGAGCCGTAGTCGCGGTAGTAATCGTTGTTGCCCAGTACGGCCCGCACGGGGGCGATGGTGCATAGGTGCTCGTAGTCCATCTCTGACGTAAGGTCGCCGGCGTGGATAATCAGATCCGCGCCCTCAAGCTCGTCCAGGAGCGCAGGCGATAAATAGCCGTGGGTGTCCGAGATGATGTCGATGCGCTTGGCGCTTGCACTGTTCATGGGATCCCTTCCGCAAAAAAACGATTCGGCAGATACATACAAAAAAGGCCCCACAACTCCGCAGACGATGGGTCTACAGGGCTGCGGGGCCAGTGTGCTAGAGACTCAGGGCCTTCTTGAGCGGCACGACGCGGCGGCGCGAAACCGGCACGCGTTCGTCGACGCCCGTAATGCCCAGCTGGATGGCGCCCGAGGGCACCGTCTCGACGTCCGTGACGCACGCCAAGTTGACGATATAGCGGCGGTGAACACGGAAGAAGCCAAAGTCGCAGAGCTTGGCCTCAAACTGCGCCAGCGAGGTCGTCGACAAAAAGCGATCATCGACGGTATGGATGCAGGAGTAATCGTCCTTGGCCATGATAAAGCGAATGTCGTCCACGGGAATGAGCACCTTGCGGCCGCCCTTTTCCACCGGGATACGCTCGATGGTCACCTTGCTGTCCGTAACCGGCTTGGCGCGTTGCATGACCTTCTCGATCGCGCGGTCCAAGCGAGCTTCCTCGACCGGCTTCATCAGATAATCGACGGCATCCACGTCGAATGCCTCGACCGCATGGTCACTATACGCAGTCACAAACACGATCGCCGGCGGATTTTTGAGCTTATGCAGCGCCTCGGCAAGTTGCAGGCCCGAGGCACCGGGCATCGAGATATCGAGAAACACGACATCCACGCGACTTTCCATAAGCATCTCGATGGCGGAGCGGACGCTCGACGCCTCCGTGATCGTGCCGATCTTGCCCGTTTGCTCGAGCAGGAAGCGAAGCTCCGAGCGAGCCGGCGCCTCATCATCCACAATCATCGCACGCAGCATAGGGATAAAACCTTTCGTCAACTAACTACGCCGGGCATCCGTCGCATGACGTTGAGCCCGTAGCCTTTTATTTTACTCTTGAATGTCAAAGATGCTCTCTGACAAATCAAGATGAAGGAGCACTTTGGTGCCCTTGCCCGGCGCCGATTCGACACGCGTATAGGAGTGCGGCCCATAAAAGCGATGGATGCGCTCCGAAATATTGTGCATGGCCACACCGGCGCCGCCACCCTGGGGAGAGCTGGCGTCGGGACGGGCAGAGCGCTCGTCAAACAGTCTGGCGGCGGTGCCCTCATCCATGCCCACGCCATTATCGGCCACGGCAATCAAGATTGTATCCTCGCCGTCTTGGTGAACGGTCACGTCGATCCTCAGGGCGTCGTCATCGCCCATACCATGACGTACGGCGTTCTCGACAATCGGCTGGATCACGAACGCCGGCACCAGCGTATCTTCCACGTCCTCGGACACATCGAATGTCGCAAGCACGCGGTCCTCGCCAAAGCGGGCCTTCTCAAAGGTAAGGTAGCGCTTGGTCTGTGCGACCTCGCGCGAGACCGGAATAAGCGATCCCGAGTTGTCGAGTGTGGCACGATAGAACGATGAGAACTCACGAAGCAGTTCGCGGGCCCGCAGCGGGTCGGTGCGCGTAAACGATGCAATGGTGTTCAGCGTGTTGAACAGGAAGTGCGGGTTAATCTGCGCCTGCAGCGCACGCACCTCGGCGCGCGCCGTGAGTTCCTTTTGCACCTCGAGCTCGTGGATGGCGAGCTGCGTGGACAAGATCTCGGCAAAGCCCAAGGCAAGCGCGTACTGGGTACGGTCGACGGCGCGCGGGGTCTTGTAGTAGAACTTGAGCGTGCCGACGGTACGATCGCCCACCTTGATGGGGGCGATAATGCCGGCGGGGACTTGGTTGTGCGAGCCGTCCGAGCCCACGACATCCACCATACGGTTGAACGACTGCACGATGCCATGTTCGATAACGTAGCGCGTGGCAAGCGTGTGGATGGGAGAATCTGGCAGTAGTTTTTCCTCAAACTCTCCCGCGCAGGCAAGCACGTTGCCCTCGTCGGTGATGGCCACCGTCATGGCGCGCGTCTCGGGCAAAATGCGCCGGCACACCAAACGCGCCGACTCCTGCGTCAGACCGCCCTTAATGTCCTCGAGCATGGCCGAGGCCACCGAGAGCGCCTCCTCGGTGTACTGGGAGCGCACCGAATCGGGATTGAGCGTCAAAAAGATAAAGATGCACAGAAAGATACACAGCAGCGCGCAGGCAATCACCGTGGCGATCGGCTCGATACCGGTCACCAAGGCAAAAATAAAGTACACCAGCACGCAAATGGCGCAGGCAACGGCAATGATGCGAAAGATTGATATTGAACTATCGCGCTGGGCGCGGCGGTCGATCATTCGGCCCCCTCCAGGATACTGATCAGTTGTGCGTCACGCCAAAGCCCGTCCATGATCTTGGGCCAAAAGCTCTGGAAACGCAGGTAGCTTGCAGCGTTTTGGCGCGCATAGGCCTTTGCCTCGCCGATACCATGGCGCCAAATGCGCAGGTAGCCCTCATGCTCGCGGGTAAACACACTGCGGACCATAGCGGTCTTGCGCACGCGGTCGTCGAGCTCGCGCGAAATCCACGGGCCCGGGTAGGGCATGAGTGATGCCGCCGTAACGGGAATGAGCTCCTTTTGATGCGCGGCGAATGTCAACTTGGCCCGTTCGTAGTACCAACGGTATACATCCTGCATAAAGCGCGGTGAGCGCTTTTCGGACTCCGGAGGCAGATGGCGCACGGTCCACTCGTTATCGAACCACACGTCGTAGCCAAACATGCGCATGTTAAAGAGGTAATCCAAATCCTCGCCGCGGGTGATAAACGGGTCAAAGGCCACACGCGTAAAGGCGCGGGCGTGCAGGGCCATCAGGCCGCCGCACACGTAGTTGGAGCGCGAGATGCGGGTGCCCGAGAGCGCCTTTTTCATCCAACGGTTGAACTCGATGCGCTTGGTCCACCAACGATGGCAGATGCCCGCCTTGTCCGTGGGAGCCAGCGGCGAGCCGTCGCGATCGTAGAAATAGCCGCTCTTGACCAAGATCGGCAAGCCCTGACGCGTCTGCTGCCCCAACGCATAGGTCGCGCGCTTCATAAAGTCGGCGTCGATGACAGTCTCATCGTCATCCAAAAAGATAACCGCGTCATGCCCCAGCACAGCGGCACAGGCTAGCCCCATGTTGCGGATGGCGCCGTAGCCTCGCAGGCTCACGCACTCGCCCGAACCCTTGGGCGCGATCTGAGCAACCCGGTCTGCGATGCGCGAGGCCTGGGTGTTGGTGACAACGGTGACCTTGAGCGTGGGATGCGCGTCGACAATCTCGTGCACGCGCAGCGACACATCGGCTGTGGCAGAAACGGGACAGACCACCAAAAGGATGATGCGCGGGATGTCACGTACCTGCTCAAGCGAGGTCAGGCAGCGGTCGAGTTCGGGATTGTCGGCGTTGAGTCGCGTCGAATGGTCATAGGTGCCAGGGGCGTTTGCGCAAGCGTCATCGCCCGCCCAATACGTTGGAATCACGACCGTGGCGTTCATGCCTTACCCTCCCTGCAACACAAAAACGGGACGCCGCCAAACACAGGCGACGCCCCGCGACCTAGCTGATTCCATCATACCCACTTGGGCAAATCATTGCTCGCAAGTCGCAATGTTTATTGCGGATAACCCCAAAAGAGTACCGTGGACAGGCACAATAGCCGCTCGCTCCTATGCGGCATGCTCTGCCGCCCGAGTCATGCGGGACAGGCGAACCAGCAGCATAAAGCCAACGACCAGCAGCACACCAATGGAAAGGACGCCCAGCGACGGGTTGCCGGTCAGCGAGGTGACGACCGACACCAGGAAGGTGCCCATAACGCTTGCATAACGACCAAAGATGTCAAAGAAGCCGTAGTACTCGTTGGACTTTTCCTTGGGGATAATGCGGCCAAAGTAGCTACGGCTGAGCGCCTGCACGCCGCCCTGGAACAGGCCGACCATAATGGCAAGCACCCAGAATTCAAAGGCGGTCTTTAGGAAGAACGCGGCGAACAGCACAATGCCCATGTAGGCGGCGACCGCCACCAGGATCATGTTGAGCGTGCCCACGCGTCCGGCGAGCTTGCCGTAGATGATGGCGGACGGAAAGGCCACGAACTGCGTAACGAGCAGCGCCAGCACCAGCTGCGTCGAATCGATGCCCAAGGCCGATCCGTAACTGGTGGCCATGGAAATGACCGTGTGCACACCGTCGATATAGAAGAAGAACGCGACCATGTAGACCAGCACGGTCTTGTTGTGGGCGATCTCGCGCATGGTGTGTCCGACCTCGGAGAACACACCGCCCACGATGTGGCCGATGGTGTCCTCGGGACCGCGCTCGCGACCGTACTTTTGCTTATAGGTGCGAATGAGCGGCAGGGTAAAGATGAGCCACCAGGCACCAGTGATGATAAACGACAGACGCGTTGCCAGTATGGTAGGGACGCCAAGAGCGGGGCCACCCATGATGAGCGCCAGGCAGATGACGAACGGCACGGTGGAACCGATGTAGCCCCAGGCATAGCCCGAGCTGGACACGGCGTCCATGCGCTCGTCGGTGGTAATGTCGGGCAGCATGGCGTCGTAGAACGTCATAGAAGAGTTAAGGCCGATGGTGCACAGCACGTACACGGTCAAAAATGCCATGGCGGACATTGGGATAGCCTGCGCCAGGCAAAGCACCAGGCCCGTGAGGAAGAAGCCCAAGAAGAACTTGATCTTGTTGCCGGCGTAGTCGGCAAGCGCGCCCAGAATGGGCATGAGCATGGCGATGACCAGCGAGGCGATCGTCTGCGCATTGCCCCAGGCGACCACCAGGTCGGCCGAAGAAGCGCCGGTATTGATGGCGTTAAAGTAAATGGGCACCACCGAGGTATTGAGCAGCACGAGGGCCGAATTGCCCACATCATACATAACCCAGTTACGCTCGAGCTTGGTGTATTTCATGGACAGGGACCCTTCGTATTCGCCCGATATGCAGTTAGTTCATCGTACCCCAATTGTCCAGAACCGCCGGTAAGGATTCGGCAAAGGGGCACGCACGGGCCCTATTCCTCGCGGTCGAACTCCTCATCGGCTTCGAGCACGCGACCGCTGTAGTTGACGTGACTGGTCACGGCATCCATGTCACCGGTCTCGATAAAACGTGCGACCGTGCACTCGTAATCGACCAGCGCGCGATCAAAGACCTCGGGGAAACTCTCGTTCGAGACCTCGTCGGTAAAGGGATTCTTCCATGTCAGATGGCCCAGGTTACCGGTGCGCTCGGGCAGCTCCGTCGTCACGCGATGGGCAAGGCCGTCGAGCAGCGAGTAGTCGTGCACCAAGCCCTCAACCAGCGAGATCGCGCGCGTCTTTGCGGAGCCGGCCGGCTCAATCGCGCGGTAAAGTCGCTGCATATTGGCAACGGCAGCACCGTACTCCCCCGCCGGAATGTCAATGCCGTACACGCGTCCGGCAACATAGCTCATCAGCACGCCGGCCACGCGATTGATGCGATCGGTGGTGACGATCTCGCCCGCCGGCGGGTAATCGTCAACCGTAGCGCCATCGCGTTTAAGCTGCAGCATCAGCACATCCAGGTCGCTCTCGATCACAGCATGGACCTGACTGCTCGAATCCTCAAGCTCTGAGTCGGATTCCACGATGCCAAACTGCTGCTCATAGACAAAGGGATGGGCGTTGCGGTCGAGCACGTAATGAGACAGCAGGCCCAGCGCAAAGGCGCGACCCAAGCTGGCATCGCGCGGCTGCAGGTGCGACACGCCGTCGCGCAGGCACGCGAACTGGCGAGACATGCGCGACCGATGCATGACCTGCGCCAGCAGCGTGCAGTCGGAAACACGCGGTGTCAGAATGTGAAAGAAAAACGGGTCGGGGCCTTGGTTGCCCAAGATAAAGGCAATGCGCTCTTCATCGGACGTGATGACGCCCTGCGGAAGACGGTCGATGCTTTCCTCGCCAAACAGATGATGGGTGATAAGCGCGGGCATAATGATCCTTTCGATTTCATTCGATGCCACCCATTATGCCCACCACGCGCCCATGCCAAACCTGCGATGGTAAACGACGGCACGCAAGCCTCTTACGCAAGCCCCAGGTGCGACTTGACCTCGGCGGCACGACGACGGGACACCGGTACCGTCGAGTTCACGCGGTCGAGCCTGAGCTCCATCAACCCCGTGGAGCCAATCTCAACATTGTGCACGTCTTCCAAATTGACTAGATAGCTGCGGTGGACACGGATAAAGCCCTCGGAAACCAAGCGACGCTCGAGCGAGGAGATCGACTCATTGATCAGGTACGTTCCCTCGGCGCAGATGGCGTTGCAAAAATCGGCGCGCGCCTCAAAGTAGCAGACGTCTGCGGCGGGAATGAACACCTTTTTGCCCCCGCGGTCCACCGTCAGACGCAAAGGCTGGCGCGGAGCGTGGGCAACACGACGGGCACCCAAGGCTGCCTCGATCTTGTCGAGTGCCTTTGACAGGCGTGCGTCCTCGACCGGCTTGACGACATAGTCGACCGCATCGAGGTTATACGCATCGGCGGCAAATTCGGCAAACGCCGTCACAAACACAACCACCGGCGGCGTCTTTAGGTTCTGCAGCGTCTCGGCAAGCTCAATTCCCGAGCGACCGGGCATGGTAATGTCTAAAAACAACACGTCGGGCTTGTTCGACAGAATCGACTCCACGGCTTCGGTGACATTGCCCGCCTCGGCAATCTGACCCACACGCGTATCCTTTTCCAACAGATAGCGTAGCTCAGCCCTAATGGGAGGCTCGTCATCAACCACCAAGATGTTCCAGCCTTCGGACATATGTGCTTCCCCTCTTTTTCTCTCAATCCAACCGCGTGCTACGCCGTCAACGGCGCAGGCTCATGCGGCTCGCCGTTCAGCTCGACGATGACCTGCGTTCCCACGCCCTCCTGGGACTTCACGCGCATGCCGGAATCTTCTCCGTAAAAGAAATGGATGCGCTGAAGCACGTTGAAGAGCGCCAGGCCGCAACCTCGCTTGACGGAGCCGTCGGCGGTAATGCTCTCGGGCTCCTCCAGGCGATGTTGCTCAAACAGATGCGCGCAGACCTCTTCGCTCATACCGATGCCATCGTCCTCGACGATGATCTCCAAACCGTCATCGGTCTCGAAAGCCCTAACATGAATAGAAAGCGGCTCGGTCTCGCGCTGCGCGTGCTTGATGCAGTTTTCGAGCAACGGCTGCAAGATAAACGGCGGCACCATGCAATCGCGCACCTCAAAGTCGATATCGACCGAGACGCGCAGACGGCCGTCGCCATACCGGGCCTGCATAAGATTGATATAGCGAGTGCCCTGTTCCACCTCGTGCTCGAGCGTGGTGAGCGTATCGGAATCAGAAAGCGTCTGACGGTAGTAGTTGGAGAAGTCGATCAGCAGCGATCGCGCCTTGTCGGGCTCGGTTCGAACGAGCGACACGATGGTGCTGATGGTGTTAAACAGAAAATGAGGATCGACCTGCGATTGCAAGGCGCGCAGCTCCACGCGGGCCGTAAGCTCGTCCTGGCGCTCGAGCTCAAAGCTCGCAAGCTGCGTGGAAATGAGGTCGGCAAAGCCCGAGGCAAGCGCCGTCTGGCGCATATCGATGCTGCTCAGACGGGGATAATACAGCTCGAGCGTGCCCACGCAATGCCCGCGCACGGTAAGCGGTGCGACAATACCGGCGCGCAGGCGCGGAAAGTAGCCACCCGTCTCGGTCGAGGCATCGCGCGAGAACACGCTTTGCTCACCGCTGTTGATCACGTTGAGCGTAGTCCGCAGTACCACCGGGGTGCCCGCGGGGCATTTTGCCGAGTCCTCGCCCCAGCTCGCCAACACCTGCCTGCCGTCGGTAAAGCAGATGGCAGAGGCGATAGTTTCGGACAGGATGATCTTAGAGGCGCCCAGAGCAGCTTCGGGCGTAAGGCCGCGCGACGTGTAGGCGAATATTTTTGATGCGATGGCGAGCGTGCGGTCGGTTGCGCTCGATGTGAGGTCGTCGGGAACGACAAAGACGTACGAGAAGAAGAAGCACAGCATGACCAAGCCGGCAATGACGACAACGGCCGGAACGGGATTGGGATTATCGGTTAGATCCCAGATGAGCAGCAGGATAAGCAGTGGAACGACAATACCGAGCAAGATGGCTTGAACCACATGCTGAGCGGTACGAAAGACCTTGGTAGAGTTGTAGCTCTTGCCCAGAATCAGCCTATTGAGATCCACCGTCATCCCCTTCTTACCGACGCACCCCATAGCAATAAAGAGGGCCGCAAGCGACCCTCTCCATTGCATTATGCAATCAAATACTGTGTTTTACATCCAGTCGTCGATGAACGGTAGTTTAGGCGCTGTATTTGTTGGCCTCGCCAAAGGTGCCAGCCTCGACGATCCAGCCGTCCTTCATGATGACGTCCATGTTGTCGGTGTTGAGCACGTGGATGTCGGCGGCGACGTCACCGTTGACGACCAGCAGGTCGGCGCACTTGCCGGCCTCGATGGAACCGGTCTCGTCCTCGATGTGGCACATCTTGGCACCGTTGAGGGTGGCGCAGGTGATGGTCTCGACCGGAGTGAAGCCGATCTTGTCGACGAACTCGTACATCTCCTCGATGGAGCAGGTGCCGTACGGGGTGACGAAGGAGAAGGAGTCGGAGCCGATCGTCATGACGACGCCGCGCTTCTTGGCCTCGCGCAGGCAGTCGTAGTTGCGCTGCAGCTCCTTCTCGACCAGGGTGCCCTCGTACTTGTCGTGCAGCTCGGGAACGTAGACGGGCGGATAGGTGGCGTACCAGGTGGGCAGGAAGGCGATCGTCGGAGTGAAGAAGGTGCCCTGCTCGGCCATGAGGTCCATGGTGCGCTCATCGATATCGAAGCCGTGAATCAGCTGCTCGCAGCCAAAGCGAACGGAATCGTAGGCAGCGGCGTGGTTGTTGTAGCAGTGGCTCCATACGGGGATGCCGACCATCTTTGCCTCTTCGACCACGGCCTGGATCTCCTCGGAGCAGTAGTGCTGGTCGCGGCCGGAGTCCCAGCGCCAGATGCCGCCACCGGTAGCCCAGATCTTGATGGCATCGGGGTTCTCACGCAGGCGACGACGGACGGCCTTGCGCAGATCCCAAGGACCGTCGACCTGGTCGCCCCAGGGATGGGATTCCTTGTTGAGCTCCTGGGTGCAGTGGTGGGAGTCACCGTGGCCGGCAACGCGGCAGAAGCCGAGGCCGGTGGCCAGAACGCGCGGGCCCTTGAAGACGCCCTTGTCGATGCAGTCACGGATCTGGATACCAAAGCGGCCGATTTCGCAGACGGTGGTGAGGCCGTGGGTGAGGCAGTCGTAGGCCTGCTTGACGGCGACGGCCTGCTTCTCGAGGAGCGGCTGCATGACCCAATCGGTATCATCATCGGTCAGGTTGCCCGAGAAGTGCAGGTGGGTGTCGATCAGGCCGGGAAGGACGGTCTTGCCGGCGGCATCGATAACCTCAACGCCCTCGGGAAGGTCCTGCATAGCGCCGGCGTACTCGATCTTGCCGCTGTCGTCGACGAGAACGAGGGAGTTCTCGACCGGCTCGGCACCGGTACCGTCGATGAGCTTGCCGCCAACGATTGCATACTTAGTGGACATGGTTCCTCCTTATGGATCCATATAGTGGGCGAGGCCGTGTTGGGTTAAGGCCTCACAAAGCTACCCAAGTGGTGCCGGGTTCGGTGCGCGGGAGAGAGGGCCCCGCGCACCCGATCCGCCCCGGCTAGGCGTTACTTTTTGCGGGAATTGGTGAAAGCCATGAGGGCCAGGCCAATAGCCAACCAGCCGATCACGATGCTCCACTCCACCATGTTGAGGGAGGCGGGAGAGAACGGAATCACGAGCAGGCCGATGATGATGGCACAGGCAGCGATAGCGAGGCCGATGCCAAACTTGCCGCCGGGCACCTCGTAGGGACGAGGCAGGTCGGGCTCGGTGAAGCGCATGCGCAGGCAGGCGAGGGCGACCATACCGCAGGAGAAGATGAAGGCGAGGGCCGACACGTTGGTCAGAGGGATGAGCATGTTCTTGCCTAGGAACGGACCGATGACGGTGATAACGCCCAGAACGACGCAGGCGAGCTTGGGAGCGCCGGACTTGGGGTCGACCTCGGCGAACTTCTCGGGCAGTTGGCCCTTGCGGCCCATGGCGAGCATGATGCGGCTCGTGGCGCCGTAGAAGGAGTTCATCGGGCCCATGGGTCCAAGCGTGGCGATGACGAGCATGGCCAGGTACAGGAGCATGTTGATACCCTTGAGGCAGGCAAGCGCGGGAACCGGGCTCTTAACAAACTCATGCCAGTCGAGGATGGTGCCGAACGAGTAGATGCAGACCATGTAGAAGCCGCCGGCGGCCAGCAGGGCCAGGGAGATGATCTTGCCGAACTTGTTCCAGTTGAGGCCCTCGGCTGCTTCCTCAGCCTGCTGAGGAATGGTGTCGAAACCGGCGTAGAAGAACGGGGTCAGAACCAGCACCGACACGATGCCGGCGAACAGGCTGGCGCCCTCGGTAGCGGCCTTGCCGCCGCCAGCGCCGGTGACCTGGGAGAACACGGGCATGGCGTTGTCCGGCGAGCCGGTGAACAGCGAGACGCCCATGGCGAGCAGCATGCCGCAGAGCAGGGCCTTGGTCAGGAAGGCCTGGAGCTTGGCGGCCGAGCTGGCACCGCGGAAGTTGAGGAAGATGACGTAGGCTGCAAAGCCGAGCGCGATCAGCGTCGGGAACAGGTAAACGTCGGCGCCCAGGATGGTGTAGAGCTTGACGGCGCGCAGCCACTCAAGACCGGGCAGGCTGCCGAACATCTCGGACACGAGGGTCGAAATGGCGATGGCCTCCCACGGGCACAGGATACCGTTGCCCAGAGCCAAAAGCCATCCGGTGATGTAGCTCATCGTACGGCCAAAGCTACGATCGACATACTCGACGATGCCGCCCGAGATGGGGATAGCAGCCGTGAGCTCACCGAAAACAGCTCCGACGGGCACGAGGAAGATTGCACCCAAGAGGAATGCGATCATAGCGGGAACGGGACCGCCGCCCACGACCATCCAGTCGCCGACCTGCAGAACCCAACCGGTGCCGATGATGGCACCGAAACCGATGGTGAAGAAGTTCCAGAGCGAAAGCGTTTTCTTCATGCCGCCGTTATCCTCGACTGCAACTTCTGCGTTCTTGTCCGCCATTGTTCCCCTCCTTTCCTTTTTGACGCCCCTTGGCGTCACCCCTTGCGCGGTCCGTTTTGCCGCGCACTTTTATTTCGTGGCTTTAAGATACGGCCTTGGCACAGCAGCGCCGCTCGCAGCTCGACCGAAGGCAGAACTGCAAAACGAGCGGCGCCGTTTTTGGGACGAACGGCGGGAGACGTCATTCGTCTTGGACGCTTTCATCTTGTCTGCTTTTGAATACCTGTTGCTGTGACGCTTGGCGCGCGGCGCGGCAACGTTCATACCATTTGTCAGGCTTTTGGCGCACATACCCATGTGTCGTGCATCTTTTTATGTAGGATAGACGAGTTACACATGAGGCAAGGTGATTCGAATGGCATACGGATACAATGACGGCGACCAACGGCCACAAAGTGTGCGCCTTGCCGGCCGCACCACGCCAACGCCCAGAAACACCTCCGACAACGACAACTCGCAGCGCCCCCAAGAGCAGCCCGGGGCTTCTTCGCGGCAACAAAGCCGTACCGTGCAGCAGTCAGACCGCGTGAGTACGAGCACACGCCAACGCCAGACCGGCACATCGCAGCCACGCCGCTACGATCGGCATAAGACCGACTACTACGTCAAGCGCTCCTTTTCGCGACCTCAACGCGATCGCGGCAATTCTGCCCCTCACCCCGCGTCGCACACCACAAGCCACGCGCTTCCGGTCCGCCGCCTACGCCTTGCGCTTTGCTCCATCGCCGCCTGCCTCGTCTTTGTGTTTTTGGGATCCTGTATCTCCCACGGATCAGCCGGTCTTGAGCCCACTGCCGAGGACAAGCTGCTTAAAGCTCCCGTCGCGCCCGGTTACTCCTTTGCGTTCTCGACCCCACGCTCGCAATGGCAGGCCGGCACCATGCCCCACATCTACCAAATTGACCCCGCATGGTCGGAGCTACCCTATGCCGGTGGCACTATTCGCGAAAACGCTTGCGGTCCCACCTGCCTTACCATGGTCTATATCTTTAAGACCGGCCATACCGATAAGACGCCGGTCGATATATGCGCACTGGCCGAAGCCGGCAACTACGCCCCCACCGGTGCCACCGAGTGGTCGTTTATGACAGGCGGTGCGTGGCAGCTGGGGCTCAACGGAACACAGCTCTATAACGATCGCGATTCGATTACCCAAGCACTTCGCTCGGGTGCGCCCGTCATCGCCGCCGTGCGCCCCGGTACATTTACCAACGTAGGCCACTACATCGTGCTCTACGGCATCGACGATGCCAACCAGATTGGCGTCTACGACCCCAACTCGGCCAGCCGCAGCGCCCGCCGTTGGGGCGTCGTAGAGGTCCTCAACGAAGTCGAAGCCATGTGGGCCTACTACTAGTCATTGGGGACAGACTTAAATGAGTGGTCATTGGGGACGCTCTTGTTTGACTAGTCGTTTAAGAACGTCCCTAATGACTAGGTGAATAGCAAAAGCCCCGCAGTCGGAGCGGACTGCGGGGCTCATGAAGAGAGGCTGGTTTGCGGGCGCCTTGCCTGGCGCCCACGAGAGAGGCAATGGAGTAGAGGCTACTCGTGGATGCGGGTACCGGAGAGGCCGGCCATGGTCTCGGCGGCCTTGTCCAGGGCGCCGATGATGCAGGTGCGGCCCTTGCGGGAACGGGCGAACTTGATGGCGGCGCGGACCTTGGGCTCCATGGAGCCCTTGCCGAACTGGCCCTCGTCGGCCAGGCGCTCGGCCTCGTCGGCGGTGAGGTCCTCGAGCTCCTCCTGGTTGGGCTTGCCGAAGTTGATGGCGACATGCTCGACGGCGGTCAGCAGGAACAGGACGTCGGCGTCGCAGTCCTCGGCCAGCAGCTCGCCGCCCAGGTCCTTGTCGATGACGGCGGGAACGCCCTTGTAGCAGCCCTTGTTCTCGTAGTCGCGGACGACGGGGATGCCGCCGCCACCGCAGGCGATGACGATGAACTCGTTGTCGAGCAGGTTGAGGATGGAGTCGGCCTCGACGATCTTCTTGGGATCGGGGGAGGCGACGACGCGGCGCCAGCCGCGGCCGGAATCCTCGACGAAGACCTTGGAGGGGTCCTCGGCCATGAACTCCTTGGCCTGCTCCTCGGTGTAGAAGGGGCCGATCGGCTTGGTCGGGTTCTTGAACGCGGGATCATCCGGGTCACACTCGATCTGGGTGACGACGGTGGCGGCGTGCCAACGCTTATAGCGCTTGTGCATCTCGCGGCCGATGCCCTGCTGCAGGTGGTAGCCGATGTAGCCCTGGGACATGGCGCCGCACTCGGGCAGCGGCATCTCGGGGGTGCCGATGGCGTCGTGGGCGGCGGCGAAGGCGTTCTGGATCATGCCGACCTGCGGGCCGTTGCCGTGGGTGATGATGATCTCGTTGCCCTGCTCGATGAGGCCGAGGAGGGCGTGGGCGGTGTTGCTCACGGCCTCGATCTGCTCGACGGGGTTGTTGCCGAGGGCGTTGCCGCCGAGGGCGACGACAATACGATCGGGCTTACCGTAGGGTTTTGACATGCGTGCCTCCTTATCGAAGAGTAGCGTACATCACGGCTTTAATGGTATGCATGCGGTTCTCTGCCTCTTGGAAGACGCGAGACTTATCGGACTCGAAGACCTCGTCGGAGACCTCCATCTCGGTTACGCCGAACTTCTCCGCGATTTCTGCTCCGATGGTGGTCTTGGTATCGTGGAAGCTCGGGAGGCAATGCATGAAGATAGCGTTGGGGTTTGCCTTTGCCATGACCTCCGAGGTTACGCGGTACGGGGAGAGCAGCTCGATACGGCTCTTCCAGAGCTCCTCAGCCTGGCCCATGCCAACCCAGACATCGGTGTAAATAACATCGGCATCCTTTACGCCCTCATCGATGTTGTCAGTAAGCTGAATGGTGCAGCCATTTTCCTCGGCGATCTTCTGGCAGGCCTCAAGCAGCTCGGGATCAAAGTGGGTAGCGCCCTCAACGTCGCCCTTCGGCCCACAAGAGCAGAAGTTGATGCCGAGCTTGGCGCAGATCACCATGAGGGAATCGCTTACATTGCCCTGCTCCTTGCCGAGATAGGTCAGCTTGAGGCCACGCGTGTCGCCGAATTCCTCGCGCATCGTAAGGATGTCCGCCAAAGCCTGGGTCGGGTGATACTCATTGGTGAGACCATTCCACACGGGAACGCCGGCTTTATCGGCAAGCTCCTCAACAATGGACTGGTCAGAGCCGCGATACTCGATACCGTCGTACATGCGACCAAGCACGCGGGCGGTATCCTCAATGGACTCCTTTTTGCCCATCTGCGACGAACCGGGATCAAGGTAGGTTACACCTAAGCCGAGATCCATGCCGCCCACCTCGAAAGCGCAGCGCGTACGCGTCGAAGTCTTTTCAAACAGCAGAACGATGTTCTTGCCCTCAAGATAACGATGGGGAGCGCCCATGCGCTTGAGATTCTTAAAGTCCTTCGAAAGCTCGAGCATATACTCGATCTCCTCGGTAGTGAAATCGAGCAGGGTCAGAAAACTACGACCAGAAAGATTCAGTGCCATGATAGGTTCCTTTCATTATTAACCTAATTGATGAGTGCGCGGCGCGCGAAGAACGCGCATCCGCGCATCTCGGGCCAGAACGGAATTAAATCTCTTCGCGCCAGAACGGCATGGTCATGCAGCGCGGGCCACCACGACCACGAGACAGCTCTTCGGAAGGAGCAACCAACAGCTCAACGCCCGCCTTATAAAGCGCATCATTGGTAACAACGTTGCGCTCATAGACGCACACCTTACCCGGCGCGACAGCAAGCGTGTTGGAACCATCGTTCCACTGCTCACGGGATGCCTCGATCGGATCGCCGGCGCCGCATTCGATCATCGTGATATGGTCGATACCGGTTGCCATTTCAAGAATCTGCTGAATTGTCCCCTCGATCTCCTCGATACAGACCTCGCCATCCGAATCGCCCTTGGTGAGTCGATAGGCACGAAGCGTCTCGTAGATACCGGGGTAGACGGTAAACTTATCGTAATCAACCTGAGTACAAACCGTATCAAGATGCATATAGGCATAGCCGTGGGGGATCTTGATGGCAAATACCTGCTCGATCTCGGACTCGCCCTTGCCCCAGAACAGATTCTTGGCAAGCTGGTCGATTGCTGCGGTCTGGGTACGCTCGGAAATACCGATCGCAAGCGTGGTGGCGTTAATGTTCAGAACATCGCCGCCTTCGATATGCCAATCGCTATTGTGGTCGTACCAAAGCGGAGCCCCAGCATAATCAGGATGGTGGCGCATGATGGTCTCATAGAATACGACCTCACGGTTGCGCTGATGCCAGTACATGCGGTTCATCATCGCACCCTTGCCGACCACAGCGATCGGATCACGCGAGAAGTAGGAGGCGGGCATCGGGAACAAGACCATTTCGTCGGGCTTCAGCTCGTCGCTATCCATGGCCGCAAGGGAACCGCCCACATGCGGAATCTCGAGATCGCGTACATAGAGGCCGCCCATAGCGGTAAGAACAAACTCTTTGTTGTCCTTGATGGAGTCGAGCTTCTCCACGACTGCCTGACGAAGCGCCAGGTTCTCGATCTTGGCCTCGGGAACGAACTTGCTCATAAACTCGGCACGAGAACCCTCAACCTGATCGAAAGTCTCGGCAAGCAAGTCCTCCATATAAACGACCTCGGCGCCAGCACCGCGAAGAAGATTAGTAAACTCGTCATGCTCTCGCTGGGCATACTCGAGATAAAACGCGTCATGAATCCAGGCGCGCTCAAAATCCTCCGCCTTCATGTTTACCAGGTCCAAGCCCGGTCGGTGCACGCATACCTTCCTGAGGGCACCAATTTCGCTATGAACGTTCAGACCTTTGCTCATCATCGTTCCTTTCTGGATTAGAGCTCAATAGTTATTGCAATGGCTTACAAAGTTGTCGTTTCGTTTGCTAGACAATCGGAAGCAGACCGGATACCGCGGTAAATACGAGACAGACCACACTGACCACAAGGAAGAACTTCCAGGAAACTCGCCACCACTGGCCAAGAGAGATCTTGCAAACACCAAGACCGGCGACAAGCATTGCGCTGGTGGGGGAAATCAGCGACATCGCTGCAGACCCCATCGAAAGGCCAGTAACCGCAGCTTCTGGATTTAGCCCCATGAGCTCAACCAGAGGCCCAAAGATGGGGATGGTGAGCGCCGCGATACCCGAAGAGCTGGGAACCAGAATCGAGAGCAAGTTGTCAACGACATACAAAATGCTGGTAAAGAGAACAGGGGGGATTCCGGCAAGACCAGTCGCAAGAGCGTTTAGGACTGTATCGATAATCAAGCCATCGTTGGCGATAACCAAAATGCCTCGAGCAAGACCGACCACGACCGCAGAGAAAACAAAGTCGCCCAAACCCTTAACAAACTCTGTAGCAATCTCCTTCTCGCTCATGCCCGATACGATGCCAGACAGGAGCGCCATAGCCATAAAGACTGCAGAGATCTCGTTCATATACCAGCCCTGGGTGACAAGACCCCAGACAATGGCGACGATTCCAAGCACGAATACGATGATTACGGCCTTCTGGCGCCCGGTGAAATCGGCTTCGAGCAGCTCGTCATTTGATGCATGCTCTTTGCGCTTCTCGATATCATCAGCGTAAGCAATCGAGGACTCGGGGTTCTTCTTCACCCTTCGAGCGTACAACACGACCCAGGCAATAGCGATGGCGGTCAGCACAACAAGGGCAACAACGCGAAGCCAGAGCTGGGGATTACCCTGGATATTCAGAATTCCCTGAGCAATCAAAACATTGAAGGGGTTGACCGTCGATGCGATATAGCCAATACGGGCGCCAACGAACACGATCATAAAGGCCGTAATGGAGTCATATCCCATAGCCATAACAATCGGCAGCAAGATGGCAAAAAATGGAAGGGTCTCCTCCGCCATGCCGAACGTGCTACCGCCCAGCGCAAAAACCGTCATCAAAATCGGAATGATCAGGATGTCTTTACTCTTGAACTTCTTAACGATGCGCGCCACGCCGCTGGTGATAGCCCCAGTGGCAGTAATGACCTGAAAGGATCCGCCGACAATCAGAATAAAGGCAACGACCTCAACTGCCTGCTGAATTCCCACCGCAGGAGCCTCGAGCACATCGAACAGGCCTTGCTTCAGGTCAACCTCAGCGCCGTCTTCGTCCGCATAAACCTTTTCAACGGACTCATATGTTCCAGCAACAGTGACCTCACGTCCGTTGAGCTCCTGCCTCTCAAACGAGCCGGAGGGAACGATCCACGTAAGAGCTGCGGTCAACACCATGAGAATGAAGATAATGGTGTAGACGTGCGGAATTCGTAGCCCACGTTTCTTTTGCACTTCGGCCATTATGCCTCCTTTAGTTTGCAGGTTTTCGATACGAGCTTTTCGCCGGCAACTTTATTATTCGGTTTTCACGCCAGTTGACATTAGATATTTATGCGAATGGATAGTATTAAAAGGCAGACGGACTTTAGTTGATATATAAGCTCAATTATCGAACTAAATTGATATTTTTTATCAATTGGTGACTTTCAATCAAGAGCTTAAGCCGTCCACCGATACCCACAACATACTCACTTAAACTTCTCCCAGCAGAACGATAATTGACATCAGTCATCATCCGAATTAAAGCGAGCGTTCTAATGCCAATTCATGTCACCAGCGAAATCGGTAA
Source organism: uncultured Collinsella sp. (assembly GCA_905212545.1). Lineage (GTDB taxonomy): Bacteria > Actinomycetota > Coriobacteriia > Coriobacteriales > Coriobacteriaceae > Collinsella. Next base: position 18,541 of record CAJMEW010000006.1, read on the forward strand.
GCTTAAACAGGCCCTTTTATATCGACCCGGTATCGAAACCCAAAACTATCCCGAAGGCCATTTTGGCCAAGTTTTTAGCCTAAGACCATCGAGCAGCCTATTTGACTTGGATAGAGCCCTAGCTGAGTGTGATGCCTATACCTCAGTGCTCGAGCATGAAGGCGTAGAGGTTCTGTATCTCGACCAACTTCTTATAGAAGCGCTTGACTCGTGCCCCGAAGCTCGAGCATCTTTTGTCGATTCCTTTGTCGATGAATGCGGTGCGATTGGCGCCGAGTTGCAGCAAGCAGTCCGCGAGCACCTTGAACACACCCGATCGGCGCAGGAGCTCGTCTCGGCATCGATTGGTGGCATCCGCCACGGGCAAGTTACATACTGCTTCGACGGCGGGGACAGACTCGCCGAATTAACCGGCGAGGCCTATGCTCCTGACGAGCTGCTCGTTAGCCCATTAAACACCATGTGGTTCGTGCGCGACCCGGTAAGCACCATCGGCTCCGGCATCTCCTTCAACCACATGTATTGGCCCGAGCGCAATCGCGAAGTAGCGCTCTACCAAACGATTTTTAAATACCATCCCAATTTCAAGGACACGCCCTCGTTTTATCGTCACGATTCCACCTTCCATATTGAAGGGGGCGATATCATCAATCTTGATGCTCATAATGTCGCAGTCGGCATCTCTCGGAGAACCGAATCTGCAGCCATCGATATGCTCGCTCGTACCCTCCTGTGGAATCCCGACTCGAGCATCGACGCCGTATGGGCAATTGAGGTACCCGAACGGAGCCTGTGCATCCATCTTGATACGTACCTAAGCCGGGTCGACTACGATACTTTTGTAGTCGATCCCCAGCTACTCACGGAATCTCGCTGTTATCAGATTACGCGAAATCGAGCAGAGAATCTCTGCCAGATTCATGCCGTCGAAAAGGGAGTCAAGGAGGCACTGGCCGCCGCGCTCGGCATACCCGAGCTTCGTTTTATTCCCTGCGGTGGATCTAATCCCAATTTGGCAGAAAAAGAGTGCACGAATAACGCAGCCAGCGTGCTGTGCCTCCGACCGGGCAAAGTCTGTGTCTATGAAGAGAATCAAGCGACGAACGCTGCTCTTGAACGGGCTGGAATCGATCTTGTCCCCATTTCCATACACGAGCTGACGAACGGCTTTGGCGGGCCCAACTGTTTATGCTTGCCACTTAGGCGTGATGAATAACATGGCCCAAGGGGATAACATTAAATGCCTTAGAACTCGCGAAGGCTTGACGCAGCAGCAATTTGCCGACATGCTCGGCGTTACCAAAGAAACGGTATGTCGTTGGGAACGTGGACACACCGCCGTCAAGGTGTCGACTCTCGATAAGCTGACCGAACTTTTTGATGTAACGTTTGATGAGCTCGCCGCAAGTAATAGCGGCCTTGCCTCTGCCGGCTTAAGCTCGCGGCCTGAGAAAAGCCCGACCGTGGCCCAAAACGAAGAATGCGGGATCTATAAAATCGTACGCTGCAACGGTGGCTTTAGCCTTAAGAAAAGTGGGCATACCTTCGTTCCGGGACCCGTTCTCGAAAGGCACCCGGGAGGCTTTCTAGTTCAAATGAACAACAGCAGCATGTCACGCTGCTATCCGCCAAGCAGTGTTCTGCTGGTCGATCCTGTTGCTAAACCGTGGAACGGATGCACCGTCGTTGCCATGGTAGACGCATCGGCCATAGTTATTCGGCGATATGAAATCCGAGGGAACACGATTGCGCTGTCAACGTATTCCTATTTGACAGAAGAACCCAACATCACTCTGGACAGGCATCGCCTTCGTGTCTTAGGTGTTGTCGTTTGGTTTCAGGCAACTCACGATCTAACGTACTAGCCTCTTAGTCGTAAATCCCCAGGTGCCGTACCTGCTCGCGGCAAGAGTGCCCCTTTTGACTAGTCGTTTAAGAACGCCCCCAATGACTAGGTGAATAGCAAAAGCCCCGCAGTCGGAGCGGACTGCGGGGCTCATGAAGAGAGGCTAGTATGTGGGCGCTTTGCCTGGCGCCCACGAGAGAGGCAACAGAGCAGAGACTACTCGTGGATGCGGGTACCGGAGAGGCCGGCCATGGTCTCGGCGGCCTTGTCCAGGGCGCCGATGATGCAGGTGCGGCCCTTGCGGGAACGGGCGAACTTGATGGCGGCGCGGACCTTGGGCTCCATGGAGCCCTTGCCGAACTGGCCCTCGTCGGCCAGGCGCTCGGCCTCGTCGGCGGTGAGGTCCTCGAGCTCCTCCTGGTTGGGCTTGCCGAAGTTGATGGCGACATGCTCGACGGCGGTCAGCAGGAACAGGACGTCGGCGTCGCAGTCCTCGGCCAGCAGCTCGCCGCCCAGGTCCTTGTCGATGACGGCGGGAACGCCCTTGTAGCAGCCCTTGTTCTCGTAGTCGCGGACGACGGGGATGCCGCCGCCACCGCAGGCGATGACGATGAACTCGTTGTCGAGCAGGTTGAGGATGGAGTCGGCCTCGACGATCTTCTTGGGATCGGGGGAGGCGACGACGCGGCGCCAGCCGCGGCCGGAATCCTCGACGAAGACCTTGGAGGGGTCCTCGGCCATGAACTCCTTGGCCTGCTCCTCGGTGTAGAAGGGGCCGATCGGCTTGGTCGGGTTCTTGAACGCGGGATCATCCGGGTCACACTCGATCTGGGTGACGACGGTGGCGGCGTGCCAACGCTTATAGCGCTTGTGCATCTCGCGGCCGATGCCCTGCTGCAGGTGGTAGCCGATGTAGCCCTGGGACATGGCGCCGCACTCGGGCAGCGGCATCTCGGGGGTGCCGATGGCGTCGTGGGCGGCGGCGAAGGCGTTCTGGATCATGCCGACCTGCGGGCCGTTGCCGTGGGTGATGATGATCTCGTTGCCCTGCTCGATGAGGCCGAGGAGGGCGTGGGCGGTGTTGCTCACGGCCTCGATCTGCTCGACGGGGTTGTTGCCGAGGGCGTTGCCGCCGAGGGCGACGACGATACGATCGGGCTTGCCAAGAGGCTTAGACATTGCTGGAATCCTTTCTGTAAAAGGCCTACAACCCATTAATAACCCGCGTCCGTGCGATACGCGAGTTTATTAAGGTTTATATTCTCTTTATCGCTCATTTTATTCATTTTGAAAATAGCGGAACGGTGAACGGTCGTTTTTATCCGCTCAGCGTACAGAACTCCAGCTCAGACATATCTACGTAATTTACGTGCGACTTTATTTAAATGAAGCGAGGATTATGTTGGATTATGCAAACTACATCTCTGCTAAACACAAAACGGACAGCGCAATATCTTACTCGCGCTATGCGAGATTCTATGCACTTATAAGTCGAGTATGCACCCCTGCAAAAACAAGGGGCTTTTCATCCAGCAAAAGGAATAAAGAAGCGCTCCGAAAAGGCGGCAACAGCCAAGTCCCCCATCCATCCCCAAAGTGGCGCGAGGTTTCGCGGCAAAGCCGCGAAACAGCGAAAGGGACGGAATACCCGGCCAACTACGTCCTTCATCCGCCCGCACAATCCGAGGACGTAGTCGTAGCAGGATCTGAGGGCTAACCTTCGCGGACACTCCGCAGGACGAAAGAACCCCCGCCGCACATAGTGCGCAGCGGGGGTTCTTTCATGTCCGAGGACGTCCGCGAAGGTCAGCCCTCAGATCCTGCGGTGAGAGACCTAGGCCTCGTTGTACACCGCCTTGAGCTTCAGCAGGTGAGCGTAGCGGTCCATAGCGGCCTGCTCGTTCTCCTTGAAGAGCTCCTCGGCGCGCTCGGGGAAGGAACGCGTCAGAGAAGCGTAACGGGCCTCGTTCATCAGGAACTCCTGATAGCCGCCCGCGGGCTCTTTGGAATCGAGCGAGAACTTCTTACCGGCAGCAGCCTCGGGATTGAAGCGGAAGAGGTTCCAGTAACCGCACTCGACAGCCTTCTTCATCTCGGCCTGGCAGTTCTGCATGCCGCCCTTCTTGATGGAGTGCATCTCGCAGGGGCTGTAGCCGATGATGAGGGACGGACCGTCGTAGGCCTCAGCCTCGTGGATGGCCTTGAGGGTCTGAGCCGGGTTGGCGCCCATGGCGACCTGCGCCACGTAAACATAACCGTAGCTCATGGCAATCTCGGCCAGAGACTTCTTCTTGGTCACCTTGCCGGCAGCGGCGAACTGAGCGACCTGGCCCAGGTTCGAAGCCTTGGAGGCCTGACCGCCGGTGTTGGAGTAGACCTCGGTGTCGAAGACGAAGACGTTGACATTGTGGCCGGAAGCCAGGACGTGGTCCAGGCCACCGAAGCCGATGTCGTAGGCCCAACCGTCGCCGCCGAAGATCCAGAAGGACTTCTTGGTGAGGTAAGCCTTGTCGGCGAGGATCGCCTTGGAAGCGTCGCAGCCGCACTTCTCGAGCTCGGCAACGTAGGCGGCAGCAGCGGTCTTGGAGGCCTCGGCGTCGTTGACGGAGTCGATCCAAGCCTGACCGGCGGCCTTGAGCTCGTCGGACGGACCGTCAGCGGCGATGATCTCCTGCGTAGCGGCGATCAGCTTCTTCTGGACGGCCTCGTAGCCCACGGCCATGCCCAGACCATGCTCGGCATTGTCCTCGAACAGAGAGTTGTTCCACGCCGGACCGTGACCGTCCTTGTCCTTGCAGTAAGGAGCGGTGGCAGCGGGGTTGCCCCAAATGGAGGAGCAGCCGGTGGCGTTGGAGATGAACATGCGGTCGCCGGCGACCTGGGTCACCAGACGTGCATAGGCGGTCTCGGCGCAGCCGGCGCAGGAACCAGAGAACTCCAGGTAGGGCTGCTTAAACTGGCTGCCCTTGACGTTGGCCGCGATGAGCCCCTTCTTCTCGGAGACGTTCTCGACCATGTAGTCCCAAACGGGCTGCTGGTCCATCTCCTGCTCGGTGGGAACCATCTCGAGGGCGCCCTTGGGGCAGACCTTGACGCAGTTGGTGCAGCCCATGCAGTCGAGCGGGGACACGGCCATGGTGAACTTCATGCCCTTGGCCTTGGGGCCCATGGCGTCGAGCGTGCGGGTAGCCTCGGGCGCGGCGGCAGCCTCGTCCTCGGTCATCGCGAACGGACGGATGGTGGCATGCGGGCACACATAGGCGCACTGGTTGCACTGGATGCACTTGGTCTCGTCCCAGTGGGGAACGACCACGGCGACGCCGCGCTTCTCGTATGCGGAGGCGCCCAGCTCAAACTGGCCGTCGGCGCAATCGACGAAGGCGGAAACAGGCAGGCTGTCGCCGTCCATGCGATCGATGGGCTCGAGCAGGTTCTTGACCTGCTGGGCGATAGCGGACTTGGTCTCCTCGGACAGCTCGACGGGAGCGGCATCCTCGGCGGTAGCCCAGTCGGCCGGAACCTCGAACTTACGGAAAGCGGTAGCGCCGGCATCGATGGCCTTGTGGTTGGCGTCGACGATAGCCTGGCCCTTCTTCATGTAGGACTTGGTAGCCGCGTCCTTCATGTACTGCAGGGCGTCCTCGGCGGGCAGGACCTTGGCCAGCGCGAAGAAGGCGGACTGGAGCACCGTGTTGGTGCGCTTGCCCATGCCGACCTTAGCGGCCAGGTCGATAGCGTCGATCAGGTAAACGTTGACGTTGTTGTTCGCGATGTAGCGCTTGGCCACGGCGGGCATGTGCTCGGCGAACTCCTCGTCGCTCCACTGGCAGTTGACCAGGAAGGTGCCGCCCGGCTTGACGTCGCGGACCATCTTGAAGCCCTTAACGATGTAGCTGGGGTTATGGCAGGCGACAAAGTCGGCCTTGGTCACGTAGTACGGCGAGCGAATTGGGGAATCACCAAAGCGCAGGTGCGAGACGGTGACGCCGCCGGTCTTCTTGGAGTCGTACTGGAAGTAGGCCTGGACGTACTTGTCGGTGTGGTCGCCGATGATCTTAATCGAGTTCTTGTTGGCGCCGACGGTACCGTCGCCACCCAGACCCCAGAACTTGCACTCGATGGTGCCGGGGGCTGCGGTGTTGGGCGTATCCTCGGCCTCGGGCAGGCTCAGGTTGGTCACGTCATCGACAATGCCGATGGTGAACTCGCGCTTGGGCTCGTCCTTCTTGAGCTCCTCGAAGACAGCGAACGCGGACGCGGGAGGCGTGTCCTTGCTGCCCAGGCCATAACGGCCGCCGACGACCTTGATGCCCGTCTTGCCGGCCTCGTAGAGAGCGGAGACGACGTCCTGGTAGAGCGGCTCGCCGATGGAACCCGGCTCCTTGGTACGGTCCATGACGGCGATCTTCTGGACGGTCTCGGGGAGAACGTCGACGAAGTGCTTGATGGAGAACGGACGGAACAGACGAACCTTGACCAGGCCGACCTTCTCGCCGTGAGCGTTGAGGTAGTCGATGACTTCCTCGAGCACGTCGCAGAAGGAGCCCATGCACACGACGACGCGATCGGCATCGGGAGCGCCGTAGTAGTTGAACAGGCCGTAATCGGTGCCGAGCTTCTCGTTGATCTTCTTCATGTAGCCCTCGACGACGGCGGGAAGCTCGTCGTAGACCTTGTTGCAGGCCTCACGGTTCTGGAAGAAGATATCGCCGTTCTCGTGGCTGCCGCGGGTGTGCGGGTGCTCAGGGTTGAGCGCGTGGTCGCGGAAAGCCTGGACGGCGTCCATGTCGCACATCTCGGCCAGATCCTTGTAGTCCCACATGGCGACCTTCTGGATCTCGTGGCTGGTGCGGAAGCCGTCGAAGAAGTTAAGGAACGGGGTCTTACCCTCGATGGCGGCAAGGTGAGCCACCGGCGAGAGGTCCATGACCTCCTGGACGTTGCCCTCGGCGAGCATGGCGAAGCCGGTCTGACGACAGGCCATGACGTCGGAGTGATCGCCAAAAATGTTCAGGGCGTGGGAAGCGACGCAACGCGCGGAGACGTGGAAGACGCCCGGGAGCTGCTCGCCCGCGATCTTGTACATGTTCGGAATCATCAGGAGCAGACCCTGAGAAGCCGTGTAGGTGGTGGTCAGAGCACCGGCACCCAGCGAACCGTGAACGGTACCGGCTGCACCTGCCTCGGACTCCATCTCGACGACCTTGACCGGGGTGCCGAAGATGTTCTTGCGACCCTGGGCCGCCCACTGGTCGACATGGTCGGCCATCGGGCTGGACGGCGTAATGGGATAGATTCCCGCTACCTCGGTGTACGCATACGAAACATATGCGGCCGCCTCGTTGCCGTCCATAGACTTAAACTTACGCGCCATATACCCCTCTCCTCTCATATAGGTATACAGGCCCCGGCGATTGCCGGGATGTTGGCGTGATGGGATTTACGCTGTTGCTTCCAATCATCTGGCAGGCAGGCTCAGCAGCAGGTACGTGGCGTGGAGAGAAGACATGCCGAGGCGAGGGACAGCTGATGCGCCCCACAGACCCGACCGCCCGTCTTGCACATGACCGAGCGCCGCAAAGGCCGCATGCCGGATGCTCCCGGGCACGCCCCGGCGATGGGAAGCGCCCGCAACGGAAATCCGCATGCGGGCTTATTGTACCCCGCCTTCAAGTGTAATTTCGGCAAATATAGGCGGGCGGTAAAGGTTTACCTCGGGTGACCGCCAAGGGCCAAAATGATCCCTTAGGTGACTGACAGGACCGCGTCTGAGGGCAGGCGAAGGAACGGCTGCGGACGCATGGCACGCGGAAACCGACAGTACCTCGCATTCCTACCGTTCAATTTGTTGCTCAACAAATTGAAGGCACAATCTGCTAGTCTCCAGTTTTGAGGCTTGCGTCGATACGATTAATTCGAAAGGACACATTCTTTACGAACTGCAGCAGGCAGCAGCCATTCCAATCGTTAACAAACTCAGTAACAAGCAAGAGAAAGGAATTTAACATACTAAAACAAATGGCCGTCGTCTCGCTATCCCTCGCCCTTTGCCTGGGTCTAGGCGGATGCGGAGCAACGAATAGCAGTCCGGCAAGCGGATCTTCCTCACCCGCTAACGCCCAATCAAGCAAGGCAAAGCTATCGAAAGAGGACGTACTCGAGCTTCTTGAGCATGGGAAATTCACGAAAGCTGAGGAAGCCGCCAAAAGCAGCAATATCAGCAAGACGGAACGAGCTCAAGTTCTTGCCTACGGAGCTGCTAAATACATAGGATCACGTTCATCGGCACCATCCAGCATGTATGAATTCCTTGATTGCCAAATAAGCGCTTTTGCCAACAGCGATTTGAAGCTCATCGATGAAATCCATGATGGTTTCAATTCATTCATCTCATCTGTAAAAAATGCCTATTCGGACAATTACGAAAAGGTCGAAGATCTTGACTCCATGTGTTCCTCCCTTGCTGACAAAGTTGGAGAAACGGGCTACAGCACTGCCATTGAGATAGCAAAGAAAAATGCTAATCAGAAGAATCTTGTCGCGACGACCGATGCAAGCAATATCGAGCAAAGGCTTCAAGAGCAACCTGCATTCGTATCAAGCTCCTCCTATGAGGTACAAGATGCCAACTTGAAATCCCTCTATCCAGATATGCTCTGCTTTTCCGTTCAGAACAACACAGGAAAGGATATGAAAAACGCAACGGTCGCCCTTGCCGCATGGGACTGCAACAACATGCCCGTCGTCATTACCGATACGACATCCATCGGAAATGGTGATTACATCGCCTTAGTAAACTGTTCAGATATCAATCTGTCCAACGGCCAGGCCTCCCCTTCAAATTATGGACTTCGACTTCGCGACCCATCAATCTCAGGGGTGCAGATCGCTTCGTTCAAAGCAATCGTCAAAGATGCAACCTTCTTCGATGGAAGCACTTGGGAAAACCCGCTCTATGATGCCTGGTCTAATATTTATGAAAACAAGCGACTTCAATAAAGTTAAATCCAACAGTCGATAATGCGTCTCATGCGGCATACCATCCCGTCTGCCCCGCTCGGTTTGAATACGATTTTCTCAAACATGTCCATTGTCCCGCTCACTGCCATCTTCGAAAATAGCAGTGAGCGGCTTCCAAAGAGAGGCTTCATTCTCAATTATTGGCGCACCACACTGCGGAACGCACGCAATCTGAATCCAGAAAAGAAACGACGCCCTCTATAGACTACATGCTTGGAAAACATGTATATAAATACGCCTGAAAAGCAAATCTATCCCCCAATTCATGCGCTCCGACCGCAATCGGAGCACATGACCCCCAGCAAAAACTCGAGATTCCATTGGTGGATTAGGCCCAGGGCGACTGGTCGCCAACATCCTCGCCTCCTGCACACGCTCAAGTAAGCGACATGCTCTAGCCAAAACAATCCCCAGGGAACGGAGGACCCCATCGAGAGCGGATAATCTCCCACTTTTTGCCTGTATCTTGGCCAAAAGTGGGAGATTATCCGCTCTCATGTGTTGTGCGTCTGAAAATCCTCTCTCGTGCGTTCGGAAATCCACCCTCGTTTCTCTATCGCCGACCACACGGCAGTTGCGGTGAAATGGGGACTGTTTTTGCCGGTCGCGGCCTTAAACAGTCCCCATTTCACCGCAACTCATTGAGGGGATGAGCTAGAGGGCACCGAAGAGGATGGCGTAGGTAGTGGATTCGCCGAGCTTGAGCTCGTCGCCGGGATTGAGTTGGGCGGAACGGCCGGGCTCGACCTGAATGCAGACGCGCGTGGCCCCGTTTACCACCACGGTTCCGTTGGTGGACGACAAGTCCTCGACGTGCCAGATATTTTGAGCATCGCACCAGATATGGGCATGGCGGGCCGAGACATCGTCGCCGACGTCGGTAATATCGCCCTCACCAGTGGCCAGCGCGCCAATCTCAACACCCTGCTCACTCGGCTGAATCCAGCGCGGGGTGCTCACAACAAAACTGTTTTGCACGCGCAGCAAGCCCAAGGGGTGCGCCGGGGCGGGTTCGCGTTCGCCCGCAGTCAGCGACATGCCAAGCGAACGCGGCGTGGATGTGCCTCCGCCACAGGTCGCGTGTGCGTAGTCGATGGCATAGTTCACCGAGGACCGCACATCCGCCGAACAACCGACGGCGACAAACAGCACCAGCACGGCCTCGGCGCGCTCGGCGGGCATGAGTTCCGCCGCCTGGGACAGGCGATCGAGCGCGTTGCGATAGAGATTCGTGTCCTGGTGGCACTCTTCGAGCGCGCGTACCATCGGTTCACCTGCAGGACCGCACACCATATTGATCACAGCCGTGGAGTCCATGGGATTGCGCTGGCGCAGGGCCAGTTGCGACATAATACGCGCAGCCGAGGTACCGTATTCGGCAAAGTAGCGCTGCTGAAGCGTGCCGACCGGCGCGCGAACGATAAAGCGGGAAACCCAAGAGCGATCGGCGGCTCGGCTCTGCGGGCTGCGGCCGTCGGCGAGCGGACGGGACGAAAGCACCAGGCCGCACAGCTCGATATGGCTCAGATGCGCCGCGCGCTTAAAGATGTCAAACATGGCCCCGCATGGGGTGAGCTCAACTTGAGATGCCATGACCTAGGCCTCCTTGGTCGTAGAAATAGAATCGGACGATACTTCGACAGGTCCGCCAAAAGTACGGGCAGCTGCGGCTCCACCGGCAAGCGGAGTCGCCATCTGGGCTTTTGTGCGTCGCGGTGCCGAAACGGGAAGTTCAAAGGCAAAGCCCATCGCAAGCAAAAACCACGTAAGCGTATAGGTTGCAACCAGAGCGGCAACAAGGCCGCCCATCACGGCGCGTTGGGAAAATACGCTACATGCAGCCACAACCAGCACCGGAACCTCGCAGGCAGAAAGCGCAAGCACACCCTGCAGGAACCCCGAGCGCCGATTGCGCGCAAGTGCCCCCGCGGCAACGCCGGCTATGCCTGGCAGCGCCAACGCCAGTGCGGCAATAATACCCGGTAGCGACCCAGACCACACGAGCGATCCCAAAGTCGCCGTCACGCGAGCGCCCGACGCCAGCAGCGCGGCCGAAACCACGACCACAGCCCAAACCACGCCACAGACGACCGTCGCGCCGACCATCAGCGCGCGACGAACCGCGCGGCCGGACGCATCCATGGGGCACGGCGTGAGCGGCTCGCCGCGGAGCGAACGACCGACATTTTGCGCATAGTGGTCACAAAACGCCGAGAGCGCCGCCTCGACCGCCGCCGGCTCGGGACGATCTTTTTGATGGCTGGACAGACAGGCCATCACCACGTCGAACAGCTGGGCATCGACAAACGCCAGCGCATCGCGTAGCTCCTCGGAATCCGGCTCAAGCCCCAGCTGCTGGGCCTGCTCGGCCGCGGCGAGCGCCACATCGGGCTCACGACGAAGCAGCTGAGTCAAATCGCAACCGGGCGCATGGGCACCAATGGGATAGTCGGGCCGCGTGTCCATCTTGAGACGGTAGGGGCTGGCGATGTCACGCGTCTTTTTGCGCGAACCCGAGGTGCCCGAAGTGCTCGGCGCGGCTTCGTATGGCGCGACGCCGGCAATGAGCTCGTAAACCGTGCTTGCCGCGGCATAGACGTCAATCGCCGGCGACATACGCAAAGCGCGCAGGTCGGGAATATCGTCGGTGAGCATCTCGGGCGGAGCGTAGGCCACCGTCGCGCGACGCAGCGTCGCATAACGCTCCGTAAACGACGCCTTGCCGCCGGTACCGGCCACGGCCGACGCAGGCTCAAGCGCCAGCGACGAGCCAAAGTCGATCAGGCACAGGTCAAAGGTGCCCTCGGCAAGCTGCCGGTCAAGCGGTAGACGCGCCGTGCGCACCATAATATTAGCGGGCGAGATATCGCGATGGACAAAGCCCTCGCCCACCAGGCTCATACGGCAGAGCAAATCGAACAGGTCGCGACCCAGACGCGCCGCCACGAGCGGCGACAGACGTCCGGCATCGTCCACGGCGAGTCGCGAACGCAAGCGGGCAAGCGTCTCGCCCTCGACCCATTCCATGACAATTGCAGGCACACCGTCGACCTCGCCCCAGCCATAGAGGTGGGGAAAGCCCTTAAGGCCCGAAAGGGCGCGATGGCATTCGTATTCCTCGCGAAACGCCGCCTTGAACTTGGCGACCAGCGCCTCGTGAGCGGCATCGTCGTCAAACTCATCGCGCGCCGGCAAGATGAGCTGCTTGAGTGCCACGGCCTCGCCTTGGGCGTTGACGGCACGCGTCACGCGGCCGATACCGCCACGGCGCATGGTGGCATCGTCGGCAAACAGCATCGTAAAACGACGCAGATAGGCAGGCAGTTCGTCCTGACCGAGCGCAATGGCCGGCTCAAACCCGTCGACACGCGCCAGGCGCAGGCCGACCATGGGATCGCGACCGAGCGATTGTGGTGTGGTGGATGCAAGATCGGTCATCATAGGGCAAGCGCCGCCACGTTATTGTTGAAGTTACCGAGCGCGACGTCATCATCGCCGTAATGGCCGACCCATTGACATAGGTTGGTGTAACAGCCCCACAGATTGGCATACTGCTGATACCACTTTGACCGGGGCGAGAACGTCTGACGACCGAACTCGGCTCGAATGACAAACATCTCCCCGACCAGGCTGTCGCACGGCCTGGGATCTCCCGTAGAGTTATAGGTCGAGACCACGTCATTGGCACGAGAAACATAGCCGTCGAGCATGTTGTACTTGGTCACAAGCCAACTGTGAATGCTCTCTTCCTCAGCAGCGGAAAGGCCGCCGGAGTTTGCATCGTTGTCAGCGTTGCCGCCCGTCGGGCCGCCGTTTCCAGACCCTCCGGTAGAGGAACCCGACCCAGAGCCGCCGCCCGAACTCGATGAATCCGAGCCGGAGCCAGAAGTATCCGAGCTACCGGGCTTTCCGGACTGCTGGGCGTCCTGCTCCTTTTGCTGCTCGACCTTATTCACCGTTGCCGCCACGCTATTGTTGGACAACCGATCGATGATCTTGGTGTTGGTGAGCACGATGGTTTTGCCATTGGCAAGCGTGACTTCGTTGTCCGGGGCCTCGGCGCCGTCCGCATCGTCGGTGCCAAACACAATATGCCCGACCACACTTGCCCAAGCATATCCAGTCGTGGTGCCCAGATCGCTTTTGACCTCATGCCCCACGCGCGGTTCGCGTGCGGCATGCGCCTGCATCATGGACGGCACGGTCATGCCATAGGCAGAAACGCCAGCTATGACCAGCACCAGCGAGCACGATAGCAGTGCGTACGCCCGCGGCGCCAAGCCCAGTCGGCGTCGTATGCGCACCGCGGCGCCGCGCTTTGTCTGAGTGCCACCGGGCCGCATGCGTTCTCCTCCAACAAAAACACGCCGCTCGGGAGCGGCGCATTCATTCGAATCCATATTTGAGTGTATCAGCGAACCAAAAAGGTTGCGCAACGAATGGACAAATTAAGGATGCGAGCGGAAGCATCCATGCGATAAGCGGATACGAAGCATCTTTGTTGCACAACAAACTCACAGTCGCACGGGGAAATTATGACTACCCCGTGCGTCGCGAGGAAAACATACGACAGGAGCAGGCTCGCCACCTAAATCGCGCGGCGGGCCTCGATGGCGCGGCCAAGCGTAAGCTCGTCGGCATACTCCAAGTCGCCGCCCACGGGAAGGCCGCTTGCCAGACGCGACACCTCGACGCCCAACGGCTTGATGGTACGGGCCAGATAGCTCGCCGTGGTCTCGCCCTCAATATTGGGGTTGGTGGCGATGATGACCTCGTGGATGTCCTCGTGGCCCAAGCGTGCCAGCAGCTCTCGAATGTGCAGCTGCTCGGGGCCAATCTTGTCCATGGGACTGATCACGCCGCCCAATACGTGGTAGAGGCCGTGGTAGCTGCCCGTGCGCTCGATCGCCTGGACGTCGCGCGGCTCGCCCACCACGCAAATGCGAGTGGTATCGCGCATCGGGTCCCGGCAGATGGAGCACTCGTCGGCCGTGGCGTAGTTAAAGCAGCGGCTGCAAAAGTGGACCTCCTGCTTGACCTCCAGGATGGCCTCGGCCAGGCGGCGCGCCTCCTCGGCGTCGGCCTCCAACAGGTAATAGGCGATGCGCTGGGCCGACTTGGGACCAATGCCCGGCAGACGGCCCAGCTCATCGAGCAGTTTTTGCAGACTGTGATTTGCACTCATATATATGCGTGTCTTAGAACGGCATGCCCGGGATGTTGAGGCCGCCGGTGATGGCGCCCATCTGCTTGTTGGCGAGCTCGTTGACGCCGCGGACGGCCTCGTTGACGGCAGCCATGATCATATCCTGCAGCATATCGACGTCCTCGGGATCGAGGGCATCGGGATCGATGGTGAGGTTGACGAGCTCCATCTCGCCGTTAACGGTCACCTTGACCATGCCGCCGCCGGCAGAGGCGTCGACGGTCTGGGACTTGAGGTTCTCCTGCGCGGCGGCAAGCTGCTCCTGCATCTTGCGAGCCTGCTTCATCATCTGCTGCATGTTCATACCGGCCATGATGGCTCCTTTACGTGCGGCCGCACGCCGAGCTGCAAGGGCAGCCGGAGCACGGCGGGACTTTCAAACTCAAAAATCGTACCACGGCGCGGGGCCAGCGAGCGGGGCGGACACACTACCTCAGTCGATATACATGTCCCGGAGTGCAAGCCGCACTCAAAGATTATGCATGGTCGAATTAAAAGCCCCTAAAGAGCTAGGGGCCCTAAGTCCAATGAGTGGCCCTCAGCAGTAAAACGATAGCCCACCGGTTGTTTCTTTCCAACGCTTGCAAATCAGCGCATGGTTAGATGAAACAAACTGCATGATATCGCGTAAATCCCGAGCAGGAATATCGCCCTTGTTATGGGCCAGCTTGCATCCGCCGGAGCGGGTAAGCCATATCTTGGTTGCCTCGGCAGTGGGGCGCTTGACCGCTACATGAACATGGACGGGTTCGCCGTTCTCCCCCGTCCAGAAGAAGATGATGTACGGCCCGAGTCGAAACAGGCTAGGCATAGACTCGTCCGCCTTCGTAGGCAAAACGCAGGATGAGCGGGGCATTGTTACGCACGAAATCATCGAGTTCTTTGAGGTCCGCTTCGCTAAAGCCCTCGTGTGACACCCAATTGAATGCCGGCAAGATACACTCCGCCGTGTCAAAACCCCAATCGCGCGGGCGCTCCACAACAACCTTCACCGTGTTGTCCTCCCGGACTTCGGAATACGAAACCTGCGTATCGTCCTCAAGGCAGACATATTCCCACATCATAAGCTCGCTCCGTTCAAAGGGTTCTCTTCTTGAGCAGTATACCCGCCTGCGCAGCTACTCCACCGGCTTGAAGATGGTGGCCTGGCCGAAGACGCTGCGGATGAGGTCTTTGGCCTCGTCCTCGGTCTGCGGGATGCTCGGGGCTGCGCCCTGGTGGCCGAAGGGGCTGCCGGCGCCGGGGTTGGACTCCCAGGGAGCTGCAGGAGCGTCCTCCTCTTTGGGGGCAGCTACAGCGGACTTGGGCGCGGACGCCGCACCCGGCACGTCGAACGGAGGCAGATCGTCCCCGCCCGCATCGCCAGCGAAGCCGCCGACCATGGCATCGTCGTAGGGAACCTGCTCGGATTCCCACGGCGCGGACTGCGCGACAGGCTGAGCCTTGGGGGCAGCCGAGCGCTCGGGCGCACGGGGTGCGGGCTCGGTCGGGAGCTTACCCGTGGCAGGAGCGCCGGCGGGGCTGTCGGAGCGTAGCCAGGGGGCTTTGCCCAGGTCAGACGACTTGGGCGCGGGCGAGGCGGGCTTGGACACGGGTGTCGGAGCAGCCGGTTTGGGCGCCACGGGCTTAGGCGCCGACGGGGTCGATGCCGCTACCGGTGTCGTTTGCTGCTGCGGCGCGCTGGCGCTCGAGGATGCAGGGGCCGCCGAGGACACGGGTTGCGGGTCCGCAGATGCCGCAGCCCGTGCAGATGGAGAATGCTCCTCATGTTGAGGAGCCGGCGTGCCACCCCCATCCAGGACATAGTCGACGGTACGACGACCGAAGACCGCGCAGACCGTCGGCAGGACCACCGACTGCGTATCGGCGCGACCGAGCATCTTAATGGCAAAGGTCGAGCCCGCAGGGAACGAGACGGTGAGCTTGGAGCCGTCGTCGGCCGTGGCGCGGGCGTTGAGCAAAAGCCCTGCGTAGGAAGCCTGACGCGCCTTGACACGCTCGACAACCTCGGCCCATTTGCGCTGCAGCTCTCCGGCATCCTCGACCGCGGGCGTCTCGGCAGCACCGGCGGCAGCAACCTGAGCGGCAGTGTTGGGCTGGGGCTTAGGTGCCGGAGCGGTGGCAGGCGCGGGGGCCACAACGGGCCGAGGCGTCGGAGCCGGCGCAGGCTGAGGTGCAGGCGCTGCAGACTCGGAAGCTGACACGGACGCAGAACGGGGAGCAGGCTGGGCAGCCGGAACAGCAGCGCCGCGGTCCCAAGGCATGCCACCCTGATGCGCGGACGTAGCAGCAGGGGCAGCGGATGCCGCCGGGGCGGCAGCACGAGCGCCCGAAATGAGCGTCGGCTGCTGGGCAGCAGCGGGTACGGATGCTGCAGGCGCGGCGGCCTGAGCAGCAGCCACGCTCGCCGGCACGGCGCCGTTGGCGACCATGGCCTCCAGACGTGCCACGCGCTCGGCCAATGCCTCAATCGTTAAATCAGCCTCGGGACGTGCCAGACGCGTGCAGGCAATCTCGAGCACCAGGCGCACGTCGCTCGCGCCCCTCATCTCCAGTGCGGCATCGTCGAGCACTGTCAGCACACGGGCCAGGCGGTCGGCAGGATGCTCGCCAAAGGCAGCGGCCTCGGCAGCAAGCGCCTCGGCCTGCTCGGAGCCGCCCTCAAACAGCTCGGCACGGGCACCGGCAACGCAGGCAACGTACACGTCACGCACATGCGCCACCAGGTCGCGCGTCAGCTCCAGCAGGTCGTTTCCTTCCTCGACCTGCGCACGGATCAGTCCATATAGCTCGGCAACATCGCGATCGGCAATGGCGCGGGCAAACTCGCCCAGGATCTGGTCCGAAACCTCGCCCAAAAGCGAGCGGGCGTCGTCCGCATGCACAGAACCGTTACCAAAGACGCTCAGTTGCTCCAGCGTGGACAACGCGTCGCGCATGCCGCCCTTGGCATGGCGCGCCACGATAGCCAGCGCCTCGTCGTCGTAATCGAAGCCCTCCTGCTCGCACACGTATGCCAGGCGATGCTCAATATCCTCGTTGCCGATGCGATGGAAATCGAAACGCTGGCAGCGCGAGAGGATGGTCTCCAGAATCTTTTGCGGGTCGGTGGTGCACAGCACAAAGATCACGTGCGCCGGCGGCTCCTCAAGCGTCTTGAGCAGCGCGTTGAACGCCGCCGTCGTGAGCATGTGGACCTCGTCGATGATATAAATTTTGTACTTGCCACGCACCGGGGCAAAGTTGACGGAGTTGATGATCTCCTCGCGCACGTTGTCCACGCCGGTACGGCTTGCGGCATCGAGCTCGTAGACATCCGGGTGGTTGCCCTCGGCGATGAGCTCGCACTCCTCGCAAGTACCGTCGGGCATGCAGCCGCTTGCACCCTCGGCGCGCGCCGCCTCGGCATTGCGGCACAGCAGCGCCTTGGCCAGAATGCGCGCCATGGTAGTCTTGCCCGTGCCGCGCGGTCCGCAGAACAGGTAGGCGTGGGACAGACGCCCCTCGGTGATGGCGTGCTCGAGCGTCGAGACGATATGCTGCTGGCCCACCACGGAGTCGAAGGTGAGCGGGCGATACTTTCGGTACAACGATTCCATGGGTGCTCCCCCGGGTATACTGAGTCTTGTTGCCGCGACGGCCATGCGGTCGCACGGCATACTGCATTCATAATAACCCGTACGGCGAGCCCGCCGCGATAGGAGTCTAAAGAGCATGGCAGACGCAGAGAGCAACCTCGTTCCCTCCGAAGCAGCCGACCAGGTCGAGGTCGCGCTCGAGAAGCAGGCCGCAGCCGACGACGGCATCCTGTACCTCAACGAGTACCAGTACGAAAACGACCTGGTCACCGACTTTGCGCGCCTGGTCGCCTCGCCCAGGCGCCGTGGCTCCCTGTACGTCGCCGCCGCGATTGCCGCGCTCATCGGCATCGGCATGTTGGTGGCCGGCGGCAGCTGGATCAAGTTCGGCGTCGTGCTGATCGTATTCGGCGCCTTTTTGGCCTGGTGGAGCAAAAACCTGCACCACACCCTCGCCCGCGACTTTATCGATGCCGTCGAGGCCGACGAGTCCATGGGTGGCCGCTATCGCCGCGTCGCCGCCAACGAGGACGGCCTGATGGTTTGGGGCAAGAGCGGCAAGTCGCAGTTCTTCCCGTTTGAGAAGCTCGACCACGTGCTCGACGGCGAGCGCATCTTTGTGGCCATGTTCGCCGACCAGGGCGTGACGATCCCCAAGGACACCTTCGTCCGTGGCGATGCCGAGCAGTTTGGCTCCTTCCTCAAGGCCCGTATCAACAAAAAACTCCGCATCGAGACCAAGAAGAAGAAAATGAAGGCCGAGAAGGCCGCCGCCGAGGCCAAGCAGGGCGACAAGGCCGACAAGCCCCAGGACAACAAGGGCAAACAGCGCAAGCAGAAGAAGAACAAGAAGAAGCGCTAAGGCCAAGCCAGACAGGCAGCCTCGCATCCCGTTATCCTCGCCATCCGCCCGAGCGTGCTACACTAGCAGCATCTATGCCACCGCGAACGGCTCGGCTCCGCGCCCGCCACTCGCAAACGAACTTTAAACGCACGAAGGTTGGCCATGCCGCTTTTCTCGCAACATACCGCCCGGTTCTCGCCGGACGTTCCTTTGGAGGGCACCAGCTCTCGCGAGCTGCTCAAGCGGTACCAGCCGCTCGAGACACTTGCGACCGGCGGTTTTGGCTCCATCGAGATCTGCCGCGACACGCACCTGCGCCGCCGCGTCGCCATTAAGCGCATCCCCCTTATCAACGGTGCCGGCATGCCCGCCAGCGACATCATGGATGTCCTGCGCGAGGCGCACACTGCCGCCATGCTTCAACATCCCAACATCGTGCAGGTCATCGACTTTACGCACGACACAGCCTATGCCTACCTGGTTATGGAGTATGTCGATGGCATGTCGCTTGCCGAGTTTTTGCACCGCGTGGACGGCCACTCACTTACCTTTGACGAGGCCGCGGCCATTGCCGATGCCCTGGGCCAGGCGCTCACCTTCGCCCATAGTAATGGCGTACTCCACCTGGACATTAAGCCCGCCAACGTGCTCATCGACCACTCGGGCAATGTAAAGCTCACTGACTTTGGCATGGCGCGACTGTCGTCTGCCGGTGGCTTTGGCGGCTCACGCGGCGGCACCATCGGCTACATGCCGCCCGAGCAGCTCGATATCGAGACCGGCACGGTCGACGAGCGCGCCGATGTCTTTGCCCTCGCCTGTGTGATCTACGAGGGCCTGTGCGGCAGCGCTCCCTTTATGGCGGCCACGCCCGCCGACTCGCTCGGCCGCATCATCGGCGGCGCCACCTATCCCAGCGAGCTGATACCACACTTCCCCCCGGGAGCCGAGGCCGCGCTCATGAGCGCCCTCTCCCCCATGCCGCAGGACCGCCCCAACAACATCGAGGCATTTTGTGACCAGCTCCTTGCCGGTCTGGGCAGCGTACGCGAGGGCCGTCGCAGCCTGGAGCAAATGGTTGGCGAGCTTTCGGATGACGAGCATGAGCTCGACGATATCGAGCCGTCGCACTACGAAGGCGACGCCATCGAGGTCGACCCCGCACTCGGCTGGGCGGGCACGCGCTGGAGCCATGCGCGCGACTACACCATGCGCGCTATCTCGGCGCTAACGTGCGGCACCTTTAGCTTTTTGCTGATGCAAACGGCCGGGGTCGCGGCGCTTCCCGGCCTGGTCATTGCGGCCATCGCGATCGGAGCGGCGGCTGGCCTGGCCCCCCAGATTGGCTCGGCCATCTCGGCTGTGGGCTTTTTGGTGCTCATGGCCAACGCCACCATGCAGGCACAGGGCATCCTGTCGATGCTGCCCGTCGCGGTGATCTTTGCCGCCGCCATGTCCGGTTGGTGGATCGCCTGGGGCCGCACCGAGACTGCCGCGAGCGCCACGCTCACCTGTGCACTCGCGCTTGGCTGTCTGACCGGCAATACCTTCCTGGCAGCTGGGGTCGCCGCCGGCGTCGCGTCATTTTGGCTCGGCCCGGCAAGCGCCGCCGCGGCAACGGGCATGGGCGCGCTTTTTGCCCGTCTGGCCACGGTCGCGCTTTCAGCTGGAGGCGTGCTGGGGCTCGGTAACGTTGCCGCAGCGCTGGGAGACCCGCTCCTTTGGGCTGCCTTTGTGCTGGTCGCGGCAACTGCCGCAGCGTCATCCACGCTGCTCAATGTCCATGCCAAGCGTGCCAATCAGGGCTCAAACCTTGCCGCAATCGCCGCCATCGCTGTCACCGGCATCGGCTGCGCAGCGGCGTCCTGTCTTGCACACCATATGGAAATTGCCAGCCTTGCAGCCGCGGTCATCGCCAAGGCGGCGGTTGCGGGAACCCTATCCTCTATAATCGTTGGGATATGCCTATATTTGCTCGGATACCAAAGAACCTATACGGAGAGTGATCTTTCGTGAACTTCCTGAACATCTTCGAGGACCACGTGGCCGGCATCTTCGGTGCCACCCGTGCCCCGTTCTCCTTTAAGAAGCTTGCCAAGCAGGCCGCTCGCGACATGGAGGATCAGACTCTGGTGATCAACGGCGTCAACACGGCGCCGGCACTCTATACCATCCTTATCGCCGCCGACGACGATCCCATGCTCGCCCCGTTCTACCCCGAGCTTTCACGCGAGGTCCGCGAGTTCGTGAAGGCGCAGGCCGAAAAGCGCCGCTATGTCTTTGTCGGCGAGCCCCTCGTGCGCTTTATGATCGATCCGCAGCTGCGCGCCGGCAAGTTCTCGGTCTTTGCCGAGAACGTCGATGCCCCCACGCTCGGCCGCCTGTACGAAGAAGAGCGCGCCTATCAGAACGGCCTGGGCCAGAACAACTCCGCGGTAAGCCGTGCCGCCAGCGCCCCGCGCGCCGGCCAGCAGCAGTTTGCTGCCCCGCAGCAGCAGCGCCCCGCCGCCATGCCCCAGCAGCAGCCGACGCCTCGCGCCGCCGCTCCCGACCCGCTTGCCGTGGCAGACCCCTTCGCGCCTAGCGTCCCCGACCCCGCCGCCGCACCCATCCCGGTGCCGCAGACCGTCTCGCGCGACGCGCTTGCCGGCATGGGCGGAGCCGCCGCGACCGGTGCCGCCGTGGGCCTAGGCGCCGCAGCCGGCATCGCCTCCAGCATGGCGAGCACTCGCGCCCCGCAGCGCCCGCTCGCCCAGCTCGTCGACGTCGTGAGCGGCGAGAGCCATAGCATCACCTCCGCACAGGTGACCATCGGTCGCGAGCGCTCAGTTTCCGACATTGCCCTGCGCGACCCCAACGTGTCGCGCCGCCACGCCCAGCTCACCTTTACGGGCTCGGATTGGTCGATCGAGGACCTCAATTCCACCAACGGCACGCTCGTCAACAACCGCCGCATTACGCGCTGCCCGCTGCGCAACGGCGATCTGCTGACGTTTGGCCTGAGTACCTTTGAATTTAGGGGATAGTCGCTTATGAACATCGATATCGTCCTTTTTGCAGGCCGCATCGTCCTGGTCGCCCTGCTCTATATCTTCTTGTTCGCCGTCATGAAGACCGGCGTGGGACTTGTGCGCGGGCAGCGCCGCGACTCGGCTATCTGGACGATCGATGTGGACAAGGGTCCGCGCGGTATCCGCGGCATCCACGTAGACATGCTCGGCCCCGTCATCGTCGGTCGCTCGCCATCTTCGGACATCTGCATCAACGAACCGTTCGTCTCGGCCTCGCATGCGCGCTTTTCGCTGCAGGGCCCGGCACTCATCATCGAGGACCTCAACTCGCTTAACGGCACGCTCGTCAACGGCCGCCAGCTCGTGGAGCCCGCGACGCTGCGTGAGGGCGACGAAGTCCAGATTGGCGACGTGGTCATGAAGGTGAACCGTCGATGATCGACGAGGAGAACAAGTCCGCAACCATGACCGAGGCACCGGCTGCCGCCGTAGCTGCACCGGCCCACGCCGCTCCGGCGGACTCCACACCCGTGGAGCCCGAGGACACCGTGTTCTCCCTGCCTCTTTCGCATGTAACGCATGATATTTCGGATCTCGCCGATAACGAGGGCGAAGAGGATGCCGTAGCGGCGCCCATCGGCGCACATGCTGCGGAGCAGCCCACAGCGCCCGAAGCAACCCCGGCGCCGGCTCACTTTGCAGAGCCCGTCGCCGCGGCAATCAACGAGAGCGCTGCGGTGTTTGCAGCACCCGAGCCCGCCGCGCCGGCGTTTCCCATAGCCCCGGCATCCGAGGTTGCGCCCGCGTCTACGCCGGCGCCCGAGCCTATAGACGTCAGCCCGCAAGATGACGAGTCGACCGCCCGCGTGTCCGAGGAGCCCGACTCCCCGGACACCGACAATTCCGAATCAAACGCCGAGACCGACACCGTCTCTCCCGGTGACACAGCCGAGATCGACGTTGCCGCCGTTGAGGCCAAGCTCAAAGACCCCGGCTCGACCATGAGCTTTGAGCCCCTGACCGAGGAGCGCATCGAGACCGACTCGACCTATGATGCCGGCACCACCACGCAACTCATGTGGGGCGCCCGCTCCGACGTTGGCTGTGTGCGCCCGCACAATGAGGATTCCTACCTGGTGCAGTCGCCGCTCTTTTGCGTATGCGACGGCATGGGTGGTCACGCTGCCGGCGAGGTAGCCTCTTCCATCGCCGTCGAGACTATTGCCAAGACGGCCCCACAGTCCGCCGACGCAGCACGCCTGGCCGCAGCCGTCGAGGCAGCCAACGCCGCCGTAATCGAGGCGGCCCTGAACGGCCTGGGCAAGCCCGGCATGGGCTGCACAGCCACTTGCGCCTATATCGAAAACGACACGCTTGCCATCGCCCACGTGGGTGACTCTCGCGCCTACCTGCTCCACGAGGGCACGCTCATCCGCGTGACCCGCGACCACTCCTACGTGGAGGAGCTCGTGGACGCCGGCGAGATCACGGCAGATGAGGCTCGCGTCCACCCCAACCGTTCGGTCATCACCCGCGCGCTGGGCTCGGACCCCGCTATGTATGCCGACCACTTTACTCTGCATATCGAGGAAGGCGACCGTCTGATCCTGTGCTCCGACGGCCTTTCGAGCATGATTCCCGATAGCGATATCGAGAACATCGCCACGCAGTCCTCAACCGCGCAAATCTGCGTCGACAACCTAGTGGACGCGGCGCTTGCCGCCGGCGGCCACGACAACGTAACCGTAGTAGTCGTTGACCTGGTTGACGATGGCGTTATGCGCGAGGCGCAACGCGTGCGTCGCCGCAACGTTACTATCGCCGCCATCCTGGCCCTCGTCTTTGTGCTGGCAGCTGGCATCTGGGCCTACACGGGTGTCACCGGCTCGTACTACCTTGGTACCTACCAGGGCAATGTCGCCGTCTGGCGCGGCCTGCCCGGCAAGCCACTCGGACTCAAGCTCCACTGGCTCGAAAGCGAAACCAGCATCAAGCTGTCCGACCTGCCCGAAGACACGCAAAACCGCCTCAAGGCGGGCATTCCGCAAACAAGTGTCGACGATGCGCAGGACACGATATCCAAGTACCGCCACCAGATCGACGAGGAGCAGACCCGCCAGGTGATCGACGCGCAAACGATTCGCGACAACACCAATCAGGGATCGACCTCCGAATCAGATTCCGAGAAAACCGCCGAACAGTCCGCCGAGGCCGAAGCCTCCGATAAGAATTAGAAAGGGAGTGCCGCTTATGAGTCGCCGCAACACCGAGCTGCTCTTGCTCATCGCCTCGGCGTTCCCCGTCATCCTGCTATATGCGATGTACGTGCTCACCGCGGGCGCCGCCATCTCCTTTGAGACGCTCGCCGTGCCGATCGGCCTCTTTGCCGCCTTTGCCGCGGCCCACATTGCCGTGCGCATCTTGGCGCCCGGTGCCGACCCCGCCATCCTGCCCATTGTCTTTGTGCTTTCGGGCATCGGCATCACGTTCGTGACGCGTCTCGCCCCCGCTCTCGCCATCTCACAGCTCATCATCCTGTTTGTCTCGGTGGCCCTGATGGTGGGAACGCTCGCACTGGTCAAAAACCTCGACGTGGTCATGCGCTACAAGTACACCTTTGGCATTATCGGCATCATCCTGCTGATGCTGCCCATCTTTATCGGCACCACGATCTCGGGCTCCAAGCTGTGGATTCGCATCGCGGGCTTTACCATCCAGCCCGGCGAGTTCGCCAAGGTCTTTATCGTGCTGTTCCTGGCCGGGTACCTGGCCGAGAACCGCGAGCTGCTCTCCATCTCCAACCGCAAGATCCTGGGCTTTAAGATCCCTCGCCTGCGACTGCTGCTGCCGTTGTTTGCCGTGTGGGGTGTGTGCCTGCTCGTCGTCGTCTTCGAACGCGACCTGGGTTCGGCCGTGCTGTTCTACACCATCTTCTTGCTGATGCTCTACGTTGCCACGGGGCGCTTTTCGTATGTCGTTATCGGCCTTGCGCTCTTAGCCGTTGGAGCCGTGGGCGCCTACAAGTTCCTATCGCACGTTCAGGTGCGTTTCCAGGTTTGGGTCGATCCGTTTAAGGACGCCCAGGGCCAGGGCTACCAGATTGTCCAGTCGCTCTTCTCGCTTGCCGATGGCGGTCTGGTCGGTGTTGGCATCGGCAACGGCATGGCCAACAACATCCCTGTCGTCGAGTCCGACTTTATCTTCTCGGCTATCGGCGAGGAGATGGGCCTTTTGGGCGGCGGCGCCGTGCTCATCCTGTTTATGCTCTTTGCCGTGCGTGGCCTCACCACGGCTGCCCGCGCTAAATCCGACCTCGCCGCCTTTAGTGCCACAGGCCTTACGGCCGCCATCAGCTTCCAGGCCTTCTTGATCGTTGGCGGCGTAACCCGCCTGATCCCGCTGACCGGCGTCACCCTGCCCTTTATGAGCCAGGGCGGCTCCTCTCTGCTGGCGAGCTTTATCATCGTCGCGCTCCTGCTGCGCGCCGGTGACGAGGCGACCGGACGCGAGGCCGAGCTTACCGGCACCGGCACCATGACCGCCATCACCGATGATCAGGTCGCATCTGCCGCCGCCCCGACGGGCACGCGCTTTGCCACCTCGTCTTCCTACGGCAGCGGCAGCCATTCCATCGGCTCGCGTATGCGCCGTCGCCTGCTCGACACGCCTGAATCCGGTGTGCTCGGCCGCGTTGCGCTCGCCAACCGTCTAACCCGTGCGGTGCTCGCCTTTACGGCGCTGTTCGCCATCCTTATCGGCAACCTCACCTATGTCCAGGTCATCAAGGCCAAGGACTATCAGGACATGCCGACCAACAACCACACCATCGCCCGCTCCAAGTACATCCAGCGCGGTTCCATCATCACGTCCGACGGCGTGACGCTGGCCGAGTCGCTGCAGCAGGAGGACGGCACCTACGTACGCTCCTACCCCAACGGTAACCTGGCAGCGCACGTGGTTGGCTATGTGAGCCAGCAGTATGGCACCACCGCCATCGAGAGCGTCATGAACGACACGCTCACCGGTTCTAAGGACTACTCCAGCTGGAACAACGCCATCGCGTCGCTCGCGGGCCAGACCCAGCCGGGCAACACCGCCAAGCTCACCATCGACTCGCGTATCCAGACGGCGGCCGAGCAGGCACTCAAGGGCTTTAAGGGCGCTGTAGTGGTCATCGACCCGCGTACCGGCGCGGTGCTCGCATGTGCCAGCTCGCCCACCTACGACAACACCAACATCGATGCCCTGCTGCAGACGGGCGGCGGCGAGGACGGCTCCATGTACAATCGCGCCATGGACGCGCTGTACACGCCGGGCTCCACGTTTAAGGTCGTTACGCTTTCCGCGGCACTCGAGACCGGTACCGCCAGCCTGACCAGCACCTACCAGGCGCCCGGCTCCATGGACATCGGCAACGCACCGGTCACCAACTATGCCAACGAGAGCTACGGTACCATCAGCCTGCAGCAGGCCTTTGCCGTGTCCTCCAACGTCGTCTTTGGCCAGGTGGCAAACGAAGTTGGCGCAAACACGCTCGTGCAGTTTGCCAACGCCTTCGGCTACGGCCAAAAGCTCGGCCAGGACCTGACCTCCGCGGCCTCCATCATGGCCGACCCGTCGCTCATGACCGAGTGGGAGACCGCCTGGGCCGGCGCCGGCCAGCCTGTCGGCATGGACCACACGCCCGGCCCGCAGACCACCGTCATGCAAAACGCCGTGATTGCCGCCGCCATCGCTAACAGCGGCGTGGTCATGGACCCGTACTTTGTAGCCCAGGTACTCGCCCCGGACGGAACCGTGGTCAAGACCACGCAGTCCCGCTCGCTGGGTCAGGCCGTCAGCTCCGCCACGGCCGACCAGGTCAAGCAGGCCATGCTTGCCGTCGTCCAGTCCGGCACCGGCACCGATGCCCAAATCCCCGGCGTCAAGGTCGCCGGCAAGACTGGCTCGGCCGAGACCGGCGGCACCAACGTCAACTCGATGTTCGTTGGCTTTGCACCTTACGATTCACCCACGGTCGCTATCTCGGTGGCCTTAGAGGATTACGACAAGCATGACGTCAAGGCCGCCAAGATCGCCGGCATCGTCCTGACCGCGGCGCTTGCCGCACAGGGAGCGTGATGCCCATGATTGAATCGGACACCCGAGGCGCGCCGCGGCCGAAGAGTTAGCGGCAACGCGCCACACGGCCCCAGCGGCCACATCGTAGGTACTACACACATCGTTGAGCGAATAGTTATGTTAGGAGCAGGAATGGAACAGAGGGTCCTCGGGGGAAGATACCTCCTCAAGGATAAGGTGGGAACAGGCGGCATGGCGACCGTCTACCGTGCACAGGACCAGGTCCTCGACCGCACGGTAGCCGTCAAGATTATGCTGCCGCAGTATGCCGGCGACGCAACCTTCGCCGCGCGCTTTAAGCAGGAGGCCCAGGCAGCAGCCGGTCTCTCCTCCCCCTATATCGTGGGCGTCTACGATTGGGGCAAGGACGGCGACACCTATTACATCGTCATGGAGTACCTGCGCGGCACCGACCTTAAGAGCGGCATCAAGAGCCACGGCGCCCTCGACCCCAAGAAGGTCGCCCAGATCGGCTCGCAGATCAGCTCCGCGCTTTCGGTCGCCCACAAGCACGAGATCATCCACCGCGACATTAAGCCGCAGAACATCATGGTGCTGCCCGACGGCAACATCAAGGTGATGGACTTTGGCATCGCGCGCGCCAAGAACAGCCACCTCACGCAAGACAACAACGTGCTGGGAACCGCCCACTACGTCAGCCCCGAGCAGACCCGTGGTCAGGACCTCGGCCCCACCTCGGATATCTACTCGCTGGGCGTCGTGATGTACGAGTGCGCCACCGGCCGCGTCCCCTTTGACGGTGACGACGCTATCTCGGTCGCACTCAAGCAGGTCAACGAGCTGCCTATTCCGCCGAGCCAGATCAACTCCGGTGTCGACGCCGACCTTGAGCGCATCATCCTCAAGTGCATGGAGAAGGACCCCGCAAACCGCTTCCAGACCGCCGACGAGCTGCGTCAGGTGCTCAACAGCTACCTGTCGGGCCGTGCCGTCAACGTCTCGGAGCCCACGCGCATCATCGGTGCCCCCGGTGAGTTGGGCGCCACCAAGACTCGGGAGCTTTCCGATCAGACGCGCGCCATGGTGCGTCCCGTCTCGGGCGTAAGCGGCCAGAATACCGCCCGTAGCTCGGTTTCGGGCTCCACCGGCTCCTACGAGGTCGAAGAGCCCAAATCCAACAAGAACAAGATCATCGCCGCCGTGGTGGCAGCCGTTGCCGTCATCGGCATCGTGGTGGCCTTTGCCACAGGACTCTTTGGCGGCGAGCAGGTCACCGTGCCCGACGTGCTGGGCAAGGACCAGCAGACTGCCGTCGAGCTGATCAAGGAAGCCGGCCTCGAGGTCGGCACCATCGACCAAAGCTACAACGACGATGTCGACGAGGGCAAGGTCGCCGAGCAGACGCCCAACGGCAACACCAAGAAGACCAAGGGCACCAAGGTGAACCTGGTAATCTCCAAGGGCCCCAAGCCCTCCGAAAAGGTTGAGGTTCCCAAACTTGTCGGCCTGACCAAGGACCAAGCAGAAGCCGCACTGGCAAGCGTTGGCCTGAAGGGCAACGCCTCCGAGGAGGCCAACGAGGCTGATGAGGGCCAGGTCTTTGAGCAGGGCACCGAAGCCGGTAAGGAAGTCGCGAAGGGCACGACCATCTCGTACAAGGTCTCGAGCGGCCCGGATACCACGTCCGTCCCCGACCTGACCGACATGACCGAGGCCCAGGCGCGCAACGCCCTCGATATGGCAGGCTTTGGCGTCGACGTGAGCTACCAGGAGAACGACTCGGTTACCGAGGGCACCGTGATCAGCTGGAACCCCAGCGGTAAGCAGAAGCCCGGCGCCACGATTACCGTCGTCATTGCCAAGAAGTCCGGCAAGGCCAGTGTTCCGGGCAACCTGTACGGCAAGAGCATCTCCGCCGCCGTTACCGCGCTCAACAACGCCGGTTTCTATAACATTGGCTTCTGTGACCAGAACGGCAATCCCGTAAGCGGTAACGAGGATGCCACCGTTACGGGCGTCTCCCCCACTGGCAAGCAGTCCACCGACAGCACGATTACGCTGACGGTCGCACTTTCTGGTTCGGGCTCGGGCTCGGGCACGAGCACGGGCGACGATTCCGGTACGACCAACTAGTCGCCACCCCACCGCTTATCGCGGCTTTCGCCGCAAACATATTCGCTCACAGGCGCCCGCTTGCTCCCCCAGCAAGCGGGCGCTTCGTTTTTGACACGACATGAACCAGAAGAGCCCGGCACCGTAGCGGTACCGGGCTCGATATTCCTCTGGTGCCCGCGGGCGGATTCGAAAACTCCCCCCGCGGGGAAATTGGTGACGCGGGTGTCGACGGCTCGAATCCACCGGCGGTCCCACAAACCAGAAACGGCGCCGCTCTCGCGACGCCGTCATAATCCTCTGGTGCCCCCGGGCGGATTCGAACCGTCGACACCCGCTTTAGGAGAGCGGTGCTCTATCCCCTGAGCTACGGAGGCATGTTGTACTAGTGTAGCAGATTTACTGCATCGCAATACGTCGCATGACTAGACTTCGAAGTTGCGGTGGAATAGTTCCTGTCTGAAGCATCTAAAGCCGTATTTAGGAACTATTTCACCGCAACTTATGAGGAGCTAGTTACCTTTGTGGAAGAGGTTTTTGATAACGGAGGGGATGCTCTTGGCGCCCTTGGCCGTCACATCGATAAAGTCGGGCGAACGCACGAGCTTATCCTCGTCGACGTACTTGCGAACCGCGCGCAATGTCTCTTTATCATCGCGCGTCGAGAACGTAAAGTGGCCGTTATCCTTGGTGAAGATGGCAAAACGCGTGATCTTCTTGGTGCCGCGCAAAACCTCGGCGGCGATATAGTCGACCTCATCCCACGGGATTTGAATATAATCCTCGGGATTGCGCTCGTTGTAATACTCGAACGCCTTATTGCCTACCATCACGTTACCGTGGCTGGTAAGCCCCATCAGGCAGGTTGCCGGCGTTGCCAGATCGACCGTGCTGTTCTGAGATTGCGCCATGCGCGCCTCGCCCTCCAAATAAAACAATCGGACCGCATCCAGTGTACCCACCGGGTGCGGTCCGTTTCAATGGCTCAAAAGCCCTTGCCTAGCAATTCTCGGTCTTAAGCCGAAGCGTGCTTACATGAAGCCGCAGAAGCGACCGATGATGCCGACGGCGAAGAGAGCCAGGATGATGACGATCGGGCTGACCTTCTTCTTGAGGAGCTTGCAGACCAGCAGGGTCAGGCACACGGCGGCAAGGCCGGGGATGAGCTGATCGAGGTTGGCCTGAAGCGTGGTGACCTTCATCTGATCAAGGGCGGTAGCACCGACGGAGTTGTACATCGTCAGCGCTTCCTTGATACCCTCGGAACCGGAGGGCAGGCTAGCCCAGTCGATAAAGGCGCCAGCAGACTGCTTGACCGTGGAGACGATCGGGGTGAAGGAAATGGACACCCAGCGCTCGACCAGGGCGCCGATGATGAACATACCCAGGATGGAAGCGCCCTCGGTGACCTTGCCCATCAGACCACCGGAGAGGTCCTTGGCGATGGAGGAGCCGACCTTGTAGCCAAACTCCTGCGTGTACCACAGGAAGGCGTAACGGATGATGTTCCACGCGAAGAAGAACAGCAACGGACCGGCGATGCTGCCGGACAGGGCCAGGGAAGCGCCCAGAGCGCCCAGAATCGGGCGAAGGGTGAACCAGAAGACGGGGTCACCGACGCCGGCGAGCGGGCCCATCATACCGACCTTGACGCCCTGGATGGCGACGTCATCGATCGGAGCACCGTTGGCGCGCTCCTCCTCGAGGGCGAGGGTAACGCCAATGACGGGGGCGGAAACATAGGGGTGGGTGTTATAGAACTCCAGGTGGCGCTTAAGAGCGGCAATCTGGTCATCCTTGCTGGTGTAGAGCTTCTTGATCGCAGGGATCATTGCGAAGCACCAGCCGCCGTTCTGCATACGCTCGTAGTTCCACGAGCCCTGAAGGAACTGATGACGGAAGCAAACCTTCTTGCGGTCAGCCTTGGTGAGCTGAATCTTGTTCTCTGCCATATGTATCACTCCCCTCCTACTCGTAATCGTTCAGAATGTCGCCGAGCGGGTCGCCGGAGCCACCGCCCATACCGCCACCCTGCTTGGCCAGATCCTTAAGGCCAAGGTAGATGAGGGCAAGGGAGATGCCGATGAGACCAAGGGCGATCAGCGTGAGCTGAGGGATGGCAGCAAGGACAAAGCCGAGGACGAAGAACGGCCAGGTCTCCTTGGTGGCCATCATGTTGATGACCATGGCGTAACCGACGGAAGCGACCATGCCGCCGCCGACAGCCATACCGCCGGACAGCCAGTCGGGCATAGCGTTAAGCGCGTTGGTAACGGCCTCGGCCGGGATGACGCACAGAAGCACTGCCGGGATGGCGATACGAAGGCCCTGCATGAGGATGGCAGCATACTGCCAGCGCTCGATGCCGGAGAAGTCGCCCTTCTCGGCGCAACCGTCCATGGCGTGAGCGATAGCGGTAGCAATGGTACGGCAGATCATGGTCAGGAACAGACCAGCGACCGACAGCGGGACGGCGACGGCGATGGCGGCGGTAACGGCCTTTGCCGAATCAGTGGCGCCACCGTTGAGGGCGAGCACCATGATGATCGAAGAAGCGACCGAGGCCAGAGCGGCGTCAGGCGCGACAGCGGCGCCAACGTTAGCCCAGCCAAGGGCCATCATCTGGAGCGAACCGCCCAGGAGGATGCCCTCCTGAAGGTGACCGGTTACGAGACCGATAAGCGTGCATGCCACGAGCGGCTGATGGAACTGGAACTCATCCAGAATGCCTTCCATACCGGCAAGCAACGCGACAATCGCAACAAGCAGAATAGTGATTGCAGACATGTATCGGACCCTCCTTTACTATGCTTGAGCGGCCAGTTCGGCCTTAGCTTTCTTCAACATGGCGTCGAGATCCTCGGAGGAATCCGAAGGAACCTTGCGGACCTCGAACTTGACGCCCTTGGCCTTGAGGGCCTCGAGAGTCTTGACGTCGTCATCGCCCATAGCGACGGCGTTGGTGACGACGACCTTGCCCTTGGAGTGAGCCATGGAACCGATGTTGACTTCCTTGATGTCGACGCCGGCCTCGATGGCCTTGAGCAGATCCTGCGGGTTCTCGAAGAGCAGCATGGCCTTGGTGTCACCAAAGCGCGTGTCCTTGACGACCTCGGCCATCTTCTTGATGGGAACGACGTTGGCATGGACTCCCGGAGGGGCAGCCTGCTCGATCATGGTCTTGCGGAGCTCGTCGTGAGCAACGCCGTCGGAAACCACGATGATGCGGTTGGGGTTGATCTGCTTGGTCCACGTGGTGGCCACCTGACCATGCAGCAGACGGGTGTCGATACGGACGTGGGCAATCTTGATGTGCCCGTCGCCGATGACCGTTCCCGGAGGGATGGCGCCTGCAGGAGCAGCGGCGGCCGCAGCCGGCTTCTTCTCCTCGGGCTCCAGAGACTCGGGCTTGACGCGCACGCCAGCCTTAGCCTCAGTCACGAGATGTTTTGCGATCGCATGTGCAGTGTTCTTTGCGTCAAAGCGCTGCGAATATGCCTCGATGAGCATAGGCAGGTTGACACCGGTGACGATAGCCCAGGAATCGTGGCCCTCGATGAGCCCGCTGATCTGGTTGAACGGCGTGCCGCCCCACAGATCAACGAGGAAGAGCACCTGCTCCTGGTCCTCGAAGGAAGCGACTGCTTCCTCGACCTTGGCACGGAAATCGTCGGGGCCCATGCTCGGCTCGAGCGAGACCACGGCAACAGACGGCTGATCGCCAAAGACCATCGAGCCCGTCTGCTTGATTCCAGCTGCCAAGTCCCCGTGGCTAGCAAGAACAATACTTACCATCACATAACCTCCTTTTTGTCTACGTATTTCCTACACGACATGAAAGGAGTATACCTGTTTGGATTGTGGAATTATAGCTGAATCCGCAAAAGGTTGGATTATTTGTTTAAACGTCTAAGTTTGTTACAAATTGATTACATTGCTGGTTTACAGTTCATTGCCTGATAAAACGTGATTTGCCGATTGTTTCCAAAGACATATGCAGGCGCACTGTTCGTTAAAACCGCTTTTAGGTGGATCCCAATGCGCCTGCGTGCCGCCATTTTGTTTAAACAGACATGACTTGACTAACCGAAGCAAATATGTTTAGAACTCTAGCCCATGCAGTCATTGGATGTTAGGCGATGTGGAGTGGGTTGGCGGCGTCGACGGCGTCGGGGGCATCGGAGAGGCCGTCAGGAGCAGCGTCTGCCGGGTCCTCGTCGGGGGTCTCGATCTGTTTGATCATGACCTCCTGGCCCTGCAGCAGGTATGTTTCACCGCTGCCGCAATGGGGGCAAGTCTTGCCGTGCTCGACCGTCGCGTAGTCGCGGCCGCACGCCCCGCAATGCGTCACGGCCTCGACAGGCTCCACGATAAGCTCCGCGCCCTGCGTGATAGGCTTTTTATCCGCCGCCCAGCGCCAGGCGTCGAGTAGTAGATCGGGGACGACGCCCGAGACCTCGCCCAGCAGCAGCGTGACGCTCGAAACGCGACGCACGCCATGAGCGCGCGCCACATTCTCAACATCGCGAATGATGTGATAGACGATTCCGAGCTCGTGCATTTATTTCCTTCCGCCGTTCTACCGAACGGCGGTCGGCTTGACGCTGCGCGAGCCCCAGACGGGCGATCTGCCTTTCAATCGTCGGGCATGGGCAAAAGCCCTATGCCCTCCTCTTTCAAGGCACCTCGCCACGCCCGGGACTCGCTCGCTGTCCAACCGCTCTCTACGCCGTTCTCCTGCTTGTTGCGTTTCTTACTTCTTCCCGAATTTGATTTTAATCGCACGCTTGAGCGCATACTTGCCGAGGCTTGGGAGCTTTTGCTCGTATTTGACCATCGTGGAGCACTCGGGGCGGTCGCGATCTAGATGGATGGCGTCGAACGCGCACTTGGTGGTGCACAGGCCGCAGCCGATGCACTTGTTGGGGTCGACGATCGAGGCGCCGCAGCCCAGGCAGCGGGCGGTCTCGGCGCGCACCTGCTCCTCGGTAAAGGTCTCAACATACTCGCTAAACGGCGCGGTCTTCTCGCGCTCGCGATCCACGTGGGCAACCTCGCGGCTCGCGTTGTCGTAGCTCTCGATCACGACATCGTCGCGGTCGAGTGCGGTGTAGCGGCGCTGATTGCGGCCGATGGTGAGCGTGGAGCCCGGCTGCACAAAGCGATGGATGGACACCGCGGCCTCGTGACCGGCGGCGATAGCGTCGATGGCAAAGCTCGGACCAGTGTAGACGTCACCACCCACAAAGATGTCGGGTTCGGCGGTCTGGTAGGTCTGGGGATCGGCAAGGGCACCCTGGCCGCGGCCGAGCTCCACCTTGGAGCCAGCCAGCAGGTCGCCCCACACAATGGACTGGCCAATCGACATGACGACACGGTCGGCATCGACACGGCGCAGATCGTTCTCGTCGTACTCGGGCACAAAACGACCCTCGTCGTCAAAAACACGCGTGCAGCGCTTGAAGGTGATGCCGCACACACGACCGGCCTCGTCCAGGTGAACTTCCTTGGGGCCCCAACCGCAGCTGATGTGCGCGCCGTCCTCAACGGCCTCGCGACGCTCCTCCTCGCTGGCGGGCATCTGGGCCTCGCTCTCCAGGCAGAACATCTCAACGTGCTCGGAACCCAGACGGCAGGCGTTGCGGGCAACGTCGATGGCCACGTTGCCGCCGCCCACCACAATGGTGCGGCCGGACAGGGTATCGATCTTGCCGCTGTTAACCTCGCGAAGGAAGTCGACGGCCACGGTCACGTCCTCGGCATCCTCGCCCGGAATGCCGGCAAGGCGGCCGCCCTGGCAGCCAATGGCAACGTAGAAGGCCTTAAAGCCCTGCGCGCGCAGCTCGTCGAGCGTCACGTCGCGACCGACTTCCACGCCATAGCGGAACTCGGCACCCATCAGGCGAATGATCTCGACCTCGGCCTCGATGACGTCCTTCTGCAGCTTAAAGCTGGGAATGCCGTAGGTGAGCATGCCGCCCGGGCGATCGTTCTTCTCGAACACGACGGGCCTGTAGCCCTTCTCGGCCAGATAAAAGGCGCAGGACAGACCGGCCGGACCGGCGCCGATGATGGCAATCTTCTGATCGAAGCCGCCGGCACGCGTCGGGGTCACCACAGGTGGGACATAGCGGGTCGCGGCATCCAGATCGCGCTGGGCGATAAACTTCTTGACCTCGTCGATAGCCACGGCGGCGTCCACACGGCCGCGGGTGCAGGCATCCTCACAGCGGCGGTTGCACACACGGCCGCAGATAGCGGGCAGCGGGTTCTCGCGCTTAATGAGTGCTAGGGCCTCGTCATAGCGACCCTGAGCCGCGAGCTTCAAATAGCCCTGAACGGCAACGTGCGCGGGGCAGGCCGTCTTGCAGGGAGCGGTGCCGGACTCATGCGTCTCGATGCGGTTGTCGTTGCGGTAGTTGGGCGACCACTTGGTGTGGTCCCACTTGGTGGCATCGGGCAGCTCCTGGCGCGGATACTCGGGCACGCGGCCGCCGGCCTTTTTGCTACAGAGCTTCTGGCCCAGTTTGGCGGCGCCGGCCGGACACACCTCAACGCAGCGACCGCAGGCCACGCACTTGTCCTTCTCGACCTTGGCGACGTAGGCCGAGCGCGACAGGTTGGGCGTGTTGAACAGCTGCGAGGTGCGCAGGGCATAGCACACGTTGACGTTGCAGTTGCAGATGGCGAAGATCTTGTTCTCGCCGTCAATGTTGGTAATCTGGTGCACAAAGCCGTTGTCCTCGGCCTGGCGCAGGATGTCGTAGACCTCGTCGCGCGTTACATAATGGCCGCGGTCGGTCTCAACCACATAGTCGGCCATATCGCCCACGGCAATGCACCAGTCGGCGGGGTCGTCGGCGCAGCCCTCGCCCATCACGCGACGGCTCGCGCGGCAGCTGCAGGTGCTGGCGGCATATTTGCCATCGTATTTGTCGAGCCAATGCTCGATATGCTCGATCGGCACCGAGGTGCTCGCGGCGTCGATGGCCTTCTCGACCGGAATGACGTGCATGCCGATGCCGGCGCCTCCGGGCGGCACCATCGGCGTGGCCTTGGACAGCGGTCCCTTGGACGCCTGCTCAAAGAACTTGGCATAGACCGGATGTTCCTCAAGCTGGCTCACGCGCATGTTGAGGAACTCGGCGGAACCCGGCACCAGCATGGGCAGCACCCACTGCTTGGCGCGCTCGGGGTTTTCCCAGTTGTACTCGAGCAGACCCGTGTAGCTCATGTCGTCGAGCATCTTCTCGATATCGGCTTCGGGCATGCCGGTGAGCTTGACCATCTCGGGCAGCGTATAGGGACGGCGCATCTTCATCTTGCAGAGCACTTCGGCCTGCTCGTCGGTTGCAGCCTCGGCAAACGACCAGTACTCGTAGCCCAACAGCTCGTCGCGATGCAGCAGACGGTTGGTGCAATGCTCGCACAGCTTGACGATGGCCTCGCGCGGATGCTCCGGCAGCGGCGGCACGAACTCCGAACCGATGTCGGGCTCGGTGTAACTAATCCCCGGTCCGTTGAGAATCATGGTTGTCCCTTCTCTTGCCGCAGCCCGACGAGGCCGCAGCGCCCCTCTTTTTTTGCAGGCCGGGCATGCCCCCCATGCCGTTCACCCGCCATTAGTTGACATTGTGTCAAAAATAGTATTGACGAACCGTCAACAATATTCAAGACTGTTAGGCGAACGGTCAGGCAAAAGAGGATGAAAGGCGGCAAAACATGGGCAACAACACAGCAGATACCTCTGTGGTCGATGCCGTTCCCGCATCCGATAGCGCGGCAAAGCGCCTGACGGGCGACGAGCGCCGTCGCGAGATCCTCGATGCTGTGCGCACCGTAAGCTCCGAGCTGGGCGTGTCCCACCTATCGGTATCGGCCGTGACCAAGCGAGCCGGCTGCACGCGTTCATTGTTCTACCACTACTTCGCCGACATGGACGCCGCCGTCACCGCTGTTATGGACGAGGCGATCGACGGCTTTATCTCCGAGCTCGAGCAGTGGAACGCCGACCGCACCGTCGGTGATATCGAGGGCGCGCTCGACACCGTCGCCCCGCTCTTTAAGCGCCTGGTCGCCAGCGGCCACGAGCTGCCGAGCACGCTCACCTCGAGCAGCGGCGCGCTCTACGGCGGTTTTTTGCACAACGTGGTCCAGCGCGTGGCGCAGTATATCTGCGACACCACCGTGGTGGACTTTGTCGCCCATCATGAGCTACGCATCGACCATGTCTACGAGACGTTCTACACCCTCATCATGGGGTTGTTGATGTATATCCGCACGCACCCTGATGTGCCCGACGAGACGGTCAAGGAAATCATCGCCTCGACGCTCCACATCGAGGGCTACACCGCCAAGTATCCGGAGCGCATGCCCCAGAACTGACGACATTTGGCCAAACTGCCCGCGATCAGAAGAGGGGCCGCGGGCGTGTGAAAGGAGAGCAGCATGCTGTTCGATGTTTGGGGTAGCGATACCCTTATCCACTGGGCCGGCTGGGCCATGGTCTTTATCGGCCTGATCGTGCTCAACGAGGTCGGCCGCCGCACTAAGCTGGGCGCGGCAATCATCTTTGGCGTGGCTCCGCTGGCCATGACCATCTACTGCGTCGCCATCGCCATCGGCGTTTCGCAGGGTGCCGAGTGGGCGCTCACCAACCCCACCCATGTGTACCAGAACAGCTGGTTCCACTACGCCAAGGTATACGCTGCGCTGGCCGGTTGCTGGGGCTTCATTGCCATTAAGTACCAGTGGGGAAAGATCGGCAAGGCGCATTGGTTCCGTGCGTGGCCGTTTGTGATCGTCGCCATCAACATCATGATTGCCGTCGTGTCCGACTTCGAGAGCGCCTACCACTTCTTTGTCCTGGGCGAGTCCACCTGGGTCACCTCCGAAGGTGCTACGCAGCTGGCCGGCTGGAACAACGTGTTCAACGGCATCGCCGGTATTATCAACATCTTCTGCATGACCGGTTGGTGGAGCGTCTACGCCTCCGAGGATCAGACCGACATGCTGTGGCCCGATATGACCTGGGTCTACATCATCGCCTACGATATCTGGAACTTCTGCTACACCTACAACTGCCTGCCCACCCACTCCTGGTTCTGCGGCTTTGCGCTGCTTCTGGCGCCCACCGTCGCCGCCTTTATCTGGAACAAGGGCGGCTGGATCCAGAACCGCGCCTTTACGCTGGCTATTTGGTGCATGTTTGCCCAGGTGTTCCCGTACTTCCAGGAGGAGTCCATCTTTGTGACCCACTCCACGCTCGACCCCGGCGCCGCCACCGCGGTCTCGATCGCCGCACTGGTCGCCAACGTCGCCGCGATCATCTACATCGCCTACCGCGCCAAGAAGCTCGGCCGCAATCCCTACAAGCAGGACGTCTTTGAGGGCACCAGCGATTGGGAGAAGGCTACCGCTCGCCGCGCCAAGGTTGATTACGCTCACGCCGAGTAACGTGCCTGGCACAAACGGCGCTTGAATGTGAAGCCGCCTGGCCGACTCCGCGCAATGCAACGTATCGCATGCCCCCGGAAAGCGATTCGTCCGCTTTCCGGGGGCTTTTTGCTGTTGCGCGCATCCACGCACATATTCAAAACCTCTCGCACAGATAAAATCAGATTTCCGATCGCCTGACAGCTCTATATGACTCTGTTTTTGGGTACATTGTTGTCCCGATATTGAGCTTGGGGGATGTATGAATGATGAGACGATGGGCCAAGAGGATGCGGCCCAAGATGCAGAAGCTTGCGCTGAGGCCTTGGAGAGCTTAGACCGGATTTCACTCGATGAGATTGCGTTTGACGATTCGGGCGTTGATGTGCAGGATGAGCCGGAAACCGAGGCGCAGTCCGATGATCAGGATGCAGGCGACGTTGAGCCTGCCGAGGATGAGGCAGATCACGAAGACACCGAAAGTGAGGCCGGCAATCAGCCCGAATCCGACACGGGCGAGGAAACCGTCTTGCTCGACAGCTTGCCGGCCGAGGATTCGCTGACCCGCGAGCTTCCTGGCCTGGGTTCCGCACCAGCCGTGGACGAGACCATCGCCATGGGCGATATTCCCCTGCCGTCCGTTCCCTCGGCACGCGAGGCCGAGGTTCGCCATCGCAAGATGTCGCCCAAGCGCCGCAATCTGATGGTCGCCGGTGTCGTAGCCGTCGCGCTCGTCGCCGGCGGTGCAGGCTATGCTGCCTGGAACGGATATCAGCAAGAGCAGGCTGCCGCTGCCGCCGCCAATGCCCACACGATGATGTCAGTGCAGATTGGCGTGCATGCCGCGGGCCTCGACTGTTCCACCGGCTCCAAGATTCCCGTACAGGTGAGCGGTCAGGACGCTGATGGCTCCTCCGTGAGCGAAACACTCTATGTTGACGAGCACGGCCGCGGCATCAAACTGCTGCCCGGCGATTACACGCTCTCCATCGCCGCCTCCCCCATCGCGGCCGACGGCACCGTCTATACCGTCCCGACCACCAAGACGCAGGTCACCGTTAAGAGCGATGGACAGGATTTAAGTGCCCAGGCCGCCTTTAAGCTCAAGGTGCCTTCGGCCGACACGGTGACTGACGACCAGATCGATGCCGCCGCCAAGTATGCCGAGGAAGGCGGTACGAGCTCCGCCGCGGCCGCCAAGATACTTCAGCAGGCGGCAACCGCGCGGCGCGACGCCGCCGTCAATGCCGTGAGCGCGCAAAAGGCACAGGCGTCCCGTGATGCTGACGCTCGCCACAAGGCAACCGACCTCTACCAGCTCGATATTCCCGTCGAGTGGTACGGCAAGGTCGCAACTTGGCAAAACGGAAGCACGCTATGCATCTATCTGGGCGACGACGCCAATACGCCGCTCGTGACGCTCGTCGCGGTGCGCGAGGGCGAGAGCTTTACGCCCGATGAAGGCGATACGGTTTTGGGTGCGGCCAATCTAGGCAACGGTTATACCGTCTACGCCAGCGGCCCCGTCTATCCGTACGTGGTGCCCCAGACCATCAACGGACGGACGCAGAACCCCGTGTCAACCTACCCCATGGACACGGCCATTGAGCTTGTCGAGCTTACGACCGGCAACCGCTACACCTATAGCCAGATCAAGAACGTACTGGTCGGCAAAGACGGCAAAGCCGACGCCGCGACCAAACTCGAGACCAACTACCTCGCGCAGATCCTGCTGCCGAGCATCAAAGCCCAGGACTAGCGCCAGGGGTCGGCTTCGAACAGCGGCTCGCGCTCGGGGCGGCGATCGCTGTAGGGATCGTAGCCGTCATCGTCCTCGTTCTCGGCACGGATGTAGGGGTCGCGCGGCTTGGGTGCCGGTTTAGGCGGAGTCTTCGGTGCGGCGGGCGCCGCCTCAGCCACCGGTGCGTTCGTCTTGTTCTCGTCTTTCATCTGCATAGCTCCTTGCCATGTGCTCACGTTCAACACCATCGATTGTCGCACGAAAAAGGGCGGCGGACCCAATCGGATCCGCCGCCCTTGGCGTTCGGCTCAAAAGGCAGATTTTAAGGCATGGCCCAAAATCTACTCGGCGTCGGGGACCTCGTAGGTGGCCGCCGGCGTATTGTCGCACACGACGGTAAAGCCGCCGTCCTTGTCGACATCGACCGTCACCTGATCGCCCTCGCGCACCGTGCCGTCGATGATAGCGGCGGCGATGGCATCCACGACCTCGCGCTGGACCAGACGCTTGAGCGGACGGGCGCCAAAGACCGGGTCCAGGCCGCCCACGGCGAGCATCTGCTTGGCCGCCGGGGTGATGGCAAGCGTCATGCGCTCCTTGGCCAGACGCGCGCGGACGTCGGCGAGCTGGATGTCGACGATCTTCTCGATCTGCGCCATACCGAGCGGATGGAACACCACGATATCGTCGATACGGTTGAGGAACTCGGGGCGGAAGGTCTGAGCCATGGCCGCGTCGACCTGATGGCGCATCTCCTCCTCGTCCTTGCCGGAAAGCTCGGCGATAGCCTTGGAGCCCACGTTAGACGTCATGATGATGATCGTGTTCTTGAAGGACACCTGACGACCCTGGCCATCGGTCAGACGGCCGTCGTCGAGCACCTGCAACAGCACGTTGAAGACATCAGGATGAGCCTTCTCCATCTCGTCGAGCAAGATCACGGAGTACGGGCGACGGCGCACGGCCTCGGTGAGCTGGCCGCCCTCGTCGTAGCCCACGTATCCCGGGGGCGCACCGATCAGACGCTGGACGCTGAACTTCTCCATGTATTCGGACATGTCGATACGCACGAGCGCGCGCTCGTCATCGAACAGGCACTCGGCCAGCGCCTTGGCGAGCTCGGTCTTGCCCACGCCGGTGGGACCCAGGAAGAAGAAGCTTCCGATGGGCTTGTCCGGATCGGAGAGGCCCGCACGGCTGCGGCGCACAGCTGCGGCGACGGCGGAGACGGCCTCGTCCTGGCCGATGACGCGCTTATGCAGCTCGCCCTCCAAGCCCTTGAGCTTGTCGAGTTCGCCCTGCATCATCTTGGACACGGGCACGCCGGTCCAGGCGCTCACGACCTCGGCGATCTCATCGGAGGTCACCTGTTCGTTGAGGCCCTCGCCGTCCTGCTGCTTTTGCGCCTCGAGCGCGGCCTCGGAATCCTGAATCTGCTGCTGCAGGCCCGGAATCACGGAGTAGCGCAGCTCGGACGCACGACCCAAATCGCCATTGCGCGTCGCGCGCTCCTCTTCGCTCTTGGCCTCGTCGAGCTGCCCCTTGAGCTCTTGCACGTGGTCGATGGCGTTCTTCTGGTTGAGCCAGCCGGCCTTTTGCACGTTAAGCTTTTCCTGGACCTCGGCAATCTCCTGGCGCAGGGCCTCCAGACGCTCCTTGGAGGCGTCGTCGGTCTCCTTCATGAGTGCCTGCTCTTCGATCTGCAGCTGGGTGAGTTGACGCGTGGTGGCGTCGATCTCGACCGGCATGCTGTCGAGCTCCATGCGCAGGCGGCTTGCCGCCTCATCGACCAGGTCGATGGCCTTGTCGGGCAGGAAACGGTCGGCGATATAGCGATCGGAGAGGTCGGCAGCCGCCACGAGCGCGCCATCGGTGATATGCACGCCGTGGAAGATCTCGTACTTCTCCTTGAGGCCACGCAGGATCGAGATGGTGTCCTCGACGGTAGGCTCGGAGACCATCACAGTCTGGAAACGGCGGGCGAGCGCCGCGTCCTTCTCGATGTACTTGCGATACTCGTCGAGCGTGGTCGCGCCGATTGCATGTAGGTCGCCACGGGCGAGCGCCGGCTTGAGGATGTTGCCGGCGTCCATGGAGCCCTCGGTGGCACCCGCGCCCACGATGGTGTGAAGCTCATCGATGAACAGGATGACCTTGCCTTCGGATTTTTGCACTTCTTTGAGCACAGCCTTCAAGCGGTCCTCGAACTCGCCGCGGTACTTGGCGCCGGCGACCAGCGCGCTCATGTCGAGCTCGATGAGGTCGCGGTCGCGCAGGGTGCTCGGCACGTCGCCGGCCACGATACGCTGGGCGATGCCCTCGACGATGGCCGTCTTGCCGACGCCCGGCTCGCCGATGAGCACGGGGTTGTTCTTGGTGCGGCGGGACAGGACCTGGATGGTGCGGCGAATCTCATCGGTACGGCCGATGACCGGGTCGAGCTTGCCGGCGCGGGCCAGATCGCAGATGTTGCGACCGTACTGCTCCAGTGCCTCAAACTGAGTCTTGTCCTCGGCAGACGTCACGCGGTCATCGCCACGCAGCTCCTCGTAGACCTGCTCGATGCGCTCCTTGGTCACGCCGGCGTCGCGCAGCACGCGGCCCGCCTCGCCCTTGTCCTCGGCAAGTGCCATCAGCAGATGCTCGGTCACCACAAAGCTGTCGCCCATCTTGGTGGCCTTCTTCTCGGCCTTTTCGATGACACGGACGAGCTCGTTGGACAGGCCCATCTGCTGGCCCTCGCCCGAAACCTTGGGCGCGTGGTCGATGGCATCCCGTGTGGAGCGTGCAAGCTGAGCCGGGTCGGCACCGATGCGCTCAATGATCACGGAGATATTGCGCTCGCCGGCACCGAGCAGGGCGGACAGCAGGTGGATCGGCTCCACCGCGCCGGCCTGCGCATCGGCAGCCGTGCTCATGGCGGTCTGCAGCGCCTCGCGCGACGTCATTGCTAGCTTATCGATTCTCATGGAATCACCTCTCTTGGGGTGGCCGCCCTACGGGGCGGCTTCACGTTGTTCGAGAAGTATTGTTGCCAGCTTTGCGCGATCTTATACATAAATCTAAGTCTCTATATATAAGATTTTATGAGTGATTAAGAGATAGGGGGCAGGCACGCTCACCCGCTACGGCCTCGTCCCCTCACTATCTCAATCTGTAACATCTATCGACCGTTTCTGGCTCCAGATGTTACAAATCAAGATGAAATGACCAACGGCGCCCGTTTGTCTCAATCTGTAACATCTACTCGGCAAATTAGGGTCTAACTGTTACAGATCGAGACAAACCAAGAACCACCACAAAGGTGCCCGTCCCCTTTGTGGTGGTCCAGAGAAGAATCAGCCCCGATTAAAAGAGGCGACATCAAGCCCAGTCTACGTTTGGCGATCCCAAGACCCAACGAGAACGCAGCGATGGAATCGAGAACCGACAATAGCCCGTTCGCACAGATAGAGGCGGAGATTCAAGGTCAGAGCCCGGTTTAAACGGCTTAGCTATCGCACGCCACAATGTTCTCGTCGTCCTCCCTATCGTATTTATAG
This sequence comes from uncultured Collinsella sp., assembly GCA_905212545.1. Lineage (GTDB taxonomy): Bacteria > Actinomycetota > Coriobacteriia > Coriobacteriales > Coriobacteriaceae > Collinsella. The sequence goes on from CAJMEW010000006.1 coordinate 61,958, forward strand.
TGCTTATAGTGAAAATAGCGAGTTTAGTGAGAATAGTATCGCTCAAGACTCGTGGACTCAATTATTGACCTCCCGCCCAGAATGAGTGGGGCAATTATTTCTATTAGAGGTCAAATCGAAGCCCAATAGGGCCTTTTAGCCCTCTCATTCCAGGCGGTCGCTTTCTTTTGAATATTGTCGTAAGCTTGTATCATTTATCTTAATGATTGCATATTACATGAGAGGTGCCCCACCGTGAAACGCTCCACCTATATCGGCCTGCTCGTCTTAGCGTTTGCAATTACCGCAGTCGGCGTGGGCATTATCTATCTCGCATTTCTCCCTGCCTCGGCAACGCAGGCGGCGGTTGAAACCGTAAGCTACCCCATCGAAATCCTCACCGATATCGTCAAACCCGATTCAATCACCGTCGATTTCGACGGTACGCCCGCAGCGCTTGGGGTCAGTAACTATCCCCGAATCGAACTTGGAGCCACGCGCTATACCCAAGATGAGCAGCTTATCGGCAAGGCAACCAGTTTACTCAAAGGCAAGACGTTTAAGCGATGGTACGGCGCCGCAATATATCGAGCCAAGAAAGGCCAAATGAATGGCGGGTATTATTCGACCCTTGAACTCGATGCGGCAAACGGGAGCAGACTGTGCAACGTTTCATACGACCCCGGCTACGTGGACAACGAAGGGCCGGGAGTCTATATCTCGGATGGCAACGTGATCTACGTCATGGAAGGCGACCAGACGGCAGTCGTCGATTTTATGGATCGGTGTACCGAGGATGCCTACGAACAAACTTGCGAGCCCGATCCACAGACAGCGCGCGACAGTGGCTCAGCACGCACTTGGCTATTTGACGATGAAATAACCTGGGCCCCATCGAAATAAGGACCCGCCAGGCAGGCACCTTTGTGGTGGTTTCGGTTCCGATGTTCCACTGTCTCGATCTGTAACATCTAGTCGGCAAATAGAGCTCTATCTGTTACAAATCGAGACGAACAGAAGACACCCGAATCGAAAATCTAAATCTGTAACACCAAGCCCACTTTTAGCGGCCAAGATGTTACAGATTAAGACGAATCGAGCCGCCACAAAGACGCCTGTCCCCAATGTGGTGGTTTTCGACAAAAAAGAAGCCGCCCCGATAACAGAGGCGGCATCAAGCAAGTCTATTTATTAGCGTCCCTCAAGACCCAACGAAAACGTCGCGGTAGCCCCGGCCACACCTTTCCCTCGGGCGACCCTCGCGAAGCGCGTGAGCACGAGGGAAAGGTGTGGCCGGGGCGTACAGCAGGGTTACTCGGCAGCGGCCTTGAACTTGTTGTAGTTGATCAAGCAGCCAGCCTTGACGATGGCACGCTCCTCTGCCGTCATATCGGCAATGTAGAGCTCAATCTGCTCGACCGCACCATCGGCGCGCACCACGTAGGCGGCGATGCCCTTCAGGTCGCCATCGAGCGCGGCGCGGATACCCGGCACAAAGACGTAGTCGCCCACCTCAAAGCTGGGCTCGGCCTCCATCTGGAAGGGCACCATGCCCCAGTTCATCACGTTGGAGCGATAGCGCTTGGTGGCGTACTCGTGGACGATGTTGGCCAAGCCGCCAATTACGCGCTGGCAGCTCGCGGCCTGCTCGCGGGCAGAACCGTCACCGGGCTTCTTGGCATAGAGCATGGAGCCGTACTCAGTCGCCTTGGCATCGGCCGCGACACCCGCGCCGGTCAGCGCCTCAAACACGCTGGCAAGCTCGGCATCGAGTGCCGCCAGGTCGCCCGCTGCCTCGCCGGCAACGCGGCGCTTTTCCACCGCGTCGACCTCCTTGGAGCGGCCCACGTAGGCAGGGTCGCGACGGCTGAGCGTAAACTCGGCCAGACCCAGCGGGTTGGAGCGGAAGGAGCTCGTCTCGCCCGAGGGAATGAGCTCGTCGGTCGTAGTGACCGGGTCCATGATCTTGGAGCACACCTTGAGCAGGATGTCGTCGCCGAGAGGCTCCATCGCGGGCCACGGCTTGATGTTGGGGCCCTCGACCAGCTCGTCGGCCGGCTCAGCCTTGCCAAAGCCCCAGTACACGCGCTTCTTGTACGGCGCGTCGTCAAAGGTGTACTCGCAGGCCTCGTCCCAAGTCTCCTCGGGCAGGTCGGTCGCCGGCGTCAGGACGCCGCCGTTGGCAGCCGTCGCCGCAATGGAGCGGGCGTCCATCAGGGCCACGGCGCTCAGCTGACCGTTGCCCGGCTTGGAACCCTCGCGATTGGGGAAGTTGCGCGTGGTGTGGCGGATCGAAAGGCCGTTGTTGGCAGGCGTGTCGCCGGCGCCGAAGCACGGGCCGCAGAATGCCGTGCGCACAATCGCGCCGGCCTCCATAAGGTCGTAGATGTAGCCGCGGCGTGTAAGCTCGAGTGCCACGGGCTGGCTCGTGGGATAGACCGACAGCGAGAACTCGCCGCAGCCGGTGTTAGCGCCCTTGAGCACGCGAGCAGCCTGGACCACGGAGTCGTAGTTGCCGCCCGAGCAGCCGGCGATAACGCCCTGCTGCACGTGCAGCTTGCCGTCGACGATCTTGTCGAGCAGGCTAAAGTGCGTCTTGCCCTCGCCGATCTTGGCGGCCTCGAGCTCCACCTCATGCAGGATGTCCTCGAGGTTCTCGTTGAGCTCGTCGATCTCAAAGCCGTTAGAAGGATGGAACGGCAACGCGATCATGGGCTTGATACTCGACAGATCGACTTCGACGCAGCCGTCGTAGTAGGCAACATCGGCGGGCTTGAGCTCGCGGTAGTCCTCGCCGCGACCGTGCATGGTCAAAAACGCGTGCGTGTCCTCGTCGGTGGCCCAGATGCTCGACAGGCAGGTGGTCTCGGTGGTCATGACGTCGACGCCGTTGCGGTAGTCGGTCGTCATGCTCGCGATACCGGGGCCCACGAACTCCATAACCTTGTTCTTAACGTAACCCTTGGCAAAGACGGCACGGATGATGGCGAGCGCCACGTCGTGCGGGCCAACGCCGGGGCGCGGAGCGCCCGTGAGGTAGATGGCAACGACGCCGGGATAGGCGACATCGTAGGTGTCGCGCAGCAGCTGCTTTGCCAGCTCGCCACCGCCCTCGCCCACGGCCATGGTGCCCAGAGCGCCGTAGCGGGTGTGCGAGTCGGAGCCCAGGATCATCTTGCCACAGCCGGCGAAATTCTCACGCATAAAGGAGTGGATGACGGCGATGTGCGGCGGGACGAAGATGCCGCCGTACTTCTTGGCAGCCGAGAGACCAAAGACGTGGTCGTCCTCGTTGATGGTGCCGCCCACGGCGCACAGCGAGTTGTGGCAGTTGGTGAGCACGTAGGGCAGCGGGAACTGCTCCATGCCCGAGGCGCGCGCCGTCTGGATGATGCCGACAAAGGTGATGTCGTGGCTCGCCATGGCGTCGAAGCGAATCTTGAGCGCCTCGGGGTCGCCGGACGTATTGTGTGCCTGGAGGATCGAATACGCGATGGTGCCGCGCTTGGCATCCTCGGGCGTCTGCGTAATACCGCGCTCGGCAGCCTCGGCCGCAGGCACAACCTCGCTGCCGCTGCGCAGGTAGATGCCGTCCTCGTACAGCTTGACCATACTGTCTCCCACTCTGCCCAAGAGATTTGGGCGCATAGCATACATTCGTTCAATATCGTGCCATAGAACGGTTGCAAGTGGGTTACGAATCTGCACGTTCACTTTATTTCGGTAAAGTAAAAGACGAGCCCAGTGTGGGACCGGCAGATTTGGTGCAAGAGTGTCCCTTTCGACTAGTCATTTAAGAACGTCCCCAATGACTACCGCATCCGGAGCAAGGCAACGCCGCAGGTAGAGGACGGACAGCGAGCGACGTCCAGAGCGAACAAGTTGGCATGGAAAAGGCAAGGCATAGACCTTCTGGTCATGCCTTGCCTTTTGAATGACAAATTGTCGCTCTGGGCGGCGCGCAGCGTCGGCCCGTTACGCGGTTTGGTAAAACCGCGTAACTACAAATCCCCGCCGGCACCCAGCAGCTTGCGCATGACCTGTTCGGGGTTAACCGAGCCGTCGCGCGGGGCCAGGGCGGTGATCTTCTTCTGCATCTTGTACTCGTGCAGCTCGTCCTCGAGCTGGCGCACGCGGGCGCGGAGCTTTTCGTTCTCGCGCTCGCGCTCCTCGGCACGCTCCTTCATATCGAGGATGCGCACCACGCCGGCAAGGTTGATGCCCTCGTCGGTCAGCTGGTTGATGAGCTCCAGGCGCTCGATATCGGCACGCGAATACAGACGCGTGTTGCCGCCCGAGCGCTGGGGGTTCACCAGGCCCTTGGACTCGTAGACGCGCAGAGTCTGCGGATGCATGCCGGTCAACTCGGCCGCCACGCTGATCATGTACAGCGGTTTGTTCCTATTGTCCTCGGCCATGCTACCTGACCCCTTTCCGTCTCGTTATCGTCCATCATAAGCCTGCGGACGTGGGCGTGCGCCGCGACCGCCCTAGTACGTCGCCTTGTAACGGTTGACCTTCTCGCGATAGTCGCGCGTGTCGGCCTCGCGCAGCTTGGTCATGGCATCGTGCTCGTCGTCCGACAGGTTCGTGGGAACCTGCACCTTGATCTCGACGAGCAGCGCGCCTGTGCGGCCACGGTGCTTAACGTCGGGCGCCCCCATCTCCTTAAAGCGGAACTTCTTGCCCGTCTGGGTACCCGCGGGCACTTTCAAACGGACCGTCGCACCGCCGGGCGTGGGCACGTCCACCGTGCAGCCGAGCGCCGCCTCGTAGACCGAGACCGGTACCTCCATGGTCACATCGGCGCCCTTGCGCTTAAACAGCGGGTGCTCCTCCACATGCGTGGTCACGACCAGGTCGCCGCGCTCGCCACCCGCAACGCCATACTCGCCGCGACGCTTGTAGCGTAGCTTGCCGCCGTCAACCGCGCCCGCGGGCACCGAGACCGTAATGGTCTGCTGCTCGCCTGTCGAGGGAATGCGATAGGTGACCTTGTGCGTCACGCCGCGAAACGCGTCCTCGGCCGTCACATCAACGGTCAGCGACAGGTCGCCGCCCTTGCGAGCGCGGCTGCGACCTGCACCGGCGCCGGCAGCGCCCGCAGCCCCGGCAAAGCCCGAGCCCCAATCGCTGCCCCAGGCGCCGTTGCCGCTAAAGATGCTGTCGAAGATGTCGCCCCAGCCGCTCGCACCGGCGCCGGCGCCGTAGCCGCCGCCATACGCGCCGCCTGCGCCCGGCATGCCGCCAAACATGAGCATCTGGTCGTACTCTTTGCGCTTCTTCTCGTCCGAAAGCGTCTCGTAGGCCTCGCTAATCTCCTTGAACTTGGCCTCGTCGCCGCCGGCATCGGGGTGATATTTTTGCGCGAGCTTGCGAAACGCACTCTTGATCTCTTTGTCGGAGGCGCTCTTGGATACGCCCAGGATGTCATAGAAGGTTTTGCCTGCAGCCATCGTAGCTCCTCTCCTGTTTCATCCGCCGCCCAGCGGGTGGCGGCTCATGCTTTCATATGGCACTAGGCCAGAAAGGGCCCCGGGTGTTGCCCCGGGGCCCTTCTCAATTACTCCTCGGTGCTCTCGGCCGTATCGGCCGCAGCATCCTCGGGCGCCGCTTCGGGCTCCGGTGCGGGGCGCTTCTCGCCACCGTAGGTCACCGTCACCATCGCGGAACGCAGGATGCGATCCGCCATGCGGTAGCCCTTCTGGTACACGTCGTTGACGGTCTCGTCGTACTGCGACGCGTCCTCGACGCGACCCACGGCCTGGTGCTCGAGCGGATCGAACGCCTCGCCCTTGGGGTCGATGGGCTCAACGCCCTCGTGCGCAAACACATCGAGCAGCTTGGCATGCACCGCGTCGACGCCGTCGACGAACTGCTTAAAGTCGTCGGCAAGCTCCTGGCTGCGGGCATGGTCGATCGCACGCTCGATATCGTCGACCACCGGCAGCAGCGCAGTGACGAGCTTCTCGGTCGCGCGCTCGCGCTCGGCGATACGCTCATTGGCGGTGCGGCGACGGAAGTTCTCCCAGTCGGCCTGAAGACGGGCGGTACGCTCAGTGGCGTCCTTTGCCTTGTCCTCGGCGGCCTTCCGAGCCTCTGCCGCAGCATCGAGCTCATTGCGCACGTCGGCGAGCTCCTTTTGGGCCTGCTCGAACTTGAGCTTAAAGTCGTTGTCGGCGGCTTCCTCACCGGCGCGGATAGCGGCTTCCACCATCTCGTCCTCGGTCATCGTCGCCTCCTTGTTGGAATCCTCTACCTGGTTCTCGGCAGCCTCGGCGGCCGGGGCCTCGTTGGCCTCGGTATCGTCGACAGCCTCTACGGGAATCTTCACGTCCTTCTCCTCAGAGTCAACGGGGGCGGCGCCAGCGGCGGCCGCCTCCGTGCGAGCTTTACGGGCGGACATGATTACTTGTCCTCGTCGTCCACAACCTCGTAGTCGGCGTCGACGACGTCATCGTCGGCAGGCTGGGCGCCGGCGGCACCGTCGGTCTGCTGCTGAGCGTCGGCGTAGACAACCTGGGCCAGCTCGTAGGCCACAGACTGCAGGGACTCGCCGGCGGCCTTGATGGCCTCGACGTCAGAGCCCTCGAGCGCCTTCTTGGCGTCGGCGATAGCGGCCTCGGCCTTGGACTTCACGTCGGCGGAAACCTTGTCGCCGAGCTCGTTGAGGGTCTGCTCGGTGGAGTAGCACAGGCTGTCGGTCTGGTTGCGGACCTCGACCTCTTCCTTCTGCTTCTTGTCCTCCTCGGCATGAGCCTCGGCGTCCTTGACCATACGATCGACTTCGTCGTCGGAAAGCGCGGTGGAGCCGGAGATGGTGATCTGCTGCTCCTTGCCGGTGCCCTTGTCCTTAGCAGAGACCTTGACGATGCCGTTGGCGTCAATGTCGAAGGTAACCTCGATCTGCGGCACGCCGCGGCGGGCAGCCGGGATGCCGGTCAGCTGGAACTTACCGAGCGACTTGTTGTCGCGGGCAAGCTCGCGCTCGCCCTGGAGCACGTTGATCTCGACGCTGGTCTGGTTGTCGGCAGCGGTGGAGTAGACCTCGGTCTTGGAGGTCGGGATCGTGGTGTTGCGGTCGATCATCTTGGTCATGATGCCGCCCATGGTCTCGACACCCAGCGACAGCGGGGTAACGTCGAGCAGCAGGATGCCCTCGACGTCGCCGGTGAGCACGCCGCCCTGGACGGCAGCGCCGTCGGCAACGACCTCGTCGGGGTTCACGGACATGTTGGGCTGCTTACCGGTCATGGTCTTGACGAGCTCCTGGACGGCGGGCATACGGGTGGAGCCGCCGACGAGGATGACCTCGGTCAGATCGGAGAGCTTAAGCTTGGCGTCGCGCAGGGCGTTGGTGACAGGCTGCTTGCAGCGCTCGAGCAGGTCGCGGGTGATCTTCTCGAACTCGGCGCGGGTTAGCGTGTAGTTGAGGTGCAGCGGGCCGGACTGGTTCATGGTGATGAACGGCAGGTTAATGGTGGTCTGCTGGGCGGCGGAGAGCTCCTTCTTGGCGTTCTCGGCGGCCTCCTTCAGACGCTGCAGGGCCATGGGGTCCTGACGCAGGTCGACACCGTTCTCCTGCTGGAACTTATCGGCCATCCAATCGATGACGCGCTGATCCCAGTCGTCGCCGCCCAGGTGGTTGTCGCCCGAGGTGGACAGAACCTCAAACACGCCGTCGGCGAGGTCGAGGATGGAGACGTCGAAGGTACCGCCGCCCAGGTCGAAGACCAGAATGCGCTGGTCGGTGCCCTGCTTGTCCAGGCCATAGGCCAGAGCAGCAGCGGTCGGCTCGTTGACGATACGCTTGACGTTGAGGCCGGCGATCTTACCGGCGTCCTTGGTGGCCTGACGCTGGGCGTCGTTGAAGTAGGCCGGGACGGTGATGACGGCGTCGGTGACGGTCTCGCCCAGATACTTCTCGGCGTCGGCCTTCATCTTTGCGAGCGTCATGGCGCTCACCTGCTCGGCGGTGTAATCCTTGCCCTCGATGTCGACGACGGCACGGCCACCCTGGCCCTCCTTGACCTCATACGGCACGGTCTTGATCTCGGAGGTGCACTCGGAGTACTTGCGGCCCATGAAGCGCTTGATGGAGAACACGGTGTTCTTGGGGTTGGTGACAGCCTGGTTCTTAGCGGCCTTACCCACGACGCGGTCGCCGTCGGCACGGAAGCCCACGACAGACGGCGTGGTGCGGTCGCCCTCGGCGTTCACGATAATGGTCGGAGAACCGCCCTCGAGAACGGCCATTGCGGAGTTAGTAGTACCAAGGTCGATACCAAGAATCTTGCCCATTAGAAATTCCCTCTCTCTTGTGCGTTTGCACCGACTCGGCGGTCTGCCGAGCGGTGTTTCGGCTTGTCTTTCAGGATGTAGTGTATCCCCTTATGGGCCGGAATATACAAAATCTAAGTCAATTCATATAAGATTTCTTATTGTCAAGAGTTTAGGTTCGCAAATACGCAGGTAGACGCACTGTTTGAGTTCTCGGCAAATCTATCGAGATCTATGTAGAGATGGCTGAGGCTTGGGTCCGAGGGTGCCTGGGGCCGCCTTGCGGAAAGCTTGTCCCAGTTTTCGGCCAAATAACGGGATGCCCTTTCCGCAGGCGCGCTCAATAGCTCAATATTTCAAGTCACCTTTAGCTAACATTTGCGCAGCTCAACGGCCCCACCTGCGCGTTTTTTAGTAAACCTTGGCATACTCGGCGAACGGTATGAAGATGCCGGTCAGAGGGTATTGCAAACGGTCGCTCCCGTGGTATGTTTTTGCCCGAATCAAACCGGCGCGCATCGCCTGTAGCGTCGGTCAACAGAGAGGAAACTACCATGGCTCATCCCGTAATTGATGCCGACGAGTGCATCGCTTGTGGCGTTTGCGTCGACTCCTGCCCCGCTGGCGTTCTGGAGCTCCAGGACGTCGCTACCGTCGCTGACGAGGACTCCTGCGTCGCCTGTGGCGCTTGCCAGGACGCTTGCCCCGCCGGCGCGATCACCGAGATCGTCGAGGAGTAACAACTCCCCACTTGCACACTCAAAAGTACACCGTGCACAAAAAGGAGGCCTCCGCATCGCCGCGGAGGCCTCCTTTTTTGTGCGGATAACTAATTTGGCACCGTCGCAGGTTGAGCTCACGTCAGCGAAAACACCCCTAAGCGAGCAAGGTGACGTGAAAGAGGAGGGAAGCGTACTTTTTGTACGCAACCGACGATTGAACGTCAGATTGCCGCTTAGGGGCGTTTGCAGCGTCGGCTACGATAGATCGTCCTCGTAGGGCATCAGGTCTGCTAGGTAGCCTTTCTCCTTGAGCATCGCCTCGATCTCGTCGAGGGTCTGTTCGTCCTCCGCCGCAATGCGATGGAAGTGATAGCCGCTCGTCACCGTTAGCAGCGGAAAGCTCTTGCCGCTCTCGATATCGCGCAGATAGCGCTCGACATCGCGGCGGTTGCGGATGTCCAGGTCGGCCGTGATCTTACCGTACACGCGGTGATTGACGATCACGTTGAGCACGGCACCACCGGCGTCGACGATACTCGTGAGCTCATCGCCTGCCTGCTCCACGCCGTGGCGAACCTTGACCAAGCGCGTGGGCACGGCGGGGCTGCTGGGGGCCTCCTGCAGCACATAACCACGGTTGGTCGCCACGATATCGTGCCCATCGGCACGCAGCAGGGCGATGTCTTGCACGACAACCTGGCGGCTCACACCCACCTCGCGAGCAAGTGCACTGCCGGAGACGGGGTCTTTGGCTCGCTCGAGCACGCCCATGATGGCACGGCGACGCTCGCGGGCGTCCATTATTTACCGTCCAACAGACGCAGGTGCTTAAGCGAGAGGTCGAGGATCGGCGCAGAGTGCGTCAACGCCCCCGAGCTAATAAAGTCAACGCCCAGGTCGGCGAGCGCACGGATATTGTTGGCATCCACGTTGCCCGAGCACTCGGTCTTGGCACGGCCGGCGATAAGCTCAATCGCGGCTGCCATATCGTCGTGGGTCATGTTGTCGAGCATGATAATGTCGGCACCGGCCTCCACGGCTTCGCGTACCATGTCCAGGTTCTCGCACTCAATCTCGACCGTCGTGGTAAACGACGCATGGGCGCGCGCCATCTCGATCGCGCGCGTCACGCCACCGGCGGCATCGATGTGGTTGTCCTTGAGCATGACGGCTGTCGACAGGTTGTAGCGGTGGTTGCTGCCGCCGCCGATCTCAACCGCCGCCTTTTCAAACACACGCATGCCCGGCGTGGTCTTGCGCGTGTCGACGAGCACGGTCTTGGTTCCCTCGAGCGCCGCGGCCATGCTGTGCGTGTAGGTAGCGATGCCGCTCATACGCTGCAGGTAGTTGAGTGCCACGCGTTCGCCCGAAAGCAGCACGCGCGCATCGCCGCGCACCTGACCCACATGGTCGCCGGCGTGCACCTCGTCGCCATCGGCAACGTCGAGCAGCACCGAGCTCTGCGAATCCAGCAGCTCAAAGGTGCGGGCAAACACATCCAAGCCGGCGATGATGCCGTCGGCCTTGGCGATAAGTTCCACCGTGGCGGGACGCGCCGTGGGGCACACGCTCGCCGTGCTCACATCCTCAAAGGTAATGTCCTCGCGCAGAGCCTGCAGAATCAGATCATCGACGACGAGCTTCATGGTAATGGGATTCATGGTCTACTCCTCCACGGCCTGCGTGCCGGCGGCACGGGCCAAATCATCGATTGCCAGGATGTCGGCGCTCAGGGCGCGATGACGGCCATCGAGCGCGGGATCGCCCGCCTGCTCCACAGCCAGCGACTCGCCGGTACGCATGTACCACGCGGCGCGACGACCCCAGACCAGCGCCTCGAGCAGGCTGTTTGATGCAAGGCGGTTCTTGCCGTGAACGCCGTTGCAGGCCGTCTCGCCCGCGGCGTAGAGCTCGGGCATCGAGGTGCGGCCGTCCTTATCGACCCATACGCCGCCCATAAAGTAGTGCTGCGTGGGCGTAACGGGGATGGGCTCGTCCAAGATGTCGCGGCCGTCCTCCAGGCAGCGTGCGCGGATGTTGGCAAAGTGCCCGGTCACCACATCGCGCTCGACGGGGGCAAAGCTCAGCCACTCGTGCTCGGTGCCATCCTGCTTCATCTGCTCGCGAATGGCAGCAGCGACCACATCACGCGGCTGAAGCTCGTCGGTAAAGCGCTCGCCGGCGGCGTTGAGCAAAATCGCGCCCTCGCCGCGGCAGCTCTCGCTGATCAGGAAGGTGCGGCCCGGCTGCGGCGAGAACAGCCCCGTGGGGTGGATCTGCACGTAGTCCAGATGCTCCATCTTAATGCCATGCTCCTGAGCGATGTAGCAGGCATCGCCCGTGAGCTGCGGGTAGTTGGTCGAGTGGTCGTACACGCCACCTATGCCGCCCGTCGCCCACAGCGTGTGGCAGGCATGGATCTTAAACGGCTCGCCGGCATACACGCCCTCGGCGGCATTTGCCAACTCGTCGGCGGGACGAACCGAGTTGCCCTCGTCCACGGGAACGGCGACGACGCCGGCACACACCGTGGCGCCGTCACGCTCGCCCGTCAGGATGTCGGTCATGGCCACGTGCTCCAAAATCTGCACGTTATCCAGCTTGCGGACAGCCTGGAGCAGCTTGGTCGTGATCTCCTTGCCCGTAATGTCGGCATGGAAGGCAATGCGCGGACGGCTGTGCGCGCCCTCGCGGGTAAAGTCGAGGCTGCCGTCGGCCTTGCGCTCAAAATCCACGCCCATCGCCAGCAGGTCGTTGATGACCGAGCGGCTCGAGCGGATCATGATGTCGACGCTCTCGCGGCGGTTCTCGTAATGACCGGCGTGCATGGTGTCCTCAAAGAAGGCATCGTAGTCTGAGCCTTCGGGCAGCACGCAGATACCGCCCTGCGCGAGCATCGAATCGCACTCGTCGACAGCGCCCTTGGAAAGCATGATCACGCGCGTGCTCGTCGGCAGGTTAAGAGCCGCGTACAGGCCCGCCACGCCGCAGCCGGCAATGACGACGTCGCACTCCATATCGGGGTATTGCTTGGTTTCCACAGGAATCCTCTCCCTTGAATGTGACATAAGGGACCGTCCCTCCTGCCACATTGTTCTAGCGCGCTGCGTACTCGAGCATGCGGTCGAGCGTGAGCTTGGCCTGGTCTGCAGCCTCGTCCGACACGCCGATCTGCACCTCGCCCTCGCCTGTCTCCAGGCAGTGCACGAGCTTTTCGAGCGTGATGAGATCCATGTTGACGCAGGTGGGCTGCACCGCGGGGAAGTAGAACTTTTTGCCGGTGCCCTGGCAGCGGCGCTCGAGCTCGTAGAGCACGCCGCGGACCGTCACGATGATGAATTCGCTGGCGTCCGACTCCTCGGCATACTTGATGATGCCGGCGGTGGAGCCGATGTAGTCGGCCTCGGCCAGCACGTCGGCCTTGCACTCGGGGTGCGCCAGCACGAGTGCTTCGGGGTGCGCTTCCTGCGCGTCAACGATCTGCTCGACGGTGATGACGTGGTGGCGCGGGCAGTAGCCCTTGTTGAGGATGACGTGCTTTTGCGGCACCTGCTCGGCTACGAAGCGGCCCAGGTTCTGGTCGGGAATGAACAGGACGTGCTGCTGCGGCAGCTCGGACACGATCTTGACGGCGTTGGAACTGGTGACACACACGTCACTCCAGCTCTTGATCTCAACCGTGGAGTTGACGTAGCACACCACGGCAAGGTCGTCGCCGTACTCGGCGCGGGCGGCGTCGACCGTCTCGCGCTTGACCATATGAGCCATGGGACAATCCGCGCCCGGCTCGGGCAGCAGCACGGTCTTGGTGGGGTTGAGCAGCTTGGCGCTCTCGCCCATAAACTCCACGCCGCACAGCACGATGGTCCGCTGTGGCAGGCTCTTGGCGAGCTTGGCCAGGTAGAAGCTATCGCCGACGTAATCAGCCACGGCCTGCACCTCGGGCGCCACGTAATAGTGCGCTAGGATCACCGCGTCACGTTGGGTTTTTAGTTGCTGAATGGCCTCGACGAGCTCTGCGGGCACCAGTGCCGCGCGCTCCGTTGCCGTCGTTGCCGATGCTAGGCCGGCCGCGATATCGCGTGCGAGCTCCGACGCATCCATGTTCGCGCTCTGTGCCATCAAGGCCCCTCTCTTTTGGCGAATCTTGGGGCTTTAGTATGACACCTAGGTTTACAGCTGACAAGACAGCTGTAAACCTAGGTGTAAAGTTGAAATAAAGATTCAATCATGTGGCAGGTCCATTTTCGAACTGGCAAGCTGAGGATAGCCGAGCTCTCGATGGCGCGGGAGGCATCTTTCGCCACCGCAATACCGCTCGGCGCGAGTTGCACGACGCGGGGCGCAAATGGGACACGCCTCCGCGAGCGGTCCGCACCCAATGTGGCAAAATCGAACTACTAAGGGGGCCGAATGCTTAAGATTATTGCCTGCGACGACGACGTCGCTTTTCTAGATAGACTGCACCGGATGATCGACCGTTGGTCGACCGAGACGGGCACGGCGGTCGATGTTGCGCTCGTCACGCGCGGCGAGGACCTGCTGGCGCGCCATGCCGCGTCGCGCGCCGACATCATCCTGCTCGACATGATCATGCCGCTCGTCAACGGCATGGACACCGCGCGCGAATTGCGCCAGGCCGATACCGCCGTGCGCCTGGTGTTTCTCACCTCATCGCCCGAGTTTGCACTGGAGTCCTACGAGGTCCGTGCCTTCGACTATCTGCTCAAGCCCGTGACTTACGAACGCCTGGCGCAGCTACTCGACGAGCTTTCGAGCATGCGCCCGGCAGCAACCGACGAGCTCGTGATCAAAACGTCCTTTGGCTACCACGCCCTGCGCCTGTCCGACATCGAATATGCCGAGGCGCGCAACAAGCACGTGGTCTTCCACCTGCGCGACGGACGCGATATCGAGGCACTCGAATCATTCCGCAGCGTCGAAGACCGTTTGGCGCAAAATGCCACCTTCTTTAAATGCCACCGCAGCTACCAGGTCAACCTGCGCAATATCGATCACTTTGACCGCACGGACATCGTCATGCGCTCGGGCGCGTGCATCCCGCTTTCGCGCAGTTGCAAGCAGGGATTCCAAGACGCCTACTTTGCGGTGCGCTTTGAGGGTGGGAGACACTGATGGTCTCCTCGGTCGAAATGGTCCTTTGGGCAATCCACCACGCCACGACGCTGCTCTTTGGCGTCTTTGCCTCGGCGGCGCTGTGCGGTGTCGAGATCAACCGGCGTCATGCGCTTGAACTGGTGCTGGTCGGTGCCGTAACTGGATGCGCATTTGGCCTCGCCAATGCCGTCGGCGGCGAGCTTTTCGCCCGCCAGGTATATCCGCTCGTCGTGCATCTGCCGCTCGTCATCTATTTGTGCGCGCGCTACCGCCTGAGCCCGCTGCTTGCCGTGCTCGGCATTACGAGTGCCTATCTGAGCTGCCAGTTCAGCAATTGGATGGGCATTGCCGCATTTGCCGCAACCGATTCTCAGATCGCGTACTATCTGGCGCGCATCGCGACCACACTCGCCGTCTTTGCCGTCCTGTTGCATTGGGCCGGCGACATCGGCCCGCGCTTGGCGATTAAAAGCACCACCGAGTTGGGCATCCTTTTAATCCTGCCGCTCGTCTATTACGTCTTTGACTATGCCACCAACGTCTACACCACGCTGTTCCACTCGGGCTCGGTGGTAACGGTTGAGTTTTTGGCATTTGCGCTCTGTGCCTTCTATCTTATGTTTCTTGCCGTTTACCTGCGCGAATACGAAGAAAAGGAAACCGCCGAGCGAGAGCGCTGGATGCTCGAAACCCGCGACAGCGCCGCCATCAAAGAGCTCGAGGCTTGGCGTCAATCTGGGCGCGAGCTGTCGATTCTTCGCCACGATATGCGCCACTTCCTACGCGGCCTGGCCGCTTTAATTGAGGAGGGCCACACCGACGAGGCGCTCAAACGCATCGATGAACTCTGCGAAGCCGGCGATCGCACCGCCGTACGCCGCTTCTGCGCCAACGAGACCGTAAACATCGCGCTTTCGTCATTTAACTCGGATATCAATAGAAACGGCATTACCGCCAACCTGCGCGCCGCCGTACCCGAAACCATCCACGTAGGTGACGCCGACCTGTTTAGCGTGCTCTCAAATGCCTTGGAAAACGCTATCACCGCCGCAAGCGCCGCACCCCAAGGAAAGCGATTCGTCGACTTTGACCTGCGATTAGAGGACGGCCAGCTGCTGCTGTTAGTTTCCAACACGTTTGACCGCGCGCCGCGCATGGTCGACGGCATGCCCGTGACCCGGCATGCGGGCCACGGCTTTGGCACCAGGAGCATCAAACTTGCCGTGGAGCGCATGAACGGTAACTGTCAGTTCCGCATTAACGGCGATCGGTTTGAGCTGCGCGCTGTGATGTAGGGACGCGATAAGCCGGCGCCGCGCTCGACCCGTCAGGGCCGCCTTACCGGCTCCGGTCCGCTACAGCGGAGCGGCCGCCGGGGTCAGCTGCTTGATGTATGCCCACATGCGCTGCTTGGCGGCCTTGTCGGTGAGTGCCGCCTCAAAGCCGTCGAGCGCGAGCACGCGGCGACCCTGCACATGGGCGACCAAGCCGGGCTTGAGCATGGCGGTGTCGAAGTCATCGATCGCCACGAGCATATCGGCGTAGGTCTCGCGCATGGCGTCAGCCGCGTTGTTGTCGAGCAGCAGCACCGCCTCGGGGTCCAAAGCCTCAAGCGCCTCACGGAACAGCTCGCACGGCAGAGTCTCGCCCACCGCGACCGCTCCGTCACCCACGCCGGCGACGCTTGCCAGCACGCAAAAATCCTCGGGCGCGTAGCCGATGGCCCCAAGCGCCTTGCGCAACGCCGCGCCATCCGGGCCGGCGGCAAGCTCGCCACCCGAACGCTCGGCCTCGTCCAAATCGCCTTTGACCAGCACGATCGGCGAGCACGCGTTGCCCGCGATACGCACGCCACGGCCCGCGAGCGATGCGAGCTCCTGCTCGGTCGCCTGGGCGATGGCTTCTTTTTTCTGGCTTTGTGACGTGGGCATGCGCTCTCCAATCGTTTGCGTGCCCACCATTATATAAAAGAGCCGCCCGCGAGTGGTTGCTTTGCGGGCGGCTGGGTATAAGCACGGTCGTACTGAGTTTTACGCGGCCGAGCCGCGTCGCATTATGGAGGTCACCATGGCTGACATTAATCAGATTACCCCCGAGAACTTCGATTCCATCGTTAACGACAGCCTGCCCGTGCTGGTCGATTTTTGGGCACCGTGGTGCGGGCCCTGTCGATCCCTCTCGCCCATCGTTGACGAGGTTGCCGATGAGCTAGCGGGCAAGCTTGCCGTTGCCAAATGCAACGTCGACGACAACCAGGACCTGGCCATGAAGTATGGCGTCATGAGCATCCCCACGCTGATCGTGTTTAAGAACGGCGAGGAGATCGACCGCTCGGTTGGCGCTCTGCCCAAGGCGAGGCTGCAGGCGCTGCTGGAGAAGCATCTGTAATACGCTTGTTACATGTTGCCGTCTGCCTGCCGTCCATGAGCGCTTTTGCACCGCTCGCCGGACTTTTGGATGCACCGAGTTCAACCATGGATAGTATGGTAGTCACAAACAGCCCCCAGTGAACGGGTGCGGGTCGCACAGACTCGTACCCGTTTTCTTATGCAGCTGCGCGCAGAGCGGGCGTAGTAAAATCTGAACCACTGAACTGCCCCATATAAAAGGAGATTTCCCATGCATGATGTTGGAATGAACATGAGCCAGCTTGCCATGAGCGTCAAGCAGGTCGACGACACCATCGAGCTCGCTCACGAGTGGAGCCATCAGCTGCTGCATGCGACCGAGAATTTTGACATGGAGCGCATCGGCGCCAAGCTCGAGGCCGCCATGGCTGCGCTGCACGAGGCCCACGACGCACTCGAGGGCTACGAAGAGGTCATCGAGGCCGACCACAACTCCGTCGGCTCCGTGAAGCTGGTGTAAGGTGGCCGAACACGAGCACGGCTGCGGGTACGAGCACGAGCATCCGCACGGGGCGGACGGTGACGCGGGCTGCCATTGTAGTGGCTCCGGCTCCGAGCTGGTCCGTTTTTCGGTTACCGCACCCGACGACCTGCTGCGCCGTTTTGACGAGCAGATCGCGCGCCGCGGCGACGTGGCCAACCGATCCGAGGCCGTGCGCGACCTGATTCGCGCCTCGATCGCCAAGGAGCAGATGCGCACGCCCGATGAGCATGTTATCGGGTCGCTCACCATGATCTACGACCACCATACCGGCGACCTGACGCGCCGCCTGGACGAAGTGCAGCACGACTACACCGACGAGATCGTATCGACCATGCACGTGCATCTGGATCACCACAACTGCTTGGAGATTCTGGCGCTCAAGGGTCGCGGCGAGCGCGTCTACGAACTAGCCGACCGCCTGCTGGGCCTGCGCGGCGTCAAACACGGCGAGCTCACCTGCGCCGCCACCAAGCAGAGCCTGGGGCTGTAACAGCACACATTTCAACGAAGGAGGGTCGCATGCGACATGCGCATATCCATGTAACGGGCATTGTGCAGGGCGTCGGCATGCGGCCGTTTGTGTATCGCGAGGCCATGGCGCATGGCATTTGCGGATGGGTGCTCAACGCGGGCGACGGCGTGCATATCGAGGCGCACGCTCCGGCCGATGCGCTCGATGCTTTTGTTGCCGCGCTTTCTGAGCATGCGCCTGCGGCAGCCCGCGTAGAGCATGTCGAGGTTGTGGGCTTGGCAGCCAACGGTTGGGATGCCGCCAATGAACAGGGTTTTCGCATTGTGGCGTCGCAGGATCAGACCGCGCACACCACGCTCGTCTCACCCGATATCGCCACCTGCGATGATTGCCTGCGCGAGTTGTTCGACCCCGCCGATCGGCGCTATCACTACCCTTTTATCAACTGCACCAATTGCGGACCGCGCTTTACCATCATTCGCTCGCTGCCCTATGACCGAGCGGCCACCTCGATGGATTGTTTTCCCATGTGCCCCTCCTGCGCCGCGGAGTATGCCGACCCACTCGACCGGCGTTTTCACGCGCAGCCCGATGCCTGCTTTGATTGCGGGCCGCATATTACGTGGCGCGAGGCTGTGAACGGCGATGCGTGCGGGAATTCGTCCGCGACACCGGCCGTCGGCACCACACGCGAGGCCAGCGACGCTATCATCGAGCGCTGCGTTGAGCTGCTGGCCAGCGGTGGCATCGTCGCCATCAAGGGCCTGGGCGGATTCCATCTATCCTGTGACGCTGCCAACGAGCAGGCGGTGGCCGAGCTGCGCCGTCGCAAGCGTCGCAGCAATAAGCCGCTTGCCGTCATGGTGCGCAGTCTTGCCGATGCCGGGCGCCTGTGCCATATCGACGACGCTGAGCGCGATCTGCTCGCCGGCAGTATCCGCCCCATTGTGCTGCTGCGCCGACGTGCCGTTTGCGAGAGCGGCGGCGATTCTCCCGACGCCCTCATACTCGCACCGTCTGTCGCGCACGACTTGCCCGAGCTCGGCGTCATGCTCCCCTACACCCCGCTTCAGCATCTTCTGCTTGCAGCTGCCGCGTCGCACGGTATGCACGCGCTCGTCATGACCAGCGGCAACCTGAGCGAAGAGCCCATCGAGACCGATGACGATCTTGCCTGGGAACACCTCGTTGCCGCCGGCATCGCCGACGCGTTGCTCGGTAACGACCGCGCGATCCTCTCGCGCTACGACGACTCTGTAGTGCGCGTGGTCGACGGCGCCGTTATGCCCGTGCGCCGCGCTCGCGGATATGCACCCCAGCCGCTGCCGTTGCCGGCGCTCGACGGCGCTCCGTCCTGCGTGCTCGCCTGCGGGCCACAACAAAAGGCCACGATTGCGCTCACGCGTGAAGGGACGAACGGCGAGGCAACCTGTTTTGTGTCGCAGCATATCGGCGATGTTGAAAACGGCGGGACCTTCGATGCCTGGAACGCCGCGCGCACGCGCTTGGAAGATCTCTTTGACTTGGCGCCTGCCGCCTTGGCCTGCGATTTACACCCCAGCTATCTATCGGGCCAGTGGGCGCGCGAACAGGCGCGAAAATGCAATCTGCCGCTCGTCGAGGTGCAGCACCATCATGCGCATATCGCGAGCGTAATGGCCGAGGCCATCGCCGCGGGCCAGCTTACAACCGACGCGCGCGTCCTTGGCATCGCCTTTGACGGCACCGGCGCCGGCACCGATGGGACCATTTGGGGCGGCGAGTTTCTTGTCGCCGGCCTTGGCGGCTTTGAGCGCGCCGCGCATTTGCGCACCTGGGCGCTCCCCGGCGGGGCGGCCTCCGTGCGCGACGCCCGCCGCAACGCCTTTGCCCTGCTCAGCGAGCTCGGCCTGCTCGAGCACCCAGGTGCCGCTCGGCTTTTGGACAGCCTCGACGAGCAAACGCGCAGCGTGACAGCCACCATGATTGAGCGCGGCATCAACAGCCCGCGTACCAGCAGCATGGGGCGTCTCTTTGATGCCGCGGCAGCAATTCTGGGCATCTGCGACAAGGCAACCTACGAGGGCGAACCCGCCATAGAACTCGAAGCCGCCGCCTGGCGCGCGCTCGACAACGAAATCGCCCATTTTCCCGACGACAACGCCGGCTATTTCGCATCTGGCCCATCGTGGCTGGACGGCCCCTATGTTCTGGACCAGAAAGCACTCTTTGAGGCACTTTTGGGAGGAATCGAAGCCGGAGCGCCCGCCGACAGGCTCGCACTCGACTTCCATGTCGCCGTCGCGCGCTCCTCGGCGCGCATCGCCAGCGATATCTGCGTGCCCGAGGGCATCGACACCGTCGCGCTCTCGGGCGGCGTGTTCATGAACCGACTTCTCCTTCAGCTCCTCACCCGCGAGCTCAAAAGCGCAGGCCCTACTGTCCTTGTCCCCCACACCGTACCCATCAATGACGGCTGCATCGCCTACGGTCAGGCGGCAGTCGCACGCGCTCGCCTCGCGCAGATTGCATCACAGTAGCTCGCCCTCGCACGCCGCCGCGCCCAGCCGTCTCACAGGCGTAACGCGTTTGCCCGCGAACCCCGCGAGCGCTACCATCAACTGATGGATTATTAAGCGCCCATCCAGCGCAAAGCGTATAAAAGGGGAACAATATGTGCCTTGCCGTTCCCGGCAAAGTAGTCAAACGCGACGACGACCTCAAGGCCACCGTCGACATGATGGGCATCGAGCGCCCCGTGTCGCTAAGACTCGTGCCGACGGCGCAGGTAGGCGACTATATTCTCGTACACGCCGGCTTTGGCATCCAGATCGTCGACGAGCAGGAAGCGCAAGAAACGCTCGAGCTCGTTAATGCCATGACCGAACTGGCCGAAGAAGACCAACTGGCCAGCAACCCGGCCGAGGCATACTAGTGGCGGCCGGACAGCCGGCGCGCTCCGGTATCGACTTTTCGGCATTTCGCGATTCCAAGCTGGCTCGCGAGCTCATCGAGCGCATTCATGAGCTTGTCGGCGACCGCGCCATCAACCTTATGGAAGTCTGCGGCACGCACACCGTGAGCATCGGCCGCTATGGCTTTCGCTCCATTATGCCGGCCGGGCTCAAGCTGCTGAGCGGACCGGGCTGCCCCGTCTGCGTCACCGCCAACCGCGACATCGACCACGCAATCGCGCTCGCCAACATAGACGGCGCCATCATCACCACCTTTGGCGACATGATGCGCGTGCCCGGATCGTCCACCTCACTTTCTGCGCAAAAGGCGGCGGGGCGCGATATTCGCATTGTGTACTCCCCGCTCGACGCGCTCGACATTGCGGAGCAAAACCCCGATCGCCCGGTCATTTTTATGGGCGTGGGCTTTGAGACTACGACGCCCACCATCGCCGCCGCCATTTTGGAGGCCGATGCACGCGGGCTCCAGAACTTCTCGGTCTATTGCGCCCACAAGACCACGCCGCCGGCGTTGGGCGCCATCGCCAACGATCCCGAGACCGCCATCGACGGTTTTATCCTGCCGGGGCACGTCGCCACCATCACGGGCTTGGCGCCTTTTAGCTTTTTGGTCGACGAGTTCGATACCCCGGGCGTGGTCACGGGATTTGAACCGGTCGATATCCTGCAAGGCATCTGCATGCTGGTCCAGATGGTTGTCGAGGACAGGCCCGCGATCGACAACGCCTACCGCCGTGGCGTTAACGCAGACGGCAACCCCGTGGCGCGCCAGCTGGTCGAGCAGGTGTTTGAGCCATGCGACACCACGTGGCGCGGACTGGGGCCGATTGCCAACTCGGGCCTTTCCATCCGCCCCGAGTTCTCGCGCTTTGATGCCCGCACTCGCTTTGACGTGCCCGTTGAGGCGACGGTCGAGCCGCGTGGGTGCCGCTGCGGCGACGTGCTGCGCGGGGCCATTACGCCGAGCAGCTGCCCGCTCTTTGGCCACGCTTGTACGCCCGAGCATCCCGTCGGCCCCTGCATGGTGAGCTCCGAGGGCAGCTGCGCAGCATACTACCGTTACCGAGTCTAGCCCGAACGCCCCCGCGCGCTGACACCTCCCATGATTGGAGTTTTCGATATGTCCCATAGTATCTCCGATAGCGCTGTCTTGCTGGGCCACGGCTCTGGCGGCCAGATGATGAAACGCATCATCGACGAGGTCTTTTTGGATGCCTTTGGGTCGCCCGAGCTGCTCGAGGGCAACGACGCCGGCGTCGCCGCACTGCCCGCGAGCGGGCGCATCGCCATGTCGACCGACAGCTTTGTGGTGACGCCTCAGTTCTTCCCCGGTGGCAACATCGGCCGTCTCGCCGTGTGCGGAACCGTTAACGATGTCGCGACCTCTGGCGCCAACGTGCGCTACCTATCGTGCGGCTTTATCCTCGAAGAGGGCTATCCCATGGATAAGCTCCGCCAGATTGTGCAGACGATGGCCGAAACGGCGCATGAGGCGGGCGTGTCCATAATCACGGGCGACACCAAGGTGGTCGAGCGCGGCGGGGCCGACGGCGTCTACATCAATACCGCCGGCGTGGGCGAGGTTCCCACGGGCGTGGCGCTCAGCGGCGCCAACTGCCGCCCCGGCGACGTCATTCTGGTGTCGGGCACACTGGGCGACCACGGTATCGCCATCATGAGCCAACGCGAGGGCCTGGCGTTTTCGAGCACGATCGAAAGCGATGCCGCGCCGCTCAACCACCTGATTGCCGACGTTCTGGCCGCAGCGCCCGGCACGCGTTGCTTTCGCGACCCCACGCGCGGTGGCCTAGCGTCCACACTCAACGAGTTTGCCCAGGCCAGCGGCGTTGCCATGGAGGTCGACGAGGATGCCGTGCCCGTGCGTCCTGATGTGCAGGCGGCTTGCGAGATGCTCGGCTACGATGTGCTGCAGGTAGCAAACGAGGGCAAGATGGTCGCCGTGGTGCCGGCCGAGCAGGCCGATGCCGCGCTGGCCGCCATGCGCGCCGCCCGCTACGGCGAGAATGCCGCCATCATCGGTCGCGTGCTGCCACTTGCCGAGGGCTCCCGTCCCGCCGTGCGCGTGCGCACCGGCTGGGGCTCGACCCGCATCCTCGACATGCTCGTGGGAGAGCAGCTGCCGAGAATTTGCTAGGACGGAATCGCATGATTGGCGCGATGTCACCTGATATCCCTGGAGATGTTCAGATTCCAACCACGCCAGACGCGAACGCCCAGTATTATGAGGTGCGTTTTAAACCCAATGACGGGAGCTTTCATGGCAGCAGCTTTTTCCCATGTGATCTTTGACCTGGACGGCACCATCCTCAACACGCTCGAGGACCTGGCGGCCGCCGGCAACCATACCTGCGAGGCGCACGGCTGGCCCACGTTTGCCGTTGACGAGTACCGCTACAAGGTGGGAAACGGCATGCTCAAGCTGGTTGAGCGCTTTATGCCTGCCGAGTATGCGGGCGACGGCCGTATGTTTGAGCAAACGCTTGCCGAGTTTAGGGCTTACTACGGCGAGCACAAGGAGGACCACACCGCCCCCTATGCCGGCACAATCGAGATGCTCGACCGCCTGCGTGCCGCGGGCGTGCAGCTTGCCGTGCTCACCAACAAGGACCACGTCTCGGCCGCTCCGCTTATCGAAAAATACTTTGGTCCTAAGCGATTTGCGCTGGTGCAGGGACGCATCGATGCGTTTCCTCCCAAGCCCGAGGCACCTGTTACGCTGCATGTGATGGAGGAGCTGGGCGCCAATCCGGCAACCACGCTCTATGTGGGCGATTCCAATGTCGATATCCTGACCGGCCACAACGCCGGCCTTAAGAGCGCAGGCGTCAGCTGGGGCTTCCGCGGCCGCACAGAGCTGGAGGCCGCCGGCGCCGACTACGTGGTGGACAGCCAGGCAGAGCTCGCGGCGCTGATTCTGGGCGAGTAACGAGCGACACTGCTTAACGCAGCTGCGACAATTCTTCCGCGCGGAAAGCGCATCCCGTTTTGGAGCTCCGGAATGGGATGCGCTTTCCGTTTGAGACTCATCAGGGAAACCGCATCCCGTTTTAGAGCAATATTCCGGGTCGCATTTTCCGCAACCCACCCCATCCGGAAAATGCGACCCACTATTCGGCCAAAAACCGGGTCGCGGTTTCCCAAGCACTCGATGCAACGCTGGCACAAGGAGTGTCCCAACTGCCGGCAGAAAAAGAACGTCCCCAGCTGCCGCCTGGTCATTTAAGAACGTCCCCAACGACTACCCCAACAATGGCAACACCGCAGGTAGAGGACTGACAGCGAGCGGGCACCAGAGCGAACAAATTGGGCTTATAGGACAAAAAGTGTGTCTCGATAGAACGCATGTTCCTCTCACGCTAATCCAGCCAGAACGGGAAGGG
>CAJMEW010000007.1:0-82499 GCA_905212545.1 uncultured Collinsella sp.
AGATTCTAGGACGAAGGCCGTTCTTCGTTAAACGGGCGCTAGGGTGCCACCCTTACACCAACATTTTCGACGCGATCTGCTGAATACGGTCGGCATACTTCTCGGCCCATTCATCGGCCTTGCCGTTTCGCACAAAGTAATTGTTGGACAGATCGGTCGAGCGATAGGCGTAGCCGTCCTTTTGGTAGTTTGCCGTGTGGTTGGAGTGGGCGATTGCCATGAGCTCGTCGGTCAGGCCAAAGTACAGATGGCGCTGGTCCAGGTTCCCGTACCAGTTGTCGCTGGTGTCGTCCCAGGTCAGGTCCATCTGGCACCATTTGCCGTCGATCTTTACGGCGTTCCAGGTGTGGCCGTTGCCGGTGATGCGGCCGTTGGCGATGCCCGCGGCGTCAAGGAGCTTGGAGTAGATGCGCTGGTAGCTCTCGCAGGTGCCCTGGTGGCGCGTGAGGCCGCTTTCGGCCGAGCACCAGTTAAGGTCGTGGTCGTATTCCAGATGGTCAAGAGTCCAGTCGTGCAGCCACAGGGCGCGGGCGTAGTCGGACCCGTCGGTATCGGCGCTGCATTTGTCGACTGCGGACTTCACGATGGCGCTGACCGCCGGATAGGCGTCGTCGTTCGCGCTCGCAAACACGTTTGAGCGCAGATAGTACACGCCGGCCGCCTTATCCATCAGGTAAAAGCGCAGGTAATAGGTGCCGCTAGCGGTCATTTCGAACTGGTAGTCGTGCGATGTGCATTCGCCGGTGTATTGCTGCCACTGGTTACGGCTGGGGTCGGCAACGCTTTCGCTGCTACCGTCGGGATCCATATACGTCGGTGCGTCCATGCGGAATTGGTACGCACCGCTTCCGCCCGTCGCAGTCACATGGAACGTGGTCTCCTGGCCGAGCCTCGGGTCGTTCCATTGGACGGTGAGCGTGATGTCGCCGCTTTGCGCGGTGGTGCTGTGCTGGTAGTTCGCGGCCGCGTTCGCCGGTTTGATTTCAAATGGGATCGCGCAGGTGCCGCTGTAGTTCTGGTCGTCGGCGGTCACAACGGCGGTCGCCTGACCGATGGCTACGTTGTTCTCGTAGGCGACAGTGTACTGGTCGCTCGGCACGGTCGACGACGTGACGGTGGGCATCACGGGATTGCCCGTGTAGCGAATGTCGGTGTCCTCGATACTGAACATGCTGGCGTCGATCGGCTGCGTTGCGTTGGCCGTTACATTGGTGCCGGAGGCGGCGCTGATTTGATCGTTTGCCCGGGCTTGGCCCGACGTGGTTTCGGCTGGGCTCTCGTTAGGTTTGCCGGCGCTTTGCGCGGCGGGTTCTGGCGCACTGGCGATTTCGGCAAGCGCGGGTGACGGGATAAAACCAACCGTCATTACGAGCGAGAGCGCGATGGAAAGGACGCAGGAGGCAGGCTTACGCATGACGGCCCCTTTTCTGTAATCGGAACAGGTACGATTCTGCAAGCGTACCGGCATTTAATATGAGCAGGACATTGTCAAGAGGCAAAATCGGGCCTGGCCCCAACGATATGGGGTCAGGCCCTCTCCCTATATCAACCCGTCCGCGGCGACCTCGGCGTGTCTTCCCGACGCTCGTCTTTGCAGTTTAATATCCGCCCGCGGCGATCTCTCGCTGGGCAATCCGTTGCTACGGCTGAGGCTTCTTCGTCGAACCGACAGTCTGTGCACGCGTGTGGCGCCCTGGGCGCTCGCAGAAAAGGGACCTGAGGTTCGCCTCAACGGCTTCGGATCGAACCGCTTCCGGGGTGATCGGCTTATGTGCGGGGGACCGCCCCCCTACGCCTCCTCGGCCATGAGGCCGACCGCCCACACCCAGCAGGCGAGCTCGCGCGCCGTGGCCACGTTCGCCTTGTTGTTGTGGACCCCGCGCGCGAGCAGCGACTCCCGCCTCTCGACCAGCCTCCGCACGCCCTTGGCGGCATGCCTGCGGGCGACCCGGTCCGGGGCCTGGCCCTTGGCGAGGCCCTTCGGCCGCCCCGAGCACGTCAGGTAGTGCCACGCGGCCTCGACCAGCGCCTTCCTCAGGTGCTTGTTGCCAGCCTTGGTGATCGCGCCCCTGCGGTCGCTCTCCCCGCTGGAGTGCTCGGAGGGCGTCAGGCCGACCCACGCCGCGAACGACCGGGCGTTCCTGAACCTCGAGAACTCGCCGGCCTCGAACACGAGGTCGGCGGCCGTCGCGGTGTCGACGCCCTTGAGGCAGCGCAGGGAGTCGACCCTCCTCCTCCACCTGGGCTTGCGGGCCTCGGCCTCGACGAGCCCCTCGAGCCGCGCCTTCTCCTCCGCCGCCCGCCTGACCGCGTCGACGTAGTAGGCGAGCACGTCGTTGTCGGCCCCCTCCGCGAACCTAATCGACTCGATCCAGGACCAGTGCGCCCGGGTCCAGTTGCCCTTCCTGCGGCCGGTGGGCGTCCTCTCGTCGAAGGCGAGCCCGTGCCTGAGCAGGAACTTGGAGAGCCGCTGCTTCGCGCGCGAGAGGTCGTCCCTCGCGTCCTCGAGCGCCCTGGTCAGGTCGCGGGCGGCCTCGCACTCGTCGTCGGGGACCCACACCTCGACGACGTTGCCGACCGACAGCATGCGGGCGAGGAACTCGGCGTCGTTGCGGTCGTTCTTCCTGCGCCTGTCCGCGCTGGGCTTGATCATCTTCGAGACGGCGCCGACCACGCAGTCGACCCCCAGGCCGGAGAGCCTCTTCTGCAGGTCGAAGCCCGTGACCCCGGACTCGTACACGCACCTGGCCTTTGGGTCCACGGACCGCACCCACTCCGCGACTGCCCCGGCGTCGTAGCCGAAGGTCGCGGCACGTACCTCCCCGGTCATGACGTCGAGGGAGACTGCCTTTATCGAGCGGGCGTGGACGTCGAGGCCGACGAAGGTGGTAGTATCGAGCATGGGAGCCCCTTCCATGAATGCGGCGTGGCCGCCGCGGCTGAATTAGACACTCACCATTGTCGGCCTAATCCGCGGTCTTTCATGCAGCAGGGGCTCTCAATGTTTTTATGTCCTGCTCATATCGTCTGTAATCGGAACAGGTACGATTCTGCAAGCGTACCGGCATTTCAACGATTGCAGTATAAACGAAAAACCGCAGGTTGTAGACGAGTTTGGCGTGTTTCAAGGGCGCGGTAAGCATTTGCCGTTCCAAGCGATGTTGCGAACGCAGACTGGTGATTGCTTGCTGGCTTGTGGTGGTGTTTGGGTTGCTAAGCGAGGGCTGCTTGTTGCGTGGGTTGGTTTTATTGGTGTGGGTTTGGACACTGTATGGAGATGACGATGGCTGGAGCGGGGTAGGGAGTTGTGACGCGGATTGGGGATGCTGGGTGGCTGGCCGATTGCGTGCAACGGCCTAACGCGTTGTTTGCGGTGCACGGCCAATAGATCTCTGTAGGGGGCCTACCCAACGTAAGGCGTCTGAAGGCATTTCCCTGGAAGCTCGGGCTTCCTGGATATCTTGGCGATTAAGATGCGCCCCATGCTCAGCCGGCATATAGAATGGACTGTGGACGTGACGATTGCCTGCTGCTGACATGTTGGTTAATCGACGATGATGGCAGCGACGGAGATTGATTGGGGCAGTCGGCATGTTCGCGAGCGAAAAGGCGGCCCTGCTCGGCGATGTGCCGACTTTTATTGTAGCGAAGGCGTTGGTGACGCCGAGAGGCGGCAAGGCCGACAAAACTATTGCGAAGGCAAGGGATCAACATGGCATTTGAAGCACGTCAGAGTACGGTTGGAAAGCTGCTTAATGACTCAATCTATAGAATCCCTCGCAATCAGCGCGCTTACGTGTGGGATGAGCATAACTGGAAAGATCTATTCGAAGACATCAAGCTTGTGACAGAGGAAGTTGCTACGTCGCATTTCATCGGTTCGATAGTGCTGATGGAGGAAGAAGAAGAAGACAGCCTCGGGGTTTTTACAATAATTGATGGTCAACAAAGAGTTATTACCCTAACGCTCTTGCTGTCTAGCCTCATGTTCGCTTTCAAGAAAAGGAATATGATTAACCACGCTAATGGCACAAAAAAATATCTAGTGGCGATAGATACTAAGGATGTTGAGCACGCGATCGTCGCTCCGGAGAATCATTTATCATTAACGAGGATCGTCGAAGGAGTAATTGCTATCTCTCCTGAAGATGCGGCTGCCATGTCTGCTGTGGCTTTCTCGAAGAGCAAACGCGCGTCCGGATCAAAAGACGAACTGATCGTTAAAGCCTTCCAATATTTCAGTGCAAGTTTCGCCAAGATGAAGGATGAGGAGTTGCTGGCCTTCAGGGATGCGGTCATTTCTGTCGCATATGTAAACATCAAATCATCGTCTGAGGAAGATTCGTACACAATATTCGAAATATTGAATGCGCGAGGTATCGAGCTTGAGGACCATGAGCTTCTGAAGAACTATATTATGCGCTATATCCATCCTATAGAAAAGCGCGATGATGCAAAACAGGTATGGTCGGAAATTGAAGCAACAGTCGGCTCGAACATGAAAGCTTTTTTGCGTCACTACGCAATTCAAAAATATCGCCTAGGTCAAGGCGACAAGGATGGAGCATATAAGAAAATAAGGGATTTTACGGATCCAAAGAAGGCTGCTGATCTTCTCTATGATTTAAGGCTAAAAGCCGGATATTATGCAGAGATTGTCGAGCCAACCAGCGATGACAGAAATGCGGAAATCTTGAGTTTCTTAAGAACACACAATGTCCGCGTCTTCAGGCCGCTTCTTATGAGTTTAATGCACGCTCGCGAAATAGAGCAGCTAACGAGCGAGCAGTATGATGATGCGATTGGATTTATTTACCGGTTCTATATTTGCTATAAGATAATCGGGGGAATGGAGTCGAACCACCTATCGGATTCGATCGTGAAACACTCATACGCAATCGAGTTGAACTGCACCCAGCAAGTGTTAGATGAGTGGAAAAATAGTTTTAACGAAAAACTGCCTTCAGAAGAAACATTTCGAATTAATCTCCTTTCGCTTGGATGGTCTCATTCGTGGCCGTTGTATAGCGAAACAAAGTTGAAGGATCGCTGCAAGTTGGTCCTTGCCTTGCTCGAGGAGCTTAAGTCTGGTGTTAGGGTTTCTGAGGCATTCACAATAGAGCACATTCTTCCGGATTCGCAGGCTCAGGAAAACTCGATTATTGGGAACTTGCTCATGCTAGAAGAGCGACTTAACGCGAAATGTAAAGACAAATCGCTTAAGGAAAAGCTGCCCATATACGCTGAATCGCGTTATGCCACTACAAGAGCTTTTGCTAAACGCTATGCGAATGGTTGTTTTGACGTTAAGAAGCGCGTTGATTTTATCGCGAAAGATTTGTTTGAAATGGTCATCCACTAGCTTGCACCGCGCGGCCGCGGCGCTTGAGCTCGTCAAGAAGTGCATCGACCCGGCGATAAGGCGGCAGGCCGAAGGGTTCGAATG
This sequence comes from uncultured Collinsella sp., assembly GCA_905212545.1. Taxonomy (GTDB): domain Bacteria; phylum Actinomycetota; class Coriobacteriia; order Coriobacteriales; family Coriobacteriaceae; genus Collinsella. The sequence goes on from CAJMEW010000007.1 coordinate 5,447, forward strand.
GGATCCGAAAGCGCTGGAGTAGGCTCTCGCCTGGCCATAGGAAAGGTAAGGGTGGAAACCGATGGCGGACAAGGAGCGACCAAGGTGAACGAGGATGACATCATCGGCGTCGTGAGGGAGTACATCGAGGACAAGGAGAACTCGTACGCCCTCATGCTTACCGGGGAATGGGGATGCGGGAAAACCTACTTTGTCGAGCACGCACTGACCGAGAAGCTGGAGGAGGATGAGAGCCGGCATCCCGTCGTGGTGGCGTCCGCCTACGGCGCCAAGGACTTAGCGGAGCTCTGCGGGGCGATTGAGTCTGGTTTCATCTCGAAATACGCCATAGGGTGCGCGGCCGGCGGGGAGAGGGGCAGGTGGGATTCACTCGTCGGGTTCGCCAAGGACACGGGAATATCGTTCCTCGGGAAAAAGATCAGGGAGCTGGAGAAGAAGGCGGGCGTCGATCTCAAGATGGCGCCGCTGAATGCCGTGAACCTCATCATCGGCCCCGAGACCCTCCTCGTCATAGACGACGTGGAGAGGTGCGACATGGGCATTCGCGAGCTGCTCGGGGCGGTCGACCACCTCGTCGTTGGCTGCAGGAAGAAGGTCCTCCTCGTCTGCAACGAGGATGAGTGGAGGAAAGGGCTAGGACCGAAGGGGGAGAAGGGGACGACCAGGGAGTACGAGAGCCTCATCGAGAAGACCGTCTGGCGGAAGTGCCGGTTCAGGCCCTCGGTCGGCTCGGTTGTGGAACGCGTTCTGGGAGGCGTGCTGGGCGGCATCTACCCAGGCGCGCTCGAGGACGCCGTTTCGGCGATTGAAGGAAGCGAATCGCCGAACTTGCGATCCCTCAGCAAGATGCGCCCCGTGCTGGTCGGGATGAAGGAATCCGGGTTCTTCGCTGAACCCACCGACCCGGAGTCTGCCAGGGCAGTTTTCAAAGAGGCTTTCGGCTTTGCAGCGGGGGCGGCGAAGGGGATGCGCATCGGGCCTCCGTCAAGCCGGGAGGATTCCATCCTTAGGGGTGGCATTTTCGAGTCGCGCCGGCTCAAATACGCCGCTCTGGACTTCATCCCCCGCTTTTTCGAGAGGTGTGAGGGGGTCGATTCCAAGCATGTTCGTTCCTGCCTGGAAGATTACCTTGCGACCTTTCATCCCGACGGGCCGGCCGCGCGGAAAGCTATTGAATGTATCGAAGGCATCAGACACGCCACTTTCCGCGATGCCGATGTCCTTGGCATGGTGGAGACTTTAGTCGCCGGGATTGTCCCCGGGGACGGGAGCCGCGGCTTGTCGTTCGACGTCTATCCCGACGCCCTGCGTGCCGTCAAAGGCATTGCGGGGGAATTTGCTGACGCCTTTCCCGAAGGGGTCGCGCCGCTCGTCAAGGCGATGGAATCCTCCATTGGACGGGATCCCGAGTCTGCAGTGAGGTCAATCGGAAAGAATCGAGTCGAATGGCAGGAGATCCCTTTCGACTCGAGCGAAGCGCATGAGATTCCGGCTTTGGAGGAGGTCGACAGGCTGAGGGAGCTCGCCTTGACGACGCTACGCGAACGGGAGTCGGAGTCTCTTGGCAACGTCCTGATAAACGCCCCCGACCAATTCGCGACGAAGCTCTATCTGGCTTTCTCGAAATCAGATGACTGGTCGGAACCCATCCTGTCGCTCATTTCCCTCGACACTTCCCTCCTCGCGAGGGCGATGGAGAAGATGCCTCCCGAAGATATTCGGCTTGTGCACAGTGTCCTTTTTCCGGGCGACCACATGAGGTCGTGCACGGCCTCGCTCGAGGGCGAGGACAGGAAGGCCCTCGTAGCTTGGGCCAAGAGGCTCGGATCGGAGATCGGCAAGGTCGAGACCATGGAGTATTACCAAAGGATCTATTTCGACGCCATATCCAAGAGTCTCGAATGTCTTGCCGATATCTAGGATCCGCAGCTGTTGCCAAGTTGAAACGTGGCTTAGGATTTGCAGAAGATCTTCTAATGGCAGTCTTACGACAAGGACGAGGATGCCCTAATGCCTTGCCCAGGCTCCATCCAGCTCCGCCGCGCAGCTCTCGAACACGCACCTAACGGCGGCCATTTCCGACGGGGTCACGCGCCCTCCGCTCGCCTTATCCGAGGGCCTATGCGGCGGGGCTTGACTTCGAGGACGTCGTCGACTCGTCCCTCGAGCTTGTAAGGCTTGCTGAGGTAGGCGGACTAGAGTAAGAAAAGAGAAATCAAAAGGCGAATTTATCGCGAGGAGCAAAATGTCCCAAATAAATCAGATCCAAGAAGAGCTAAGGCAGATCGAAGGCGGGCGTTTTCAAACACTAGCAAATCAGTATCTATATAGGAGATATTCGCTTAACAACATCATTGAATTAGGATCCCAATGCGGCACGGATAAAACCACGACCGGAGTGCCAGACATGTACTCCGTAGGAGAGAATGGACACTACCTCTTCGCGGCATACACAACCTCTAAATCCGACATCCGCAATAAGCTGCTAAATGATGCTAAAGACTGCCTCGACAGGAGCAAAACCGGAATCAATCCGCAACTCATAGATCGAATCATCCTGTGCCACACATACTTTCGCCTTTCACCTCTGGTACTCGAGGAGGTCCGTGCCATCGATCCACGGATAGAAATAATCGGGCCAGAGACAATTGCGAGCGACCTTGATGGAAAATACCCTGCGCTAGCGCATACGGTATTGGGCGTTCCACTCGGAAAGGGATCATTCATCGCCCCAGACCGCTTCATCGAGCGAAGCCTGAACGACCGTTTCTCAACCGACCTGTCGAAGCTCCTCATGCACAGGGATTCCGAGTTTTCAGTCATCGTCGAATCGATAGAGCAAAACAAGGCAGTGGTGATTCAGGGACAGTCTGGATCGGGGAAAACCAAGATCGCCCTCGACGCATGCCTCTCATTCAGCAAACGGCATCACTGGGATCTTCTTATCTTGGACTCTAGGTATTCATCGCATCTCGACGATGATATCGAGCTGATTATGTCGGAGTCGGAAAACATTATCCTTCTAGTCGATGATGCAAACGGCAACCTGTCACTTGAGCACTTGCTGGGAATCTGTTTGGAAAACAAAAAGCTAAAGATTGTCCTCACCTGCAGGAAGATGCACCGAAGCGAGTTGACCGCAAAAATCGGCAGTTATCTAAATTTCAGAGAAATAGAGCTGGAGCCTCTAACCGCGGAAAATATAGAAGCGATACTCGAGACCGAATACAACATAAAAAACATAGCACTGAGGGAGAGAGTATCGGCAATCGCAAACGGAAACCTGCGCTTGGCTATCATGGCAGCAAGCCCCATAGCAGACGGCAATTTCGAAGCCATCCAAGAGCCATACGATCTTTTGAACATCTATATGAATTCTGCTTTAGCTGGGTACTCCAGCAGGGAGCAGCGTCTCGCAGAGAACCTTGCAATCTACGACTGCTGCGATCTTATTGAAGGAGACCCTTGTTACGAGGAACTCTTGGGGCTGGGGTACGACGACGCCGAGATTCGGGATTTTGCATCCAGATTGAACGACCAGGAAATTGTCACGATCCTTACCTCCGCCGATGGCGTGCTAGCCATAAGAATGGAAGAGCAGAATCTTCGCGACTTCTTGATATGCCGCCACTTCGCAAAAGAAGGGAACGGCAGTTTTGCGGATTTCATTCTGCATACCGCAGAAATGCCGAACGCGCCGTATCTCAAAGCCGCCAAGTCAATGGCTGAAGTGTGCGGAAGTGCGAGCGTGTACGACTACCTTCGAGGGGAATGCGAGAAAGCTTGGGATGAAATAAAGAATCGGGATGCGCGAATTGCCGATCAGTTCATAGTCACATTCAATCAATTCCTCCCCATACAGGCGCTCGCCTTTGCCTCAAACCGCATCGAAAACGCTGATTGCGCTGACGTATCGGAAGAAATTCTCGGCATGAATTCGACATCCGACGGATCTATGCCCCTGCAAATTTCTGTATCCCTGATGAACTCAAGCGAGTATTCGCAAACAGCCTCCGAGTTGTTCGTGAAGTGTGTAGAAAGAGGCACCGAGCGAGCGGCCGAGTACAACTGGGCATGCGGGCCGGACGGCGCTTTCGCTTACGATCTCGATCGTACGGGATTCGATTTGGAAAACAGCAAACTCGATGCCCTCGCTCAAAAATATCAACAATCGCATTCCCGCAATGTTGCAGCATGTCTGATCGTCTTGACGAGTTCATACCTCTCTTCAAGGGCCCAGCGCGTTTGTCAAAACGGCATAACGTACACATACAACACTTTGACCTTCAATTTCACATCAGAGCTGGCCGAGCTCCACGCCCATTGCTTCCGGGCGCTCTCCGTTCTGGTCGAAACCGAATTCAGCAGGCAAGTTAAATCCACTTTTCGGCAGCACTTCTCGTTCTATGGCAAAGAACCTGAAGCGGAGTACGCAGAAAACATGTATTCGGTGCTCTCGAGGATTGAAGAGCTATTCCCCAAATATATAACCGAAGACTCGACAATCGATCTCTTATGCAGCTTAAGCATCAACCAGATTTACGAAACATGCGCGCAGAATCCCCCTCTGAGCCTCGATGGGTTCCGCCAGAGCGCATTCGACGCACTTGGTCTGGAGAACTCCGAGTCTCTCGTAGAGAAAGAACCGAGGATATCCGCGGAAGAGTTACCGCTAGAACGACTGACCGAAGCCCTGGGAAAGCTAGCCGAAGATTATGAGATTTCCGATAAAGAGTGGGAGTCGGGCAGGGCTATCGGAAAAGTCCTTCTGGAAATCGCCAAAAGGACCCCAGATACTGCCTCAAGCATAATCGCACGCAATATCGCTTCGTCGCCCTCGACGATCCCTGTCCCGTACGAAGCACTTGATCATCTTGCTGAAATCATCGGCAGGAAGGTCCTTAGAAACGAGCTGGGCGCGGTGATCGACGTGAGTGACCATCCGGCCCTGTTTGACTATCTTGATTTGCTAGCAATAAAGAACGGGCCCGACAAGGAGGAGCTCGACGAAATTCTCGCAAGACTCGATGACGGCAGAACGCATCTCTGCTTGGAAGATTTGGAGATAGTCGAGCCAAAGCATCCTGGCTATATCCTCAAATATGCTTCTTGGCTTTCCGAACATATACACAATGATGGGGTTTGGCGGTTTTTCGGCAACTGCGGAGACGAAAAGCGCGTCTCCGCTCTAGATTCGTACTTCGAATCCAATCCCTCACCGGCCGTCAACCTGTATTTTCTCGCACTTGAAGGATATCCTACTTTCGACTATAACCTCGCTTTCCTACGCTGCCTTTTACGCCTTGACAGCTCAATGATTGACCGTTTTTTGGAGTACGTTGCCAACCTCGACTACCGACAAAGGCACGATCTCCTGCGAAGAATCAGCTCGTTTTGGACCGTCCAGGATGATCATGCCTGGAATCTGCTGAAAGCAATGATCGATGAAGCGCTGAGCGAACCACTCGGCAGGCTTGAAATAGCCGTTTTGTTTCCCGTTCATGACGCAAATGCGCTCTCGAGCGATATTTTTTGGGAGCGCTTGGAATATACCATCCGCGAAAGGATCGCCGACGCAAATAGCCTCGATAGAATTAGCTGGGCCTTGTCCGATTGCAATGACGAGACGAGGATTAGGGCTATCACCCTCATTCTGACGCTCGATAAATACGGGATATCGATCAACCATTTGGATCTCCGTCGATCTTCAATGAGCGGGTCCCCTGAAAAAGGCTTTATTCCAGCAAAGCTCAAGGAGATTGAGGCGATTGACTCGATTGCTGCTCAGCTGCCCGCAGGTGTTGCATATTTAAAACACAGAGAATGGCTGTCAAAAGTGAAGTCATCAATTGAAAGAGACATCGAAGACGAAAAGTGGAGGCTATTCCACGGCAGGCAGTAATCGACTTTAACACCTAGAATTAGGAAAAGCCTCGGGGCTCCTGCCTAGCCCTTCGACCTGCACTGCGTGCAGAAGACGGTCGAGGGCGAACCGTGGTGCAGCTCCATGAGCTCGAGCTGCATCGCCCTGAACAGGTCCTCGGGCTTGTTCAGCAGCCGCTCGTCGATGTTTGTGTCAACGGCCTAATGAATACTGTTCAGTTTTACGCTACCACTGACAGCGAGGTCGAAGTGGCTCGTTGCTATTTCGAAGCCGCGCTCGCGGCGCGGAAGGGCGGCGTGGACCCCGAGGCCACTGCCTACAAGCTCGACAAGATGATTTGGTTGCTCTGCACAAGCGACTTTTACCTCGAAGGGGGTCTAAAGCTCTTTTCAACCAATGCACTTGTTGAATCGAACCTGAGCGCTTATTCGGGGGATGGCATTTAAATCGGAGTCACTTTCAGAAAAGCGGCGCTGCAAACGCATGCCAAAACTGGCAAATTATTATGAAAGGTAATCTTATGGCAAACGCAGAGGAATCAACTAAGGCCGGTCTATCGCGCTTGCAAGACGACGCAAGGCCGACTATTTGCAGCGACTCTCTCGAACTTATTTCGAATATCGCAGAGGTTGGCCTGGACGAAATTCTCCAAAACGAGTTCTTGAAGGACATCCCCGTCATCTCAAGCCTAGTGAGCATCTACAAAATCGGAAACAATATCCACAATGCGCATCTGCTGAAGAAGTATGCGTGTTTCCTCGATGAGTTCAACCGCGACTCTTTTGAAAATGGCTCATGGAACAAGTACAAGCAATACTTTGAAGAGTCAAATAGGAAGCGCGATATTGAGTACCTGCTTATCCTGCTCGAAAGATACATTGAGGAGGACAAAGCGCGGCGACTAGCAAAGATTTATGAGGCCTACCTAGATAAAGAAATTAGCTGGGACGATCTTCGTTTGTTTGCAGAGACTTTGGACAGATTTCTACCTGGAGACTACGAAATGCTTCGAGAAAAGGAAACTTTTCAGACGCTCAGAGGCAGAGATGCAGAAGTTCTTCTTCGATTAACCGGACTGGGATTGCTGATTGAGGATATCCATCGGCAGCAGTGGGACGTAGTAGATACGACGCTCATCTTCGACGATCCCGACGAAATTGAGAAAGAAGAAAGGGTTTATCGTAGGACCGAATTTGGAAACAGGATAGTATCTATACTTGGCTAGCTACTGCAGACAGCAATCTGAGCGCGCTCTTGTCGTCTTGGTTAAACTGCTCGGATCTACCAGTGATTTTTACTGCATTAGGCATTCGTAAAGGGAATCGGTTCTTCACGATTCGCATCCTTTCTAGTGCTGCCTTTATTTAATGATCGAGATATGCTCGGCGACTGCGGTGTTCTGCCCCTTAGGTTACAGACGGTTGTTTCTATTGAGCTTCCAGAGGAAATACATGGGGTTCTCTTTTGCCTTGGCTTCTCGCAAGAAATCTGCGGATTGAGATGCAACGGCCCCTATGCCGGCAGCCCCGAGGAAGGCCATGGCATCAGAAGGTGGTGCGATTCCGTATTGCCCCAATGTAAAGCTCGCAATTCCGATAGCGGCTTCAATGCCTGCGGAGGTGACTAATCGGGATCGCTCGTTTTTCATCACTAAAGATATCTTGTGAAGCTCGGGCTCAATTAGGTCGTTCTTCAGGTCAGCTAATGTCGAGGTGTCGATGGGCCTTTCGCTCAGGCCTTTGGACAAGGTATCCCTAAACACAAGAAACGACTCTTCGTTTCTAATGCGGCAATCAAGGATGCTACGCAACGTTGCATTTTCAGCAATGGGGAGGGGGCAAGATAACCGGCGAATGGGTATGGTCTGATCTTTTCGAGGATAAAGGGTGGAAGTTGCGGACTCGAGGAACTCAATCTGAGCTGGACGAGTGGTTAAATACGAGCTATTCGAAAAATAGGGATTGACGAGGGCTTGAAAGCAATCGTCCAACAATGGCAGTAGGATAGTCAAGATGCCGCCTTTCTCCAGCATGTCTCTATCCAATCGCGTTTCGCCTTGGCTTGCATAGAGCGATTCGTATTCAGACGGGATTACCAGGAAATCGACATCCATCTCATCATGGGACCCATATGCATCCATTCCCTCAATCGCTACATACAGATTCCCATCTGGTGCTTGTTTTAAAGTGCACGAGGTAGAGGAACAGAATTGTCGTACGAGTTCATCCCAATAACTCGATATCAATCCTTTTGCTTTTGATTCTCTTTCGATTTGTCGCGCTAGGCAATCTTTGCAAAGAGGAATGTAATTGCTCGAAAATCCGAGTATTCCAGCTTTGACTATGTCTTCGACTCGCATGGTCAAATAGATCCCGAATGCAAGTTCATCGACTGAGACATAATCATCGTGCCCCATTTCGAATGCCGATTCTATAGGGCAATGAATCAGTGTTTTATCTGCATACAATGCTGAGAACTTTGCCAAATGGTAAATGTTTTGCTCTCGACAGGCATAGTCAGTGCAGGGGAATTTGCCTCCTTCAAGGGTGGAGTCAACAGAAAAATTGAACAGGGATTGATTTTCGATTTTTTCGATTGGGATAAGGGGTGCAAGGCCCCTAATAAAGGCGTCGAACCTCCTTTGCCCCAGTTCTTCTAGGTACGCAATTATTTCGGCAAGAGAGCTGTTCTTGAATGCGGCTAGATAAGAATAAAGGTCATCGTATGCATGAGTCGCCATTTCGCTCACCTACACTTTCGGAAAGAGTTTTGCGTCGTTATTTCCGAGGCGTCGTTGGGCTCGCAATCGACTCTAGTGTGCAGCTGCTTCTCGACGTACTCCCTCATGTTCTGCCTCCACATGTAACTAATTGATTTGCTATGTGCCATTATGAATGGTATATAGCAAATCAATTAGTTACATTTAATGGAGCATTGCGAGCGTGGCGCGCGCAAAGAAGAGTCGTTGTATGGAGGCTTCCGGCAACGGCCTTTTGTACGTCCGTGACTGTTGGGTGCTATCGCGGATGACGTCATTGTTGCCTGCACTCTCGATCCAAGGATGTAATTACGGAAGTGCGGGGAAAATCGAGAACCTTCGAGCACAACGCGATTTTTAGCACCAAAACCGCAGTTCGCGGAAGCGAAAACTGGGGCCTGGTTAGCATTTCTTCGATTTTCCCCGCACTTCCGAATTTGACCCCTTGCCGCACCTTGATCACGTCTTCAAGTGGCTGGTTCATCGCTAATGGAGTTTTCTGCGGTGCTTGAATTGCGGTGTTGTGATTAGGGCAAAAGGCTCTTGGCTCCGGGGAGGCTCATCGCACGAAAATTCAAGTTGCTGCTGAAGTAGGGCTTGCTTCGGCAGCGCTAACAATAAGGGCGGCTCTGCTAGTCTCGGGAGACCGCGGCATTCGGCGGGCCTGCCGAATGCCGCGGTCAGTAGCGGTCAGTAGCGGTCAGTATATTCTTCGGAGCCGTTTCTCTGGGCTTCGGCGGACTTGCCAACTCGCGCTTGGGCACTACTCAGTAGATTACTCAGCAGTGCCCAGTAGATTACTCAGCAGTGCCCAGTAGATTACTCAGTAGTGCCCAGCAGGGGGAGGGCAGCAAACGCAATGGGCCTGTTTCCCGGCTAGGACCTGCAGCCTCAAACTTCGCTTGGCATCCTGTAGAACTGGTGCGGGTCTTTCGGGCTTTTCCCTACCCATTCCAACAGGCCTCGCCCGGCAAGGTCTTTCAGAGTCTTCGAGGCCGTTTTCCTACCGACATTGGACTCCCGCGCGAGGTCGGAGGTCGTGATTTTCCCCTGAGCGGCGGCAATTGCCATCGCTGCTCGTTCGCGCTCGCTGAGGAGCGGTCGGTTGTCGGCCGCGGTTCTCCTGAAGGCCGCTTTCTGTAACCCAGGACGCTCGAAGACGACGACGGTGCTGTTGACGGTCTGCTCGAAGCGGAACCTCACGCCGGCTGCCTCGCAGGCCTCCTTGATGCGCGGTATGCCCGTGCCGTACTGCTCGATGACGCCGGCGCGGAACAGGGTGCGCGCGATCGCGGGGTTTCGGAGGCCGAACTCGCTCGCGGTACCGTCTAGGTGCTCTTGCGGCGAGTCGCCCTCGGGGAACAGGCCCGGGCTCACGATCTGGACGGTGTCCATGAACACGTTGACCTCGACGGCGGTGCCGGTGGTGTAGTCGCGGTGGCACAGCGCGTTGGCAACCGCCTCGCGGATGGCCTCGGCCGGGATCTCGGGGATCTCCTTGCGGTACATGCCCGTCTCGCCGATGACGAACTCGCGCCTGATGTTCGACGTCACGAAGTACTCGGCGAAGTCGAGCAGCTTGAGCATGGTGCCGCACTCGCGGCGCAGGTCGAGGATCTTGGCCTTGGTGTTGCCGCCCAGAAGCCCCAGCTTCATCCTGGGGTAGGTGTCGGATCCCTCGCAGAACAGCTCCACCGCGGCGTTTCTTAGGCTGCCGTCGGGCGCGACGAGGTCGAGCCTTGCCAAGGTGTCCTCCACGCCGGCGAACCCGCCGCCCACGCGTCCGGCCCTGCCGCCGCGCGCGACGAAGTCACGCACCGCCTGCTCGTCGGCGTCGGAGACGGGCCTGCCGGACGGCAGCGAGTCCCACGGGCTACGGGCGCGCTCACGCTTGACGACCATGGCGCTCAGCTCCGAGGCCGACAGCGCTTTGTTCGAAGTCCCCACGCGGGTGAAGTAGCGTCCGTCGGCGGAGTAGGGGGCGTCGGCACCTGAGAAGGCAATTTTGATGTATCGCAGCCCATCATCGGCGTCGAGGCACTCGACCGTCGGGAACACCGCGGGCTCGATCTTGTCGGACACCCACGACGTCACCTGGCGCAGCGTTGCGTCGCTGACATCCTGGCCGATGACATCGCCGTTGTCCTTCACGCCGAAGTAGAGCTCGCCGCGGCCGTGCTTGTTCAGCATGGCGCTGATGGCTTGCAGTGCTTCTTTATGCTCGCCAGTGGACTTCTTGAACTCGACGGTCTCGCTCTCGCTGCCCAGGTTCATCCGCGCTGCCTTTCCCGTTCGTTGCTTGTCTCGTTGGATTATACCGTGGTCACCATGGGCGAAAACGTGGAAGCGCGCTTGCTTGCCTCTACCATGTTCTCATGCGCCTTAATGCCCTTTGTGAAGAATCATCCCATTGGGAAACGGGTCCCTATGGAACGATTTTGGTATCAGGCATAGGGGGGCGCTATCGTGGATGTCGTCACCATTGCCTGCGCCCTCGATCCAGAGATGTAATTACAGAAGTGCGGGGAAAAATCGAAAACCTTCGAGCACAACGCGGTTTTTTTGTATCAAAACCGCAGGTCGCGGAAGCCTAAAACGGGGGTCTGGTCAGCATTCCTTTGGTTTTCCCCGCACTTCCGAATTTGGCCTCTCGCCACATCCCGATTACGTCTTAAAGTGGCGCAAAAAGCCGTGTGCTCTGCTTGATTTTGCTCAGGAATTATGCCTGAGGGGTAGTGGATTTGCCTTTCTCCGCCGTGCAGCGGCACGTGTAGGGCTCTCTGGCTCAGGCGCGAGTCGCTTCCCGTCTGAAAAAGTTCTTAAAACAGCTTTAAAGTTGCCTTTGGCCTACATTGACAGCGTACAATACGCATGTTTACCATGGCAAAAGCTAAATTTGGGGAGGGGGAGCGCACGGTGGAAGTGCTGGTTGTTGGCAATACCGCGTATGTCGATGACGACTTTTGTGCCAAGGCGTTCCCCGGGGACCATGTGCAGGTCGTAGCTGCACAGGACGCGTGCCGCGACGAGTCGTCGCCCCATTCCTCGTGGAAAGAGCTTCTGCAACACCTGGATCAGGCCTACGAGTTCGAACGCGTGGTCTACCTGTCTAATTACCTTACCCCGCATACCGATATCGTGGGCGATATCGAGCTGCTGCGTTCGGTCTTTCGTGCGTGCGCGGGTCGCCGCGTACAACTGCTGTATGTAGCGGGGCCCGCGGGTGCCGAGGGTGCCGCCGATGCCGCGGGACGAACGGGCAAGGGCATTATTGCGCGCGCAGCCAACGACCTGTGCCGCTACTACGCTGCTCGCGAGGGCGTTCAGACCAAGATCCTGCGCGTGCCGTTCCTGTATACCGCGTCTGCCGCGCTGGAGGACCCGTTTTTGGTGCCGCTGTTCGACGCGTGCTCAACCGGATCGGTTGCTCTGCAGGGCGCGGAGGATGCGGCGTTTCCGCTGCTGTGTGCCGAGGAGCTTGCAGTGCTGGTACGCCGTATCTTTGACAGCTGGGATGGTAACTTTGAGACGCTCGACGTAGCCGATACCTTCTATCACACGGCGGGTGAGGTGGGCGACGCCCTCAAGGCACTGTTCCCCGGCCTTGCCGTTGCCTATGGCGATTCTGCCGGCTATGCCCTGCCCGTCAGCGACGTCGTTCGCGTGCGCTATGGCTGGTTTCAGCGGTACGACCTGCTGCGCGATCTTTCGACCATTCAAGTGCGTTGGGATGCTGGCCGCGCAAAGAAGGTCAATCCCTTGCGCGCCGCCATCGACCGCATCCAGATGCGCGCGCTGCCTATTAAATGCCTGGAGACGGGCGTTGCCTGGGTTCTGTTCGAGGTGCTGGAGCATCTGTTCTCACAATCGGCCCAGCTCAACGTGCTCGATTATCGCCTGCTCTACGTGGTGCTGATCGGCACGCTGTATGGCTTGGACTTTGTCCTGGTTGCGGCGCTGCTGGCGTCGGTGGGCTTGGCCGTGAGCTACTTTACCCAGTATGGCTATACCTTCCAGGGCCTGTTCTACGAGCCGTCCAACTGGCTACCGTTTATTGCGTACTTTGTGGTGGGTGCCGTGTGCGGCTATGTGCAGCTGCGCAACAGCGAGGCCATTAGGGCGGAGCGCGATCAAAACGAGCTCGTGCGCAACCGCAATACGTTTCTTACGCAGCTCTACCACGACGCAATCGAGGACAAGCGCGCGTACAGGCGCCAGATCGTGGGTCGCCACGACAGCTTTGGCAAGATCTTTGCCGTGACGCAGGAGCTTGACGTACTCAACCCGCGCGACATCTATCGCAAGTGCTGCGAGCTTTTGGGCGAGATCCTCGAGAACGATTCGGTGGCGATCTACCATGTTTCGGGTGGGGCATTTGCACGCCTGGTGGCAGCAAGTCCCGCGATTGCCGAAGATACCGCGCGCTCGCTCACGCTTGAGCAGCTTGCACCTCTTTTGGGCGACGGGGGTCGTTCGAACCTGTGGGTGAACCGCGAGCTGACGCCGGGACTTCCCATGTTTGGATACACGATCGAGCGCGACGGGGCACCCGCTGTGTTGATTTTTGTGCGTAGTGCGGCCGAAAACCAAATGACCCTCTATTATCAAAACCTGTTCCGCATCTTGTGCGGGCTGGTCGAAAGCGCGTTGGGCCGTGCCTTTGACTATGAGGCGGTGGCGCAGGATAAACGCTGCGTTGACGGCACTTGCGTGCTCAAGCAGGCTGCCTTTGGCCAAGAGCTCGCGGCGGAGCAGGCGCTCGCAGATAGCAAGATGGGGAGTTTTTTGCTCCTGCGCGTGGTACCGGGCATGGAGCCTGTCGGCGAGCTGGTGGGCGCAATTGGGTCGGCAATCCGCGAGAGCGACGCGGCGGGCTTGGTCGACGACGACGTGCTCTACCTGCTTATGCGCCAGGCAAAGGCGTGCGATCTGCCCATTATCCGCGAGCGCCTGAGCGCAAAGCGGATTGCGGTGGAGCCCGTCGATGGCGAGGACATCGTGGCGTTGCTGCAGCACATCTCTTACACCGGTGACGGTGAGGGGGGTGCCGCTTGATCTCGCTTGTCGTTGCTGCCGTCTTGCTGCTGATTCATACGCTGGTTTGCCTGATGCTGTGGACGCTCATGAAGCTGGGCCTGCTGCCGGTGCGCGGGCACATGCTGGCCGTGATAGTGCTGGTGCCGCTGTGGGGCCCGTTGCTGGTGGTTCTGCTATCGGTCCGCAGCGCGGTGTTTGGCGAGGGGCTGAAAGAGTCTGCGCTGGAGTCGCTGCGCTTCAACGACGACCTGCATCGTAGTATGTCGGTACCGAGTGGTGAGGACGATGCAGGCGTAGTGCCGCTCGAGGAGGCGCTCATCGTCAACGACCCGGCATACCGGCGCCGCCTAATGCTCTCCATGCTCACCGAGGAGCCCGACGCGTACCTGGCGCAGCTGCAGGCGGCTAAGCTTAACGACGACGTTGAGGTGGCGCACTATGCCGCGACGGCGGTGGCGCAGATCTCCAAGGAGTCCGACCTTAAACTGCAGCAGTTGGAGCGTGCCTTTAAGACGGATCCGAGCGCGCAAAACCTCAACGAATACTGTGATTTTCTTGGTGAATACTTGGGCTCGGGCTTGGCCGAGGGGCGTGTGGCTCAGATTCAGCGTCAACAGTACGCGCGCCTGCTTGCGCGTCGCTGCGAGCGCGAGGATACCCTTGAGCTGCGCATTCGATATGCGACGGCGCTGGCCGATGTCGGACAGATCGACGAGGCGCAGGCCGTGATCGACCAGCTGGTGCTCGACGTGCCCGAGGAGCAGGAGGTTTGGATGCTTTGCCTGCGCCTGGCCGTGATGCGCCGCGACGGTGACGAGGTTCACCGTGTGATCGATGCGATTGACAAGCAACACGTGTATTTGAGCGCCGACAACCGCGAGAAGTTGGCGTTTTGGCGTGACGGGGAGGAGGCCAGATGAGCGCGGTGCAACATATCCGCGACCGTGCAGGCCGCTTTCGTTGGATGGGACTTCTCGTGGTGTGGGCGGTTTTTATCGTCATGGCCGCCGTGCTGCTGGTGGAGCGTGCCGGCGTGCAGTACAGTGCGGGCCAGCATAAGCTGGGGATGCTTGCCGCCAACGATGCGGTGCCGGCCTCCTCGGCAATCTTTGGCCAAAAGCCCACGTGCCTGGTCATTACCGACTCGGATCAAGATGGCGTCGACGACGTTAAAGACCAGTTCGACCAGATTTTGCTGGACATGAAGATCGCCCATCGCGACGTGGATCTTGCCCTGGATGGTGCGGATGCCATTCCCTCGCTGACCTCCTTCGATCGCGTGATTTTGCTCATGCCGTCGCTCGATGGGCTCGGTACGCACCTGAGCGACATTATGAGTTGGGTGAGTGCCGGCGGTTCGCTTATGCTCGCCATGCCGCCGGATAACTCGAGCTATCTGCAAGTGATTGCCTCCAAGCTTGGCATTGAATCGGCCGGATATGACTATGTAAAAGCCGAAAGCATTGTGCCGAGTGAGGACTTTATGCTGGGCGGGGGAGAGCGCTACGAGCTCTCGGACCCCTTTGATTCGTCGCTTTCAGTATCGCTGCGCGAGACGGCGCGTGAGTGGGCTAAGACTGGCGATGCGGGCGCCCCGCTCATTTGGTCTAATGACTGCGGTAGCGGGCGCACCGTGGTGTGCAATATCGGTATCTACGACAAGGTCATGCGCGGCTTTTTCGCCGCGGCGATCAGTCTGCTGGGCGATGCTACGGCCTATCCGGTCATCAACAGCGCCGTGTTCTATTTGGACGACTTTCCTAGCCCCGTGCCCTCGGGCGATGGTACTTATATCAAGCGTGACTACGGCCTTTCCATTGCGGATTTTTACACCAAGGTCTGGTGGCCCGATCTGCAAAAGCTCGCGCAAAAATACGGCATTCGCTATACCGGCGTGATGATCGAAAACTACGAGGATGCTGTCAACCAGACCGAGCCCGCGCGCCAAGCCGATACCACGCAGTTCCGCTACTTTGGCGGCATGCTGCTTCAGATGGGCGGAGAGCTGGGCTTTCACGGCTACAACCATCAGCCTCTGGCGCTCTGGGACACCGACTACGGCACGCTGTACGTCTACAAGACCTGGAAGAACAAAGAGACGCTCGTCGCTTCGCTCAACGAACTTATCGCGTTTCAGGACGAGGTTCTGCCCAATGCTCATGGCTCGGTTTACGTGCCGCCGTCGAATATCCTTTCGGCCCGCGCGCGCAAGCTTATCGGCACCGACGTTCCGCGCATTAAGACTATTGCTAGTACGTACTTTGAGGACGGTACCGACCTGCCGTACGTGCAGGAGTTTGGCGTGGCGAGCGATGGTATTGTGGAGCAGCCGCGTATTGTCTCGGGCGGCATGGTCGACGATTCCTATATGCGCCTGGCAGCCGTGTCCGAGCTCAACATGCACTACGTGAGCACGCATTTTATGCACCCGGACGACTTGCTCGATCCCGATCGTGGTGCCAAGGAGGGCTGGGAGGTCTACAAGGGCGGCTTGGTCGACTACCTGGAGTGGCTTACCAAATCCGCGCCCGACCTGCGGCACCAGACGGCGTCGGAGTGCTCCGGTGCCATCCAGCGCTTTTCGTCCGTGACGGTGAGCGTGGATACCAGTGCGGATGCCTGGACGCTCAGCCTGGGCAATTTTCACGACGAGGCGTGGCTCATGTTCCGCGCCAATAATGGCGAGCCGGGTGCGGTGACGGGTGGCGAACTGACACACCTTACGGGCAATCTGTATCTGCTCAAGGCAAATGATAAGACCGTGACGATCGAGCGCAAGGAGGGTGGCGATAAATGAGAATCTGCTTGGTACTCGAGGGTTGTTACCCCTATGTGCACGGCGGCGTATCTACCTGGATGCATGGTTATATCCAGGCCATGCCTGAGCACGAGTTTGTGCTGTGGGTAATCGGCGCGCATGCTGCCGACCGCGGCAAGTTTGTCTACGAGCTGCCTGGCAACGTGGTCGAGGTGCACGAGGTGTTCCTGGACGATGCCCTGCGGCTTTCGGGCGAGCAACATGAAGCCAGTTTTAACGATCGTGAGCGCGAGGCGCTACGCCGTCTGGTGTCGCTCTCCAATCCGGATTGGGACGTGTTATTCGATATTTTCCACCGTCGTCGCGTGCATCCGCTCTCGTTTTTGCAGAGCCGCACGTTTATGGACATCTTCCGCGACGTGTGCCTGGCCGAGTACCCGTACACGCCCTTTGCCGATGCATTCCACACCATGCGCTCCATGCTGCTGCCTGTGCTCTATCTACTGGGCAGCGAGGTTCCGGTGGCCGACGTGTATCACGCCATTTCGACCGGCTACGGCGGTTTGCTCGCAAGTTTGGGCTCCAGCATGAATCACGCGCCGGCATTGCTGACCGAGCACGGCATCTACACGCGCGAACGCGAGGAAGAGATCATTCGCGCCGACTGGGTGGTGCCCTCGTTTAAGGACCGCTGGATTCGCTTTTTCTACCTGCTTTCGGAGGAGATCTACCGACGTGCCTTCCGCGTGACGAGCCTGTTTCACAACGCGCGCAAGACGCAGATTGATATGGGCTGCGATGCGGACAAATGCCTGGTCATCCCCAATGGCATCCAGTTCGATCGCTTTAAGGACATTCCCTTAAAGCCCGATGACGGCTGGGTGGACATTGGCGCGGTGGTGCGCCTGGCACCCATCAAGGACGTTAAGACCATGATCTATGCCTTCTTTGAGTTGCATGAGCGCTTGCCGCACGTGCGCCTGCACATTATGGGCGGCGTGGACGACGAGGAATATGGTGCCGAGTGCCATGCGCTGGTGGAGACATTGGGCGTGCGTGACTTGATCTTTACCGGCCGCGTCAACGTGGTTGAGTACATGGAAAAGCTCGACTTTACCATTTTGACGAGCATCTCGGAGGGCCAGCCGTTGAGCGTGTTGGAATCGCTTGGCGCGCGTCGCCCCTGCGTGACGACCGAGGTTGGCTGCTGCCGCGAGCTGCTCGAGGGCGCCCCCGGCGACGACTTTGGCGTGGCCGGATTTGTGAGCCCGCCCATGTATCGCAAGGGTCTGGCCGATGCTATGGAGCGCATGTGCGCGAGCCGTGCCCGCCGCCTGGAGATGGGGGAGCGCGGCCAGCGTCGCGTGGCGACCTACTACCTACACGAGCAGATGCTCGCCAACTATCGCGCGCTGTACGACGAGACGGCTCGCGCGTTTGACCTGTCCAGAGAGGGGGAGTAGCCGGTGGCCGGAATCGGTTTTGAGCTCAAACGCCTGTTTAGGCGCAAGGGTCTGTTTGCCACGATGCGCGCCTATGGCTACGCCGGCATTGTGTGCACGGGCCCCATGCTGCTGGGCGTGCTGCTGCAGGTGGGTATCTTGGTGCTGTGCGGTCTGTGGGGCGTAGGGCGTGCCAACCAGGATCTGCTGGTGTGCATGGTGACCTACACACAGCTGGCCTCGCTTTTGCTCACGAGCTTTTTCTCCATGCCGGTCACGCGCTTTTTGGCCGATATGTTGTTTGCCGAGCGCGAGGATGAGATACTGCCTTCGTTTTGGGGCTCCAACGCCATCATGCTCGTTGCGGGCACGGTGCTCTACGGCGTCTTTTTGCTGTTCTCGGGCGCCACGCTGCTGCAGGGGCTGCTGTGCCTGTGGCTGTTCAACATTATGATCGTCAACTGGAACGGCATGAGTTACCTCACGGCCATCAAAGACTACCGCGGCATCCTGTGCAGCTTTGCGGCCGCCATTGGCGTGGCGTGCCTGTGCGCCCTGGCCGCGCTGGCGCTGGGGCTGCCGCCGGTCGAGGGCCTGTTGGCATCAATTGCTCTGGGCTACGGCGTTATGCTCGCCTGGGACGTGGTGCTGCTATACCGGTATTTTCCTCAGAGCGACCGCAGCCCCTGGCTCTTTTTGCAGTGGCTCGATCAGTTTATGCCGCTGGCGCTTACGGGCCTGTTCACCAACCTGGGCCTCTTTGCGCATTTGGTGATAATTTGGGCCGGTCCCATTGGCGTGCAGGTCAAGGGCTTGTTTTATGGTGCGCCCTACCACGATGTGCCGGCGCTTATCGCGTTTTTGACAATCCTGGTCACGTCCGTCAACTTTGTGGTCTCGGTCGAGGTCAATTTCTATCCGCGCTACCGCGACTACTACAGCCTGTTCAACGACGGTGGCGTGGTGGGCGACATTGTGGTGGCCGAGGAGGAAATGCTCTCCACGCTCAACCGAGAACTGCGGTTTTGTGCGCTCAAACAGTTGTTTGTGACCGCGGCGGTCATTTCGCTCGAGACCACGGTGCTCTCGGCCCTACCGTTGGGCTTTAATAACCTGATGCACGGGTATTTTCGCACGCTGTGCGTGGGCTATGGCCTGTATGCCGTGGGCAATACGGTGTTGCTCATCTTGCTGTACTTTACCGACTACAAGGGGGCCGTGCTGGCCTCGGGGCTGTTTGCTGGTGTGGCCGGGCTAGCGAATGCCGTTTCTCTGCTCTTGCCGCAGCAGTTTTACGGCTTTGGCTTTTTGTTGGGTGCAGCGGTGTTTTTTATCGTGGCGCTGCTGCGGCTCGATACCTATACCGCCAACTTGCCGTATCGTATCCTGAGCCAGCAGCCCATGGTGGCGACTGACAAGACGGGCTGGTTTACCGAACTTGGCCGGGTGCTCGACCGTGTTGAGCAACGCTACGAGGCCAAGCGCGTGGGCGGTGAGCCGCGCAGTGCGTTTGAACGTATGGTGGTTCGCCTGTACCAAAAACATTGGGGAGGTTCTGATGATCGATAAGTTGATGTCTCGCCGCTGCCTGATCGAGGCGGCTGCCGGTGCGCTGTTGCTTTCGGGCTGCTCGTCTCAGGACGAATCCTCGACCAAAAAGGTCAAAAAGCAGGACAAGATTAAAAAGGCTGAGGCCTCGGGCGAGACCAAGCACCTTCGCGATAAGGACGAGCTGTACGAGGTCTACGACGACTCGGGCATTGTGACCATGTACCTGACGGTCTCGCGCGGTAACAGCTCCGAGAACACCGATCATAGCGGGGCCGAGATCAATACGTACTCGGTGTATGACTACGCCGACATGGGCGTGACGCGCTATCAGGTAATGGGGCTTTTGCAGGCGGGCGACGAAGACGGCCCGGTGGCCGGCGAGGTTGGTTATGGCGAGGAAGCGCCCAATGCTACCGTGCAGGTGCGCGGCCAGACGTCGAGCATGAACTCGCAAAAGAATTACAAGGTTGAGCTCAAAAAGGGCAAGGGTAGCTGGCGCCAACAGCGCGCGATTGCGCTCAACAAGCACATGGGCGAGGGTATGCGTTTTCGCAACAAGATGGCCTACGACCTTATCCGCGGGATTCCCCAGATGATGGGCCTGCGCACGCAGTTTGTGCATCTGTGGGTGTGCGACCAGACCGAAAAGTCCAACGACACCTTTGAGGACTACGGCCTGTTTACGCAGGTTGAACAGCTCAACAAGACGGCGCTTAAGGCACATGGCCTGGATAAGAGCGGGCATCTGTACAAGGTGAACAGTTTTGATTTCCATCGCTACGAGGATACCATTAAGCTTGCTGACGACCCCGACTACAACCAGGCAAGCTTTGAGGGCATGCTCGAGATTAAGGGCGATTCGGACCACACCAAGCTCATCGAGATGCTCGATGCGCTCAACGACGAATCGCAAAAGATCGATGACGTGCTCGACACCTACTTTGATACCGAGAATCTGGTCTATTGGTTGGCGTTTCAGATCCTGACGGGCAACTGCGATACGCAGAACCGCAACTGCTATCTGTACAGCCCGCTTAACTCCAAGGTCTGGTACATCCTGGATTGGGATAACGACGGCATGCTGCGTAAGCTTGAGCTGAGCCTGACGGGGTTCTCGGATTATGCGAGCTGGGAGCGCGGCGTAAGCAACTACTGGGGCAACGTGCTATTCAATCGTGCGCTGCGCAGCAAGGCGTTCCGCGGTGAGCTCGATCGCGCCGTCAAGGACCTGCGCTCGTATATGACCGAGGCACGCCTGACCAAGATGATCAAGCACTACCGCGAGGTGACTGAATCCCTGGTCTTTGCTTCGCCCGATATCGACAATCTGCCTGTCACCAAGGACGAATACGAGCAAATTGCCGCGGCGATTCCCTCCGAGGTCGAGGAGAACTACAAGAGCTATCGCGAGAGCTATAAGAAGCCCATGCCGTTCTACATCGGCGTGCCGCAGATAGAAAACGGCAAGCTGCGCATTAACTGGGATGCCGCGTACGACTTTGAGGCTCGTGACATTCGCTATACCGTGGAACTGGCGCGCGATTACGCCATGACCGACGTGGTTTTTAAGGCCGAGGACGTGCTGCTGCCCGAGGTGACCTGCGATGCGCCCGATACCGGCCAGTACTTTGCGCGCGTGCGTGCTATCAACTCCGACGGCTATACGCAGGATGCGTTCGATTACTATGTGACCGACGACGGCAAGCAGTACGGCATGAAGTGCTTCTACGTGCAAGATGGCGGCAAGGTCGTGGAGGACACGTATGCGGAGGGCTAGCGCGCTGCTTGAGCGCTTGGCGGCCCCGCCTGCGCGTGCCACGCAGGAGCGCTACCGCCACGAACTCAAATATCTCATCAACGAGGGTGAGCACGCTGCGCTTGCCTGTCGCATGTCGCCGGTGTTTAAGCTGGACAAGCATGCGCGCTCGGGCGGTTATACCATTCGCAGCCTGTACTTCGATGATTATTGCAACTCGGCGTACGAGGAAAAAGATGCCGGCATTCTCATGCGAAAAAAGTATCGCGTGCGCATCTATAACGGCAGCGATAAGGTGATTAAGCTCGAGCGCAAAAAGAAGTACGGCAGCTGGATCTACAAGGAGGACGCGCCGCTCACGCGCGACGAGTTTGAGCGCATCCTGGCCGGCGAGTACGACTTTTTGTTGAGAAGTTCCCACCAGCTGTGCCGCGAGTTCTACATCGAGTGCATCTGCAACATGATGCGCCCGCGGACCATCGTGGACTACGAGCGCGAGCCGTGGGTGATGGACGAGGGCACCGTGCGCATTACGTTTGACATGAACGTGCGTGCCGCGGTGGGAAGCTTCGATATCTTTGACGCGACGCTGCCCGCGCTGCCGGTCCTGGAGCCCGGCAAGCTGGTGATGGAGGTCAAGTTTACGGAGTTTTGCCCGCAGCTGGTGCGCGATTTGGTGCCGCCGGGCGCGGCCGAGCTCACGGCGGTCTCTAAGTACTGCCTGTGTTACGAAAAGACCGCCTACCTGCGCGGATTTAATTACTGGGAATCGGATTTTGAGAACCGAGGGGATATTTAGACCATGAGCACCAGGGACTTTTTTAAGAACTCCGTCTTGGAGGCGTTTGGTCAGGTCGACCCTGCCAAGATCGGTCTGTCGCTGCTCGTGGCGCCCGCCATGGGCATCCTGATCTACTGTGTGTACAAGCGCTTTTATACCGGCGTGGTGTATTCGCGTAGCTTTGCCGTGACACTCGTAGGCATGTGCGTGCTTACCTGCATGGTCACGCTCGCGATCTCGACGAACGTGGTCATCTCGCTCGGTATGGTCGGTGCTCTGTCCATCGTCCGCTATCGTACGGCGGTCAAGGACCCACTTGACCTGCTCTATCTGTTTTGGGCCATTACCACGGGCATTACGGCAGGCGCCGGCATGTATGCGCTCGTGGGGCTCACGGCGGTGGTGATCGTGGTTATGATTGCCGGCTTTGCGAGCCGCCAGGACAAGGCCCGTGTGTACATGATGGTCATCCACTATTCGGGTCAGACCACCGGTGACGATATCGTGCGCGCGTTTGGGCGCACCAAGTTCACCGTCAAGTCCAAGACCATGCGCGGCGACAAGGTCGAGATGGCCGTCGAGGTGTTCTCTGATGGCGTTGATATGCCCTATGCCGACGCCATCCGCGCGCTCGACGGCGTTGAGGACCTGACGCTCATCCAGTACAACGGCGAGTACCACGGTTAATTTTGTTCCGGCGTTCTAACGAACGCCGGACCGCTCGACGCTGCGCGGGCAGCTGCCGTGGCGATCTGCCGCTCAAACCGTCGCTCGCGTACATGAAGTACGCTTCGCTCCTCTTTCGCTGCACCTCGCCACGGCAGCTGCCCGCTCGCTGACGTTTGCTCGACCTGGGTGATATTGATTTATCCGAAGCGCCGTCACGGGTATCATGGTGAAAGCGATTTCAATGACAGGGGTGCTCGTGGTAAAGATGAAAGATGTGGCCGAGTTGGCTGGCGTTTCGAGTGCTGCCGTCTCGCGCTACCTCAACGGTGGATATATCTCGGCGGACAAGGCCGAGCGCATTAAACAGGCGATTGAGCTGACCGGATACGTGCGGTCCAGTCAGGCTCGTGCGCTGCGCACCGGCTTCACCAAGCTCATCGGCGTCATCGTGCCCAAGATCAACTCGGAATCCGTGAGCCGCATTACCGCAGGCATTGGCCAGGTGCTCGGCCGACGCGGCTACCAGATGCTGCTTGCCAACACCGACAACGCGGCCGATCGCGAGCTCGAATACCTCGATTTATTCCAAAACCACCCGGTCGATGGCATTGTGTTGGTGGCAACCATGATCACCGACGAGCACCGTCGGGCGATTGAGTCGTGCCGCGTGCCCATTGTGCTGATCGGCCAGCATGTCGAGGGAGCGGCCTGCGTCTACCATGACGATTACGAGGCTGCATATGAGCTGGGCCATGCGCTTGCTGGGCGCGTCGATGGCAAGATTGCCTACATTGGCGTTACCGAAGAGGACCGTGCGGCCGGTTACGACCGCCGTCACGGTTTTGAGGCCGGCTTACGCGCCGCGGGCAACCCGCTCGATGCCGCCTTGATTCGCGTGGGCTCGTTTACGCTCGACTCGGGCTATGGTGCGGCGCGTGAACTGCTTTCCGTCGCTCCCGATGTTTCGTTTATCGCCTGCGCGACCGACACCATGGCGGCGGGCGCGCTACGTGCCATTGATGAGGTTCGCGGCATGGGCGAGGGCATACACCGCGTGAGTGGTTTTGGCGACAACGCGTTTTTGCGCGCGCTGACGGGCGGCATTCCCACCGTGCATTACGGCTACCTGACCAGCGGCGTCGAGGCGACCAATATGCTGCTCGACGCGCTCGATGGCGAGGAGGGGGAGAGCGGCCTGCGGACGCTCAAACTTGGGCATCAGCTCATGAATGTCTAGGCCTTGGACGCGTCTGCCTGCCTTTGAGTCCCCAGTTTTTGTCTCAAAACTACCATTCGCCGGCTTTTTCCTACCGTTCATCCTGCTGTGAAAACGATTACAGTGTAAGTGTCAAAGATGGCCGGGTGCAGATGCTCCCGTTGGAGGAAAGGGAAGTTATGGACTACCGCAAA
This sequence comes from uncultured Collinsella sp., assembly GCA_905212545.1. Classification (GTDB taxonomy): domain Bacteria; phylum Actinomycetota; class Coriobacteriia; order Coriobacteriales; family Coriobacteriaceae; genus Collinsella. The sequence continues at coordinate 29,493 of CAJMEW010000007.1, forward strand.
TCAGCCCAAGAGGTGCTCGACAACATCGGTGGTGCCGGCAACGTTGTTTCGGCCGCACACTGCGCCACCCGTCTGCGCCTGGTGATTGCCGATAACGCCAAGGTCGACAAGGGGGCCCTCGAGAATATCGACTGCGCCAAGGGCGTCTTTGAGGCCCAGGGCCAGCTCCAGATTATTTTTGGTACCGGCACCGTCAACAAGGTCTACGAAGAGTTCATCGCGCTCAGCGGCGTCGAGGCTGCCACCAAGGCCGAGGTCAAGGAGGCCGCGGCGCAGCAGCAGAACATCTTTATGCGTGCCATTAAGGTGCTCGGCGATGTCTTTGTCCCCATCATCCCCGCCATCGTGGCCTCGGGTCTGCTGCTGGGCATTATGAGCGCCCTTAACTTTATGGCCTCCAACGGCTTTATCGCGCTCGACACCAATAACTTTATCTACAAGATTGCCGACCTGGTTTCGGGCACGTCCTTTGGTATTCTGCAGATCCTGATCGGTTACTCCGCCGCTAAGGCCTTTGGCGCCAACCCGTACCTGGGTGCCGTCGTCGGAGGTGCGTTCATCAACTCCTCGCTGCAGAGCGCCTACACGGTTGCCTCCGAGGGCGTTCAGACCATGGTCACCGTCATCCCCGGCGTCTACAGCTTTGAGTGGGTCGGTTATCAGGGCCACGTGATCCCCATCGTCATCGCCTGCGCCATTCTCGCCTTCCTCGAGAAGCGCCTGCACAAGATCGTTCCCGAGATGTTCGATCTCTTTGTGACTCCGCTCGTCTCGGTGTTCGTGACCGTGCTCGTGACGCTCGTTGCCGTCGGCCCCATCTTCGTCTGGGCCGAGAACGCCATCCTCGGTCTGATTCAGGCCCTGCTGACCCTGCCCTTCGGCATCGGTTCCTTTATCGTCGGCCTGTTCTATGCCCCCACGGTCGTTACCGGTATCCACCAGATGTACACCGCCATCGACCTGGGCCAGCTTGCCCAGTACGGCGTGACCTACTGGCTGCCCATCGCCAGTGCTGCCAACATCGCTCAGGGCGGCGCCGCACTCGCCGTTGCCTTTAAGACCCGCGATGCCAAGATCAAGGGTCTGGCGCTTCCTTCGGCCCTGTCCGCCTTCATGGGCATTACCGAGCCTGCCATCTTTGGTGTGAACCTGCGCTTCTTTAAGCCCTTCATCGCCGGCTGCATCGGCGGCGGTTGCGGTGCCCTGGTCTGCGCGCTCACTTCGTTGGCTGCCTCCGGCACGGGCGTTACCGGTATCTTCGGTATCCTGCTGTGCCTGGCCCAGCCCGTGCAGTACGCGATCATGTTTGCGGTCGCCGCGCTGGTTTCCTTTGCTATCTCGTTTGTCCTGTACAAGGATGAGCCCAAGGCTTCCGAGCAGGCGTAGGATTCGCGTAAACAAAACGCCCGCAGGCTCCACCCTGTGGGCGTTTTGTTTATCTGGAACCCTTGATTTGAGCGTTCGTTGATTTAAATCGATTGGATACCGACATGTCTAACTCACTTCAGCGCGATCTTGCCAAGCTCGTTGCCAACATGGATACGGCAGCTGCCAAGCGTGGCCACGGGCTCTATGCTCAGCATTTTCACATCATGCCGCCCACGGGCTGGCTCAACGATCCCAACGGTCTTTGCCAGACAGATGGCGTATTTCATGCGTACTTTCAGTATGCCCCGTTTGATGTGAACGGCGGCGTCAAGATGTGGGGCCACGCCACAAGCCGTGACCTTATGAAATGGGAATATGTTGGCGCGCCGCTGCTTCCCGACGAGCCGTTCGACTGCCATGGCGTGTATTCTGGCTCCGCGCTTGCCGAGGACGGCCGCATCCGCGTACTGTACACAGGCAACGTTAAGCTTTCCGATGCGGACGGCACGTACGACTACGTCAATACCGGCCGCCGCGCCGATACCGTCTATGTCGAGAGCGTTGATGGCCTTGCCGGTCGGGAGTTCAGTCAAAAGCGCGTTGTGCTGGCGTCCGAGGATTATCCTGAGGATTTGACCTGCCACGTGCGTGACCCCAAGGTGTGGCGTGACGCGGACGGGCGTTATCACATGGTGCCGGGCGCGCGTCGTCGCGTGGACGGGCCGCATGTCGATAGTCGATTTTGCGCTATGCACGGCGAGGGTGCCGGGCGCGATGTGGGTGAGATCCTGGTATACGGCTCGGCTGACATGTTTAGCTGGCAGCTCGAGAGCCGTGTGTCTACGCCCGAGCGCTTTGGCTTTATGTGGGAGTGCCCAGGGTATCTGGAGCTTGAGACGGATGGCGCCGTACCGGCGAAGTTCCTTTCCTTTTCTCCCCAGGGGCTCGAGGGCGGTCGTTGGGACGGCGGCAACGTATACGCCGCTGGCTACATGCCTGTAACGGGTGACATCACCGGTGGTGACAGTGCCTATGAGCTGGGCGAGTTCCGCCTGTGGGATGCCGGTTTTGACTTCTATGCTCCGCAGGAGTTCACGGCCGAGGACGGTCGCCACATTCTGATTGGCTGGATGGGCATGCCCGATGAGCCGACCTATGGCAACGCACCCACCGTGGTGTGCGGCTGGCAGCACTGCATGACGGTGCCGCGTGAGCTTACGGCCGGTGCAGGCGGCGTGGTGCTGCAGCAGCCGGCGCGCGAGATTGAGCACCATTATGCCTCGGTGCGTGTGGGGGAAGACTCGTTGGAGGTTGCCGGTGATACCTGCTTTGACGTTGTTGTTGACGGTGTCGACGGCGCGTTTACCGCGACCGTTGATGGCGAGCTAAGGCTGGCGTTTATGCCTGCCGAGGGTGAACTGCCCTCGCACTTTGAGATGCGATTTACCGATGAGGGCCGCGCTTCTGCCGGCTGCGGTCGTACCGTGCGCTGGGAGCCCGTCGACGAGGTTCGTAACGTGCGCATTGTTGGCGATGTCTCGTCGGTCGAGGTGTTTGTGAACGATGGCGCGCTCGTGTTCTCGACGCGCATCTATCCCGAGGCCTATGGTGTGACCGTTGACGCTCCGGGTGCGAGCGTGAACTATCACACGCTCAACATCTAGGCGTTTCGTCGCATATCGGCGCTATACTGCAGCCGTTGCCCACGATGCGGGGAACACCCGTATCGTGGGTTTTTGCTTATGAAAGGGCGGTGCCTTGTGGATGTACAGCAGCTAGAAGAGGCCTGGGCTGTAAGGACCGGCGCGCGTGAGGCGCGTCTTGTTGCGGCCCCGCATGTGCCGGCGGCTCTGTCGCTGCTGGGTATTGTGCGTCCTGGTGACCGCCTGGTGGCCTTTGCGGACGACTTTGTCGATGCGTTTGCGAGCGGCTTTGATGGCTGCGATGTCGCGCTGGTGGGCTCGTGGTCCGCCGATGCGTTTGCTGCCGCGTCCGAGGGCTTTGATGCTTCGCTTGATGCCGAGGGGTTGCACCTGTGGTGGTTCGTCAACTCCATCGGCGGGTTTGGTTTGTGTGTGCCCGACCTTCGCGCTCTGGGCCGCGCGGCTCGCGAGGCACGTGCGCTGCTCGTGGTGGATAACACCGTGGCTTCCATCTTTGGCTGCGATCCTTTGCGTTTGGGTGCCGTGCTGTCGCTCGAGGCACTCGACCGCGTGTTCGCCGGTGAGGCGCCGCGCAAGCTCGTTGCCGCTTCGGTGGCGCGCTCGCAGCTCAAACGCCATCGCGTGGATGCCGCGGCTGAGTGCGCGCATGCCCTGCTCGAGGGCTGTGGCTTGGCCAAGCTTGATATGCCTGCTGACGAGGTCGGTGTGCTGGAGCGCGGGCTGGACTCGCTCGATGCCCGCATGCAGGCGCATTTCGACCGCGCACGTGCGCTTGCCGAGTATCTGGCCGCCAATGAGATGGTGCGCAACGTGCGCTATCCCGGGCTGAGCTCGCATCCCGACCATGCGGCTGCAACGGGAATCCTCGAGCACGGTTTTGGCCCGGCAGTTGAATTTGACCTGATAGAGCGTAGCGCAGGCGAGCTGTTCGACGCTTTGCCGGGGGAGTTTCGCACATCGCCCGCGGGCGGCGCAACGACGCGTCTTTCAGCCCCTCGTGGCAAGCAGGGGAGCACCATCCGTCTCTTCGCCGGCACCGACAACCCACTGGTTGTAGCGTCAACCCTAGACAACGCCCTCCGCAAGTTAGCTACCCTTTGATGCTGGCGATGAGGGCGTTGGCTTTGGTGGCGATGACGTTGTTGATGTCGGCCTGCAGCTCCTCGTAGACCGCTATGGCTCGCTCTCCTGCGGGCGTGAGCGTGGACCCGCGGGCGCCGTCGCGCTCGATGAGCTTGCAGCCCAGCTGTCCTTCCGCCTCGTTCACAATGCGCCAGGCCTTGGAGTACGCCATGCCCAAGCTCTTGGCGGCGCGGTTGAGCGAGTGCTCGCGGGCAATACCCTGCAGCAGTAAGATGCAGCCGTGGCCGAAGACGCCCGGCAAATCCTTGTCGCACGCTTGAATGACCAACTTTGCCGTCGTCTTGTACTCCATGTGCTCCACGTCTCCCCGCTAAAGTGTTTGCTGGGCAAACGCAAAGCCTGCGTCAAACCCTCGTGTGCTCTTCTTAAATCATGCATTGTAGCAGTCAAAGTGCGTTAAGATACTTCCCCAGTATTGGGCGCCCAAGGTTGGGCTGGGTCCTACGAGGCCTGCAGCCGACCGGTCGCATGGAAAAAGGAGAAACATGGCTACGTTCTTTCCCGGTGAGTCCCACACGTTTTCGGAGTATCTGCTGGTCCCTGGTTACTCGTCCTCGCAGTGCATCCCCAACAACGTCTCTCTTAAGACGCCGCTAACCCGTTTTAAGCGCGGTGAGAAGCCGGCAATCACCCTGAACATCCCCATGGTTTCCGCCATCATGCAGTCCGTCTCGGGCGTCGACATGGGTGTCGCGCTCGCTACCGAGGGTGGCCTGTCCTTCATTTACGGTTCCCAGAGTGCCGAGTCCGAGGCCGCTATGGTTAAGGCCGTCAAGGATCACAAGGCCGGCTTCGTTCAGTCCGATTCCACGCTGACCCCCGACATGACCATGGAGCAGGTCATCGAACTCAAGGAGAAGACCGGCCACTCCACCATGCCGGTTACCGACGACGGCACTCCCAAGGGCAAGCTCCTGGGTATCGTCACCAGCCGTGACTATCGCCCCAGCCGCGATGACCACCAGACGAAGGTCTCCGAGTTCATGACCCCGCGTGAGCAGCTCATCGTGGGCGACAAGAACATCAGCCTCAAGGTTGCCAACGACGTCATCTGGGACAACAAGCTCAACGCCCTGCCCATCGTCGACGACAACGATCACCTCATGGGCATCGTCTTCCGCAAGGACTACGATAGCCACAAGACCAACCCCAACGAGCTGCTCGATAACGACAAGCGCTACATGGTCGGCGCCGGTATCAACACCCGCGACTATGCCGAGCGCGTGCCGCTGCTCATCGAGGCCGGCGCCGATGTCCTGTGCATCGATTCCTCCGAGGGCTTCAGCGAGTGGCAGAAGCGCACCATCGAGTGGATTCGCGCCAACTACGGCGAGGACGTCAAGGTTGGCGCCGGTAACGTCGTCGACGCCGAGGGCTTCCGCTTCCTGGCCGACTGCGGTGCCGACTTCATCAAGGTCGGTATCGGCGGCGGTTCCATCTGCATTACCCGCGAGACCAAGGGCATTGGCCGTGGCCAGGCCACCGCGCTGATCGACGTCTGCCGCGCTCGTGACGAGTACTACGAGGAGACCGGCGTCTACGTGCCCGTGTGCTCCGACGGCGGCATCGTCTACGACTACCACATGACGCTCGCCCTTGCCATGGGTGCCGACTTCATGATGCTGGGCCGCTACTTCGCCCGCTTCGATGAGAGCCCGACCGAGCGCGTCAACGTGAACGGCCAGTACATGAAGGAGTACTGGGGCGAGGGTTCTGCGCGTGCCCGCAACTGGCAGCGCTACGACCTGGGCGGCGCCGCGAAGCTCAGCTTCGTCGAGGGCGTCGACTCCTACGTTCCTTACGCCGGTTCCCTCAAGGACGGCGTGGGCGGCACGCTCTACAAGGTTAAGTCCACGATGTGCAACTGCGGTGCTCTCTCGATCCCCGAGCTCCAGGAAAAGGCGCGCCTGACCCTGGTCAGCTCCACCTCCATCGTCGAAGGCGGCGCCCACGACGTAGTCGTCAAGGATTCCCAGCAGAGCGTCAGCTACCGCTAGGCGGCTTTCCCAAGCACCGCACCTTGCCGTTCAAACCGTCGCTCGCGTACCAAAGTACGCGTCGCTCCTCTTTCACGGCAATCTGCGGCACCTGGAAAACCCGTTCGTGCTAGAACGAGTTTCAGACAAAGGTTGATTCCCAACCACGTTATTTAGATAAAGCGAGATGCCTGCAAGTCGCAGGCATCTCGCTTGTCGTATTTGCTATTATCAGTCGAGTCAACCTTAGGGTCGGGCGGCTTAGCTTTGTTCGCTACAAGTTCCGCACGCAAAGAAGAGCACTAAATGTGCTCTTCGTCTTGCGCAGGACTGTCCGCAGTAGCTAATAAAGCTAAGCCGACCGACCCCAGCTAAGATTAAAGGAGCTGATATGTGCGATTGCACAGATCATAAGGACGAGATCCCTGCCTACGACGCGCAGGCCATTGAGTCCAGGTGGATGAAGGCCTGGGAGGACTCCAACCTCTTTGCCGTCGACACCGACGCCACCAAGCCCAAGAAGTACGTGCTCGAGATGTTCCCGTATCCGTCGGGCGACCTGCACATGGGCCACGCGCGCAACTATACCATCGGCGATGCCATGGCCCGTCAGGCCCGCATGCGCGGCTACGACGTGCTGCATCCCATCGGCTTTGACGCCTTTGGCCTTCCTGCCGAGAACGCCGCCATCAAGCACAACACGCAGGCTGCCGCCTGGACGTATAAGAACATGGACCAGGCGCTCGCCACGATGAAGCGCATGGGCTTCTCCTACGATCTGGATCGCATGGTCAAGACCTGCAGCCCCGACTACTACCGCTGGGGCCAGTGGATCTTTGAGAAGATGTGGGAAAAGGGCCTGGTCTACCGTAAGAAGAACCCGGTCAACTGGTGCCCCACCTGCAAGACCGTTCTGGCCAACGAGCAGGTCACCGAGGGCAAGTGCTGGCGCTGCGGCACCGAGCCCGAGAAGCGCGACCTTGAGCAATGGTACTTCAAGATCACCGAGTACTCCCAGGAGCTGCTCGACGATCTGGAGAAGCTCCCCGGCTGGCCCGAGCGCGTCAAGCAGATGCAGGCCAACTGGATCGGTCGCTCCGAGGGCGCCGAGGTCGACTTTGCCCTGTGCGACAAGGACGGCGAGCCCATCGAGGGCGACGAGGGTAAGATCACCGTCTTCACCACGCGAGCCGATACCCTTTTTGGCGTGTCCTTCTTTGTCCTGGCTCCCGAGTACGCCGGCCTGCATGAGCTCGTCGAGGGCACGGAGTACGAGGAGGCCGTCACCAAGATCGTCGAGGACTCCAAGCATATCTCTGCCGTCGAGCGTGCCCAGGGTACCCTCGAGAAGCACGGTGCCTTTACGGGCCGCTATGTGGTAAACCCCGTTAACGGCGAGAAGGTCCCCGTGTGGGTTGCCGATTATGTCGTTGCCGACTATGGCACCGGCGCCGTCATGGCCGTTCCCTGCGGCGACCAGCGCGACTTTGAGTTTGCCCGCAAGTACGACCTGCCGATTGTGCCGATCATCCTGGACGATGACGATCGCGCTGCCGTCGAGGCCAGCGGCGAGACCATCGATACCTTCCATGCCGAGACCGTCGACTGGGATTGCGCTCACGCTGCCGAGGGCACGCTCGTCCAGTCGGGCAAGTACACTGGTATGCGCGGCGGCAAGCACTCTGAGGGCGAGGCTGCGATCGTGGCCGACCTCGAGGCCATGGGCTGCGGTCGTCGCAAGGTCGAGTTCCGCCTGCGCGACTGGCTCATCAGCCGCCAGCGCTATTGGGGCAACCCCATCCCGGCCATTCACTGCGAGCATTGCGGCATTGTGCCCGTGCCTGAGGATCAGCTGCCGGTGACGCTGCCCGAGAACCTGGACCTGGGCGCTGGCGAGACCCTTGCCGAGTGCAAGGAGTTCTACGAGACCACCTGCCCGGTCTGCGGCCGCCCGGCCAAGCGCGAGACCGATACCATGGACACCTTCACCTGCTCCAGCTGGTATTACCTGCGCTATACCGATCCTCACAACACCGACCTGCCCTTCTCCAAGGAAGCCGCCGACCGTTGGATGCCCGTCGATAACTACATCGGCGGTATCGAGCACGCCATTCTGCACCTGCTCTACAGCCGCTTCTTTACCAAGGCGCTGCGCGACCTGGGTCTGCTGAGTGTGGACGAGCCCTTCACCAACCTGCTGTGCCAGGGCATGGTCAAGGACGAGAACGGCGACACCATGTCCAAGTCCAAGGGCAACGTCGTGCCCCCGAGCTCGGTCATCGAGCCCTACGGTGCCGACACCATGCGTCTGGCGATCCTGTTTATCGCCCCGCCCGAGAAGGACTTCGACTGGGATCCCAAGGCCGTCGAGGGCGCCAACCGCTTCATCAAGCGCGCCTGGCGTATCGTTTGGCAGCTCGTCCAGTCCGGCGACGCCAACGTGGCCTTCGACAAGTCCGCGCTCGACGAGGTTGCGATGAAGCTCTATCGCGAGCGTCACCGCACCATTGCCAAGTGCACTGAGGACTTCGATCGCGGCCAGTTCAACACCGCGATCTCGGCCGTCATGGAGCTCGTCAACGCGGCGAGCGCCTACCTCAACGCCACCGAGGGTGCCGCCCGCGACAAGGCGCTGTGCTACGGCGTGGCCAAGGACATTGTGAGCGTCCTTGCCCCCATCTGCCCGTTCTGGGCCGACGAGCTGTGGCACGAGGCGCTCGGCTGCGAGGGTAATGCCTACACCGCCGCCTGGCCTGAGTTTGACCTGGCCGAGTCCGTTGAGGACACGGTGCAGATCGTGGTCCAGGTGCTCGGCAAGGTCCGCGGCCGCGTCGACGTTGCCCGCGATGCCTCCACCGAGGAAATGCAGGCTGCCGCCGAGGCTGCCGTCGCCAAGTGGCTCGAGGGCAAGACGGTCGTCAAGGCCATCTGCGTGCCCGGCAAGCTGGTCAACCTGGTGGTCAAGTAAGCACTGCGCGCATAGCTAACTCGTAAAAGACGAGGGACGGTCCGGTTGGATCGCCCCTCGTTTTATATATCGGTTTGCCACTGTGTCTAGTCCTGCCATTTACGGAATGTGAACCAGGTCCCTAAAGTAGACGTTGCCCGTCTGCTCCTCGAACATCCAGATGTTGAGGTAGATGTCGTTGAGGTCGTTGTTCACATCAAAGTTTGGGTCGTCGAAGGTGCCGACGAAGGTGAGCATGGCTTGCGTTTCCTCGCCCGCGGCGACCGGATGGCGCATGCGCACATCGCGGACCACGCCGTTGACGAAGGCATAGGAGTCCACATCGCCAAACATCATGTCGACACCGGTGTTGTTGGTCACTGTGAAGACGAGCGCGGCGTCGCCGTAGCCATCCGTGTCCTTGCCCACGCAGGTAACATGGACGTTCTCGTCCGACTCAAGATCGATGGGGAACTGTTCTTGGGGTTCGGGGCCCAGACTCTGGGGATCGACGATATCTTCGTCGATTTTGTTGAAGCTCTCCGATGGCGTCGTTTTCTCGATGGCTTTGGTGCTGCCGGTGTTCGGTTCGCGTGTTCCGGATTTGCCGTCCGTGTTGCCGCAGCCCACGAGGGCCAACGAGCACGTTGCGATGACGAGCGCAGTCATGCAGAGGGTGCCTATGCGTTTCATGGGTACCTCCTTGCCGTACAGGATTTGAAAAGGTTTGTCGTTGTGCGACTTGCTAGCCGGATTGTTGCAGAATTTCCCTTAGCGTAAGTCTGATCGATAGGGGCTCGGGGAGGAATGCCCTTGGGGTCCGAACGGGCCTGTGGATTGGGACGCATGGCCCGTTTTGGGGCTGTTGAGGGCGCGTCGCATGGGGCTCTTCGGCCAATTGTCCTATTCTTGTGGAGAAGCTGTGCGCACGCTGACCTGCAGATTCGTACTGTGCTTGCACGTTTCCGCAGCTATTGGTATAGTTTGCTTGCAAATGAAGTTGTAATTGAAAGAAGTGGGGTTTCGGCCCCGCTTCTTTTTTGTATGGATGGAGGTGCCGCAATGGTCAAGAACAAGACTGAGCAGGCGATCATCGACGCGCTCGAGGCCGTCGCTCCCCAGCACGATGTCGACATCGTCGACGTCGAGCTCGTGGGTGCCACCAAGGCCCCCTGCGTGCGCGTGCGTATCGAGGGTGCCGAGGGTCAGAGCCTGTCGCTCAACGACGTCACGGCCAACACCAAGTGGGTCGGCGATGTGATTGAGGAGCTCGACCCCATCTCTTCGAGCTATACGCTTGAGGTGTCGAGCCCGGGTATGGCGCGCCCGTTGCGCCGCCCGCGTGACTTTGCCCGCTTTGTGGGCGAGAACTGCGAGCTCACCTCCACCGCCACCGAGGGCCGTCGCAAGTACGCCGGCAAGATTGCCGCCGCCACCGAGACGAACGTTACCCTCGAGCTCGAGGACGGTGAGTCCGTTACCCTCGATTTCTCTGATGTTAAAAAGTGCAAGTTGAAGCCCACCTACGACTTCAAGCCCGCGAAGGAAGGAAAGTAAGATGGCAGCATCCGACATGATGTCCGCCCTGATGGAGCTTTGCCAGGAGAAGCACATCGACCAGCTCTACCTGATCGACCGCCTGGAGCAGTCGCTCGCCAAGAGCTATGCCGAGATCCTGCATCTTGAGTGGGGCGCCAAGGTGACCATCGACCGCACTACCGGCAAGATCTACGTCTACCGCCTGGAGCCGATCGACGATTCCATGGACGAGGAGGGTAACTTCACCGAGTTCGAGGAGATCGACGTCACCCCCAAGAACACGAGCCGCATTGCTGCCCAGCACGCTAAGGCCGAGATCAACGCTATCGTGCGCAACTCCGCCCGCGAGCAGATCTACGAGGAGTTCTCCGGCCGCATCGGCGACCTCATCAGCGGTACCGTGCTGCAGTCCACGCCCGACTTCACGATCGTCAAGATCCGCGAGGGCGTCGAGGCCGAGCTGCCGCACTTCGACCAGCGTCGTTACGAGAACGAGCGCAACGAGCGTCCGATGGGCGAGCGCTACCTGCACAACCAGCACATCAAGGCCGTGATCATCGACGTTCGCGACCCCAACTCCAACCTGCAGCCGGTTCGCGGCGAGCACAGCCGTCCGCCGATTGTTATCTCCCGTACCCACCCCGAGCTCATGCGTCGTCTGTTTGAGCAGGAGGTGCCCGAGATCTATGAGGGCACCGTCCAGATCAAGTCGATCGCCCGCGAGCCCGGCCAGCGCTCCAAGGTCGCCGTCCACTCGCTCGACGACCGTCTGGATCCCGTGGGCGCCTGCGTCGGCCCCAAGGGAAGCCGTGTTCGCGCTGTCGTGGGCGAGCTCCGCGGCGAGCGCGTCGACGTCATCCTATGGGATGCCGATCCTGCCGTCTACGTTGCCAACGCCCTGTCGCCCGCTAAGGTCACCCGCGTCCTCATCGACGAGGAGAAGGCCTACGCCGGCGTCATTGTGCCCGACGACCAGCTGTCCCTCGCCATCGGCAAGGAGGGCCAGAACGCCCGCCTCGCCGCGCGCCTGACCGGCTGGCACATCGACATCAAGTCCGAGACGCTTGCCGCCGACATCCTCAAGAACGTTCCCGTTCACGAGGAGCCCGCCACCGACCTGATCGGTGACGAGGAGGACGAGGACGTCCGCCGCTGCGAGTACGTGTCCGAGGACGGTATTCAGTGCCGCAACCAGGCTCGTCCCGGCTCACGTTTCTGCGGTGTCCACGACACCGACGCCTTCGATGATGCGGAGGACCTGATCTAGCGCGCGGTTGCGCCGGGCGGGTCCCGGCGCGTCTCCCACGCTCGTTCAGTCTCTAGGCACCCAAGGTGCCAGAAAGGGTAGGTGAAGTCATATGGCAAAAGTCCGTGTGTCCACCCTGGCCAAAGAGTTCGGCATGACCTCCAAGGAACTGATGGGTCATCTCGCCGATATGAAGATTCCCGCAAAGTCCGCTTCCTCCACCTTGGAGGACGCCTATGTCGCCATGGTCCGCAAGCAGCTCGCCTCGGTGATCGAGGCCCGCGCCCAGGAAGTCGAGGCCGCCAAGCAGGCCGAGGAGCAGGCAGCTGCTGCCGAGGAGGCCGCACGCGCCGCCGAGGCCGAGCGCGAGCGCATCGCTGCCGAGAAGGCACGCGAGGAGGAGCGCCGCCAGTTTGCCGCAGCCCAGGCTGCCGAGGAGGCTGCCCGCGCCGAGGCCGAGGCCAAGAAGAAGGCCGAGCAGGAGCGCCTTGCCCGTGAGAAGGAGGAGGCTGCCCGCGAGGCCCAGCGCCGCGCCGTTCCCGCTTCCGACTCCGGTTCGCGCTTCCGTTCGCTGCTCGACCAGATCGCCGCACAGGAGACTGTGCTCAAAGAGAAGAAGGACGCCGAGGACAAGGCCAAGGCCGAGCGCGCCGCCGAGCGCGGTAGCCGTCGTGGCGGCAACAACGACCGCCGCGGTGGCCGTCGTAACGATCGCAACGCCTCCGACAACAACTCCGAGCGCAACGCTTCTGAGAGCCGTCCGCACAGCCATCGCACCAACGCCAGCAACAACGTCGCTGCCGGCATGGACTTCCCCAACCCCGATAAGCAGGGCAAGGGCAAGAAGCGCAAGGGCGGTCACAACAACGAAGAGGACCACTACAGCCGCATGGCTCGCGAGGCCGAGGAGTACAGCCGCGAGAAGGTGCTCGAGGAGGCTCGTGCTGCCGTCGAGGAGGCCTCTCGCGAGTCCACCGGTCGCCGCAAGAAGCGCAAGGAGAAGCGCGAGCGCGAGGCTGCCAAGGCTCAGGAGGAGCGCAAGATAGAGGAGGCGCTGGCCCAGGGCGTGAACCCCGAGGACCTCGACGCCATCAAGGTCTCCCAGGGCGTTACCGTCCAGGAGCTTGCCGAGGCGCTCGACGTTCCGGCCAACGACATCATCAAGCGCCTGTTCCTGCTGGGTACGCCGCTCACCATGACGCAGTCCATGTCCGACGACCTCGTCGAGCTCGTCGCCGACGACCTGGGCCGTCAGATCAAGATCATCACCCCCGAGGAGGAGAACACCTTCTCGTTCTACGACGATCCTGCCGACCTCAAGCCGCGCGCCCCGGTCGTCACCGTCATGGGTCACGTCGACCACGGCAAGACGTCGCTGCTCGACGCCATCCGTCACACCGGCGTTGCTGCCGGCGAGGCGGGCGGCATTACGCAGGCCATCGGCGCTTCGCAGGTCATGATCAACGACCGCAAGATCACCTTCATCGATACCCCGGGTCACGCCACCTTTACGGCCATGCGTGCCCGTGGCGCCAAGGTGACCGACATCGTCATCCTGATCGTCGCCGCCGACGACGGCGTCATGCCCCAGACGGTTGAGTCGATCAACCACGCCAAGGCTGCCGGCGTTCCCATCGTCGTCGCCGTCAACAAGATCGATAAGCCGGGCGCCAACCCCGACCGCGTGCGCCAGGAGCTCACCGAGTACGGCGTCATCCCCGAGGAGTGGGGCGGACAGAACATGTTCGTCAACATCTCCGCCAAGCAGAAGATCGGTATCGACGACCTTCTGGAGACCGTGCTGCTTCAGGCAGACGTGCTCGAGCTCAAAGCCAACCCGGACACCTTTGCCTCCGGCAACGTCCTCGAGGCCAAGCTCGACAAGGGCCGCGGCTCCGTCGCTACCGTGCTCGTGACCCGCGGTACCCTGCACGTGGGCGATACGCTGGTCGCCGGCCTTACCTACGGCCGCGTCCGCGCCATGCTCGACCCCAAGGGTCGCGCTGTCACCGAGGCCGGTCCCTCCGACGCCGTCGAGATTTTGGGCCTGCAGTCCGTGCCCAACGCCGGCGACGAGTTCCGCGTGTTTGAGGACGAGCGCGAGGCTCGCGCCCTTGCCGACGAGCGTTCGCTCAAGGCCCGTATCGAGGAGCAGAGCCGCGTCAAGCACGTCACGCTCGAGAACCTCTTCGAGACCATCGCCGACGCCGAGGTCAAGGAGCTCAACCTGATCATCAAGGCCGACGTCCAGGGTTCCATCGAGGCCCTTCAGGACTCGCTCGACAAGATGGATCAGTCCGAGGTTCGCATCAACACGATTCACTCCGCCGTTGGCGCCATCAACGAGACCGACGTGGTCCTGGCCGACGCCTCCAACGCCATCATCATCGGCTTTGGGGTCCGTCCCGACGGTAAGGCCCGCTCCGCCGCCGAGCGCGAGGGCGTCGAGATCCGTTGCTACGACGTCATCTACAAGTGCCTCGAGGAGCTCGACGCCGCCCGTATCGGCATGCTCAAGCCCACCGAGGTCGAGGTCGCCACGGGTACCGCGACCGTCCTGGACACCTTCAAGGTGCCCAAAGTCGGTATCGCCGCCGGTGTCCGCGTCGAGGAGGGCGAGATCGCCGCGACCGATTCCGTGCGCCTGGTGCGCGACGGCATCGTGGTCTTCAACGGCAAGATCGCCTCGATGCGCCACTACAAGGACGAGGCCAAGAGCCTCAAGAGCGGTTCCGAGGGCGGCATTGGCCTGGAGAACTTCCAGGACATCAAGCCCGGCGACCAGATCGAGGGTTACCGTATCGACCAGGTTGCCCGTACCGAGTAAGGGGTAGCGCTATGAAGCAAACGCAGGCAACCCGCCGTCTGGGCGAGCAGCTTCGCGAGAAGCTCGGTTATATCCTGCTCTTTGAGGTTTCCGATCCGCGTCTCGACCTGGTTACTTTGACCGCGGTCGAGGTCGCGGTGGACCGTTCGTTCGCGCGTGTGTACGTGTCGTGCGATGCGAGCCGCTACGACGAGGTCATGGAGGCGCTCGCAAGCGCCAAGGGCCGTATTCGCAGCCTGTTGGCTCGCTCGCTCGATTGGCGTGTCACGCCCGAGCTCGATTTTCGCATCGATCGCTCGACCGATGAGGCCGAGCGCATCACGCGTGCGCTGGAAAACGTTCCCGCCACGCTTGCGATCGAAAAGGACGAGGACGGCTATCCGATAGCGGATGCCGCCCAGGAGGCAGCTTTAGATGACTAATTCCGCCGACCTCGCCTCGTGCGAGTCTGCAGATATTCAGCGACGCATCCTCGAGCTCATCGAGGGTGCGTCCTCCATTGCGATTTCGGGACATACTTCTCCCGATGGCGATGCCTTGGGCTCCGTGTTGGGTCTGGGCCTTTCGCTCATGAAGTTTTTCCCCAACAAGGACATTGCGCTGCTGCTGGCAGATGATGACCCGGTTCCGCGCATCTACCGCTTTATGGAAGGCTCCGATCGCCTGGTGCCGGCATCTGCGTACACCGGCAATCCTGACCTTTTCATCTCGGTGGACGTACCGGTCGTCGAGCGTCTCAACAACTCGGCCGAGGTGCTTCGTCGCTCCAAGCATGTGGTGTGCTTCGACCACCATCCGGCGCGCGAGGAGTTTGCCGAGCTCAGCCTGAGGCTCGTTGAAGCTGCAGCCTGCGCAATGATCATCGACCGTTTCTTGGACAATTGTGGCATTGTCGCACGTGATGGCGTTGCGACCTGCCTGCTGTGTGGCTTGGTTACCGATACCGGCCGTTTTCAGTACCAAAACGCCGATGCCGCCGCGTTCCATGCGGCCTCGCGTCTGGTTGCCCACGGCGCTGATCCGGCGCGCGTCGCGCTCGAGGTCTATCAGAGCATGCGCGTCGAGTTTTTGCACCTCAAGTCCATCGTTATGGGCCGCATTAAGACGGTGGCCCACGGGCGCGTCGCGTATAGTTACGCGTACCAGAGTGACCTTGAGGCTTGCGGTGTCACCTCGGATGAGTGCGACGGCCTGGTCGATGTGGTGCGCTCGGTGATGGGCGTCGAGGTCTGCCTGTTCCTGAAGGGCATTGACGGCGATACCAAGGTGCGCGGCAACCTGCGCTCAAAGGGCGACCTCAACGTGTCCGAGATTGCTGCTGCCTTTGGCGGAGGCGGACATTCCGCTGCCGCCGGTTTCTCCAACAACGGAACGATTCTCGAGACGCTCACCGTGGCACTTCCCATGCTGGCCGAGCTGGTAGGGGAGGATCCCGCTTCGGTGACCGTCGAGCTTTAACTTTTTGGATGGTACATGGCTCGTCGTACGCCTTCACAACTGAATATGCTGCTCGCCGTCGATAAGCCGGTGGGCTGCACGTCCCACGATGTGGTCTCGCAATGCCGGCGCGCCCTCCATGAGCGGCGCGTCGGCCATGCCGGCACGCTCGACCCCATGGCATCGGGTGTCATGGTGGTGGGCGTGGGCCAGGCCACTCGTCTGCTGGGCATGCTCACGCTCGATACCAAAAGCTACGTCGCCGATATTTCGTTTGGCGCCGAGACCAATACCGATGATGCGGAGGGCGAGGCCGTCCGCACGGTGGCTGTTGCCAACGAGCTCCGCGATTCTGTCTATGCCCGTGAGCGCTTAGCCGCCATGCTGGGCCCGCAGATGCAGGTGCCGCCGGCTTTTTCGGCTATCTCGGTCAATGGCGTTCGCGCCTACAAGTCTGCTCGTGAGGGCAATGCGGTGGATCTACCTCCGCGCCCCGTCGAGGTCTATGCCGCCGACCTGATCGCCGTGGGCGGCGAGGGTGATTCGTGTGTGTGGACCGTGGCGTTCTCAGTGAGCAAGGGCACCTATATCCGTGCACTCGCTCGCGACCTGGGCCGTGCTTGCGATAGCGCCGCGCATATTTCTGCGCTGCGCCGCACGGCCTCCGGTGTTGTTTCCATTGGCACCTGTCATGCGGTCGAGGAGCTTTCTCCCGAGTCCGCGGCTGGCTTTGCCCTGGATCCCATTGCGGCCCTGGGCGCCACACGTGTTGACTTGCCGGGCAATCTTGCCGACGACCTGCTCTGCGGCCGACGCATTCCCGTTGAGCGTGCGCTTGCCGATTTCGATGTCTCGAAGGCGCCGTTTGCGTTGGTGCTCGATGGGGGACTCAAGGCGCTCGCCCGCATTGAGGGTGGCCGCTTTGTCATGGAGCACGTATTTCCGCAGGCAATCGGCGGTGTTCGATGATGTTGTCCGCTCGCGAGCTCGCGCGTGTCTTTTTCGCGGGCGAGTCGGACGAGGCTCGCATCGTTACTGCCGATACGTTTGATGAGTGCGAGCACTTGGGTGCCGCATCGATTGCCATCGGCGTGTTCGACGGCGTGCACCGTGGACACCAGGAGCTCATCGAAGCGCTTGTCCGTGATGCCCGTGCCCATGGCTGTAAGGCGGTCGTGGTTACCTTCGATCCTGATCCGGACGTTGTGGTGAGCTTTTCGCCCGCTCAAAAATTGATGACGACGGCCGACCGTCTGCATGCCCTGGCTCAAACCTGGGTCGATGCGGTGGTGGCCGTTCCCTTTACGCCTGAGGTTGCGGCACTCGACCATGTTGGTTTTCTTACGCTGCTGTCGCGCGTGGTTGACATTCGCTCGATTCGCGTTGGTAGTGACTTTAGGCTGGGTCGTGGCGGAGCTTCTGGTGTTGCCGAGATGCGCGCCTGGGGTGCCGAACACGGCGTTGACGTGTATGGTCACGACTTGCTTTGCGAGGGCGGTGAGGCCATTTGTGCCACCCGTATCCGTCATGAGCTCGGACAGGGCCATGTGGAGCTTGCTGCTGAGTTGCTTGGCCGCCCGTATATGGTGCGTGGCGGTGTTATTCGCGGCCGTCACGAGGGTTCTGGCATGGGCTTTCCCACGGCAAACCTGCAAGTTCCCGACGGCATTCAGGTGCCTGCCGATGGCGTGTATGAGGGTCTGGTGCTGGTCGATGAAGCCGCGTGGCCCGCTGCCGTGAACGTCGGCCTGCCGCCGACGTATGCCGACGATTCCGCTTCGGCGCATCTCGAGGCTAATTTAATTGGTTATACGGGCGACCTGTACGGCGCTTCCGTTTCGCTGGCGTTTACGCGCTGGCTGCGTCCGTCGCGCGTGTTCGATTCGCTGGATGAGTTGATCGCGACCGTAGAGGGTAATATCGAAGATATTCGTCACAACTTGGGCGAGCAGGGGGTGAGCATCCGTGATTAGCGATGAGGAAAAAGACCAGGTACGCGCTGCGTCCGACCTAGTCGCCATCGTGCAGGAAACGGTTGAGCTCAAGCCCCGCGGCCATGAGTTTTGGGGCTGCTGCCCCTTTCATGGCGAAAAGACTCCGTCCTTCCACATTATTCCCGCCACGCAGGTGTGGCATTGCTTTGGCTGCGGCGAGGGTGGCGACGTCTTCACCTATATCATGAAGCGCGAGAACCTGAGCTTTCCCGAGTCAATCCGTTATTTGGCCGATCGCGCGGGTATTGAGCTGCATGACACTGGAGATCGCCGCGAGCGCGGTACCAAGCGTGCCCGAATCTACGATCTGTGCGCCGAGACCGCCCAGTTCTACCACACCATGCTCATGCGCGGTAAGGACGGCCGTCCGCGCGAGTACTTTGCCAGCCGCGGTATGGGTGGCGACGTCTGCCGCCGCTACTGCCTGGGCTTTGCACCGGGTCGCAACGCGCTGGTGTCGCACCTGTCCCAGGCGGGTTTTACCCCGCAGGAGATGATCGACGCCAACGTTGCCGTGAGCCGCGGACGCGGGCAACTAGCCGACCGCTTCTACGACCGTGTGATGTTCCCCATCTTTGACGAGCAGGGTCACAACATCGCCTTTGGCGGTCGCATCATGGGTGACGGCCAGCCTAAGTACCTCAACACCGCCGAGACGAGCGTGTTCCATAAAAAGCGAAACCTCTATGGCTTTAACTGGGCCAAGGAGTTTATTGTCGCGCAAGATACCGTCATCGTGGTTGAGGGCTATACCGACTGCATCGCCTGCTGGGAGGCTGGGATCAAAAACGTCGTCGCCACGCTGGGAACCGCGCTCACGGAGCATCACGTCAAGACGCTCACTCGCTTTGCCAAGCGCATTGTGTATATGTTCGATGGCGATGCCGCCGGTCAAAAGGCCGCCCGTCGCGCGATTCAGTTTATCGAGCAGGATTCGATGGACCTGCGCTGCGTGGTGCTGCCCGACGGCAACGATCCCATGGAGTTCATCACAGCGCATGGTGGACAGGAGCTGCAGGCGCGCATCGACGCTGCCGAGCCCCTCATGGACTTTGTCTACCGTTCGCTGCAGGAGTCGAGCGACATCACCACGCCGGGCGGTCGCGCCAAGGCGCTGGAGGATGCTCTCACGCTCATCTATCCGCTTCGTGACAGCTATATGATCGATACGTACTTTATCCAGATTGCCGATCTGCTGGGTTTGGATCTGGAGACCGTGCGTGCGAGCTCGGGCCGCGTGTTTCGCGATGTCGCCAAGCGCGAAGATGCTGAGCGCCGTCGCGAGCAAAACTATGAACGCCAGAGGGCGCAGGCTGAGCGGTCCGGTAGCGCGGGCGGTCGGGCGTCGGGTTCTCACGATGCCGGTCGCGGTGCTTGGGCATCGGGCGCGACGCCGCCGGTAGCGACGCCGGTCGAGGAAGAGCCGTACGACTATGTCCCGCTCGATGTCTATGGCGCTGCACCAGTGGAGGTCGTTGACGACTTGCCGCCGTTTGATGTGCCTGACGGTATGTGCTCTGCGCCCGCCGGTGTTCCGGCAGACGCCTCGGCCCCTATGGTTCTTACCGATCTTGAGCGCAAGTCCTTGGCAGGGGAGCGCGAGCTGCTGACCATGCTCACGAGCTACCCCGACCTGTTCCGCACGTATGCCGATCGCATCTGCTCCATCGAGTGGGTTGACCCACGTCACGAGTCCATCGCATGGGCCGTTCTGGCAACGCCACCGGGAACCGATCCTGCAGCCTGCATGGATGCGGCGCGCTCGGTGTGTCCCGAGGCGGCAACGCTTGTGAGTGCCGGGCGCATCTCGGCGACGAGCAAGCACCCCACCGAGACGAACATTGTGTTTATGCTCGATACGCTCGAGCTCTACACCATCAAACGCCGCATGCGTGCCGCACAGGCCAAGCTGCGCCAGGACCGTTCGCTCGATGATGAGGCCCGTCGCGCGCTAACCATGCAGGCCGCGCAGGATTCGCAGCGTCAGCGCGAACTGCAAAAGTCAATCGGCGGCGTGGCGGACCCGTTCCGTTTGATTGGCCTGGAGGCCGCAGGCACCGAACAAGCCTAGATGTTGTGGTCAACCAGCGTATTCTCGCCTATATCCAGCCCTCTTTTTGGGTATAGACGTCAATGTGTGTGCTAAAGTATTGAATCCTGTGGACTATGAAGGGAGAATCTGTGCCAAAAAAGACTGAGAGCACGGGTACTGGGCTGGAATCCTACGTTGCAAAGCTCATGGGCAACGGCTCAAACAGGACTTCGGTAACCGAGGACGAGATTCAGGTCGCCCTGAAGGATATCGATGTTTCTGACGAGCAGCTCACCGCGGTGTATTCCGCGCTGCGCAACAGCGGCATCCAGATTATCTCCGCGAGCGGTAACGACGACGCCCCCATGGACGTCGACGATGACGATAACGATACCGATACCGACGATTTCGATGACGACGAGCACGATTCCGGCTCGCTCGACGATCACGAGCTCAAGATGGCCCGTCAGGCCGACGCCGAGATGGGTTCTTCCAAGAGCAAGAAGAAGCGCACCGTGCGTACGTCCCGTTCGCGTTCGCGCGTGCGCGGCATCGATGCCTCCACGGTGATGCTGACCGGCGACCCGGTCCGTATGTATCTCAAGGAGATCGGCAAGGTCGACCTGCTGACCGCCTCCGAAGAGGTCGATCTGGCCATGAAGATCGAGGCCGGTCTTGAGGCCACCGAGAAGCTCGAGGCTGCCGATGCTGGTGAGCTCGAACTCACGCGTGCCGAGATGCGTCGTCTTACGCGCATTGAGAACGTGGGCCTCGAAGCCAAGCAGGCGCTCATCAGCGCAAACCTGCGTCTGGTCGTCTCCATCGCCAAGCGCTATGTCGGTCGCGGCATGCTGTTCCTGGATCTGATCCAGGAGGGTAACCTCGGTCTGATTCGCGCCGTCGAGAAGTTCGACTACCAGAAGGGCTTTAAGTTCTCCACGTACGCCACGTGGTGGATCCGTCAGGCCATCACGCGCGCTATCGCCGACCAGGCCCGTACCATCCGTATTCCCGTGCACATGGTCGAGACCATCAACAAACTCGTCCGCGTGCAGCGCCAGCTTCTCCAGGACCTTGGTCGCGACCCGACCCCCGAGGAGATCGGTGCCGAGATGGACATGAGCGCCGACCGCGTCCGCGAGATCCAGAAGATCTCGCAGGAGCCCGTGTCGCTCGAGACCCCCATCGGCGAGGAAGAGGATTCTCAGCTGGGCGACTTCATCGAGGATTCCCAGGCTATCGTTCCGCCCGATGCCGCCAGCTTCTCCATGCTGCAAGAGCAGCTCACCCAGGTGCTCGACTCGCTTGCCGATCGTGAGCGCAAGGTTATCGAGCTGCGCTTTGGCCTTGTCGACGGACATCCCCGTACGCTCGAGGAAGTCGGTCGTGAGTTTGGCGTCACGCGCGAGCGCATTCGCCAGATCGAGTCCAAGACCCTGGCCAAGCTCCGTCACCCCAGCCGCAGCAGCAAGCTCAAAGACTATATCGAGTCTTAGTAGTTACGGCGTTTTACCAAACGCCGTAACTGGTCGACGCTGCGCGGGCATTGTCAAAACATCGGCGTTTCCGTTGCCGGTGCCGGCAGTTAGGCTGTCCCCAAGGGATCATAGCGAGAAAATTTCTTAAAAAAGTTCTTGCCCTAAGCTGATTCGTCCGTATAATAAACTTCGTTGCTTGAGAGTACGCACCTATTCCTCGGTAGCTCAATGGTAGAGCACGCGGCTGTTAACCGCGCTGTTGTAGGTTCGAGTCCTACCCGGGGAGCCAGGTTGTAAAACCCGTCGCTTATGCGGCGGGTTTTTTCATGTCGCAATCGCTTGGCGCGAACGTTACCGTATCAACATTTCGTGTCGAGGATGTAATCCCGAGGCCCGCCACCTCAACATGGCGCGGTCGTTGTAGAATATTGCAATGATTGCTCCCACGACATGGTGCCGCGAGCACCAAGAAAAGGAGATTCTTGTGTCTGAGACCATTAACGGCAGCCTGAGCGTCTCGAACGACGTTATTGCCGATATTGCCGGTTATGCCGCGATGACGTGCTATGGCGTCGTCGGTATGGCCGAGCAGCTCCAGGGCGCCGAGAGCGTGCGCCTGCTTGCCGGTCAGCGCCTCCGCAAGGGCGTGCTTGTCTCCGCCGACGAGGACGGCCTTACGGTCGATCTTCACGTCGTGCTCGAGAACGGCGTCAACATGAAGTCCGTCTGCCACAATCTTTCGAGCTCCGTTGCCTTCACTTTGCAGGAGATCGCCCAGATCGATCCCGCCAGCCTTAAGATCGGCATCCATATCGACGCGCTCAAGAGCCGTCTGAACTAGCATCCGAAAACGGAGATTCAAATACCCATGATTGCAAAGACCATTCGCACCTGTTTTCCGATCGCTGCGGCTGCCGTTTCCGACAAGGCCGAGGAGATCAACAAGCTCAACGTCTTCCCCGTACCCGACGGCGATACCGGCACCAACATGTCGCTCACGCTCGCCTCGGTGACCAAGGAGCTCTCCGCCCTTCCTGCCGACGCTGACATGGAGGCCATCGCCGGCGCCATCACTCACGGCTCCCTGATGGGCGCCCGCGGTAACTCCGGCGTCATCACGTCGCAGATTCTGCGCGGCGTGGCCGAGGGCCTCGTCTCTGCCGATGAGCCTATTACGGCTGCCAACATCGCCTATGCGTTCCGTCGTGCCGTTAAGGTCGCCTTCCAGGCCGTCCGCAAGCCCATCGAGGGCACGATCCTCACGGTCCTGCGCGATGTCTCGACCAAGGCCGATGAGTGCGAGAAGAAGAAGTTCTCGGTCGAGGATGCGCTCGATGCCATCGTCGTCGAGGCCTATCAGTCTGTCGCCCGCACGCCCGACCTGCTGCCCGTTCTGAAGGAGAACGGCGTGGTCGACTCCGGCGCCTTTGGCTTTGCCATCTTCCTGGAGAACTTTGTTGCCGCTGCGCTCGGCCGCAGCACCGTTGTCGAGGATTTCTCCGTCACGTTTGATTCCGCCGGCTCTGCCCGTGACGCCGCTCTTGGCCGCGTTGAGATCGAGGCCAACGACGATTGGGAGGGCTCGGAGTTCCGCTACTGCAACGAGTTCCTGTTTAAGGCCGACGCCCCGTTTGACGAGGACGAGTGCCTTAAGTTCCTGGGTTCCATGGGCGACTGTGAGCTACTCGTGGGCGCCTATCCCGATTACAAGATCCATGTACACTCCAACACCCCCAACCTGGTTCTCGAGCACATGCTTCAGCTCGGTCAGATCTATGAGGTCTTTATCCACAACATGGAGATGGAGGCCCACGACCGTACCGCCAAGATCCACGAGGATCAGGAAAAGGCCGCCGAGCCCGCCAAGGCGCTGGGCTTTGTCGCCGTTGCCGCCGGTTCCGGCGAGGCCGACATCCTCAAGTCCCTCGGCGTCGACGTGATCGTGTCCGGTGGCCAGACTATGAATCCCTCGACCGCCGACCTGCTGGGCGCGGTGGACCAGGTCAACGCGACCTCGGTCATCATCCTGCCCAACAACGGCAACATCCGCATGGCCGCTGAGGCCGCTGCCTCAGCCTGCACCGACAAGAAGGTCGCCGTCGTTCCCACCAAGACCGTTCCGCAGGCCTTCTCCGCGCTGTTTGCGGTCCTGCCCGATTCCGAGCTCGAGGATGCCGTCGCCGCTATGGTCGACGCCATCAGCGAGGTCCGCGATGGCGAGGTCACCCGCGCCGTGCGCGACTCTAGCGCCTCCGACGGTTCGCCAATTCACTCCGGTGACGTCATGGGCATCATTGCCGGCTCCATCGACGTGGTCGGCTCCGACGTGAAGCAGGTCACGCTCGATTGCATCAACCGCATGCAGGAGGAAGAGGAGGGTGACGCGCTGACGATTCTGGCCGGCGAGGAGCTGTCCGATGAGGCCTTCCAGGAGATCGTCGACGCTATCGAGGAGGCTCAGCCCGATCTGGAGATCGACGCCCATCGTGGCGAGCAGCCGCTCTATCCCGTGATCTTCTCGATCGAGTAGGCAACTGCCCATGTCCGAGCTGTGCTCCGTGCCGCGCGTCTCGGAGCGCTTTGCCCAGAGCAATGCGCTCGACGAGGATATCGCGCGACTCAAATATGTTTCGGGTAAACGTGAGGAGGCCCTTCGCCGTCTGGGAATTCGGACGGTGGGGGACCTCCTTCTCCATATCCCTCATCGATACCTCGACTTTACCCGTTCTTGGTCTATCGAGATGGCGCCCATCGGTACTGTGTGCACCATCATCGCCACGGTCGACCGTATCGTCCAAAAGCAGCCGCGTCCGCGCATGCAGGTGACCGAGGTCTCACTCGTTGACGAGACGGGCGTGCTGCAGGTCGCCTTTTTCCGCCAGCCCTGGATTGCCCAGCAGCTTAAGCAGGGCGACCGCCTGGCCGTGATGGGCAAGGTCGAGTTTGCCTACGGCTTTAAGCAGATGGCCTCGCCGCACTTTGAAAAGCTCGAGAATGGGCGTGCCGCAGGCACCATCCTGCCGGTCCATTACGTGAGTGATGGCGTGAGCCAGGCGTGGATGCGCCGCATTGTAAGCGGCGCGCTCGAGGTCGTCGGCAATCCCTTCGACCCGATCCCCGCACGCTTGCGCGTCAAGCGCCGCCTGATGAGCAATGCCCGCGCGCTTCGATCGATCCACTTTCCATCGAGTATGGCTGAGCGGGATATCGCGCGACGTCGCCTTGCTTATGAGGAGTGCCTTTACCTTCAGCTGGCGCTGCGCCTGCGCAACGATGGCGGCCTAGTCGATGTGGTGCCCTATGCCCACACCGCGGGCGAGCACCTGGCCGCACTCAAGCAAGCCCTGCCGTTTTCGCTGAGCGAAGAGCAGGAGGCCGCGTTCCAGGATATCCTGCGCGATATGTGCGATGGCGGGCGCGTGATGAACCGCCTGCTGCTGGGCGATGTCGGTACCGGTAAGACCGCCGTAGCCGCTTGCGCGCTGGCTGTGGCTGCCGATAGCGGTACGCAGGCCTGCGTTATGGCGCCCACGGGCGTTCTGGCGCGCCAATATGCCGATAAGACTGGCCCTCTGCTCTCGCAGGCCGGCATGTCCTGGGCGCTTCTGACGGGCGCCACGCCGGCGGCCGAGCGCGAGCGTATCCATGAGCAGCTGCAGTCCGGCGAGCTCGATGTCCTCTTTGGCACCCACGCGGTTCTTTCGGATGACGTTACGTTCAAGCATCTGTCTCTCGTGGTCATCGATGAACAGCACCGGTTTGGCGTCGGCCAACGCAACGCCCTGCGCGCGAAGGGACCGGGTGCCGATCTGCTCGTTATGACGGCGACGCCCATCCCGCGTACGCTGGCGCTTTCGGTCTACGGCGATCTGGACACGAGCATCATCCGCCATCGGCCTGTCCCCGGCGCTGGCGTGTCGACACGCGTGCTCACCGAGTCGAGCCGTGACCTCGCCTATGGCGCCATCCGCGAGGCGCATGAAAAGGGTCATCAGGCCTACGTGATTTGTCCGCTCGTGGAGCCGAGTGACTCGGCCGATGAGCTGGAAGACGTGCCCGGTATTGCCCGCGACGACGAGGGCCGCGTAACCGTCCCCGTGCCACTGCACGATACGGCAACCGAGCTCGACCGCCTGCGTCTGGCGTTGCCGGGGCTTGCCATCGAGCGCCTTCACGGCCGTATGCCAGCGGGGGAGAAGGACCAGGTTATCGATGCCTTCAAGCGTGGCGAGATCGACGTGCTCGTCTCGACTACGGTGGTCGAGGTGGGCGTCGACGTGCCTAATGCCACCGTCATGGTCATCGAGAACGGCGAGCGCTTTGGTTTGGCTGCCCTGCACCAGCTGCGCGGTCGCGTGGGCCGTGGCAGCGTGTCGGGCACGTGCCTGGTCATGACGCACTCCAAGGACAACGGCGGCGCATCGGCGGCACAAGACCGTCTCCAGTCGCTCGAAAAGACCTCGGACGGCTTTACGCTCGCCCAGATGGACCTGCGCCTGCGCCATGAAGGCGAGATCCTGGGTTATCGCCAGCATGGTGGTGTGACCCTGCGCTTTGTCGACCTGGATGCCGACGAGGAGCTGATCGAATGGGCCCATTTGGACGCGGTCGAGCTCTTGCGGTATGCTTGCAACCTTGACTCTGTGGCGACGCGTCCCTTGCGCGACGCGGTCGCCATGCGTTATCGACATATCTTTAAGGAGGTCAGCGGAGGATGAGAATCATCGGCGGCGAATGGCGCGGTCGTAAGATCGAGGAGCCCCGTGGTCGCGATGTCACCCGCCCCACGACTGATCGCGTGCGCGAGGCGTGCGCATCTATGGTCATGTCGGCATTCGATTTCGATCTGGACGAGGTTCGTGTGCTGGACGCCTTTGGCGGCTCCGGTGCCTTAGGGTTAGAGATGCTCTCTCGTGGGGCCCGCTCGCTCACGACGTTTGAGATCGATCGTAACGCCGCGCGGCTCATTACCAAGAATATCGAGTCGCTCTGCCGTGACCGTGCGCGTTGGCGCGTGGTCACGGGCGACATGCTGGCGAGTGCCTCGCGCGGTCGTGTACCGGGCGGCCCCTTTGATCTGGTCCTGCTCGACCCGCCCTATGCTTTTGGTGCCGAGCCGGTCGAGGAACTGCTGCAGAACCTGGCTCAGCAGGGTCTGCTTGCACCTGGCGCTTATGCCCTGTTTGAGCATGCTGCCGCCGATGCGGGCACGCATCCGGCAGGCTTTGAGACTGTACGTGAGAAGCGCTACGGCATTACCTCGGTCGACCTGCTTCGTTGGGTCGGCAATGACGACGGTGAGGACGATAGTGCCGTCAGCGATGCTGATAACAACGATGCAACGACGTTTCAGGAGGACGCCCATGAATGACACCATCAACCGCGTGATCGTCCCGGGCACCTTTGATCCCATCACGTTTGGCCATATCGATGTGATCCGCCGCGCCCGCCGCATCTTTCCCAGCGTGATTGTCGCCGTGGCCGAATCGCAGGGTAAAAACGGTGTGGGCACCACGTTTATGCTCGATGAGCGCGTGGCGCTGGCCCGCGAGGCGCTCGGTAATATCGACGGCGTCGAAGTCCTGCCCTTTACCGGCCTCTTGGTCGACTTCGCCCGTGAGCAGGGGGCGGGGGCCGTGGTCAAGGGCCTGCGCGCCATGACCGACTTTGAGTATGAGCTGCAGCAGGCCGACCTCAATTATCGTTTGGATAGCGAGCTGGAGTCCATCTTTGTCATGAGTGCTCCGCAGTACGGTTACATCTCGAGCTCGGTGGTACGCCAGATTGCGTCGCTTGGGAGCGATGTATCGACGTTTGTCCCACCCAACGTGGTTGAAGCGCTCAGACATCGCTTTTCGTGACGTTTCTTATTGCCTGGTGGCATGTGGTAAACTAGCACGATGATATGTTACCTATGAAAGGAGACCGGATGCCGGGCGAGAATTTTCCTGGCGATAGGATCGTCAGCTTGGTCGATGAGCTCGAAGGGCTGATCGAGGAAGCCAAGCCGCCTTTCGGCAAGAACGCTCAGTTCAAGGTCATCGACGCCGACGTGTTCTTCAACATCCTCGACGAGATCCGCATGAGCTATCCCGAGGAGTGGCAGAAGTCCCGCCGTATCCTTAAGGAGCGCGAGGAGCTTATGGCTTCCGCCGCCGCTCAGGCCGATTCCATCATTGCCGACGCTCAGCAGCAGGCCCTCACCATTGCCGGTGAGCAGGAGATCGTCCGCCTTGCGCAGCAGCAGGCCGACGACATCCGCGATCGTGCCCAGCAGTACGAGCGCGAGACGCGTTATGCTGCCGAGGACTATGCAGAGCAGGTCTTTACGCACCTGGAGGAGAACCTCAAGAGCCTGACCGGCACCGTTACCCGTTGCCGTCAGCAGCTCAACGAGGGTGCCGCCCAACAGAATGGTCAGTGGTAATGGCTGAGTTCCCGAGCGTTATCGTCGATCTTTCCGAGCAGCTCGAGTTTCCTGGAGATTCGTATCCGCTGACCGGTAAGGTCGATGTCGCCACCTACACGGTGGGCGAGAAGGAGTACAAGCTTCAGGACGGCATCGACTACGACGTTGTCTTTACCAATGCCGGTACCGGTGTCTTGCTCACGGGCATGGTCCGCGCGCACGCCACCGGCGAGTGCGACCGTTGCCTGGAGCCCGCCTCGTTTGATATCGCCGGCGAGATCGAGGAGTTCTATCTCTTTGAGGAGCCCGAGGATCCCGAGGCCTACGAGGACGGCTACGAGCTCCTGGGTGAGGACCGTCTCGTCAATCTGGGCGAGCCCATCAATGACGCGGTTGTTATGGACACGCCGTTTGTGGTGCTCTGCAAGCCCGATTGCCGTGGTCTGTGCCCCACATGCGGTTGCAATCTCAACGTCGAGCAATGCGATTGCGCCGCACAGGCAGAGGCAGAATGGGCCGCTGCCACGGAAAATCCATTTGCAGCATTGAAGAATCTCAAGCTCGATGAGTAAAACTGTGGTAGTATCGCTACTTGCGCGTAATCGCCACACTGGATAGTTCATAAGGAAGGTCACTATGCCCGTACCTAAACAAAAGCAGGGTCGTATCCGCACTCACACCCGTCGTTCCGCCAACATGAAGATCTCGGCTGCGGCTCAGTCCACGTGCCCCCGTTGCGGCGCTGTCAAGCTTCCGCACCACGTGTGCCCCAGCTGCGGTTTCTACAAGGACCGCGAGGTTATCGTTACCGAGTAACGGTATACTCTGGATGCGATGCCGTTCCAAATGGAACCACAATGGCCGGCTCAATGAGTCGGCCATTTTTGTATAAGGAGCATGTTTATGAGTAACGTTCGCGTTTGTGTAGACGTTGTGGGCGGAGACGAGAAACCTCAGGTTGTTCTCGATGGTATCGAGGCTGCACTTGCTGCCGATCCCGATATCGAGGTCTTGGCAGCTGGCCCCGCCGAAATCGTCAATCCCTTTGCTGCTTCCCACGCACGTGTTGAGGCCCTTGAGGCACCCGACGTTATCGCCATGGATGACGATCCCATTCGCGCCGTGATGACCAAACGCAAGTCTTCGATTGTGCTTGCCTGCCGCGCCATCAAGAAGGGAAATGCGGACGCGTTCTTCTCCGCCGGCTCCACCGGCGCCATGACCGCCGCGGCTACTGCCTACGTGACGCCGTTTAGATATATGGCCGAAGGTAAGAAGCAGCCGGTGCGTCCCTGTCTGACCAGTGCGCTGCCCAATCGTGCCGGCGGTCTGACGGTGCTGTGCGATATGGGCGCCAACCCCGATGTCGAGGTCGATGACATGGTGCGTTTTGCCCAGATGGGTAGCGCCTATGCCCGCGTCGTCCTGGGCATCGAGCATCCCCGCGTGGGCCTGCTTGGTAACGGCACCGAGGACGAGAAGGGCTCCAACTTTACCAAGGCCTGCTTCCCGGCCATGAAATCCGCCGTTCCCGGCTTTGTTGGTAACTGTGAGGGGACGGACATCACCTCCGGTAACTTCGATGTCGTCGTTGCCGATGGCATGTCGGGCAATATTGCGCTCAAAGCCACCGAGGGCGCTGCCAAGTTTTTGCTGCAGGAACTCAAGGGCGTCTTTATGTCTTCGCTTGGCACCAAGATCGCCGCGCTGCTCATTAAAAAGCAAATGCGCGAGATAAAGGCCAAGCTTTCGGGCGACGCCAAGGGCGGCGCGATTCTTTTGGGCCTGCGTGGCGTGGTCCTGATCGGCCATGGCGCCACCTCGGTCGAGGCTGTTAAAAACGGTACGCTCGCGGCGGCCGAAGCCGTGCGCGCGGGGCTGGTCGAGAACGTCGCCAACTCCATGGACGGTATCGTTTTATAACAGCGGCGTTATGCGCCTCGGGGCGTGCGTCGTGGGGTAGAATCAGAACCGTGTCTTGGTACCGCCCGGGCGGTACCATTCTTTTGGTATTCATGCACTATGAGAGGAAGCGCTATGGATCGCTCCGAAATCTTCGACAAGATCGCCGAGGTCGCTGCTGACGTTCTGGGCGTCGATGTTGCCGAAATTAGCGATGAGACCACCTTTGACGACCTCGATGCCAACTCGCTCGAGCGTTTGCAACTGGTTACGGCCATCGAGGACGAGTTCAACCTCGAGATCGATGACGAGACTCTGCTCTCGCTTAACTCTGTTGCCGACGCCGTCGACGCGATCGAAAACGCCAGGGAGGCCTAGGTCTTGGCTTTGTCTGAACGACTTACGCGCGCCCAGGAAATCCTGGGCCACGAGTTCAATAATAAGGTGCTGCTGCGCGCGGCCCTTACGCATCCCTCGGCAGTCGAGGGTCAGCCGGTTTCTGCCAGCTATGAGCGCCTTGAGTTCTTGGGCGATTCCATTTTGGGCGCTGTGGTCGCACGCTCCCTGTTTGAGTCCTATCCGGAGTTTGACGAGGGCAAGCTCACGCGCCTGAAGGTGTCGCTTGTTTCGGGCGCTACGCTGTCCGAGGTTTCTCACGAGCTGGGCATCGACGACATCATCATCTTTGGTGCCTCCGAGACCGGTACCGGTGCGCGCGGCCTGCATTCGGCCCTCGAGAACGTCTATGAGTCGCTCGTGGGCGCGTTGTACCTGGATGCCGGCTGGGATGTCGCGGCGGAGTTCATTCACCGTACGCTCAAGCCGCATTTGGCTTCCGAGCGTGCCGAGCATCCTGCGAACCCCAAGTCGTTTTTGCAGGAGTGCGTGCAAGCCGACGGTCACGAACCCCCGGCTTACAAGCTTGTTGGCTCCGAGGGCCCGGCGCATGCGCCCACCTTTACCGCCGTGGTTTTGATCGATGGTATTCGCCAGGGTCGCGGCTCCGGCTCTTCAAAGAAGGAAGCCGAGGGAGCCGCCGCGCTCGAAGCGCTCGACCGCATGGGTTACACCACCAACGGCGTGATTCTGAACAAGAAGCACGTGTAAGCGAGGAACCGTGTATCTCAAGTCCCTCACGCTCAAAGGGTTCAAGTCGTTTGCCGACCGCGCCCATATGACGTTTGAGCCGGGCCTGACCGTCATCGTCGGTCCCAACGGCTCGGGAAAATCGAACATCTCCGACTCGATTCTGTGGGTCCTGGGCGAGCAGAGCGCCAAGCAGCTGCGCGGCCAGGCCATGGAGGATGTTATCTTCTCGGGCTCGTCGGCGCGCAAGCCGGTGGGTGTTGCCGAGGTCACGCTGGTGCTCGATAACTCGGACCATATGCTGCCTGTCGATTTTGACGAAGTCGCCATCACCCGTCGCATGTACCGCTCGGGCGAAAGCGAGTACCTCATCAACTCGAGTCCGTGCCGCCTGATGGACATTCAGGACATCCTGCACGATTCGGGCCTGGGCAAGGATACGCATTCCATCATCAGCCAGGGCAAGCTCGACGCCATTTTGCAGAGCCGCCCGGAGGAGCGCCGCGCCCTTATCGAGGAGGCCGCCGGCATCTCCAAGCACAAGCGCCGCAAGGAGCGTGCGCTCAAAAAGATTAAGTCGATGGACGAGCACCTGACGCGTGCCCGCGACATCAATAAGGAAATCGCCCGTCAGCTGCGACCGCTGGAGCGTCAGGTCGATCGCGCGCGCAAGTACAAAGAGCTGTCCTCGCGCGCGAACGAGCTTACGCAGATGCTGGCCGTCGATGAGCTGCGTTCGCTGCAGTCGCAGTGGAACGACCTGGAGAGCCGCTCCAAGGAGGGCACGGCCGAGCTTGAGCTTGCGCAGTACCGCTTGGGCGAAAAGGAGCGCGAGCTCGAGAAGCTCCAGGTCATGCTCGAGGAAAAGGGCCTGTTTGTGGGCGACCTGGGCGAGCAGCGCCGTCATATGCAAGATGTGGTCGGCCGCATTAACTCCGACATGCGCCTGCTCGAGGAAAAGGGCCACAACATGGTGTCGCGCCTGTCTGACATGCGCGGGCAGATTTCGAGCTCCGAGCATCAGCGACGTCGCGTGGTCGAGGAGCTCGAGGACGCGCGTGCGCAGCTTGAGGAAGTGACCGGTGCGCACATGCAGGCCCAGGAGGACGTTGACGCCGCTGGCCCTGCCGCCGCCGAGCTCCACGAGCGGCGCGTGGCGCTCGACAATCAGATATCGCAGCTTACGCGTGAGCAACGCGATGTGCAGCGCGTAGCCGATAACGCCGCGCTCGAGCTCGCCAAGGTGAAGGATTCCTTGAGCAATGCCGAGGTCGAGGACAACATGTATGCCTCGCGCCTGGAGCAGATCGACGAGCAGCTCGAGGAGGTCATGGCCTCGCTCGAGAGCCGTCGCGACCGCGCCGAGGAGCTTGAGGGCGCTCTTGAGGAAGCGCGCCAGGCTCAGGTTGATGCGCGTGAGGCCACCGAGACGGCGCGCGCGGCCCTGAAGGACCTGCGTGCCCGCGAGAGCGAGGCGCGCAACAAGCTCTCCGAGGTGCGCTCGGAGCTTGCCAGTCAAAAGAAACTCGATGCCCGCATGGCCGACAGCTCGCCGCTCGTGAGCCGTCTGGTGGGTGCGCTGGGCGACGATGTCTTGGGTCGTCTGGGCGACGTGCTCGAGGCCCCGCGCGAGCTTGAGGGCCTGGTTGAGCAGCTGCTCGCCGGTGATATCGATGCCCTGCTGTTTAATGACGCCGCCACGCTTGAGCGTGCCGGTCGTGCGGCTCTGGACCAAAAGAAGGCCTCGGGTGAGGCACTGCTGGTGGCGCGCGGCGTGAGCGGCTCTACCGCCGCTGAGGGCGCTGCCGGTACCCGCCTGGTTGATCGTCTGTCCGTTCGCGCAGGGTACGGACCCGTCGTCGAGGCGCTGCTCGGCGGCTATTACGTGGTCGATGACTTGGCTGCCGCGCTGTCGGCGCCTGTCGTTGACGGTGTGACCTATGTGACTCCCGATGGCGCCCGCGTAAGCTGTGGCGGCCTGGTGCGTGTGGGCCTCGATGCCGGCGAGGCGTCGGGTGCCTTGGAGCGCAAGCGTCGCATTCGCGAGTTAGAGGGCCTGGAGCCCGATTTGGCCGCTGTGTTTGAACATGTGTCAGGCCAGGTCGTTGAGGCCAATGCGGCCGTTGAGGAAGCGCGTGCCGCTGAGGGCGATGCCGCCGGCGAGATCGCCCGTCTTGAGGGCGAGCGCCGCTCGCTGCTCTCCGAGATCGGCCGCTTGGAGCAAAGCGCCAACAATGCCGAGGTCGAGCGCGTGCGCATCTCCAAGCGCCGCGAGCAGGCCTCCGAGGCCGTTCGCGCTGCGCGCCCGCGTGTTGACGAGCTCACCCGTTCGCGTGACGAGGCCCGTGCGCAGGCAAGCGATCTGGGCTTGCAGATTGCCGAGGCCAACGACGAACTCGACCGCGTTCGCCGTGACGATTCCGAGGCTGCCGGCAAGCTCGCCGACGCCAAGGTTCGCCTAGCCCAGACGAGTGAACGCCTGCGTTCGCTGAAGGGCCGCGTGCCCGACCTGGAACATCGTCTTGAGGGCATCGACCGTCGTATCCGCGGAACACGCCAGGCCTCGCGCTCGCTCGAGCTGCTGCGTCTGCGCGTCGACCCCATGCACGAACGCTATTCTGCCCTGTTGGAACGCGCGTCGGATTGGGCAGCGCGTCTGCGTGACCAGGCCTCTCTGGAGGAGGCGGACTCCGCTTCGCTCAAGAAGACCATCGAGGATGCCAAGGCAGAGGTTGCCCGCGCTAAGGAGCGAGTCGATACCGCCTCCGCCACGCAAAACGAGTTCAAGGTCGCGCGTGGCAAGCTCGAGGTGCAGGTCGAGGCTGCCATCAAGGCCATTACCGCCGATGGCACGACGGTGCTCGAGGAAGCGCTCATGCTTCCGGCGCCCACGGACCGCGATGCCGCCGAGCGCGAACTCAACCAGCTTGTGCGCCAGATCAACAACCTTGGTCCCGTCAACCAAGTTGCCATGGAGGAGTACGAGCAGCTCAAGCGCCGCGCCGACTACATCGAGGAGCAGCTGGCCGATCTCGAGAGCGCGCGCAAGGCGCTCACCAAGATCACGGTGGCCATTGATCGCAAGATGCGGAAGGCCTTCCTGGTGACGTTTGAGAAGGTCGACGCGAACTTCCGCGATATCTTCGCTATGCTCTTCCCGGGCGGCCAGGCTCATCTGGAGATGACCGATCCCGAGCATCCTGCCGAGACGGGTATCGAGGTCGTGGCGCAGCCGCGCGGCAAGCGCATCACCAAGATGATGCTCATGTCGGGCGGCGAGAAGAGTCTGACGGCGCTCGCCCTGCTCTTTGCCGTGTATCGCACGCGCACGGTGCCGTTCTATGTGCTGGACGAGGTCGAGGCTGCGCTCGATGACGCCAACCTGTCCAAGCTCATCGGCGCGCTCGATGTGTTACGTTCCGATACGCAGCTCTTGGTTATCTCGCATCAGCGCCGTACTATGGAGGACGCTGACGTCCTCTATGGCGTCTCGATGCAAGCCGACGGCGTCAGTCGCGTCGTCTCGCAAAAACTCGATCGCGAAACCGGAAAGGTCGTGAATGCATAATGGGATTCTTCGATGCTCTCTCGCGCGGACTTGAGCGCAGCCGCGAGGCCCTCAACGAGGTCTTCTACTTTGGCGGCGAGGTCGACGAGGATTTTTGGGAGGACCTGGAGGACACCCTCGTCATGGGTGACATGGGCGCCGAGGTCGCTATCAAGGTCTCCGATGACCTGCGCGATGCCGCGGCCAAGAAGAACCTCAAGACCGCTCCGCAGCTTCGCCGTGCCCTGGCCGAGCAGCTTGAGCAGCACTTTGTGCCCATCGAGCGCGATCCGTTCTCCGATACGCCGAGCTGCGTGCTGTTTGTGGGCATTAACGGTGCCGGCAAGACCACGACGGTCGGTAAGATCGCGAGCGCCATGGCCGCCCGCGGCAAGAACGTCGTGATCGGTTCGGCCGATACCTTCCGTGCTGCCGCTATCGAGCAGCTCGATGTGTGGGGACAGCGCGCTGGCGTCCCCGTCATCAAGCGCGACCGCGGCTCCGACCCGGCAAGTGTTTGCTACGACGTGCTCGACGAGGCCGACAAGCGCGGCAGCGACCTGGTGCTTATCGATACCGCCGGCCGTCTGCACACGAGCCCCGAGCTCATGCGCGAGCTTGCCAAGGTGGTCAACGTGACGCGTAAGCGCGCCGCCAATATGACCGCCGGCCCCATGCCCGTCTCAGTCGTGCTCGTGATCGATGCCGCCACCGGCCAGAACGGTCTGAACCAGGCGCTCGAGTTTAACGAGGCGCTGGGTCTGGACGGTATTATCATGACTAAGCTCGACGGCACGGCTAAGGGCGGCATCGCCATGGCCGTGGCCGAGAAGCTCAAGCTCCCGATCCTGCGCGTCGGCGTGGGCGAGCAGGTCGATGACCTGCAGGAGTTTAATGCCAAAGATTTCTGCCGCGCCCTGGTGGGCGAGTCCAATTAAGGAGTGACTAGTGTTTGATTCCCTGAGCGATCGCCTCAACGACACATTTGACCGTCTGCGCGGCAAGGGCAAGCTGACCGAGGCCGATATCACCTCGGCCATGCGCGACATCCGTATGGCGCTGCTCGAGGCCGACGTTAACTTTAAGGTCGTCAAGGAGTTCGTCGCCAAGACCAAGGAGCGCTGCATGACCGCCGAGGTCATGGAGTCGCTGTCGCCGGCGCAAAACGTCGTCAAGATCGTGCTCGACGAGCTCACCGAGATGCTTGGCTCAACCGAGAGCAAGCTCGTCTTTAGCAATCGCATTCCCAATGTCATCATGCTCGTGGGCCTGCAGGGCTCCGGTAAGACCACGGCGGCCGTAAAGCTGGCCTACCTGCTCAAGAAGCAGGGCCGTTCCCCGCTGCTCGCCGCGTGCGACGTCTATCGTCCCGCCGCTGCCGACCAGCTGGCCACGCTCGGTGGCGAGATCGGCGTGCCGGTCTTCCGCGGTGACGGCGTGCACCCGGTCGACATTGCCAAGGGTGCCATCCAGGAGGCCGTCGACCACCTGCGCGATGTGGTCATCGTCGATACCGCCGGTCGTCTGCAGATTGATGAGCAGATGATGCAGGAGGCCGTGGATATCAAGAAGGCCGTCAAGCCCGATCAGGTGCTGATGGTCGTCGATGCCATGACCGGCCAGGATATCGTCAACGTCGTCTCGACCTTCGCCGAGCGCACCGACTTTGACGGCGTGATCATCTCCAAGCTCGACGGCGACGCCCGTGGCGGCGGCGCGCTTTCCGTGCGCCAGGTGACCGGCAGGCCCATCAAGTTCGTGAGCATGGGCGAGAAGCCCGATTCGCTGGAGCCGTTCTACCCCGACCGCATGGCCAAGCGCATCTTGGGCATGGGTGATGTTGTCGGCATTATCGAGAAGGCCCAGGAGGCCGCCGATGCCGAGCAGCTCGAGGCCGCCGAGCGCATGCTGCGCGAGGGCTTTACCATGAACGACATGCTCGACCAGATGAAGGCCGTCAAGAAGATGGGCGGCATGAAGGGCATTCTGGGCATGCTCCCCGGTGGCCAGCGTGCGCTCAACCAGATGGGTGGCAACCTGGACGAAGGTATCTTCGATAAGAACGAGGCCATCATCATGTCGATGACCAAGGAGGAGCGCCTTCGCCCCTCCATCATCAACGGCCAGCGCCGCGCGCGTATCGCCAAGGGCGCCGGCGTGACCCCCACCGAGGTCAATAGCCTTATGAAGCAGTGGGGCGAGATGAACAAGATGATGGGCCGCATGCGCACGATGGCCAATCAGGCACAGGCCGGCGGCAAGAAGGGCAAGAAGGGTAAGAAGGGCAAAAAGATGCGCATGCCCAATATTCCCGGTCTGGATGCCATGGGGCTGGGCGGCATGGGCGGCCTGGGAACGGGCGGCCCCAAGTCCGATATGGACCTGCTGCGCCAGATGGAAGCGCAGATGCGCAACAAGAAGTAACGACTAGTTGAGTCGTGTATGGCGAAGGCCGCCTGGATGGTATTCCAGGCGGCCTTCGCCGTTTGTTCGCCGTTTGTTCGCTGGTTGTCGTACGCGTGGAAGCGCGTTCTCGACGAGGTGCTTGCCGCTAGTGGCAGCCGCAGCCTTCGTGCCCGTCATGGTCGTGGTGACCGTGGCAGCCGCAGGACTCGCCATGCTCGTGGATGTGCTCGTGATCATGTCCATGGCAGTCGCAGGTGGCCTCGCCGTTCTGTGCGAGCGTGCCTGCAATGAGGGCCTCGACGCAGGCATCGCAGCTGCCCTGGGCGCCCGCATAGACCGTGATGCCGGCTTGGGCAAGCGCGTTGATAGCGCCGCCGCCGATACCGCCGCAAATGAGCGTGTCAACGCCTCCGTTGGCAAGCAGGCCCGCCAAGGCGCCGTGGCCGGTGCCACCGGTGCCTACGACCTGCTCGTTGAGCACCTTGCCATCCTGGATGTCGTAGATCTTGAACTGCTCGCTGCGGCCAAAGTGCATAAAGATGTTGCCGTTGTCGTACGTCGTTGCCACCCTCATGGTGCCGACCTCCTTTGCTGGCCATGCGGCCGTCGTCGTGGCGATAGGGGAGTACGCGATATTGCCGCCCTCGATGACGAGCGCTCGTCCGTTGACCAGCGCATCGGCCACCTTGCGATGCGCGCGGCTGCAAATGGCCGCCACCGTTGCGCGGGCGATGCCCATCTGCTGGGCGACCGCCTCTTGGTTGAGACCTTCCAGGTCGCACAGGCGCAGCACCTCAAGCTCGTCGACGGTCATGTCGATGGCATCACCGCTGGCCAGGCCATCGGGGGTAAAGCCGCGGTATTCGGGGATGATCCCGACGCGGCGCAGTTTTTCGCGTCTTCCTGCCATGCACACTCCTTATCTGACATATGTCAACAATAGGATAACGCGTTAGTCGTTGGGCGCAAGGCATTTCTGGCATATGTCAGAAAAAGGCTAAGATGCCTCGTTGCCGCATGCGGAGCCGCGCTGCCGTGCATTGCGTGTGCCGGACTAAGTGTCCAATTCGACACTCGCGCGCCTGGGCTACAATGAATCTCGCTTGTAGGCGACTGACAGGAGGGTCAATGAGCAAAGCTGATCAACAGTTTGTAACCATGTGCCGCGATATCTTGGACCATGGCACCACCACCGAGGGCCAAAAGGTCCGCCCGGTGTGGGAGGACGGCACCCCTGCCTATACCATTAAAAACTTTGGTGTCACGGCGCGCTATGATCTGCGCGAGGAGTTCCCCGCGCTCACGCTGCGTCGTACGGCGCTTAAGTCTGCCATGGACGAGATTCTGTGGATCTATCAAAAGAAGTCCAATAACGTGCATGATCTCAACAGCCATATCTGGGATGAGTGGGCCGATGAGACCGGTTCCATCGGTAAAGCCTACGGCTATCAGATTGGTCAGAAGAGCCATTACGCCGAGGGCGACTTCGACCAGATGGACCGTGTGCTGTACGACCTTAAGCACACGCCGTATAGTCGCCGCATTATGACCAATACGTACGTGTTTAGCGATCTGTCCGAGATGCACCTTTATCCGTGCGCCTATAGCGTGACCTATAACGTGACGCAGCGTCCTCAGGACGACAAGCCGACGCTCAACATGATTCTCAACCAGCGCAGCCAGGACATTTTGGCCGCGAACAACTGGAACGTGTGCCAGTACGCCATTTTGCTGATGATGGTCGCGCAGTCGGTCGATATGATTCCCGGTGAGCTGCTGCACGTGATCGCCGACGCCCATATCTATGATCGTCATGTCGATATCGTCCGCGAGCTTATCGAGCGTCCGCAGTTTGCGGCACCCAAGGTAACGCTCAACCCCGATGTGCATGACTTCTATGCGTTTACGACCGATGACCTGATCGTCGAGGGCTATGAGCACGGCCCGCAGGTCAAGAACATTCCCATTGCGGTGTAGGTGGTGCTCATGACGTGTAAGCTATCTGCTATCGTCGCCGTGTGTGACGATTGGGGCATTGGGTGCGAGGGCGACATGGTGGTGTCCAATCGCGCCGATATGCGCCATTTTGTGGCCTGCACCAAGGGCTGCCCGGTTATCATGGGGCGCAAGACGCTGCTGAGTTTTCCCGGCGGGCGTCCGCTCAAGAATCGTCGCAATATCGTGCTCACGCGTGACGAGGATTTTGCGCCCGATGGCGTCGACGTGGTGCATAGCATCGACGAGGCGCTCGCCGCGGTTGCCGATGAGCCCGTTGCTTGGGTGATTGGTGGCGGCGAGGTCTATCGGCAGTTTTTGCCGTACTGCGTGGAGGCCGAGGTCACTCATGACCACTGCGTCCATCCCGTGGACACGTACTTTCCCGATTTGGAAGCCGATCCTGCGTGGGAGATTGCGCAGCGTAGCGGGGTCGCGACGATTGCCGCCGGTGAGGGTGACGAGGGCGTCGATTATGAGTTCGTGACGTATCGTCGCATCGAGGCGTAAAACCGATTATCCCTTCGGTATTATCGGGTTGAAATGAATGACGGGGCGGCGCATGGCGTTGCCCCGATATTTGTATAGGTGCTGCAAAGAAAGGTGCGGGCTGGCTGCTATGACTGATGCCGTTGAGGTTCTGCGAATTGATTCGCTCGAGGACGAGCGGCTCGATGCCTACGTGCGACTGACCGAGCGTGAGCTTCGCTGCGTGCTGGAGCCGCAGAAGGGCATTTTTATCGCCGAGAGCGCCAAGGTCATCGAGCGTGCGGTTCGCGTCGGATACGAGCCGGTGAGCTTTCTTTTGGGCGAGCGCTGGCTCGACCAGATGATGCCGCTGTTTGACCAGCTTGTCGTGCGCGAGGGAGCGGGTCCGGTTCCCGTGTTCGTGGCCTCGATGGAGCTTATGGAGCAGTTGACGGGCTTTAACGTGACGCGCGGCGCGCTCGCGGCGTTCCGTCGGCCGCGTCAGATTCCGGTTGATGAGTTCTTGGGCGGCGTCGTCGAGGCGGCGGGGGATCGTCCGGTGCGCGTGTGCGTGCTTGAGGGTATTGTCGATCACACCAATGTCGGCGCGATTTTCCGCTCGGCTGCCGCGCTCAATGTCGACGGAATTCTGGTGAGCCCTACGTGCTGCGATCCGCTGTATCGTCGCTCGGCCCGCGTGAGCATGGGCACCGTGTTTCAGGTGCCGTGGACGCGCATCGGCAGCGAGGCTCGTGTGTGGCCGCATGATGGTCTGAGCGCGTTGCACGATGCCGGTTTTTCGTGTGCCGCTATGGCGTTGACGGACGACTCTGTTTCGCTTGATGATCCTGTGCTGCAGAAGATTGATCGCTTGGCGATTTTTATGGGCACCGAGGGTGCCGGCTTGGGCGCCAAGACCATTGCCGGCTGTGACCACGCGGTGCGTATTCCGATGGCGCACGGGGTCGATTCACTCAACGTTGCCGCGGCGAGTGCCGTCGCCTTTTGGCAGCTGTGCCCGCACGTGAGCAATGAGTATCACTACCAGCCGGGTTTGTATCACTAGGCAGTTATTCCGCACCGCGCTCTAATTCGGGGTGTTTCGGTCGCCGCCAGTCGGTGCTAAGCTGGTTTTGGCTTTGGTTTTAAATTACCGTTTTGTTGTTTAACGTATGCTGGCGGGGAGGGCGTGTGGCTAAGAAATCTACGGCTATCGATGTAACGCAAGGTGTCATTTGGCAACAGCTGCTGTCGCTGTGCGTTCCTATCTTCTTTAGCTCGTTTTTTCAACAGGCTTACACGCTTATCGGTACGTATATCGTCGGCCAGTTTGGCGGCAAGCTCGCGCTGGGTGGCATTCAAGCCACGATGGTGCTCACCGAGCTCTGCATTGGCTTTTGCGTTGGTGTCGGCGCCGGCTGCGCGGTCATTACCGGTCAGTTTTTTGGCCAGCACGATGATGAGCGACTGAGTCGTTCGGTCCATACGGCCATGACGCTCGCGCTGGTGGGAGGTATCGTTTTCTCGATTCTTGGCATAGTGTTCGTTGAACCCATGCTCGTTTTGATGAATACGCCGCATGAGCTTCTTGCCGAGGGCGTTGCCTATGCTCGTTGCTACTTTGCCGCCATGGTTGCGGCACTGCTGCTCAATATGGGCACCGCGCTGCTGCGTGCCGTGGGCGATACGCGCGGGCCTGCCGTGATCATT
This sequence comes from uncultured Collinsella sp., assembly GCA_905212545.1. GTDB lineage: Bacteria > Actinomycetota > Coriobacteriia > Coriobacteriales > Coriobacteriaceae > Collinsella. Next base: position 70,667 of record CAJMEW010000007.1, read on the forward strand.
GCCTCCGGCTGCCTCGTTAACGTGGTCCTGGATATCATTTTTGTTGTCGTGCTGCATATGGAGGCTTTGGGCTGCGGTATCGCGGTGGCGCTGACCATTTGCTCCAACGCCACGATGATCGTGATTCGTATGATGCACGCACCCGGTGCGTGGCGGCTTTCACTGTCCAAACTCGGCATTGATCCTGGCATTTGTAAGAGTATGATTTCGTGTGGTCTGCCGCTTGGCTTTCAGTCTGCTGCATATTCGATTTCCAACGTTTTGATTCAGGTGTCGGTCAACTCGTTTGGCGCCGACGTCACGACTGCTTGGGGTCTATCTGGGCGCCTGGATGGCATTGTCTGGATGGTTACCGAGGCGCTCGGCGTGTCGATCACCACGTTCTCGGCGCAGAACTTTGGCGCGCGCAACTACGAGCGCATGCGCAAGGGCTACCATACGTCGCTCGTGCTGTCGTTTATGCTCATTGGTGGCCTATCTGCCGTGCTGCTGGTGTTCTCGGGTCCGTTGTCGCGTCTGTTTGTCGACGATGCTTCGATTTCGGCGTACACCACGACGATTCTTCGTTTTATCGCGCCGTTCTACGCGATCTTCTCCATTATCGAAAACGCATCGGGCTCTATTCGCGGTGCCGGTGTGAGCTTGCAGCCCATGATGCTCACGATTTTTGGCACCGTTGTGCTCAGGGTGATCTGGGTGTTTGCGATCATGCCCTTCGATCCGTCGCTCGAGCATCTACTACTGGTCTACCCCGTAACCTGGCTCATTACGGCCACGATGTTCACCATCTACCACCACAGCGGCAACTGGCTAGGCCGCGCCACCGCCTAATGTTCCCTTGGGGTGGAGGAAAACGGATCATTGCTCTCCGTCGTGATGTCGACGATCCGTTTCTCTTCGTCCCCTTCGGATCAATTAGTATTCGATGCCTTGGCGGGCTAGGAGGCCTTCGTCGAAGTAGTGTTTGACGGGGCGCATTTCGGTGACCAGGTCGGCGAGGTCAGCGAGGGGCAGCAGGCCGCGGCCGGTCAGTATGAGCTCTGTGGTGTCGGGTTTCATCGCGATCAGTTGCCCGTATAGATTTGAACCTTGCCGACTTCGAGTGATGCCATCTCTGTCCTTTCGTGCCCGGCGTCGGTTTATCGCCGGCCGGGTTGGGTATTCTAGTTAGCATTATCAACCCCAGTAGATGGAGTTCAAGCAGATGGAGATGGATGACAACAAACGTAGACGGAATATGATCCTCTACGTGCTCATCGCCTTCGTCGTCTACCTCGTGCTCTCGACCGTTCTGTTCCCTAACATCGGTCACACGCAGCAGATTACGAAGACCGATTACTCGACGTTTGTCAAAGCGCTCGATAAGAAGAGTGTCGACAAGGTCGAGTACAACACGGACGATTACTCGATTTATTACACCAAGAAGGGCGAGGACGAGAACATCGCCTATAAGACGACCGGTGTGCCGAACGATGCGGGCTTTACCGATCGCGTGCTTGAGTCTGGCGCTTCGCTGGAGTCGGTCGTTCCCGATAAAAACTCGGGTTTGATGACCTACTACCTGCTTACACTTATCCTCCCCATGGCGATTTTCTTCCTCATCGGTTGGTGGCTCAACCGCCGCATGAAGAAGGCTATGGGCGATGACGGCCCGTCGATGAACTTTGGCGGCGGCGGTTTTGGCGGCGGCGGACTGGGTAAGTCCGGCGCGCGCGTGATCGCCTCCAAGGACGTGGGCGTGACCTTTAAGGACGTCGCGGGCCAGGAAGAGGCCAAGGAGTCTCTCAAGGAGGTCGTCGACTTTCTGGAGAAGCCGCAGCGCTACGAGGAGATCGGCGCCAAGCTGCCGCGCGGTGCTCTCCTTGTTGGCCCTCCGGGTACCGGTAAGACCCTGCTTGCCAAGGCTGTTGCCGGCGAGGCCGGTGTTCCGTTCTTTAGCATTTCGGGCTCTGAGTTCGTTGAGATGTTTGTTGGTCGCGGCGCTGCAAAGGTTCGTGACCTGTTTAAGCAGGCCAAGGAAAAGGCCCCGTGTATCGTCTTTATCGATGAGATCGATACCATCGGTAAGAAGCGCGATGGCGGCGGCTTTAGCGGCAACGACGAGCGCGAGCAGACGCTCAATCAGTTGCTGACCGAGATGGATGGCTTCGATAACCACAAGGGTATCGTTGTCCTTGCCGCAACCAACCGCCCCGACAGTCTCGATCCGGCGCTGCTGCGCCCCGGTCGTTTTGACCGCCGCATCCCCGTTGAGTTGCCCGATCTGACCGGCCGTAAGAACATCCTCGAGCTTCACGCCAAGAGTGTGAAGACCGAGCCGCCGATCGACCTGACCGCGATTGCCCGCGCCACGCCCGGTGCCTCGGGCGCTGACCTGGCCAATATCATCAACGAGGGCGCTCTGCGCGCCGTTCGCGAGGGTCGCAAGCGTGCAACCCAGGATGACTTTGAGGAGTCGGTGGAGGTCGTCATCGCCGGTCAACAGCGTAAGTCCACGGTGCTTTCCGACCACGAGAAGCAGGTCGTTTCTTACCACGAGATCGGTCATGCCATCGTTGCCGCTCGCCAGAAGGGCTCTGCGCCGGTCACGAAGATCACCATCGTGCCGCGCACGAGCGGTGCTCTGGGCTACACCATGCAGGTCGAGGAGGACGAGCGCTTCCTGACCACGCGCCAGGAGGTCCTGGACAAGCTCGCCGTCTATTGCGGTGGCCGTGCAGCCGAGGAGCTCATCTTCGGTGAGATGACGACCGGCGCCGCCAACGATATCGAGCAGGCAACCAAGCTCGCCCGCAACATGGTGACGCGCTTTGGTATGTCCGATGAGTTTGGCATGATGGCGCTCGGTACCGTTCAGAATGCGTACCTCAACCAGGACACGTCGCTCACCTGCGCCCCCGGCACGGCCGAGCGCGTGGACGCGATTGTCGCCAAGCTGATCGAGGATGCGCATGATCGCGCCCTGCAGATCCTCAAGGAGAACAAGTTCAAGCTCCATGAGCTTGCTCGTTATCTGTACAAGAAGGAGACGATCACGGGCGAGGAGTTCATGAATCTCCTCACGCGCGAGAATCCGCTGATGCCCAAGCAACAGTAAAGCCGCGGTCGAGCCAGTAAACGCCGACGCCCCATTTGAGCAGCTTTCTCAAATGGGGCGTTTTGCGTGGGGAGTGTTGTATATGAAGATCGTGGTGAGCGCCTGCTTGATGGGCGAGAGCTGTAAGTATAACGGGCTCGACAACTATCATCGCGAGTTGGTCGAGGCCTGCGAGCGTACAGGGACTGAGGTCTTGTTGGTGTGCCCCGAGGTCTTTGGCGGCCTGCCCACGCCGCGCAAGCCGTCCGAGATTGTGAATGGCGAGGTCCGTACCTGCGAGGGTACCTCAGTCGATCGCGAGTTTCGTCTAGGCGCTCAACGTGCGCTCGATATGTGCGAGCAAGCGGGCGGCCCGTCCGAGATTACTGCGTGCGTCTTGCAGGATCGCAGTCCGTCGTGTGGCGTGGGCCATATCTACGACGGATCCTTCAGCGGCACGCTCACAACGGGTAACGGTGTCTTCGTTGACCTGCTCCTGCGCCACGGCTACCGCGTGATCCCGGCAAGCGAATTCGACTCGAGCATGTTACAGCAATAAAAAACCGCCACAAAGGTACTGTCCCCTTTGTGGCGGTTTTGGTCGGTTAGGCCAGGATAGAGTGGCCGTAGGCGTTGGCGGCCTTGATGGCGGCGGCGAACTTCTCGTCGGTGAAGGGCTCCGGGTTACCCTGCTTCCACTCGTTGGTGGCGTGGGCATACTCACACAGCGCCGGGATCTCGGCCTCGGTAAGGCCGACCTGCTCAAGCGTCACGGGCAGCCCCATCTGCTTGTTAAAGGCGGCGTAGCGCTCAAGGTTCTCGGTGTCTCCCGTATAGGCAAACAGCACGAGCACGCCCAGGCTCACGACCTCGCCGTGCAGGTAGGTGCCCTCACGCGTAATGCTGCAGGTGGCGTTGTAGAATGCGTGCGCCACGCTCGAGTTGTAGTAGTAATCGTTCTGGTTGGTCAGGTTGGAGACGTAGCCCGTGTTGACCACGATGTCGAGCGCGATTTGTTTGACGGCCTCGCTTGACAGGTTCTGGCGCACGTCCTCAAGACCCTGAACGCCGTAGGTAAACAGCGGCTCGGAGCAGGTGTGGGCGAGTGCCAGGCCAAGGCCTGCCGTGTGCTCCAAGTTGCCGGCGCTCGTGGCGTACTCGACCTCGGGCTGCTTGGACAGGGCATCGCCCACGCCGGCCCAGAAGTACTCCGCCGGAGCTTCGGCGATGATCTTGGGGTTGATGAAGATGTGCGCCGGTCGGTTGGGGTACGAATAGCCCTCGAGCGAGCCGTCGTCGTTGTACACGACGGCAATGGCGGTCGCGGCGGAGCAGTTAGAACAGATCGTCGGGACGGTGAAGACGATCTTCTTGAGCTCGATGGCTGCGGTCTTCACGGTGTCGAGCGCCTTGCCGCCGCCGCATGCGATGAGCACGTCGGCTTCCTGGCAGGCAGGGGAGTCCACGACCTTGGCGATATTGGCACGCGTACTGTTGGTGCCATAGACGCGCGTCTCCAGGACCTCGACATCGGTACCTTCAAGTGCCGCCTCGATTCCCGGCAGTGCCGCAGCCAGGGCTCGCTTGCCGCCAATGATGGCGACCTTCTTCGCGCCGTACTCCGCCAGTGCGGCGGGTAGCTCTGTAAAGCAATCCTCGCCAACGGTGTAGTCGCTCATTCCAATCGTGCGCATAGCAACCTTCTTTCGTTCGATAAAGTGCTTTCAGGTATTTTGCTCCAAGAGAAGGTCCACAGCCGCGAGAAATTTCGAACGTATAAAACCAGTGTTGAGGGTTTTTCGGCGGCGCGGAACGTGCTAGCATACATCGCATAAGCGTTGATGGGGACGAGTAGTCGGCCGTCCGCATGCTACAGAGAGCGGGAAGCGCTGAGAACCCGTGCATGCGACCGATGAAAATCACCCCGGAGCTGCGGTCCCAACGGACGTGCCGCGCAGACACGTCTTAGTAGATATCGCCGAGATGGTCGTCGATACAGGCCAGCCGAGTAACGGATGCGAGCGCGCGAATACGCGGGCGAGGGCATCTAAGCTGGGTGGTTAAACGAAGAGCTTTTGCGGGCGTACGGCTCGTTTTGTGGCGCTTCGTCCCAGCTTGTAGGGACGGGCGCTTTTTTGGTGCCCAACGGGCGTGTGCGCCCATGACATGAAAGGGGTACCGTGGCAAACGAGTACAAGCAGACGATGAATCTGCCCAAGACCGGTTTTCCCATGCGTGCCGGTCTTTCCAAGTCCGAGCCCAAGCGACTCAAGGACTGGCAGGACAACAAGGTCTACGAGCAGGTTCTGAAGAAGAACGAGGGTCACAAGAAGTTCGTGCTGCACGACGGTCCTCCGTACGCCAACGGCCCGATTCACATCGGCCATGCCATGAACAAGATCTCCAAGGACATGATCAACCGTTACTGGATGATGCAGGGCTATGAGGTTCCCTATGTTCCCGGTTGGGACTGCCATGGCCAGCCGATCGAGCATAAGGTCGAGGAGAAGCTCGGCACCGAGAAGTTCAACCAGACCTCCACGGCTAAGATCCGTGAGCTTTGCAATAAGTTCGCTGTCGAGAACATCGAGCTGCAGAAGGCCGGCTTCCGTCGCCTGGGCGTGCTCGGCGATTGGGACAACCCCTATCTGACGCTCTATCACCAGCATGACGCCGCCGACATCGAGGTTTTCAAGGCCATGTTCGACAAGGGCATGATCTATCGCGGTCACAAGCCCGTTCACTGGTGCAAGCACTGCCATACCGCACTTGCTGAGGCCGAGATTGAGTACTCCGACGAGACGAGCCCGTCCATCTTCGTGCGCTTTGAGATGACCTCCAAGCCCGCCGGCATCGAGAACTTCGACGGCCCGGTTGACTTTATCATCTGGACGACCACGCCGTGGACCATCCCCTCCGACCAGGCAGTTTCTCTCAAGCCCGGTGCCGCCTACGTCGCCGTTGAGCACGACGGCCGCGCCGAGGTCATGCTCGAGGACCTAGCTCCCAAGTGCTGCGAGGAGTTTGGCTGGGAGTACACCCCGGTTGTGGTCGACGGCAAGCCCTATGTGGTTCCCGCCGAGACCTTCCATCACATTCACTATAAGCAGCCGATCTTTGACGGTGTCGAGGGCGTTGCGCTGTTGGCCGATTACGTCGGTGTCGATGACGGTACCGGTATCGTCCACAACTCGCCCGGTCACGGCGTCGACGACTACTTCGCCTGCCTCAAGGAGGGCATCACCGACATTTGCATGCCGGTCGATGACGACGGCAAGTTCTACACCGGCGAGGAGTTTGGCACCGGCGGCCCCTTCAGCGGCATGGATACCGACGAGGCCAACCCGCACATCATCGAGTTCCTGCGCGAGCGCGGCACCCTGGTCCTCGAGAAGAAGATCACGCACAGCTATCCGCACTGCTGGCGCTGCAAGCACCCGGTGCTCTTCCGTGCTACCGACCAGTGGTTCGTCTCGATGGACAAGACCGGTCTGCGCGAGCAGGCTGGCAAAGAGGTCCGCGAGAACGTCAAGTGGTATCCGGCTCACGCCGCCAACCGCATCGGCGCCATGGTCGAGCAGCGTCCCGACTGGTGCATAAGCCGTCAGCGCAACTGGGGCGTGCCTATCCCCAGCTACACTTGCGCCGACTGCGGCGAGAAGGTCATGAACGACGCCACGCTCGACGCCGTCATCAAGCTCTTCCACGAGAAGGGCTCCGACGCCTGGTTCACCGACGCTCCCGAGAGCTACCTGGGCGAGGCTTGCGTTTGCCCCAAGTGTGGCGGCCATCACCTCAAGGCTGATAAGGACATTCTCGACGTGTGGTGGGACTCCGGCGTGTCTTGGAAGGCCGTCTGCGAGTACCGCCCCGAGCTGGAGTACCCGGCGGATGTGTACCTCGAGGGCTCCGACCAGCACCGCGGTTGGTTCCAGAGCTCGCTGCTCACCTCGGTGGGCGCCAACGGCCACGCTCCGTATAAGGCGGTCGTCTCGCAGGGCTTCACGCTCGACGGCCAGGGCCGCAAGATGTCCAAGTCGCTCGGTAACGTCATCGACCCTAACAAGGTCTGTGACGAGATGGGTGCCGACATCATCCGTCTGTGGGTTGCATCTGTCGATACCAGCTCCGACGTTTCCATCGACCACGAGATCCTCGCTCGTACGTCCGATGCCTACCGTCGTTTCCGCAACACGCTGCGCTTCCTGCTCTCCGAGCTCGAGGGCCAGTTTGAGCCCGAGACCGACGGCGTCGCCTTTGCCGACCTGTTGCCGCTCGACAAGCTCATGGTTGCCCGTCTGACCCAGGTCCAGGCCGAGGTCGACGACGCTTACTCTTGCTACGAGTTCCCGCGCGCTTACCGTGCGCTCTACGACTTCGTGGTTACCGAGCTCTCCAACGTGTATCTCGACGCCCTGAAGGACCGTCTGTACTGTGAGAAGCCCGGCTCGCTCGAGCGCCGCAGCGCCCAGACCGTGCTGGCCGAGCTCTTCTCGATGCTCATGCGCGACCTTCAGCCGATCCTGTCCTACACTGTTGACGAGGCCATGGCCTATGCGCCCGCCGGCTGCGTCGATCACCAGAAGTACGCCGCGCTGCTCGATTGGTACAAGTCGCCCATCACGTTCGACGAGGCCAATGAGTTTGAGGGCGTGCTCGAGGCTTCACTCGAGCTCCGTAGCGCCGTGACCAAGGCCCTTGAGGATGCCCGCTCCGCCGGTACCTTCACCAAGAGCCAGCAGGTCCGCGTCAAGGCGGTCGTTCCCGCCGAGATGTACGCGCTGCTGACCGGTGATAAGGCCGTCGACCTGGCCGAGTTCTACATCGTTTCCGATGTTGAGCTGACCCAGGGCGAGGAACTCTCCGTTGCCATCGAGGCAGCCGAGGGCGAGTGCTGCGACCGTTGCTGGAACTACCGCACCACCGTCGGCGAGTACAATGGCCACGCGCATATTTGCAAGCGCTGCGCGGAGGCGCTGAACTAGCCGTTGGGGACGTTCTTAAACGACTGTCAAACAAGAACGTCCCCAACGTCAACTTTTGTCACGTCCAAGCGGCATTCTGTTTTTCGGAATGCCGCTTTCGTTTTTAGCTGGTTATTTCGCTAGCGTTGGTGAATATGCTGCGCGTTTGGCGTTTGTCACTATAAGATGATTACTTGCATTAAACGTAATTCGATGTTCTTGAGGATAGGGGATTGATTTGGGTCGTACTGGGGATATGACGCCGCCTTTGCGATGGCGGTTGGGTGTTGCTGGTGGGGTGGCGCTGGTTGTGCTGCTTGTTGACCAGCTTACCAAGCTTGCGGTTCGCGCCGTGGGCGACGCTTTGCATGTGACCGTCATCCCCGGTGTCATCGACTTTATGTTTGTCCGCAATATCGGTGCTGCCTTTAGCATGGGCGAGGGGCATGGCATCGCGTTTGCCGTGCTGGCGTTGGCGGTCATTATCGCTATTGCCGTGTACCTCGTTCGTGCACCCCAGCTCGCCCATCTTGAGGTTGTGGGCATGGCGATGGTTGCGGGCGGTGCTATCGGCAACGCTATCGATCGTTTGGCCTTTGGCTTCGTGACCGATTTTATTGCCACCACCTTCATCGACTTTCCCGTCTTCAATGTGGCCGATATCGGCATTACGGTCGGTGTTGTGCTGGCGCTTATCGGTTACATGTTCTTGAGCCCCGCCGCTCGCGAGGTCGATGCGACCGCCGAGCTCAACGCTCGTGACGAGGCCCGCGCAAAACGCAAAGCCAAGCAGCGTGGGGAACGTGCCCGCAAGATTCGCGAAAGGAATGAGCGCTAATGGCCGACATCCATATTCTCGTTGCCGACGATTGCACTGGTCAGCGTCTTGACGCCTTTCTGGGTGCCAACGACGGCTGCCCCACGCGCTCTGCCTGCGCGCATCTGATCGAGGGCGGCGCCGTCGCTGTCAATGGCGAGACCTGCCTGTCCAAAAAGTACGCCGTGCGAGCCGGCGACCGTATTTCGGTCGATTTGCCCGAGCCGCACGATCCCACCGATGTGATTCCCGAGGCCATCCCGCTCGACATTCGCTATGAGGACGATTATCTCATTGTGCTCTCCAAGCAGCGCGGCCTGGTGTGCCATCCTGCGCATGGTCATGAGAGCGGTACGCTCGCGAATGCCCTGGTCTATCACTGCGGTATCGACCATCTGGGCACCGTGCAGGGTGAGGACCGACCCGGCATCGTGCATCGCCTGGATCGCGATACCTCGGGCCTTATGCTCGCGGCAAAAGACGACGACACCCAGCGCGCGCTTCAAAATCTTATCCGCACGCGCACGCTCGATCGTCGCTATATCACGCTTGTCCACGGGCACATCGCCATGGACGAGGGCACCATCAATACCGGTATTGCCCGTTCCACGCGCGACCGCGTCAAGATGGCGGTTTCGGACGACCCCTTTGCCCGTCAGGCCATTACGACCTTCAAGGTGCTCGAGCGCTTTGATTCCACGCGTTTCGACGACGGCTACACGCTTGTCGAGTGCCACCTGTTTACCGGCAGAACGCACCAGATTCGTGTGCACATGCGCCATATCAACCACGCCTGCGTGGGCGATCCGCTCTACGGCAAGTGCGATGCGCGTGCCGATCAGGGTCTGACCAGGCAGTTCCTTCATTCCTGGCGCGTGGCGTTCGACCATCCCGTGACGGGGGAGCGCATTGAGTGCCGCGACGAGTTGCCCTGGGATCTCGCTGCGGTTCTTGACGATCTGGCTCCGCGCTCGCTCGGTCGCACTGCCGCCGGTGACGAAATCGTCTCTCAGCTCGGTCTGCTCGAAGCCTAGCCAGTATTAGGTGGTTTCTTGAACTCGGTAAGCCTGCGGTAAGATATACGGTTGTTTACGTAACGCGTTCTCGGGAGCCTGCATGCTCGCCTTTTTACAAACCAACACACCCATCGTGGTCTTCAACCAGATTGTCGTCACGCTGCTCACGGTCTGCTTTCTGTACCAGGTGGTCTTCTTTGTCATTGGCGCTCTTCGTGGCGAGGTCGCGCCTCCCAAGGCCAAAAAACTCCATCGTTATGCTTTCTTTATCGCAGCGCATAACGAGGAGGCCGTGATCGCCAACCTTGTTCGCTCCATCAAGGACCAGGATTATCCGTCCGAGCTTATCGAGGTCTTCGTGGTTGCCGACGCCTGCACCGACAACACCGCACAGCTCGCGCGCGAGGCAGGTGCCATTGTTTACGAGCGCAATGATCTTGCCCGTAAGGGTAAGAGCTGGGTCATGGACTTTGGCTTCGACCGCATCCTTAACGAGTATCCCGACACGTTTGAAGGCTACTTTATCTTCGATGCCGATAACGTTATCTCCCGCGATTACGTGTCCAAGATGAACGATGCCTTTGACCAGGGATTCCATGTGGTCACGAGCTATCGCAACTCCAAGAATTTTGGCAGCTCGTGGATCTCGGCAGCTAATGCTACTTGGTACCTGCGCGAGGCGCGCTTTCTCAACAACGCGCGTAATATCTGTAAGACGTCTTGCGCCGTCTCGGGTTCGGGCTACCTCATCTCCGCCAGTGTTATTGAGGGCATGCACGGCTGGCAGTTCCACACGCTGACCGAGGACATTCAGTTCACTACGTTCTGCGCTATTCACGGTATTCGCATTGGCTATGCGCCGGCGGAGTTCTTTGACGAGCAACCCGTGACGTTCAAGGCATCCTGGAAGCAGCGTATGCGCTGGACCAAGGGCTTTTACCAGGTGTTCTTTACCTACGGCAAGCATCTGGTCAAGTCGACGTTCCGCTATCATCGCTTTGCCGCCTACGACATGTTCATGACGATCGCCCCGGGTATGCTGCTATCGCTGATCTCGATGCTCGCTAATGCGACGTTCTTGATTGTGGGCGGCCTTTCGCATGGTTTCTTGGCTACCGAAGTCGAGATGCAGGCGTGCGCCGCTTCGCTCATTATGACCTTCGCCATGATGTATCAGACCTTCTTTATCCTGGCGCTGCTCACGACTATCTTTGAGTACAAGCACATTCACTGCGCGCAAAAGTGGCGTCTGGTGACTAACCTGTTTACCTTCCCGATCTTTATGTTCAGCTATATCCCCATCACGGTGGCCGCGCTGTTCCTGAAGGTCGACTGGGTTCCTACCCAGCATGCCGTAAACGTCACCCTCGACGAGGTCATGCAAGGCGCCAAATAACCACCACCAAAACCACCGCAAAGGGGACAGGCACCTTTGTGGTGGTTTTTGCTTTTGCGATGCAGCTCGAGGAGGTACTCGATGTTTTATATCCCGTTTTGGATTTGCATCTTTGCCGGCGCGGCGATTGATGCCCGTCAGCGACGTTTTCCCAATGAGCTTGCCGGTGCGTGTGCGGTGACGGCGTTAGTGGGCGTTTGGCTCGACAAAGGCGTTAACACGGCGCTTGACCATGCCGGTCTTGCGGTCATCGTCTACCTTGCCCTTGTTCTGACTGAGTCCCTCTGGCGTCGTTTTCGCCAAACCTCGGGCATTGGCATGGGGGACGCCAAAGCACTCTTCGCGCTTTGCACGCTCGACCCTATGGGTGGCATCGTGGCATTTGCCGTCGCGCTCCTGGTCCTTGCCCTCTCCTGCGTCATCACAAAATCGCGCTCCCTGCCATTGCTCCCGTTTTTGGTGCCGATTTTTGCCATAATCGAGGTTGGGGGGTGCGGACGATTTCTTGGACCGCGCCTAGGCGTATCCAAGCTTCCTGCGGTACTCCATCGGGCTCAGCCACCC
>CAJMEW010000008.1:0-78322 GCA_905212545.1 uncultured Collinsella sp.
GCTCGACCTTCTCCCTGCTGTACATGCGAACCTCCAGTCCGGACCGCCCCGCGGTCCAACTTTCTGTCCGCACCCCCAACAGTCCGTATTTCACCGCAACTTATTGATGGTTGGCTGCGAACGATTTCGTTATCGGGATTCGGCGTAGGGTTTTGTTGTCGGAATGCCGTAACCGCGCATCATGGCACCGAACGATTCTACGTCGTAGGTGTCCGAGAGTTTGAAATGAATGATGTTGTGGCCCATGGCGCGAAGGTTCGCGTCGCGCATGAGGGCCGCTCGATACGTTTTTGCCGCCGCCCGGTCTGGATTATTTTGAGCCTCGTCTTCAAACTTGCCTAGCCCATGCAGCTCTGCCAGCGTCCATGAGCCGTCTGGCATCTGCCAGCCATAATCTGCTAGATAATAGCCAGCGTTTCCCGGTCGCGTTATCTCAACTTGAAGCTCAGGCGCGGCAACCCCAGCGAGAATCATCGCTGCTCTCGCCTCAGACTCGCCGCCATTGTCTGACCTGCCGTCCATATACTCAAAAACGTCAAAAGCACGCGCGATGCCATGCAGCCCTCGACAATTTGCCTGCGCATATGCTCGCAGCTCTTCGCGTTCGACATCGTACTCACGGGCCAAGCCATCGACATAACCCAGCGCATAGCGAAAGGCGCTCGATCGCGCGATATCAACAACCGTTCGACACGGATCCGTCAGTGTAAACAGACCAAGCCGCCACACTTCGCCCGGGCGCCAGCGCTTGTATTCAACGAACTCACACGTATCACGCCTTGTAGACCGTGGCAGCAGCACTTGCACTTTATCCAGAAGCGTATACGCCGAGCCGATGCCGTAGAGCAGCGCTGCTGTCGCCCCGCAAAACACAGCATCCGGTTCTACGACCGCAATAGCGGATGCCAACTGAAAGATACGATCTTCAACCCCAAGATTATTCCAATAGACCGGATCCGCATACACATGGCTGTAAAGACGAAGCATGAGCTCTTCCTGCATAAGCTCGCGCGCACGGCGTTCATCCCAAGGATCAATTGTTATAAGCAGCTGTCCATCTTGATGAATTCCAACGGCCGAGAATAGCATCCTTGCATAGGACTGCGGAAAATGTTTGCCTTTATCAAGCATGGCCAACCCCATAACCATCACGGCGGAGAGAATACCATTACGCTATCGCATGCTTCCGTCCGCAGGCCTTGCCAAAAGCTGACCAAAAGCTTGACGTCGCAGGTCAGAGCTTCAAAAAATATTTCCACTCTCGGTAGACGGTCGCTACGATCCTCCCAACGGCATCAAAATCCAACCTTACAAATAGTTGCGGTGAAATACGGACTACATGGGCCATAAAAGCCGAAAAACAGTCCGTATTTCACCGCAACTTAGAAGGGGATGTGGGGTCCCGGCATGTATATGAAAACGGCTCTGGCACCAAAAGGAGCCAAAGCCGTTAAAGATATCCTATGGAGCGGGCGACGGGAATCGAACCCGCGTCATCAGCTTGGAAGGCTGGGGTTCTACCATTGAACTACGCCCGCAAGATATGGTCGGGACGACAGGATTTGAACCTGCGACATCCTGCTCCCAAAGCAGGCGCGCTACCAAACTGCGCCACGTCCCGAAGGTGTTGAGCAGCTAAGGTCTAAACCTTGCGTGTCCCAAAGCGAAGGAAATTATAGGGGAGACTCCCCGCCTGTGCAAGCGCAGAAACCCTAGCTCCTCGAATGTGCGACAAAACGACTATGGAGCAGACCGATCACAAAGGCAACCACGGCAACCGGCGCCCACGCGGCACCGATATCCGCCAGCGGAAGAACATCAAAGGGCAGCCACGTGCCCACAAAGAACGCATCGCGGACCGAGGTGATCACGCTCTGCACGGCAACCACACCGCCGACCCAGACCCACACCTGCGGATGAGCGTCGCAAAAGCCGTGTACCAAACCCATGAGAACCAGCACGATGGCGACGGGATACAAGGCGTTGAGCATGGGCACCGAGAACATAAGGATCACGTCGAGGCCCACGTTGGAGAGCACGCACGAAAACGCCGCGAACACAAAGGCAAGAATCGCAAAGGGACGGCGCATGGCCTCCTCGGAGGCCTCCGCTCCCCCTTCGACCACATACGTCTCGCAGAAGTAACGCGAGCAGCAGCTGATGAGGCCGATGCACACGTTCATGCAGGCGAGGAAGAAGATGGCGAAGACCACGACCGTGCCGGCAAGGCCAAAGTGCATGGAGGCAGAGCGGGCGAGGATGGCGGCACCGTTGGTAGCGTCGGGCATCACGGTGCCGAGATGCATACCGGCAAGCCCCAAGCCGCAGTAGATGATGGCCATGAGCACGCCCGCGATCACACCGGAACGCGAAATCTCGAAGGCCACGCGCCTATCGTCGGTAACGCCCAACTCGTGGATGGTCTCGGCGATGATGATGCCGAAGGCGAGTGACGCGAGCAGGTCCATGGTCTGATAGCCGGTCAAGAAGCCCTGCACGGCGGCACCTGCATCGTAGGGAGCCTGAGGCGCGGCAGCCGGTCCCAGCGGCGAAATCACGGCAGCACCCACGACCAGCACGATGAGCGCAATGAGCGCGGGGCCCGTAATGCGGCCGAGCACGCGCGTGATGACACCCGGGCGCAGCGTGAGCACAAACGCGACGACGAAGAACCCGATGGCAAACACCAGACGTGCTACGCCGAGCGAAACGCCCTCGGGCAGCAGCGGCACCAGCATCTCGAAGGCCGTGGAGCTTGTGCGCGGAATGGCCAGGCACGGACCGATGGCCAGGTAGACCGCCGCAACGAAAAATTCGCCAAACTTAGGATGCACGCGGCTGGCAAGCTCGCGCGCCGTGCCGGCGAGCGCGACGGCGATAAAGCCCATAACAGGCAGACCGATAGCGGCAATCAAAAAGCCGATCATGGCAAGCGGCGTGGCCGTGCCGGCCTGAAGTGCCAGCAACGGCGGAATGATGAGGTTACCGGCGCCAAAGAGCATCGAGAACAGCGCAATGCCGACGGTAACGACATGATCGGAGCGCAGGCCGCGCGGAGCGGATGAGGCCATATGCACACCTTTCGGGTCGAAACAAAAACGGGACGGGCAAAAACACCCGTCCCGCAAGTATAAACGGTCTAGCAGCTTTAGCAGGCTAAATCGCACAGAGCATCGATAGCCGTGTCGACTTCTTCGGTAGTGTTGAAATACCCAAACGAGAAGCGGACGACGCCCTGGCGCTCGGTCCCCAGCACACGGTGCATGAGCGGGGCGCAATGGGCGCCGGGGCGCGTCGCAATCCCCCACCCTTGCATGAGCGCATCCGAGATCTCGGCAGAGTCGATATCGCCCACGTTGAGCGACACAATCGCAGAGCGCGTCGGCTGGTCAAAGGCACCGTAGAGCTTAATCCCCGGAATCTCGCGCACACCGGAAAGGAAGCGATCAGCGAGTGCACGCTCGTGGGCAGCAATCGCCTCGACCCCACCCTGGGCCTCGATAAAGTCGAGGCCTGCGGAAAGGCCCGCTATGCCGTGACCGTTGAGCGTGCCCGCCTCAAGGCGCGTGGGCCACTCAAGCGGCTGCAGCGCATCGAAGCTGTGCACGCCCGTGCCGCCCATGGCCCACGGAGCCACGTCAATGCCCTCCGCCACGGCCAGGCCGCCGGTCCCCTGCGGACCCATGAGCCCCTTGTGACCGGTAAAGCACACAACGTCGAGCCCCATGGCATCCATGTCAATCTTCGCCGTGCCGGCAGACTGCGAAGCATCGACGATCACCAGCGCGCCGGCCGCATGCGCGATGGCAGCCACGCGCGAAACGTCGACCGCGTTGCCGGTCACATTGGAGGCGTGCGTCACCACCACAGCACGCGTGCCCGGCATGACCAACCGCTCGAGCTCGTCGTAGTCGAGCACGCCGCTCGCATCGCAACCCGCATGCTCAACCGTCACACCTTGCTCCGTTGCCAAGCGATTGAGCGGACGTAGCGCGGAGTTGTGCTCGAGCACCGTTGTGACCACACGGTCGCCGGGGCGCACCACGCCATTGATGACGGTGTTGAGCGCCGCGGTGGAGTTGGGCGTAAAACAAACATGGTCAGCACGCGGGCAGCCCAGCAAGCGCGCAAGCTTGGCGCGGCAGCCGTGGACGGTACGTGCCGCATCGAGCGCACCCGAGGTGGCACCGCGCCCAGCATTGCCGAGCGAGCACATCGCCTGCGTCACGGCATCGATGACCGTCTGCGGCTTGTGCATGGTCGTCGCCGCGTTATCCAGGTAGATCATCGCACGACCTCCCACATATCAATCACGGTATAGCCCTCAGTGGGAACGCCCGCCGCGGCGAGTTCGCCGCGCAGCAGCTCCTCATCGACAGGCAACGCCTTCCACGCCAAACCGCAGCCGGCAGCGACCTCCCCGGGCACGGGAATCGTCCGCCCGGGAAGACCGCGCTCGATGCACAGGGACTCGCAACCCATGGCGGCCGCCGTGGTGGGAAACGTGATGACAAGCGCCGGGCGCTTCTCCCTCATGGCAACTCCAACCAATACGCTACGGGCGCACGACGCGCACGGCCTGCTCCATCTTCTCCACGATCACGTACATATTCGTGACCTCGCCCACCGCGAGCTGGTCCTTAATGCCATAGTGGTCGAGGCAGGTACCGCAGGTGAGAATCTCGACACCCTGCTCGGCCAGGCCCTTCAGGTCATCGAGCACCGGCGAGCCCTCGACGGTGAGCTTGGCGCCGCCGTTGTAGAACAGCATGGTCGCGGGCAGCTCCTCCTGCTGCGTCACGGCAAAGATAAACGCCTTCATGAGCTTGTGGCCCAGCTCGTCGTCGCCACGGCCCATGCAATCGGTGTAGACGGAAATGACGAGTTTGCCCTTGCCGGCGCTGGCGTCGCAGAAAGCGGCGCCGTCCTGCTCGGGGTCCGCAACGGCCACGGCACCGGCGGTCGAGACGGTCACGTGCCACTCGGCGTCCGAGATCTTCTCGACCGAGGCCGTGCAGCCCTTCTCCTGCGCCATCTTGGAGATGTTCTTGACGGCGGTCTCGTTATCGACCGAAGTCACAACGGCGCCCTCGCCATCGAGCTGTTTGAGTGCCTTAAGCGTCTTGACGACGGGCAGCGGGCAGGCATCGCCCATGGCATTGACTTCAATCTTGGTAGACATAGTTTTTCCTTTCGAATAAATCGTTTTAGAACGGTACATAGCTCAATAAACGTGTCGTTAACGGACAACGCGGACGGCAGGACCGCCCGGCTCCGCCTCGCACACGCGCCCGACAACGGCCGCGATGCGCCCCTCGGCATCCAGGCGACGCGCAAGCTCGTCCACATCCCTCGCGGGCGCCGCAATAAGCAAACCACCCGAGGTCTGCGGGTCGTACAGCGCATCCAACATGCCCGGCTCAAGGTCCTCGTCGGCCGTCACGCGCGGGCCAAAGAAGTCCTGGTTGCGGTAGGAGCCCGCGGGGATAATGCCCAAACGCGCCATGTCGAGCACCTGGTCAAAGAGCGACACCGCCCCCGACGCAAGCTCAATCTGCACGCCCGAGCCCTCGGCCATCTCGCACGCGTGCCCGATCAAGCCAAAGCCCGTGACATCGGTGCAGCCGTGAAGCTCAAGTCCCTCGGCCAGACGAATTGGCGCCTCGTTGAGGGTGCGCATCGAGTCAAACATGGCTGCGGCCTCGTCCTGCTCGATGAGCTCGCCCTTAATGGCCGTGGTGATGATGCCCGAGCCGATCGCCTTGGTCAGCAGCAACGCATCGCCCACGCGCGCGCCGCTGTTGGCGAGCATACGGTCGAGCGGCACAAAACCGCTCACGGACAGACCGTACTTGGGCTCGTCGTCGTTGATGGTGTGGCCGCCCGCGATGGAGCAACCCGCCTCGACGCACTTATCGGCGCCGCCCGCCAGAATCTGACCGGCAACCTCAACGCCCAGGCAACTGGGTATGCAAAGCAGGTTCATGGCATGGCTCGGCCGCCCGCCCATGGCGTAGATGTCCGACAGTGAGTTGGCCGCGGCAATCTGGCCAAACAGAAACGGGTCGTCGACCATCGGCGGGAAGAAGTCGATGGACTGCACAAGCCCCAGGTTCTCCCCTACGCGGAAGACGCTCGCATCGTCGGAGGTATCGAACCCCACGAGCATGTTGTCATTATGCACATTGGGTAAGTCGCCCAGGACCTGGGCGAGGGCTCCAGGAGCCAACTTAGCGGCTCAACCGCTCGCGGCCGTCATAGACGTGAGCCTAATCTGATCGTCGGCCATCGATACCTCCTCTCATCGGTCAATCATTTTCTCCCAGTATACGCATGAATGCGCGCCGACGGCGGATGCATTAATTGAGCGCCTGGGCACGAACAGCCGCGCCGATCGCTCCGGCAAAGCGAGCCTGGGGCGAGGTGGTCACCGGCGACCCCAGCAGCGCTGCCAGCCGCTCCACAACGTAGGCGTTCTCGCACAAGCCGCCGGTCAGGTAGTACGGGGCGCCCGCGGCCTGCCCGGCCATGGTCGCCACGCGCGAAACCACGCTGTCGATCACGCCACGCGCAATGTTCTCGCGCGGCTCACCGCGACCGATCAGGCTGATAACCTCGCTTTCGGCAAACACCGTGCACATGCTGCTGATCTTGGTGGGCTCGCCGGAACGCGCCAGGTCGGCCATCTGCTGCTGGGAAATACCTAGGCGGTCGGCCATGATCTCCAAAAAGCGCCCCGTGCCGGCGGCGCACTTGTCGTTCATGGCAAACTTGGCCACGCGGCCACTTTTAAGCTGAATGACCTTGGTGTCCTGGCCACCTACGTCAATCACCGTGCCGTGATCGCCAAACAGGCGCACGGCACCGGTGCCGTGGCAGGTGATCTCGGTCACGACCTTGTGTGCATAGGGCACGGCGACACGGCCGTAGCCAGTCGCGACCACGCGAACATCGTCGCCTGTCACGTCATAGCCGGCCGCTGCCAGTGCCTCGCGCAGCCGCTCGGAAGCATCGACCGAGGAGAACCCGGTTGGCTGCACGCACGTCCACGCCACCGAACCCTCCCCGTCGACCACGGCAGCCTTAGCCGCCGTAGACCCGATATCGATCCCGATCCCTATCATGGCTCTCTCCCAATCTAAACATCAAAGACAGCGGCGCGTTCAGGCGCCTTAGCTCTAGGTTTCTCAGGCGCCTGAGGAAGCTAGAGCGTCTCGATAAAGGCGGCGATGCGCGTCTCGATCTGGCCCATGTCGCCGTTGCTGTAGTCGGTCTCGATCTTCATATACGGAATACCCGCACCCTCGACGGCCTCCTGCATGCGCGCACTCTCAACGTTGAAGGTGTGGCACGCCTGGAGCACGCTCTCCACTACGCCATCGACATGATACTTCTCGCACATGGCCAGCGTGTTTTCCATACGACCGTCGTTGGGCGTCATGACCGAGCAGTTGATGTCCAGGTAGCGGTCGGCGATGGCGCGCAGGATATCGGGAGCCTCCGGATCGATCATCATGGCTGCCGTGCGCTCTCCCGAGCAGTCGTCCATGCACACGACCATACCGCCGTTGGACTCGATAGTACGGCCGATCTTGTTAATCACGCCGCCCACCGGGCAGCCGGTGATCAGAATGCGCTTGGCGTCCGCCGCAACCGGGCGCTCGCCCGCGTCGTAGGCCTCGCGCAGTTTGACGACCTTTTGCTCCAGCTGCTGCGTATAGGCCTCGATATCAAAGCTGAACGTACCGGCAAACATGGTGCTCATCAGGTCGACGCCGCTCATGGCTGCCGGCTGGTTGGCCTGCAGCGCAAACATCTCGAGCTGGACTGCACGCAAGCGGTTGCGACGACGGACGGCAGCGCGCAGGTCATCGTCGGTAATCGTGATGCCGTAGAAGCCCTCGAGCTCCTCCTTGAGCAGACGGCACTCCTCGTACCAGCCTTCACGCTCGTAGGCGCGATTGCGACCCTGCGGAAGATGCAGGATGTGCGTGCGCTTGAGCTCGTTGAGTAGCTCGTACATCTTCTTCTTGCCGTCGCAGGTGGTCTCGCCGATGATCATGTCGCTAAAGTACGTAAACGGGCACTTTTGCGAGTAGGCAAAACCGTACGTCGACTTGATGAGCGGGCACAGGTTTGCCGGCAGCACCTTCTCGGCCTCGGGAATCACCTCGTCGGATGTGCCGCACAAGGCCACACTTGCAGCGCCCGCGGCATCGATAATCTCGAGCGGCGTATAGCTGCACAAAAAGCCGACCAGGCGATTACCCGCCTGCTTATAATCCTTGACGCGAATAAACGCCGCCTTGCGTTGCTCGTTGAACTCCTCAAACGTGGACGGCAACGGCTGCTCAATATTTTCCGACATATAACTCCTTAACAAGCCTTTTAACCAACCAAGGAAACGGCTTTCCCAGGTGCCCGAGGTTGCCGTGAAAGAGGAGCGCCGCGTACTTTGGTATGCAAGCGATGGTTTGAACGGCAAGATCGGGTGCCTGGGGAAGCCGCTGGACCGGATAGCCCTAAATGGTTTCCAAGAAAGCCTCAATCCTGGTTTGCAGTTGGCCTGCATCCTCGCCGGCGTAGTCGGTCGTGATGTGCATAAACGGGATGCTGGCCTCTTCGGCGGCCTTCTCCACGGCAAACGACTCCATCTCGTAGAGCGTGCAGAACTGCAGGGCCACGTCGACGATGCCGTCTACATGCAGGTCCTTGGCCATCTGAACGATGTCCTTCACACGCTGGTCGTTGGGCGTAAAGACGGCGCAGTTGATCTTAAAGTAGCGCTCGGCGATGGCGTCGAGCATCTCGTCGACCGTCTCGCCGGACTCGTCGACCAGGTCCTTGTAGTAGCGCGAGCCCGTGCAGGACTCCTCGCCGACCACAACGCCGCCGGCCTTCTCGATGAGGTTGAACAGCTTCCAGTTGGGCACGGCCATGGGCGTGCCGGTGTACAGGATGCGCTTGGTCCCCTTGGGCGCCACGCCCTCGCCGGCCTCGACACGCTGCTCGCACTCAGCCGCCATATCGTTGATGGCGCCGGTCAGACGCGGCGTGTCATCCATAAAGGCGGCCTGAACGGTCAGCAGGCTGTCGAGACCGCTGATGGGTGCCGGGTCGGCAGCGCGCGTGGCAGCGAGGCGCTGCAGGGCGCGACGCTTCTCATTGACGGCGTGGATGGCGGCCTTCAGACGCTCGGGCGTAATCGAGACGCCACACTCTTCCTCGATCTTGGCGGCGAGCTTTTTGACCTCGGCCTTCCAGGTCACGAGCGTCGACTCGTCGTGTACGTTGGGAATATCCATGACGTACATGTTCTTTTGCGTGGCAAAGAACTCGTAGGCCTTCTTCTTGCCATCGCAGGTGTTCTCGCCCACCACCAGGTCGCTCGACTCAATGTAGGGGCAGACCTCGCCCAGCTTAAAGCCGGCAAAGCTCTTGATAAGCGGACAGGTGTTGCGCGGCAGGTGCTCCTCGACCTTATCGGTTGCCCAATCGGCACCCGAGCACAGGCCCACGGGAATACCGTCACAGGCAAGTACGATCTCCTCGGGCACGTACACGCAGAACGAACCGACGATCTTGGTGGCCTCGCCGGCCTCCTTCTTGTCGAGCATCTCCTTAATACGGCCGCTATGGATGTTGGTGGCCACAAAGTCCAGGTAGGACGTGGACTTGGGGCGATTGTTCTGCGTCAGGAACATATCGCCGTACATCTGGCCCACGGCGCCCAACAGCATGTCGTGGTCGGCAAGATTCATGCCGAGGCTCTCCCACATCGGATGGAAATCAAATTCTTCAGCCATGACGGTTCCCCTCTCGAACCAAAAACGGATAACGGCGGTATCGATGCACGACGGACGGCGATTGTCCGGCCGTGCTCAAACCCGGAATTTTAGGGAACCTGCCTTGAGGACGGTTATTTAGTTGTGCGTCGTCTCTCCCGGAGCCGTGAACATACCTGCTCATATGCGGCTCCGAGCCATATATAGGGCACGCGCGGCAACGCGGCGAATGTATGTCGTCTGCGGCATGTGCGCACCCTCCTCTACAAGTTGAGGTCAACTATATCAACGGTCGTCGACCATGCGAACACCGTTGACATTCGTACGACAACCTCGTGTACCGTCGTTTAATAAATAATTATCTTGATTGATAAGAGTTTGTCATCCTTCATTCGGCGAACGGCAAGACAAAGCCGCCGAGGCTTATATCCCCGACGGCATTACCCGGCGCTATCGACAAACCAGGTGAATCCTACTCGCATCGAAGTGCATGCGCAGGTTCTCGCCTGCTTGCGGCAGCTCGTCGACAGGCACGCCCACTTTGTTGACCTTCCACTGCAGACGCGTGGGCGCATCAGTACGCGGCACGTCCAACAGCACCAGGCGCTCAAAGCGCGAATCGCTCACTCGGGCCACGTGCAAATCATAGCTGTTGCGACCCCGCCCCGCGCGATTGTCAACATGGAAGTAGCTTGCGCGAATGCCCAGGTACGCCACATTATCGGGAACCGCGCGACCCACGTTAAAGCTCATGCCCCAGTCGAGGGCCTCAACTTCTTCGTCGCCGATCTTGCGCGCCCGGCTTGTGTTCTTGCAGCCCGTCAGGCGCAGCGCCGCCAGCGTCTGCGGACGGCGGACCACGTCCTCGACTGAGCCGATCTCCTCAACATGCCCGTCGTGCATCACGCAGATGCGCTGGCACAGGCGGCACGCTTCGTCGATGTCGTGGCTCACGTAGAGCACGGTGCGGTTGCATACATCGAACAGGTCGAGCATATTCTGCTCGAGGGCGCTCTTAAGATAGGAATCGAGTGCGCTCATGGGCTCGTCGAACATAAAGATACCCGGATGCGCCGCCACCATGCGCGCAAGCGCCACACGTTGCTGCTGACCGCCCGAGAGTCGCACGGGATAGCGGTCGGCAAAATCGGCCAGTCCAAAGATACCCAGGTAGCGCTCGGCGAGCTTTTTGCGCGCGGCGGCGTCGCCCGCATCCTTTACACCGGCGCATACGTTATCGGCCACCGTCATGTTGGGGAAAAGCTGATAGTTTTGGAACAGCAGGGCGCATTTTCGCTCCTGGGGCGACAGGTTGATGCCCGCCGCCGAGTCAAAAAAGGTCACGCCGTTGACGACGATCTTGCCCTCGTCGGGCGTCTCAACACCGGCAATGCAGCGCAGCGTGCAGCTCTTGCCGCAGCCCGAGGCACCAAGCAGCGCCACACGCTCCTCGCCGGCCTCAAGCTGCATATCGAGCATAAACCCCGGATAGCGCTTTTTTATGTCCAGAACGAGTGACATGGCCTATCGACCCCCCTGCATAGCGGGCTCATCGCGCATGAGCTCGGCCAGCGCCTCGCGATCGATACGCAGCGCATCGCCACCGGCGGGATCGAGCGAATCGCCCTGTCCGGCAAGCTCTTTGGCCTGCTTGCGCTCCGCACGGGAAAGACCACGCTCGCGGTACTTTTGCGAATGTGCCGTGTACATGTTGATGAATAGGATGACCAGGAAGCTGAACGCAATTACGACCACGACCCAAAAGAGGGCCACCGACGTGTTGCCGCCCATCCACTCAAAGTAGATGGCGATGGGGATGGTCTGGGTAATGCCGGCGTAGTTGCCCGCAAAGAACAGGGTGCAGCCAAACTCGCCCATCGCGCGGGCAAAGGCGAGCACCGTGCCGGCGGCAATCGAGGGCCAGCCAAGCGGCATCATAAGCTTGGTAAAGATGCGACGCTCGGACCAGCCCAGCGTGCGCGCCGCATCGAGCATCTGCGTGTCGAGGCTCTCAAAGGCTCCGAGCGCCGTGCGGTAGACCAGGGGAAACGACACAACGACGGCAGATATCACCGCCGCAGGCCAGGTAAAGACGATCGAGATGCCGTGCGCGATGAGCCACCGACCGACCCCGGTCGATCGACCAAATAGCATAAGCAGCAGAAAGCCGCAGACCGTGGGCGGCAGCACCATAGGAATCGTAAAGACCGAATCGAGCAGGCCCTTGATGCGACTCGAGGTACCCATAGTCTTCCACGCGGCGAACAGGCCCAGCGCAAAGGAGATCAGCAGGGCAAGGCCGCTCGTTTTAATGGACACCCAAAACGGTCGGTAGTCGATGCAGCCCAATAAGGAGGCCAGAGAGGTCAAGGGCCCCTGCTCATCCCGCAACACGACAGACGACGCTTCTACCATTTGAGCGCTATCAAGCCAACGCGCGCCGCCCTTGGCATCACCCGAGGCTGATGCAATCACCACATAGCGGTCCCCATCCGCACCGCGCTCGTCAAAGCCATAGGTATACCCGCCGGCGTCAAACGTTGTTTCCGCCGTGACATACCAAGGAAGATCCACGTCCCCTAGCCGCGCACCTCCCATGCAGTTTGCGCTGTCGAGCTCACAGACGAGGGTCTTGAGACCCGATACGCACTCGTTGTCCTGCGGATCCAATCCATACTTCTCGACCGCTTTGAGCGATATCCACACAACAACGCGGTCGGCAGCAGGCGCCACTACAAGGTCCACGTCCTCGTCAACGGGAAACCGGTAGCCCTCAGGCTGGCCCTCCATGGCACGAGCGGTCCCCTTGGCCAATCGCTCAAAACCCTCGATCCCATAGGAAAACCCATGAGCGGTCGCAGCAACCTGGGCCCCGTCCTCAGCGTCCCCAGCAAACGCAAATCCCGGCACCCAGCAAAGCGCGAAGGTCAAAGCACAGGCGACAAGCATGCGGAATCTATTAAGCACGAAAAGCTCCAAGCGAATACAAGGACGGAGTAAAACACAAAACGATAGAATTATCGCGCCAAGCCGCACTACGCGGAAAGCTCAAAGCCGTACTTGGCCCAAATCTTCTGAGCCTCCTTGTTAGACAGGCAGAAGTCGATAAACGCCTTGGCCTCGCCGGCGTGCTCGGAGCCATCGGCGACAGCACCCGGGTACACGATGGGCTTGTGCGAATCCTCAGGACACACGAAGGCCTCCTCGATGCCGTCGTAGCGGAAGATATCGGAGCTGTAGACAAAACCGGCCACGCAGTCGCCTGTGGACACATAGGCGGCGGCGGTACCAACTTTGTCGGCCAGAGCGACCTTGTCGGCGATCTCGGGAGCATACTCGCCGTCGTCGCCCTCGGTGCCGGTGTAGAGGCCCACGGAGGCCAGGGCCTGGTTGGCGTACTTGCCGGCGGGAACGGTCTTGGCGTCGCCGATGGCGATCTTGCCGTCCAGATTCGCGACGTCGGCGATGGCCTCGACCATGGTGTCGGAGCCCTCGGCGCGAATGATCACGAGGTCGTTGACGAACATATCCTCACGGGTGTCGGCGGCGACGAGCTCGGCGGTCTCAGCGTTATCCATGGTGCCCTTGGAAGCGGTGATGAGCACGTCGACCGTGGCGCCGGCACGCATCTGCTCGACGAGGTCGCCGGAGGCCTTAAACTGCGTGTCGGCAAAGGTGGTGCCGGTCTGGTCGGTGTAGAGCTCCTGGACCTCGGGCAGGGCCTTCTCGAGCGAGTTGGCGGCAAAGACCTGCAGCTTGACAGCCTTCTTCTTAGAGGAAGACTTGGCGGAACCGGCATCGGAACCAGCGGGCTCGGACGTCTTGTTGCCCGAGCAGCCAGCAAGGCCAAGGCCGGCGGCAGCGGCAGCAGAAAGCGAGACAAAACCGCGGCGTGAAACCATATCGAACATGTTCAACCCTTTCGGACCTTGTGCCCGGGCACCCCACCGCGGGCTTTAATCTGCAATCAGATTATACTTCTGCGAGAATAATGATAGTGAGAAATTATTCTCGCCAGAGAATATAGTTTCGAGTTGCCATACACCGTGGCGTCACTTCGGCGGAAAACAAAGGCGGAGCAGCCGTTCAGGTCGCCCCGCCCCAGGTAAACCACTTAGTTGGTATGTCCGCCGCCCGCTGTCATCTGAGCCGCATGCTCCAGCTGGTCCGCTATGGCCTCCCAGCTTTCGCGGGCGGCCTTCGTAGAACCGGGAAAGTTTACGACAAGTGTATGACCTCGTTGCATGCACACGGCGCGCGAGAGCATGGCGCGGCGCGTCTTGGTCATCGAGTACGCACGGATTGCCTCTGCAATACCCGGCACATCGCGGTCACAGACGGCACGCGTCGCCTCGGGTGTCACGTCGCGCATCGAAAGACCCGTGCCGCCGCAGGTGAGCACGACATTGGCGTGGCACTCATCGGCGGCTTCCGCGATGGCATCACCGATCTCGCTGACGTCGTCGCGTACGACCACGTGTGAGGAGACCGTCCAGCCCTGCGCCTCGATAAGCTCCTCGAGTGAGGCTCCAGCCTCGTCCTGGGCAAGATCACGCGTATCCGAGCACGTCACGATCGAAATCTTCAACTCCACAGTCTTCCTCCTACAACACCGTTCCCTCGGGCAGGTCGACGCGAACAACGTCCACGACATCGCTCGCCGCAAGGTCGCACGGACCCTCGTTAATGCGCAGCAGGCAGTTGGCCCGCTGCATCGTGCCGAGCAGCGCCGAATTCTGCGTCTTGGCCTCGGTCACCAACAGCTCACCGGTCTCGGGGTCGCGCAAAACCGTCGCGCGATCGAAGAAGCGGCGATGCTGTCGCTTTTTCACGTCGTGTGTGAGCGTCGCCTGCTGCACGGGACGCGCACCCTCGGCAAAGCCGCGCATCTTGCGAATCGCCGGGCGGGCGAGCATCTCAAAGCCCACATACGCCGCGGCCGGATTGCCTGAAAGTCCCAGGTAGGGCTTACCCCCGAGCAAGCCAAACGTGATGGCCTTGCCCGGACGCATCGAGATGCGGGCAAACAGCACCTCGCCCTCGCGCCGGACGAGCGCCGTCACGAAATCGTAATCACCCGCCGAGGCGCCACCGCTCGTAATGACAAAATCGCACTCCTGCACGGCGCGATGCACAAGTTCGGCAATCGCCTGCTCATCATCGGGCGCAATGCCGTAGAACACGGGCTCGGCACCGGCATCGAGTGCCTCAGCCATCAGCGCCGAGGAGTTGGAATCGCGAATCTGACCGCGCGCCGGTACCTTGCTCGGTGCGACCAGTTCCGTGCCCAGCGAGATGATGCCCACACGTGGGGCAGCGTGCACCTTCACGCTCGCGTATCCGGCACTTGCCAGCAAGCCGGCGCCCGCCGGAGCCACAACCTCGCCAGCACGCATCACGACGTCGCCGGCATGGGCCTCCTCGGCGGCAGAGCGAACGTTCTCCCCCACCTTGGCCGGCGCCGAGAACCCCACACGCGAGCCCTCGTTGCCGTCACCGTCGAGCACATCGACGATCTCGTACTTCACCACGGCATCGGCACCCTCGGGTACCGGCGCGCCCGTCATGATGCGGACCGTCTCGCCCGCGCCGATTGCGCCCTCAAACACATGGCCCGCGGCCTCGTGTCCGATAACGTCGAGCGTCACCGGCGCCTCGCCAGATGCCTGCGCCAAGTCCGCCGAGCTCACGGCATATCCGTCCATAGCGCTGTTGGCAAACGGCGAGATGTCGATATCGGCCACCGCGTCCTCGGCCAAGGGAAAACCAGCCGCCTGCCACACGGGAATCTCGACGAGATCGGTCGGAGCAACGTGCGACAGGACAATCGACTGCGCGTCCTCCAACGGAATGAGCTTCTCTGCCATATGCACCTCTTAATGCCACGGCGCACAACAGGGGCGCCGATTCTTTATGCTTGTCTCAGTATAATCCCCCGACGCACGACCGCGACTCGGCCTGTACCCGCAAATACACCTGTCGGTTGCAGGCCGCGAAACAGAATGGAAACCAACCCACCGGCTCGTCGCGTTTACCGCGTTTTATAATGCTTGCGTTGCAACCTAAAAGAGGAACGTATGGCTCATAACGACAAAACCGAAAGCGCAAACGAAACGCAGGATCATTCCCAGCCGCTCGACGACGGCGGCTTTTTCTCCCTGAACGACGTCATCACGGCAGGCAGGCATCAACTTACCCGCTCCGAGCATCTCCTGGCTGCCGACACGCGCCGCAACGCCCGCAACCTACTCGCGAGCGCCAAGTTGCTCGCGCTCGTCGTCATTGTCTCGCTCGCCATGGGCGTTGCCGCTTGGGCGTTTTTGGCCTCGCTGAATATCGCCACCGACTATCGCGAGCACCATGCGTGGATTTACGCACTGCTTCCCGTTGTGGGCGTTGCCACCGCATGGGTGTACAAAAACCACGGTCTTGCCGCCAAACGCGGTAACAACCTGGTCATCGACTCCGCTCTGGGCACACGCCTCATCCATATGCGCATGGCCGTCCTCACCTTCGTCTGCTCCACGCTCACGCACCTAACGGGTGGATCGGCCGGTCGCGAGGGAGCCGCGGTTCAGATTGGCGGCACCATCGCCAGCAACATCTCGAGCCTCGCCCACCTCAAAAAGCATGATCACCACGACCTCATGCTCGCCGGCATCTCGTCGGCCTTTGGCGCCGTATTCGGTTCGCCCCTTGCCGGAGCTTTCTTTGGCATGGAGATGTGCTTTATCGGCAAGATCGACTACACCGCGGGCATCTACTGCCTGGTCGCCTCGTTTACCGGCTACTTTACATCACTCGCCCTGGGTACCGAGTACGAGGCGAATGTTATCGTCAGCGTTCCCAACATGACACCACGGACGGTTGTCATCGTTGTTATCAGCGCCATTATCTTCGGTCTGACGGCACGCCTCTTTGCCTGGTCAGTTCGAACCGTCAAGAGCCTGTACGGTCGCTTTATCACCAATTACCTCGTTCGCGCACTCATAGGCGCACTCGTGGTTTTGGCCGCCTATGCCCTTCTCGACGCCTGGGACTACGCCGGCCTTTCCACGTGGCTTTCCGGCGCCGGATTTGCCGGCAACACCACCCTGGCGGACGCAGCCATCAAGTTGGTCGTCACAGCGCTTACCCTGGGTGCGGGCTTCCAAGGCGGCGAGGTCACGCCCCTGTTTGGCATCGGTGCGGCGCTCGGCGGCTGGATCGGTTGCCTCGTCGGAATCGACCCCAGTTTTCTGGCGGCTCTCGGCATGCTCGGCGTGTTCTGTGCCGGCCTCAACGTGCCCATCACCACCTGCATGATGGCCATCGACCTGTTCCACGGCACGGCAGCCGGGTTCTTTGTCATCGTGGCCTTTATCAGCTACCTAACTGCCGGACACCGCGGCGTGTACCCCGCCCAGCGCATCATCTCGCCCAAGCGCCGTTCGCTTATTGTGGATGAGGGCGGTACGGTAGCGGATGCTATCGAGCGCCACAACGACCTGATAGAGTAGACGTAAGTATTCGACGTGCAGCCACAATCGGGGGCAATTCGACCTGAGCGCGACCGCACCGTCACGTCATACGCCGGGAGTCGCCCCATGCACGCAACTGATTTTGGCCGCACGCTCATCATCGCCAACCCAGCCGCCCAGTCGGGTGCGGCGCACGAAGTTGCCGAGCGCCTGCAACGCTTTTTGGACATGACTGCACGCGCATCCCAGTTTGACTTGGTGCTAACCGAGCGCATGGGACACGCCAAGGAGCTGGCCGCACAGGCCCAGGGCTATCGCACCGTTATCGCCCTTGGCGGCGACGGCGTGATTCACGAGGTCGTCAACGGGCTTATAACGCAAGAGGAGGACACCCGCCCCGCTCTTGCCATCCTACCCGTGGGCTCTGGCAACGATTTTGCCCAAACGCTCGGCATCGACGATTTCTCCGGTAAGGATTTTGGCGCGCTGCTCACCTGCGAGCTGCAGCGTCAGGACATCGGGCGCATTCGCTCGTGGAGCCCTGCGAGCGGCAGCGGCGAGGCTACCGTTGAGTACTACGACCAGACGCTCTCGGTCGGCATCGATGCCGCCATCGGCCTGGGCACCACCGAGCTGCGCAAAAAGACGGGCCTCGCCGGCGCTCCGCTCTACACCCTATCGGGACTTGAGCAGTTTGGCCTGCGCTATCGCAACTACCCCATGACCATCAGCTTTGATGGCGCGCCCGCCGAGCGCGTGCGGGCGATCATCATGGCAATTCAGCTGGGTCCTACCTATGGCTCGGGCTATCGCATCTGCCCCGATGCCGACCCCTGCGACGGCGTACTCGACGTCTGCTACGCCTGCGGCCCCGTTCCGCGTGCGGTTGCCCTGCCTATGTTTCTTTCGGCCAAGGACGGCCACCATACCAAGTTGCCGCCGGTTCGCATGCGCCGCTGCCGCCATGTCGAGCTCACCTTTGAGGAGCCCGACTACCCCATCCAGGCCGACGGCGAGCCCATTGTCGCCTCGCGCATCGAGGTCGACATCCTCGCCGACGCCCTCCACGTCTGGCACCCCACCCGCTAGCCCCACCTAAGTTGCGGTGAAATAGGGACTGTTTATGCATCTAAAGCCGCAAAACAGTCCCTATTTCACCGCAACTTATGAAGAGATCATTCGTCGCTGCCCGGCTTGCGACGGTTGGCCTTTTTAATGGCGTTGAAGTGCTTGTCATTGAGCCTGCGCTGGCGAGAGCGCTGAGGCACCTTGGTCTTTACGCGTCGGCGCGGTGGACGCCCGCGACGCTCAAGCTCAGCGCGCAGCTTACGCAGGCAGCTGCTACGGTTTTGGAACTGGCTGCGGCTCTCACGCGCCGTCACGGTAATCCCCGAAGGGATATGCTTCATGCGCACCGCCGAGTCCGTCGTGTTCACGCCCTGCCCACCCGGGCCCGTCGCGCGAAACACCTGCACCTCGCAATCGCGCGCCAACTCCTCGACCGACATCTCGGCATAGCGCGCATACTCGCGCCATTCCATCTTGTTCTCATCCATATCAGCACCTCCCCTCATACAAAAAATGTGACAAAGGGACAGTCCCTTTGTCACATCGCATACCAATCGCTTGTGTTGCGCGCTTAGGCGAAGGTGATCTCGCCGTTCTCGCAGTCCATATCGGCGATACGGGCCAAGCTCTCAACGCGGAAGCCGCGCTTACGGAGCTTATCGCCGCCGCCCTGGAAGCCCTTCTCAACGGCGATGCCAATGCCGGCAACTTCGGCGCCCGCAGCCTCGCAGATCTTAATAAGGCCCTCAAGCGCGCAGCCGTTGGCCAGGAAGTCGTCGATAATCAGGACCTTATCGCCCTCGGACAGAAAGCGCTTGCCGACAATGACCGGGTACTCCTTCTGCTTGGTAAAGGAATAGATGGTCGTGGCATACTGCTCGCCGTCAAGGTTGATGGACTGGGCCTTCTTTGCAAAGACCACCGGCACGCCGCCAAAATGCTGAGCTGCGATGCAGGCCATACCAATACCCGAAGCCTCAATCGTCAGGATCTTGTTGATCTCGACACCCTCGAACAGACGGGCCCATTCGGCGCCCATGTGGTCGAACAGCTCAACGTCGCACTGGTGGTTGAGGAAGGCATCAACCTTAAGGACGTTACCGGCCTTTACGATGCCGTCATGGCGAATACGATCCTCAAGCTCCTGCATGGCGCAACCCCTTCTCGCGGCAACGATACCGCGCGATTAATAAACGTTGTTCGATAGTCTACCACGGACCGACCCCCGCCCGCCCCACAAGCCACATCGCACCACAAACCAGTCTTTTTGGGACGGCGCGAATCGTGGCAGACAGCCTCCCAACATGCTAATGGCGGGCGCGCATCTTCACCAAACGCACCATGGCAAGCGCAAAGCCCACGGCGGCCACAGCCATGAGTACGTAGAACACCGAGCGAAAGCCGAATAGGAATACGTCCGGACGACCTGTAACAAAACTGGTCACGGCCTCGCCCATTGCCACGCTCATCTGCCCATACAGGATATGCGACGCCGCCGTAATGCCGAGCGCCATGCCGGCGTAGCGTGCCAAACTACCCAGGCTGCCCGCAAAGCCGAGCGCTTCGCGCGGAGCCGAGCCCATATACAGCGAGTTGTTGGGGCTCTGGAAAATCGACGTACCGCACGACATAAACGCGGCACAGCACACAATCACAGGGATGGAAGAGCGCTCGTCGAGCATACTTACCGCAAAGAGCCCGCACACGTACACGCCCAGGCCGACTGCCGTGGGGCCCTCGCAGCCAACACGATCCGAAACCGTGCCCGAAAGCGGCCCGATAAAGGCATTCACCATCGGCAGCGCCAAAAAGAGCAGTCCGGAAATGTCGGAACCAAAGCCGTGGGCGTCCTGAAAATAGAACGGCAGGATAAACTCGGATGCGCCAATGCCAACGAAGACGATGAGCATGCAGACAAGGTTGATGGTGAAGGCCGAATTTGCAAAGCAGCGATGAGCGGCCTCGATCAGGGACATGGGGCGCTCGCCGGCCTCCGGCTTAACATGCGGCAGCGTGTAGAGCCCCACGATAAACGAGATGACGCCAATAGGCAGGTTGATGAGGAAGATGCTCTCCCAGGGAAAGCTTGCCACCAGCATGCCGCCCAGCACGGGGCCACACATCATGCCGAGGGCCACGAAGGTCGCGAGGATACCCATGGCACGACCGCGCTCGCGCGCCGGAAACGACTCGGTGATGATTCCCATGTTGTTGGCCATGGCCGCCGCGCAACCAATACCCTGCACAATGCGTGCCAGAATAAGAACTTCGAGCGAGGCCGAAAGGCCGCACAGCAGCGAACCGACCGTAAAGACGATGACGCCCAGCTGGAACACACCCACCTTGCCGCGCACGTCGCCCAGGCGGCCAAACGGCAACATGGCCACGCACGTCGCAAGCAGATACACCGAACTCACCAGCTGGATGCGGTCGAGGCCCACGCCCAGCTCCTTTTGCATCACGGGCAGCGCCACGGTCACGACGGTCGAATCCAGACACACCATAAACGTCATGATGAGCACGGTAAACAGAATCGCCCATTTATTCTTGCCATGGGTGTCGCCCTCAAGGGCAATGTGCTCGCGGCGCAGCTGCTCTGCGGTTTTCTCCATATCCATCCTTTCGAGTGGCGCAACGCAAAAACGGGGCCCCGATCGCCTGCGAACAGTCGCGATTGGGGTCCCGCCTACGGAATCGGAACGAAAG
Source organism: uncultured Collinsella sp. (assembly GCA_905212545.1). GTDB lineage: Bacteria > Actinomycetota > Coriobacteriia > Coriobacteriales > Coriobacteriaceae > Collinsella. The sequence goes on from CAJMEW010000008.1 coordinate 21,020, forward strand.
GTCGCCGGAGCTTTCTGCCAGCATCGGCGCCTTATGCGAACGCTAGCCTAGCACTGCTCGAGTGCCTGCTCAAGGTCGGCAATCAGATCGGCCGTGTCCTCGAGGCCGCACGACAGGCGCACCATGTCGGCGGAGATACCGCAGGCGATGAGTTCCTCGTCGTTCATCTGGCGATGCGTAGCGTTAGCAGGATGCAGGCAGCAAGTGCGGGCGTCGGCAACGTGCGTGGCGATCTGGGCGAGCTTGAGGCTCTTCATAAAGGTCTCGGCCGCCGCGCGACCACCGTTAAAGCCAAAGCTCACAACGCCGCAGGTACCGTTGGGCATGTACTTCTGAGCGATGTCATAGTACTTATCGCCCTCCAGGCCCGGATAGCTCACGAAGCGCACCTTGGGATGGCTCTGCAGGAACTTGGCAACGGCCAGGCCGTTCTCGCAATGACGCGGCATGCGCACATGCAGGCTCTCGAGCGAGCTGTTCAGGAAGAAGGCCGCCTGCGGATTCTGCATAGGACCAAGATCGCGCATGAGCTGAGCGGTTGCCTTGGTAATGAAGGCACCCTCGCGACCAAACTTCTCGGCATAGGTCACGCCGTGGTAGCTCTCATCGGGCGTGGTAAGACCCGGGAACTTGTCCGCATGAGCCATCCAGTCAAACTGGCCGTGGTCAACGATCACGCCGCCCAGGTAGGCAGCATGTCCATCCATGTACTTGGTGGTGGAGTGCGTAACGATGTCGGCACCCCACTCAAAGGGACGGCACATCACGGGCGTCGGGAAGGTGTTGTCGACCATCAGCGGCACGCCGTGGTCATGTGCGGCCTTGGCAAAGCGCTCAATATCGAGCACGGCAAGGGCGGGGTTGGCAATCGTCTCGCCAAAGACGAGCTTGGTATTGGGCTCAAAGGCTGCCTCGAGCTCCTCATCGGTGCAGTCGGGGGCGACGAACGTGCAGGTCAGACCCATGCGCTCCATGGTGTGGGCGAGCAGGTTATACGTACCGCCGTAAATGGCAGAGCTAGCGACCACATGATCGCCGGCACCGGCCACGTTAAAGATCGCGAGGAAGTTCGCAGCCATGCCCGAGCTCGTGAGCATCGCAGCGGTACCGCCCTCCATCTCGCAGATCTTGGCGGCAACCAGATCGCACGTGGGGTTCTGCAGGCGGCTGTAGAAGTAGCCCGACTCCTCCAGGTCAAACAGCTTGCCCATATGCTCCGACGTGTCGTACTTCCACGTGGTGGACTGGTAGATGGGCACCTGGCGCGGCTCGGCATCTCCCGGGTGATAGCCGCCCTGAACGCATGTGGTACCGATGGTCTGCTCGCTCATATCTAGCTCCCTTGCCTGGGTTACGTTTTATTCGGTTCACGATACCGCTACCCCGCACCCCTCTCAACCCATCCCCAAGGTAGGTTATGGGACAAATTGATCAGGGTATTTATCTCAAGCTTTGGGCATTTGCTCGATAGATAAAAACGAGGCATACATGAAGCTCTCGATGATTACATGCCCCGTCACGGGTACCATAGGCGGGTACACCGTGACCAAGGAGACAACGATGAAGCAAATCGATACGGCCCAGCTCGACATCACCGCCTGTCAGGCTCAAGCTGCCGAATATCACGCCCGTGGCTTTAACTGCGCCCAGGCCGTCGCCTGCACGCTCGCGCCCGCTGTCGGGCTCGACCCCCAGGTCGCCTTTACCCTCACCGAGGGCTTTGGCGCCGGCATGGGCGGCATGACCGAAACCTGCGGCGCCATCTCGGGCGCCGTGGCCATCATGGGCTTTGTAATGAGCGACGGCATGGAAAACCCCAAGACCAAGGGCCAGACCTACAAGCTGTCGCGCGAAATCGCCAAGCGCTTTGGCGAGAAGAACACGACGACCGTCTGCGGCACGCTCAAGGGTATCGGATCGGACAAGGGTCCGCTTCGCAGCTGCCCCGGCTGCATCGACGATGCCATCGAGATCGCCTGCGATGTGCTAAAGCAGCTCGCCGAGTAATCGACAGCAACAGTAAAACGACGGCCGGCGCGCTTTGGATCCATCCAAAAGCACGCCGGCCGTCGCCGTTAGAACTCGGCAAATTCGGGAGCGCCGACCTCGATCTCCTCGCGTCCCGCCATAAGCTCGCGCATCTTAACGCAAAACGACTCCTGCTCCCCTGCCTTAAACACCAAGTGAAGTGTCACGGCATCCGCGTAATCGGTATCCGAAACCTTTGCACCCGAATCCTGCGCCAAACGAAGCACCTGCTCATACTGCGGATAGGCCACATGCACGTCAACAGGCACGACGCTTGTCATCTCAACGATCTGCCCTGCCTCCTGAGCCGCGGCCACCGCCGCCTGCGTCGCCGCGGTATAGGCACGCACCAAGCCACCAGGCCCCAACAGCGTGCCGCCAAAATAGCGCGTCACCACGCAGCAAACATTTTTGAGCCCCGCGCCGCGCAGCACCTCGAGCGTCGGCATGCCGCTCGTGCGGCTCGGTTCACCGTCATCGCTCTGTCGCTCACGTCCATCGACCAAAACCCACGCGGGAACATTGTGTCGAGCGTCATAATGACGCTTGCGAACCATCTCGATAAAGGCATTCGCCTCGTCCTCGGACTCAATATGGACCAGCTGAGCAATAAACCGACTCTTGCGGTCCACAAACTCGCCCGAAGCTTCAATATTCGATTGCAGAGTAAAATAGCTGTCCAACAAAGCCCCTCAACAACAAGCAAAGCAACAAACAGCCTCAATAATACGGCAAAGACCGTATCGATTGTTAGGGTAACAAAAATGCCAAGTGGGCCTATAAGCCGGGTTCTGTCGTGAACGGTCATTTATCTTGTCTGCACGTTACCGTGCAGCTCCACGCACGCTACCCGAACGCGGACCGGGCCGGCCCATAGCGTTCCTATTCGCGCTTGCTCCGGATGGGGCTTGCCAAGCCGCCGCGTTGCCACGACGCTGGTGGTCTCTTACACCACCGTTTCAGCTTTTCCCTTTACGCCTTGCGGCGCAGGTGGGAGTCTTCTTTTCTGCGGCGCTTTCCGTCGGATCACTCCGCCCGGCCGTTAGCCGGCATCCCGCCCTCTGGAGCCCGGACTTTCCTCACGCGTACTGTAAGCAGCACATCGCGCGACCGTCTGGCCCACTCAGCAGTGCAAGAGTGTAGCACACCGTTGCCGCAGGCAATGGCACAACACAAGCGTTCGACACGATAAACCAAGAACCACGCTATGCAGTACAATAGTGTCGTCGATGGGCAACGTCGTCAGTCGAGACGCGACCGCGCTCCGCACCCCTCCGTCTACTCGGTGCGTTCCCGCCTCCTCCCCGAGGCGGGATGTCGGCATTTTTCATGCACCAACAACCTAATAGCCCGTGAACAGCCTAGGCGGCATTGCACACGGGCAGCATCGCGCATCTCGGCAGGAAATGCAAAAAGGGACCCGTCCATTGCGGACGGATCCCTTAAAACAAGTGATCGTCAAACCGATTTACTCGGCGTCGGTCTCCTCGTCCTTCTTCTCGGAAGGCAGCGGGGTAACCTCGATCTCGACGCCCAGAGTCTCAGCAGCAGACTTCATGGACAGGGAGATACGACGACGGTCGAGGTCGATCTCCATGACCTTGACCTGAACCTTGTCGCCCACGTGGGTGACCTGAGAAGGCTGGTCGACGTGCTTGTTGGCCATCTCGGAGATGTGCACCAGGCCCTCGATGCCCTCGCCCAGGTCGACGAAAGCGCCGAACGGGACAAGCTTGGTCACAGTGCCCTCGACGATAGCGCCGACGGGGTACTTCTTGACCAGTGCGCGCCACGGATCCTCGGTGGTCTGCTTGAGACCCAGGGAGATGCGCTCGCGGTTGAGATCGACGTCGAGAACCTCGACCTCGCCCTCCTGACCGACCTTGACAACCTCGGAAGGATGGTTGACGTGGTTCCAGGAGAGCTCGGAGATGTGGATGAGGCCGTCGATACCGCCGAGGTCGACGAAGGCGCCGAAGTCGACGATGGAGGAAACGGTGCCCTGGAGACGCATGCCAGACTTGAGCTTGGACAGGATCTCGGAGCGCTCGGCCTTACGGGACTCCTCGAGCACGACGCGACGGGAGAGGACGACGTTGTTGCGGTTGCGGTCCATCTCGATGACGCGGGCCTCGATGCGGGTGCCCATGTAGGAGGTGAGGTCCTTGACGCGACGGAGGTCGACGAGGGAAGCGGGCAGGAAGCCACGCAGGCCGATGTCGAGAATCAGGCCGCCCTTGACAACCTCGATAACCTCGCCCTCGACGTTCTCGCCGGAGTTGAACTTCTCCTCGATGCGGTTCCAAGCACGCTCGTACTCGGCACGCTTCTTGGACAGGACCAGACGACCGTCCTTGTCCTCCTTCTGGAGAACCAGAGCCTCGATGGGATCACCGAGTGCAACGATGTCTGCAGGGTTAGCGTCCTTGCGGATGGACAGCTCGCGGACCGGGATAACGCCCTCGGACTTGAATCCGATGTCAACGAGCACCTCGTCATGCTCGATCTTAACGACAGTGCCGTTAACGAGATCGCCCTCATCAAAGTCGGTAATCGTACCGTCGATGAGGTTGTTCATCTCCTCCTCATTGACATCGTCAAGAGAGAAAATGGACGAGTTCTGAATCTCACTCAAAGGTGGACCCCTTTCGAACTACGGGGCCCCGATTGCAAGGACCTACAGAAGGGTGCGACAAGCACACAACGTTTAGGAACACTCGGGAGCCGACAGATACTAATGTGACGCTTATGCAATCACGTTCGTATAGGTTACGGGGAAATGGGTTCGATTTCAAGCGTGAACTGCGTTTTTTTACTCGTGTGAAGACTTTTTCGTAATCTTATGGACAGCCGCCTCCACAACTTGACGATAAGCAGTTTGCCCATACGCCTTTGAGGTAAAGTATCCGGAGCCAACGATTCTGGAACGATTTTTCGAGAAAGGTGCCCGCGTGCTCAAAGCAGTCGTTTTCGATATGGACGAAACGCTTCTTAGCATCAACCTCAACGCGTTCATCCTTCGCTATTTTAAGGATGTCTCGTCGATGCTCGCGGATATTGGTCGCCGCAGCCACGGTGGCACGATGGCGCGCATCGGCACCATCTTGGTCGACCTCAACGCCAATCGCCGAAGCGGCACGGATAATCGCACCAATCTTGAGTTCTACCAAGAAGAGGTTGAGCGCCGGTGCGGGATCTGCCTCTCCGATCCCCTCATCTACGAGGCGTTTACCTACTACGACCGCGAAGTTCTTCCGTACAAGAACGACGATGTCATCAACGCCCACGCCATGCCCGGCGCACATGCCGCGCTTCAGGCCGTACAGGATGCAGGGCTACGTTGCGCGCTCTTTACCAACCCCAGCTTTCCGCAGGGGGCCATCGAGTGCCGCATGGGTTGGGGCGACCTGGCCGACGCCCCCTTTGAGCTCGTCACGCACATGGGAAACACCACCCGCTGCAAGCCCGATGCCACCTACTATCTAGAGCAGCTTCAGGTGATGGGGCTCGAGCCGCACGAGGTCCTTATGGTGGGCAACGATCCCAAACGCGACTTCCCCAGCCCCACCTGCGGCATTCAGACTGCCTATGTGGGCCAAGGCAAGCCCAGCCGAGCCACCTGGTGCGGAACGATGGAAGACTTCGCCCGCGACTTCAACGCCGTAGTAGAAGCCTTCTACGAACACCAAGTAGCCAACGAACTGTCCTAACAAACTCGAGTCTTGCCAATCATGATGTTGAGGATCTCGACGTCGGTATCCTTCATGCCCACGCGGCCCACGTAGCCCATGCTGGCGATTGTCTGCTCGACGGTATCCTGGATCAGGCCCTCACCGGCACGGAAGCCGCGGCCCTGCATGGCCATATCGTGGCCCAGAATCGCCGCATCGACGGCAGCGGAAATCTTGGCGGCACAGCTTGCCTTGGCGCCATCGCACACGATGCCGCCCACGTTACCGAGCGTGTTCGAAACCGTCGCGCCAATCTGCTCGCGCGTGCCACCACACAGCCAGGTAATCGCGGCACCGGCACCGCATGCGGCGCAAATAGCACCGCAAAACGCCGAGAGCGCACCAATATAGCTCTTGATATGCACGGCGATCAGATCGGACAGCATCACGGCACGAACCAGGCGATCATGGTCGCAGCGCAAATACTCGGCATACTCCATAACAGGCAGCGCGCAGGTAATGCCCTGATTGCCCGAGCCGCACACGATGGCGACCGGCAGCGCGCAGCCGTTCATGCGGGCGTCGGACCCGGCGGCCGCACGGGCACGGGCACGGCAGGCGACGTCATCGGCACGAGCGCCCAACAGCGTACGGCCAACCTCGGCGCCCCAAGCGTGCGCCAGGCCCTCGGCACTGATCGCACCGTTCAGCTCAATCTGACGCTCAACGGCAGCGCGGGCGTCCTCAATGTCACCGTCCTCGATATAGTCGACGATGGACTCAATCGACATGGGCGTATCGGCGCTATCTGCCGCACGCTCGGCCACGACGCGCTCGGCGCAGGCGGCACACTCCCCCGCCGACTTGCCGCATACCGGAATACCGTCGAGCGTATGACACGTAACATTGGTGTGGTGGTCGGTAATCTCGACGACCGCGGCATGGCCCCCGGCCGTTGCGGTCACCTTGATGTAGAGGTTGGGCACACCCTCGACAAGCGACACATCGCAGTAACCGGCATCGGCGAGAAGCTCGGACACGCGAGCACGGTCTTCGTCGTTAACGCTCTCGAGCACCTCGAGCGCGCTCTTAGCGTCGCCGCCCACGGCACCCAGCACGGCCGCGGCCTCAATACCGTGCATACCGCCCGAGTTGGGCACGGTCACGCTCTTGACGTTCTTGATGATGTTGCCCGAGCAGGCAACATCCATATGATCGGGTTCGCAACCGAGCGTCTGACTCGCCAGCGCCGCCGCATAGGCAACGGCAATGGGCTCGGTGCAGCCGAGTGCACAGACAAGTTCGCGGTTCAAAACATCGCAAAACGCGGCATCACGGATGGAATCGGCAGGCATAGATATCTCCTACTTGTATAACGGGCTGGGCTCTCGATAATAGTTAGCTCTTTTATTTGATAACAACGCATCAAAAACCGCAACCCAAGTTCCGGCGGACGGCGTTCAAGCGCAAACTGACAGCGTTAATACATGAAAAGCTAGTCTTGTTGCATGCTAAAGCGTTTGACCAAAAAACGCCCGAGCGTTTACACAAAAGTCGCGCTATCATGCAGTCGAACGCGGTAAAACCTTTAGCAATTCCGCCGCACGGACCAGAGAGGAACCACTCATGAAGATCGGTATCGGTAACGACCACGCCGCCGTCGAGCTCAAGAACATCATCTCCGAGCACCTGAAGGAGCGCGGCTGCGAGGTCGTGAACTTTGGCACCGACACCTCCGAGAGCTTCGATTACCCCATCGCCGGCTACAAGGTGGGTAAGGCCGTGGCCAACGGTGACGTCGACCTGGGTATCCTGATCTGCGGTACCGGCGTCGGCATCAGCCTGGCCGCCAACAAGGTCGAAGGTGTTCGCGCCGTCGTATGCTCCGAGCCCTTCAGCGCCAAGCTCTCGCGCATGCACAACAACACCAACGTGCTCGCCTTTGGCGCCCGCGTCGTGGGCTCCGAGCTCGCCAAGATGATTGTCGACGAGTGGCTCGACGCCGAGTTTGAGGGCGGTCGTCACGAGCGTCGCGTTAACCTCCTCAACGAGATCGATCGCACGCGCGGCCTTAAGATCGTCGACGAAGCCTAAACTATTCAGTGCCACAAGCTAACAGCAGGGGCCCGCTCGGAACACATATCCGAGCGGGCCCCTGCATAGATTTTGGAATAAAAGGGCGCCGCGGATGGAGTTCCGCGGCGCCCAAGCCACACGCTAACAGCTTTAAGGAGTCAAAGCTGGTTTAGCCAAAGAAGCGCTTGATCTCGATCTCGGCATTCTCCAGGCAGTCGGAGCCGTGGATCACGTTGGCGTTGACATCGACGGCAAAGTCGCCGCGGATGGTACCAGGAGCAGCCTCAAGCGGGTTGGTAGCGCCCATGAGGGTGCGCATCTTAGCAACAGCGGAGAGACCGGAAACGACCATCTTGACGACCGGACCGCTCGTCATAAAGTCGCAGAGACCGCCAAAGAAGGGCTTGTCGGCCAGATGGGCGTAGTGCTCCTCGACGGTAGCGCGCTCGAGCGTGGTCATCTCCATGCGCTCGATGACAAGGCCGCTGCGCTCAATGCGAGCAACGATCTCGCCGATCTTGCGGTCGCGCACGGCGTCGGGCTTAATCATGATGAAGGTCTTCTCGATAGCCATAAAAGTAGCCTTTCAAGTAGGTTCGCGCGTGCCCAAGTCCCATTCCGGCACCCGCCTGGACTGCATCGTAACAGAGTTTTAGCTGCAGTTAAACAAAAAGCTGTTTATTGAAACGCTGCAATTTATTAAAACGCTCCATATGTGTCACTTCTGTTTCGAAGCCCGATTAGAGTACCATCCGACCGCCCATCAACCGCATCGAACCGAGCGGACGGTCGGTTGTCGCCCGTGAACGCACCCCCTTCACAACCTGCCCAAAGGTCCTACAGAAGTTCTCGACAAGCCCCTCCCCCATAGCAACAAAATACGGGCGCCCGCAACAGCAGACGCCCGTAAAGCGAAAACGATTTATCAATAAATGGCCAAAACCGCTTCAGCCAAACCCTTACTTTGCCCCGTGACCCATCTCGACGACCTTGGTCAGCGATCCAAACACGCCCTCATCGGCCACGAGCTGCGCCTCGGCACGCTGCAGCTGCACGGCAACGGCGGCAGGGGCGGTACCGCCCTCGGTCGTGCGCGCGGCGACAATCGACGGGATGTCGAGCGCCTCGGTAATGTCGCGCTCAAAGAGCGGGCTTGCCTCCTGGAACACCTCAAACGGCAGGTCCTCAAGATTGCAGCCGCGCTTCTCGCACATCAGGACCAGATGGCCCACCACGGCGTGTGCCTCGCGGAACGGCAGGCCACGCTTAGCCAGGTAATCGGCAACATCGGTAGCGGCAAGGTGTCCCACGCCACACTCGCGCGCCATGACATCCTCGTTGACGGTCCAGGTCGAAATCATTCCGGCCATAACGGACAGGCACTGCATGAGCGTGTGAGCGGTATCAAGAGCGCCCTCCTTGTCCTCCTGCAAATCCTTGTTATAAGCAAGGGGCAGGCCCTTCATGGTCACGAGTAGCTGCACCAGGTTGCCATAGACTCGGCCACTCTTGCCGCGGATAAGCTCGGCAAAGTCGGGGTTCTTCTTCTGCGGCATGATAGACGAGCCGGTGGAGTAGGAGTCTGAGAGCGTGATAAAGCCAAATTCGGAGCTCGACCACAGCACGATCTCCTCGGAAAGACGCGACAGGTGCATGGCCATGACGGAGCCGGCATAATGCAGATCGAGCAGGAAATCACGGTCGGAAACCGCATCGAGCGAGTTGGGAATCACACCCGCAAAGCCAAGTTCGGCAGCCGTCATCTGACGATCGAGCGGATAGCTCGTACCGGCAAGCGCGGCAGCGCCCAGCGGGCAGTTGTCGGCGGCATCAAAGGCGGCCTTCAAGCGTGTAAAGTCGCGCGCGAACATCCAGGAATACGCCAGCAGATGATGCGACAGCAGCACGGGCTGAGCATGCTGCATGTGCGTGTAGCCCGGCAGAATCACCTTGTCGTACTTCTTGGCCGCATCCACCAGCACATGGCGCAGCTCAAGATTGGCCTCCATGAGCTCCTTGGCCAGCGCCTTGACGCCCAGACGCGTATCAGTCGCCACCTGGTCGTTGCGCGAACGCCCGGTATGCAAGCGCTTACCGGCCTCGCCGATGCGGCGCGTCAACTCGCTCTCGACGGACATATGAATGTCCTCATCGTTGATATCGAAGGTGAAGTTGCCGGCATCGATATCCTGTTCGATTCCGGTCAGGCCCTCGGCAATCGCCTGCTCGTCCTCGGCACTGATGATGCCCTGGGCCGCCAGCATCTTGGCATGCGCCTTAGAGCCGGCGATATCCTGCTTATAGAGATGTTTATCGACCGGCAGCGACGCGCCAAACTCCTGCGTGACCTCGGCCACGCCCGCCTCAAAACGACCGCCCCAAAGAGCCATGGAACCGTCCCCTTTCTCCAAATACCAAAACAAGCGCCCTAAGCAATGCGCCATGTCGCTAAAGCGATTTTTCAACCGCTAGTTTTACACATTCCCCACCGTGCGCGGGGCCATGTAGCTAATTTGCAAAGAAGTGACGCACCAGGCACTTGGCGCCCAACGTCCCCCTCCGGATGTTGCCTTGCGAACCATCGATCCAGGCCTTCAGGCTCATAGGAACATCCTCGACCTTTGCAGCATCGAACTCGGGCGCGAGGGCAAGTAAGGCATGCGCGACAGCATTGAACATAATGGATACTCCTCATATATATAGGCGCAGAGCCGCCCAATTGATAGAAGGAGCCCCGCCGGACAACCCCGGCGGGGCTCGGAATCAGCCGCGGACGCGGCATCATATATGCGGGCGGAACGTAGGGGCCACCGATGTTAAGAAGTGTCAGCAAGCATAACGAAAGGTAGGGACCCCGTGCGCCCGTTTTGTATCACGCGGATGGGCCGCGCGGATACCAAGGGAAGGAGGCGCTAGGCCTGGGCGGCGACGGAGCTGGGACCCTGGACCTTTGCCCACGTCTTGAGCGACAGCGTATCGATCTCGATAAAGCCGGCGCTGGCCTTCTCGTCAAACGTGGTGTCGCGGTCGTAGGTAGCCAGACCGTAGTCGTAGAGGCTGAAGGGGCTCTTGCGGCCGACGACATAGCAGTTGCCCTTAAAGAACTTCAGACGGACGGTGCCGGTCACGAACTTCTGGGTGTCGGCCATAAAGGCGTCGAGCGCGTTTTTGAGTGGGCTGTACCACTGGCCGTTGTACACGGCGGTGGCCCAATCCTGCTCGAGCTTAATCTTGGCCTTGAGCAGGTCGCCCTCGACGCAAATGTCCTCAAGCGCCTTGTGGGCGGTGATGAGTGTCAGGGCGCCGGGAACCTCATAGCACTCGCGGCTCTTGAGGCCCACCAGACGATCCTCGACCAGGTCCAGGCGACCAAAGCCGTTGTCGCCGGAGATCTTGTTGAGGGCGATGACGATCTCGGAGAGCTTCATCTTCTTACCGTCGACGGCGACGGGCTTGCCGTCCTCAAACTCAATCTCGGTATACGTCGGGGTGTCGGGCGTGTCCTCAGGATTCTTGGTCATAACCCAAGCGTCATCGAGCGGCTCGTTCCAGGGATCCTCCAGGTGACCGCACTCGATGGCGCGACCCCACAGGTTGTCGTCGATGGAGTAGGGGTTGTCGTTGGCACCCTCGGGAACCGGCACGTTGTGAGCATGGGCGTAGGCGACCTCGTCGGGACGGCACTTCAGGTCCCACTCGCGAACCGGGGCGATAACCTTGAGCTCGGGGTCGAGGGCCTTGACGGCAGCCTCGAAGCGGACCTGGTCGTTACCCTTGCCGGTGCAGCCGTGGGCGACGTAGGTCGCGCCAAACTCGTGGGCGACCTCAACAAGCTTCTTGGCAAGCAGCGGGCGAGACAGGGCGGAAAGCAGCGGATACTTGTTCTCGTACATGGAGTTTGCGGCGATGGCCTTGGTCAGGAACTCATCGGAGAACTCGTCGCGCAGGTCGAGCACCTGACAATCCAGAACGCCCAGGTCGAGGGCCTTCTGCTTCTTGGCATCCAGGCCGGTCTCCTCCTGGCCCACATTGCCGCAGACGCAAACGACATCGAGATTCTTCTCGTCCTGGAGCCACTTGACACATACGGATGTATCAAGACCACCAGAATATGCGAGAACGACTTTTTCCTTGCTCATGGCTGTTTCCTTTCGCCCTTGGTAGCTAGTTAGAACATCGGTCAGTTGCAAGTCATTTCGAGGTCAAAAACCGTGCAATATCAGGTTAAATAGCAAAAATCAGCACATACATGCCCTAGAAACATGCAGCAATGTCGTGCTAAAACCCAACGACCTCAAAATGACTCTGTTGAGGCAATTCGCCCCATGCGGACAGAGACGATTGTTATCGTCGTCGGGAAATTGCGCGCTGGCGTCGGATGGCATTGTCTGCAGTAGTGATGATCTTTACGAACTGCATCTGCCTCTCCTTTCACCTATCGCCGGGCGCAATTCTAATATCGTAAACGGTACCTTTTCCTCGGTAAGCGGCTCATTCGCCGTCTCCGTTTTCGATGTTCGCTATATTACGATAAAGTGCTCGCTGCGCAAGCGACAAATTCAAATTTCTGAAAAGTTTTTTCATTAGTTTGTGAATTGCAGTGCAAATACGCACCATTCCTGCGAAAATACGCTCGATTACATAGCAGAGGGTCATTACGCCCGAAACAATCTGGAAACGGAAAGGCGCATTTATGCAGACTTATGAATCAGACGCTAACATCGGCAACATTAAACTCATCGCCGTCGACATGGACAAGACGCTGCTCACCGACGAGCGCGTGTTGCCGCAGGGTCTTGATGAGCGCCTGGACAAGCTCGCCGACGCCGGCATCGTATTCTGCCCCGCCAGTGGACGCCCTGCCCCCAAACTCGAGGAGATGTTCGAGGGCATCAAGAACCGCCTCGCCTTTTGTCCCGACAACGGAGCGTGCGTGATCTATCGCGGAAGCTATATCTATAAGAGTAATATCGACGTGGAGCTGTACCAGCAGGTCTTGAGCCGCGCCTCGGAGGATCCGCGCGCTGTCCCCGTCCTGTGCTGCTTCGACGAGTTCTACGTGCTTGCCCGCGACCATCAATACCACGACGAGATCAGCGTCTACTACAACACAATCAACTACGTCGACAGCTTTGAAGGCATTGATATCGAGTCCAACAAGATCTCGATCTTCTTCCCCGGCTACGACGCCGAGCCCGCGTTTCGCGAGACCTATAGCCCCGAGTTCTCGGACAAGCTCTACGTCACCAACGCCGGGCGCGAGTGGATCGACTTTATGAACCTGGGCGTCGACAAGGGCGCCGGCGTCGCGCACCTGTGCGAGCACCTGGGCATCGATATTGCCGACGCCGCTGCCGTGGGCGATACCTACAACGACATCCCCATGCTCGAGCGCGTCGGTCACAGCTTTATCGTGGACAATGCCGAGGAGCACATGAACGCACACGCTAAATGGCGCATTCCGAGCAACAACGACGGGGGCGTACTGACGCTCATCGACGCCATCCTGGCGGCTCGTTAAACTCGCCGCCATGCCCGGGGCCGGCCGTTTGATTTTTGTTCGGTCAGGTCCTGGGCTCGCTCGAAGAGCACATTAAGTGCTCTTCGGCTCGTGCGGAATCTACAAAAATCAAACGGCCGGCCCCGGGCATGGCTACGTTGACTTGCTTGCCGCCTAGATGGCGTCTTGGCGTCTAGATACTTGGCTGATTTTTTGGAATGAAGGGGGCTCCTTGTTGGCAAGGAGCCCCCTTCTGTTTTGGTTACTTTGGGATTGTTGGTGCGTCTTTACTTGGCATCGGCCCAGGTTATGCCGGTGCTGGCTTCGGCGATCAACGGTACGCGGAGGTCTACTACGTGCTCCATGACGTCGCGGACCATGGCGGTGAGGCGCTCGACTTCGTCGACGGGGCACTCAAAGTCCAGTTCGTCGTGTACCTGCAGAATCATGTGGGCGGCAAAGCCCTCTTCTTCCAGACGGCGGCTTACGCGGGCCATCGCGATCTTGATAATGTCTGCTGCGGTTCCCTGCATGGGGTGGTTCATGGCCGTGCGCTCGCCAAAGCCGCGGAGTTGCGGATTTTTGGCCTTGAGCTCCGGAATATGACGCCGGCGACCGTACATGGTCTCGGCGTAGCCCGTCTGCTTGGCACGCGCCACCACGTTGTCGAGGAACGTGCGCACGCCCGGGTAGGCCTCGTAGTAGCGATCGATCATGTCGCGCGCCTCGGCCATCGAGATGTGCAGCGACTGCGACAGACCGTAGGCCTGCTGACCGTACACGATGCCAAAGTTCACGGCCTTGGCGCGGCTGCGCAGGTCGGGCGTTACCTCGGACACCGGCACGCCAAACACGCGCGCGGCCGTCTCGGCATGGAAGTCCTCGCCCTCGTTGAAGGCGCGCACCAGGTGCTCGTCGCCCGAAAGATGCGCCAGCAGACGCAGCTCGATCTGCGAGTAGTCCACCGCCAAAAAGACGCTGCCCTCGCCTGCCGAAAACGCCGTCTTGACGGTACGACCCAGCTCAGAGCGCGTCGGAATGTTCTGCAGGTTCGGATCACTCGAGGACAGACGTCCCGTTGCGGTAATGGTTTGGTTATACGTGGTGTGCACGCGGCCGTCGCCTCGACGCAACGGTCCCAACGTGTCCAGATAGGTTGACTTGATCTTGGACTTCTCACGCCAGTCCAAAATCAGGCGCACGATCTCGTGGTCGCGGGCAAGATCGCTCAACACCTTGGCATTGGTCGAATAGTAACCGCGCTTGGTCTTTTTGAGACCCTTGGTCGGAAGGCCCATCACATCAAAGAGCACATGCGAAAGCTGCATGGGGCTGCCAATATTAAAGGTCTCGTCACCGGCAAGGTTGCGAATGCTTCGCTCAACTTCGGTGATCTGGGTCGCCAGGCCCTCGGACAGGCTGCGCAGTCGATCGGGATCCACGAGCATGCCCGCGCGCTCCATCTTGGCGAGCACCGGCACAAGCGGCATCTCGATGCCGTCGAACACGTTGGCGGCGTTCTCACGGGCCATGCGATTGCGCAGCGGCGCGACCAGCGTCAGCGTCAAGGCAGCCGTGCGAGCGGCGGGCGCAGGAGCGTCCTCGCCGGCACCCTCTGCGCCGCGTGCCGCGGGCAGCGACATCTGCAGATAGGTATCAGCCAGATACGCCTCATCAAACTCGGAGCGGTCGGAATCCAGCAGGTAGGCGGCAACCACGGTATCGAAGATACGCGTGGAATCGGCAGCGAGCGGATCCATGAGCTCGGGCTCAGAGGAATCGATGGGCGAAAGCTCGTGCAACAGCGCCTTCATATCCGGGCTCGTCACGCGGCCTTCCATAAACAGGCGCGCGAGCACACCAGCGATCACGCCGTGGGCAAAATTGAAGCCCTCGACAGCGGCAGGCGCGCCGCCATCGGCTTCCTCGAGCGCAAAGAGCCCCTTGGACGTCGCCAGCCACAGCGTACGCGTCAGGCCAAAGAGCGCACCCTCCTCCTTGTCATCGTCCACCACGGCGGCAACCCACTCGCCCGCATCAATCGCGCGGGCGACCTCGGACGCCACGGCAGCAAGTGCCTCCGCATCGCCTGCGGCGGCACGCAAAACGGAGGGAATCTCAAGCGTGCTGGCAGCGGGCACGACCCCGCCCTCGCCGCCAATCAGCGCCAGGAAGCGGTTCTGCATGGCCGTAATGCCGAGCGTGCCGAGCGCCGCGGAGACCTCGTCGGCAGAATACGCCGGGAAGGACGTCGCCTCAAAATCGAGCTCAACGGGCGCATCGGTGCGGATGGTCGCGACCTTGCGGCTCAGCAGGGCATCGTCGATGTGTGCGCGCAGGTTTTCGCCCATCTTGCCCTTGACCTCGTCGGCATGCGCGATGACTTCGTCCAGGCTACCGTACTGCGCGATGAGCGCACTCGCCTTTTTGGGGCCGATGCCCGGTACGCCGGGAATGTTGTCCGACGTATCGCCCTTCAGACCGTAAAAATCGGGTACGAGGGCCGGCGTAATGCCGTGATACAGGTCGTCCACGCTCTCGGGTGTCATGATCGCCACGTCGGACAGGCCCTTGCGAGTCGAGACCACGTTGACGTGCTCGGTCACGAGCTGATACATGTCGCGGTCGCCGGTCACCAGCAACATGTCGTAGCCGGCCTCCTCACCCAGGCGCGCCATGGTTCCCAGGATATCGTCACCTTCCCAGCCCTCAGACTGCAGAATCGGCACGTTGAGCGCGGTGAGCAGCTCCTTGATCATTGGAAACTGTGCGTGCAGATCGGGGTCCATGGGCGGACGCTGTGCCTTATACTGCGGCAGCATCTCCATGCGCACGCGCGGCTTGCCCTTATCAAACGCCACGACCACGCCGTCGGGGTTAAAGGCATCGATCATCTTGAGAAACATGTTCAGAAAGCCAAAGATCGCGTTGGTGGGGCGACCGTCCGGCGCGTTCATGGTCGGCGGCACGGCGTGGAAGGCACGGTGCATGAGCGAGTTGCCGTCGATAACGGCAAAGGTGCGGCGCTTATCAGACATATTGAATACCTCGCTTTGGGCTGGGCACGGTTTGCTCACCCCAGTTTACACGCTCCCCGCCCCGCGGCCACCGCACATCAAGCTCCGCCGCCATCTCACGCCCGTGCGTGATACGATGGCTCACGGTACATCAACCAGCACGATCGATCCGAAAGGAGCCTGCGTCATGGAGCGTCCCTGCGCATGGAAAAAGTACACGCCACAGCAAATCGAGGAGCTCGAGGAGCTTTGCCGCGGCTATAAGCAGTTTTTGAGCGAGAACAAGACCGAGCGCCTGTGCGTCAAGACCGGCATCAAGATGGCCGAGGAGGCGGGCTACGTCAATCTGGAGACCGTGATCGCCGAGGGCCGCGCGCTCAAGGCCGGCGACAAGGTGTACGCCGCCAATCACGGCAAGGACCTCATGCTCGTCAACCTGGGCACCGCCCCGCTCGAGCAGGGCTTTAACATCCTGGGCGCCCACGTGGACTCGCCGCGCCTGGACCTTAAACAGAACCCCGCCTTCGAAGCCGGCGACATGGCCTACCTCGACACGCACTACTACGGTGGCGTCAAGAGCTACCACTGGGTGGCCTCCCCGCTTGCACTCGTGGGCGTCATCTGCAAAAAGGACGGCACCACCGTCGACATCAACATCGGCGACAAGGCCGACGATCCGGTCTTTACCATCTCCGACTTGCTGATCCACCTCTCGAGCGAGCAGATGGCCAAGCCCGCCAAGGACGCCGTCGACGCCGAGATCCTCGACGTGATCGTAGGCGGCCGTCCCGTCAAGTTCGATGAGGACGACAAGGACGCCCCCAAGGAGCCCGTCAAGCAGATGTTCTTGGACATCCTCAAGGAGCAGTTCGACGTCGAGGAGGAGGACTTCCTCTCCGCCGAGATCGAGGTCGTGCCCGCCGGTCCCGCCCGTGACATGGGCCTGGACCGCTCCATGATTCTGGGCTATGGCCACGACGATCGCGTCTGCGCTTACCCCTCTATGCTTGCCCAGATCGACGTCGCAAACGTGGAGCGCACGAGCATCACGCTCATCGTCGACAAGGAGGAGATCGGCTCCGTGGGTGCCACCGGCATGACGAGCCGCTTCTTCGAGAACACCGTCGCCGAGATCATGACGCTCGCCGGCGAGGATAGCCCACTGGTTCTGCGCCGTGCACTCGCCCACAGCCGTATGCTCTCCTCTGACGTGTCCGCCGGCTTCGACCCGGGCTACGCCGGCAAGTTCGAGACCAAGAACGCAGCCTTCATGGGTCGCGGCCTGTGCTTTAACAAGTACACGGGCAGCCGCGGCAAGGGCGGCTCCAACGACGCCGACGCCGAGTACGTGGCCCTCGTCCGCGACATCATGGACAAGGCCGGCGTGGACTTCCAGACCTGCGAGCTCGGCCGCGTCAATGCAGGCGGCGGCGGCACCATCGCCTACATCATGGCCAAGTACGGTATGAACGTCATCGACTCCGGCGTTGCCGTCCTGTCCATGCACGCCCTGTGGGAGGTCGCCAACAAGGCCGACATCTACGAGGCCTACCGCGGCTACAAGGCCTTCCTCGAGCGCGCCTAACCAGCCCTTTATAACTTGCGGTGAAATACGGACTAAACTGGCCCATACACGGCCAAAACAGACCGTATTCCACCGCAACTTCTTTTTTGGCAGAGGAGAGTCTATGCTGCAGGTCATCATTTCGCCCGCCAAGCAAATGCGCGCGGCCCAAGATGCTTTTGAAGTCCTGGGCATTCCACCCTTTGTGCGCGAGACAGCTCGCCTCCACCGCGCACTGCTAGATATCGAGCGGAATGAAGGCAGCGGCGGCCTGCAGGCCCTTTGGAACGTGAGCGACAGGCTGCTTACAACGTGCCTGGATACGCTTCACGAATTTATGCCCGTCCTGAGCGATGCCGACCTCGCCGACCCCGATATCGCGCGTCGAATCCCCCCCGCCGTCATGTCCTACCACGGCATCCAATACCAAAGCATGGCGCCCGAGGTCATGGATGCCGCACAGCTCGACTGGCTGCAAAACCATCTCTGGATCCTCTCGGGCCTTTACGGATGCGTACGCCCCTTTCATGCCGTTGAACCGTATCGGCTGGAGATGGGCGCGAAGCTTGTCGTCGACGGCGCCCGAGACCTCTACGCGTTTTGGGGCGACAAGCTCGCACGGGCTATCGCTCCGGCAGGCTCCAACGCTACGATCGTCAACCTCGCCAGCGCGGAATACGCCAAAGCCGTTCTGCCCCACCTCGCGGGCGACGCCACAGCCGTCACATGCCTCTTTGGCGAAGGCATCCGCAACGGCAAGCCCATCCAGCGCTCGACCGCCAGCAAAAAGGCACGCGGCTCCATGGTGCGCTGGATGGCAGAAAACAAGCTCGAGGATGTAGGCGAACTCACCGCGTTCGACGTTGGTTATCGCCACTTTCCCGAGCTTTCAAATAAAAACACTTTGGTCTTCCTGAACGAACAGGCCTTGTAGGACCGCTGCTACTTTTGAATGTGCTGCCTAGGCACGGCGTTTATTCCGCCAAGCCGTCGGCTTTGGCAATTTCATTTGTCGAGCCGTCCTGATAGGTAATCTTGACATGCTCCACCTCGGACACCGTAACACCCGACGGAGGCTCAAGACGCCATTCCGTCAGTGCGATATCCATCGTCGTGGGCACATCCCCTTTATCTTTGAGCTCGACTGACAGCGTCTTAAGCGACGCATCGAAGGTCACGCGCTCGATCTCTTCACCAGGAATGGAACCACCGCTTAGCTGCAGCTGAACAAATCCATCGCACGGATACCAATAGTCGCCGGGAGCTGCCACCGTGTTACCGCCAGCGACCTTCACCGTCATGATCGGTAGGCTATCATCAGCCTCGAACTCCCAGGCAGCGCCGCCGCGACCGCCAAACGTCCAGATACAAAAGGCAATCACCAGCACGGCAAGCACCGCAAAACCAATCGCGACAAGGCCATGGTGCGCGCGGCTTTCCTCGGCCGATACATCCCATTGCGTCTCTCGATATAGATGCTTGTCTTCCATGTTCGCCTCCCCACAGGCACGCTCGTTGGCCCAATCGTACCCATTCAGGCTATACTTGAGCCCATGACATAATGGGGAGCTTGTAGGACAAGACGGCAGGCTGAGACTGGGCGCGCCCGCCCTGACCCGCAAACCTGATATGGGTAATGCCAACGAAGGGAGCCGTGCCAATGAGCACACAGACCGAGCCCAAGCTCGTCACGCAAATCGACTTCGCCCGCGCCGGGCAGATCACGCCGCAGATGAAGGAAGTCGCCGAGCGCGAGCATCGCGACCCCGAGTACATCCGCGAGCGTGTGGCCGACGGACGCATCGCCATTCCCGCCAACATCGTGCACATCAAAAAGGGCATGCGCGCCTTTGGTGTCGGTGAGGGCCTGTCCACCAAGGTCAACGTAAACCTGGGCATCTCGGGCGACAAAGCCGATGCCGCCGAGGAATGGAAGAAGGTCAAGATTGCCGAGGACTTTGGCGCCGACGCCATCATGGACCTCTCCAACTCGGGCAAGACGCGCCAGTTCCGCCAGCAGCTCATCGACGAGACGCCGCTCATGGTGGGCACCGTTCCCATGTACGACGCCATCGGCTACATGGAAAAGCCGCTGGTCAAGCTTACCAAGGACGACCTGTTCGAAGTCGTGCGCGCGCACGCCGAGGACGGCGTGGACTTTATGACCATCCACTGCGGCATCAACAAGTCGGTCACCAAGACCTTTAAGGAGACCGGCCGCCTGATGAACATCGTGAGCCGCGGCGGCTCGCTGCTGTTTGGCTGGATGGAGGTCACCGGTAACGAGAACCCGTTCTATGAGTTCTACGACGAGTTGCTCGAGATTTGCCACGAGTACGACGTGACGATCTCGCTCGGCGACTCCTGCCGCCCGGGCTGCCTCTACGACTCCAACGATGCCACCGAGACCGCCGAGATGATTGAGCTGGGCAAGCTGTGCAAGCGCGCCTGGGCCGCCGGCGTCCAGGTTATGGTCGAGGGTCCGGGCCACATGGCGCTCGACGAGATCGCCGCCAATATGAAGCTGCAGAAGCGCCTGTGCCACAACGCCCCGTTCTATGTGCTCGGGCCGTTGGTGACTGATATCGGCGTGGGTTACGACCACATCACCGCAGCCATCGGCGGCGCCATCTCCGCGAGCTCCGGCGCCGACTTTCTGTGCTACGTGACGCCGGCCGAGCACCTGTGCCTGCCCGACGCCCAAGACGTGCTCGACGGCCTCATGGCCACTAAGATTGCCGCGCACGCCGCCGATATCGCAAAGAAGGTGCCGCACGCCCGAGACATGGACGACAAGATGGGCCAGGCGCGCCGCAAGCTCGACTGGGATGCCATGTGGAAGTGTGCGCTCGACCCGATTACGGGCAAGAAGCGCTACGAGGAATCCCCCGCCGCCACCGAGGGCACCTGCACCATGTGCGGCAAGATGTGCGCCGTCCGCACCGTCAACAAGGTGTTCGAGGGCACGACGATCGATCTTGGCATGGAGGATTAGCCTTTACGAGGCAATCCAGCATGCCTGCTGCAACGCCCGTCTATTGTTGACTTGTGAACAATTGCTTACATTTGCGTAAAGATTGCATCGCCCGCCCGGGTTCGGAATACAGCCGACCCGGGCATCTTTATAATGCGGGGTAAAAGACCCATTTGAATCCGACCGGACAAGGGAGCGAACATGGATCGCAGTAAAGTACCCGCCGTTCTATCCATCGCAGGATCCGATTCCAGCGGTGGCGCCGGCATTCAGGCAGACATTAAGACCATCACGGCGCACCGTCTGTATGCCGAGACGGCCATCACCGCCATCACAGCGCAAAACACACTGGGCGTCACCGCCGTGCAGGATATCTCGCCAGATATCGTCGCGGCGCAGATCGATGCCGTTTTTGACGATATCCGCCCCAACGCCGTCAAGATTGGCATGGTTTCCTCTGCCGAGATTATCGATGTTATCGCCGACCGCCTGAGCGCTTGGAACGCGACAAACGTGGTAGTCGACCCCGTTATGGTCGCCACCTCGGGCGCTCGTCTGATCGCAGAGGACGCCGCCGAAGCGCTTACGCGTCGCCTGTTCCCGCTGGCGACCGTCATCACGCCCAACATTCCCGAGGCCATGGCGCTGCTCGACTACGAAGTCGATTCCGAGCGCACGCAACAAAACGCCGCCATGCTCCTCACTCGCCGCTTTGGCTGTGCATCCCTCGTTAAGGGCGGGCATTTTGTCAACGAGGCCAACGATGTGCTAGCAGAGCCCGCGCCGCTCGATGACGAGGGTAACCACCTGGGCGATCCGCTCACCACGTGGTTCCGCCACAAGCGCATCGAGACCGACAACACACATGGCACCGGCTGTACGCTTTCGTCCGCCATCGCCTGCGCGCTGGCCCAGGGCATGGAACTTGCCGACGCCGTCAACGCCGGCAAGGCCTACCTAACCGGCGCTCTCGCCGCCGGCTTTGACATGGGCAAAGGCTCCGGCCCCGTCAGCCACATGTGGCAGTATTAAGATTCGCAGCCCAAACCACCGCAAAGGGGACAGGCACCTTTGCGGTGGTTTGGGGTCGCGCTACTCACCGAGCATCTCTTGGAGCTTGGCTGCCACGGCGTGACCCAGGCTCTCATGACTTTCGGGCATCATATGCAGATAGTCGATATCGCCCGGCTCGGCAAAGTCGGCGGCATTCAAAAAGTCGCAGCCAAACTGCTCAGCCACATGCGCGTAGTACTCACCAAAATGTTCCGAGGCTTCTACGGAATGCTCGTCAAAATCGGTCATATATACGTCGGCGATCTGCGGCTTAATCTTGATAGGCGCCATCAGCAGAATGCGCGGACAAGGCGCAGCGTCGGTCCACGGAAACGCGCGGACGGCGCGAATCAGCGCCATGGCGCCACGGGCGATATCGGAAGCTGTCACGTTAAAGACCGTCTTACAGTCGTTGGTGCCCAGCATGATCACAATGGCGTCCAGCGGCTTATGGGCCTCGAGCAGCATCGGAAGTGCGCGGATGCCGTTAAGATTGGTGTCCAGATGGCACATGTCGTCGCGTACCGTCGTGCGGCCGTTGAGGCCTTCTTCAATTACATGCCAGCCCTCGCCTAAGTCACGTTGGGCCACGCCGCACCAGCGCACATCCTGCGCATAGCGCACCGCGGTGCCGTCGCGCATGCCCGCCGGATCGTAACCATAGGTGTTGCTGTCGCCAAAGCATAGAACGTTTTTCATCGTAAGCCCCTCGCTCAGTAAAAAGCCGACGGAAGCAGCCTCTCCCGTCGGCTCGACCTATCTGTCAGCACGTACCGATTACAGGTACTTGCGCCAATCGTCCTCGTCCTCATCATCCTCGGTAGCAGCCTGGGCCTGCTCGGCGGCGTGAGCTGCCGCAGCGCGAGCGGCAACCTGGGCATAGGACTCCTCGTTGCGCTCGGGGAAGTTTGCCAGCACGTGCTCGAACTTGGCAAAATCCTCATCCCAGCGCGTAGAAGGCACGGCAAAGAAGACTTGCTTGACCTTAAAGTCGCCCGACGCGAGCTCCTTGCGGAAGAGCTCGGCCACGGCCTCTGCGTCAAAGCCGTTGTTGTCGCAGCCCCAAGCACCCAGTACGAGCTTCTCGCGACCCAGCTCGTCGCAGATGGCAAGCACAAAGCGAATGCGGTCGTGCAGGGCATCCAGCAGAGCATCGTCGCTCACGCGATACTCCTGGCGGGCGCGCTTAACGTTGGGCGCGGCGGCCACGATCACGTCGGCGTATGCATGCACGTGGTTGCGGTCGAAGCGCACCGCAGGCACCACCAGCGCACGGTTTCGGTAAAGCTCGCAGTTGATGTTGCGGCGACGGTTCTCGCCGTACCATTTGCGCTGCTTATCGAGAACGTTGTACAGATACGAATCGGCGCACAGCGTGGCCTCCTGGCCCAGATAACCCTGAATATAGCCACCGCCCGGGTTGGTGAACGAGGCAAAGGCGAGCACGGCCATGTCGCAGAACTGCGCATAGCCACGACCGTTGTCCAGGATGGCCCGCGTGGCGGAGGCATCGAGCACGGTGACCTCGGGCAGAACCGGAGCGGGCTCCTCTGCAGGCGCGGACTCAGCTTCAGCGATTTCCTCGACGGGCTCAGACGCTGCCTCGACCTCGGCAGCCTCCGCGCCCTCGACGTCCTCGGCAACCTGTTCTTCGGCGACCACAGCACTCTGAACCTTGGCCTTCATCGCCGAGACAAAGCCGGCAGGCATACCGTCAAACTCGCGAACACCGGCAAGCGAACGCTCGATATCCTTGGCGCACGCTTCGGACACAGTTGCCACGTGACGCTCGGCGGCCTTGGCACGGGCCTCGCGCTTGGGATTGGGCTGACCCGCTCGGTTGGACCTGCGGTTACGGTTCCTGTTGTCGACGTCTGCCATAAGTGGTCACCTTTCTCGGTCTCTGCCGCTATCGGCTTTTCCCATCCATGATACCCCGCCGCGTACAAAAAAGACGGCCCCGAAGGACCGCCTTTCGCATCGATTTGCATGCACGGCAAGCACCGCCGCAATTCGCCACTAGTCGCGACGGCCGAGGATGTTCAGAATGCGCAGGAACACGTTGATAATATCCACGAACAGGTTAGAGGCCATAAGCACGGCGTTGGGCAGTGTAGGCGGCACTGTCGTGGCAACATAGGTGTCGTAGCCAATAAAGCCGGCGAACACCACGATCACGATCAGGTCGGTGATGGTCTGCGAGACGCCCATGAACATCAGCACGATCTCAACCAGAATAGTGGCGAGCAGAATGCCAAAACCGATGCCATATACGCGCTGGAAAAACTTGGGGAACGTCACGCCCAAGGCGCCAAAGACAAAGGTGATGGCGGCCGTGGCGATAAAGGCAGTGTTGATGGTGGGCAGGTCGTAGTTGGCAAGGCCAAACGACGCGGTCAGGCCAAAGGTACTCGCAAAGATTACGTAGCCCACAAGGGACAGGCCCACGGACTGTTTGCTGGCAGCAGCCGACATCATAACCATGCCGACGATGGTCAAAATAAACGAGCCAAAGACCAGCGGCAAGGCGGCGCCGCTCATCATCATGCGCGCAAACGACATGGTGCTCGTAAAGTAGGCGCCGGCGCCCATGGCGCAAAAGCCCAAGAAGATCAGGGCAGACATGGTGAGATTGTACGCGCGCGGCGACATCTCCTTGGCGTGGCTTGCACCGCTCTCGACGGGGCCGTTCTGATAGCCCTGGATATCGTTCATAGGTTCGTCCTTTCAAAAAGCGCCACAAATAACGGCGCAGTAGCTGACAAGATTCCTGTCATTGTACCCGAATGCCATACGTCCTTACCTACGGCGCTCGCCCTCGAGCGTACGGTCGAATGCCCACACCCACCAACGCATCAGATGGGCCTGCGAGCCATCTGGTCGTTCACGCGCCTGGTCCTCCAGATACAACTCGGTCGCGTGCCCGCCAAAACGCACCTTATAGGTTGCCGTACGAATGCCGTGAACCGTTAAGCCAAAGCCCGTGGACGAGACAATCTCGTCAATCGTAAAGCAACGACCGTCGACCCAGCAGACGGTAACCGGCACGACTTGTCCGCCCGCGAGGATGCGAGCCACGACGTCCACATACTGCTTGTGCACGCGCCGAGTTTTGCCATCTGTCTGTCGATATTCCATGTCTCCTATTATCGAACGCATGTTTGCATGTTGTAAAGCGAACAGACTGTGGTTTTGGGGTGTTGGAGCGCGCACACGCGTCCTCATGGCGTGTTAGCAAAAAGAATACCCGCGGTCAACAGGACTAATCTTCAATTTTAGTGCCAAAAAATCCACTTCTCACATCAGAACTCGGTAAAGAAACCCGCAGGAGGTGATACGATTTATCATGTTTTTGTAACGTGCCTGCAAACTTCGAGAAAGCCCATATATGGACGTAACGTTCTCAACCTTCCTCGGCCAAATTGTGTCGAACCCAGTCCTTGCCGTCACCGTGATCCTCGCGTTGGGCGCCATCTTCGTCAACGGATGGACCGACGCGCCCAACGCCATCGCGACCTGCGTCACTACGCGTTGCATGCCCGCCCGCGCCGCCATTCTCATGAGCGCCGCATTCAACTTCCTCGGCGTGCTCATCATGACGCACTTTAATGCGAGCGTCGCCAACACCATCTCACATATCGTCGACTTTGGCGGAAACAGCACCATGGCGCTCGCGTGCCTCTGCGCGGCGTTGTTCTCCATCGTCGTCTACGGCGCCACAGCGTCGCGTTTTGGCATCCCCACCTCGCAAAGCCACAGCCTTATCGCCGGCCTGACCGGTGCCGCTATCGCCCTCGGCGGCGCGAACAGCGTCAACGTCCACGAGTGGATGAAGGTCATCTACGGCCTGGCGCTCTCCATCGGCCTGGGCTTTGTCATGGGCTGGGTCCTGTGCAAACTCGTCTCGATTCTTTTCGCCGCCGCCAACAGGCGACGTGCCAATGTCTTCTTTAAATACGCTCAGATCGCGAGCGCTGCGGCCATGAGCTTTATGCACGGCGCGCAGGATGGACAGAAGTTCATCGGCGTGCTCTTTTTAGGCGTGGCCTTCGCAAACGGCCAGACCAGCGTCGGCGATGCCGGCATCCCCATCTGGATTATGCTGCTGTGCTCGGCCACCATGGGTATCGGCACCAGCGTCGGCGGCGAGCGCATCATAAAGTCCGTCGGCCAGAGCATGGTTAAGCTCGAGAAGTATCAGGGCTTCTCCGCCGACCTCGCGGGCGCCGCGAACCTGCTGCTTGCCACCCTTACCGGCATCCCCGTGTCCTCCACACACATCAAGACCTGCGCCATCATGGGCGTCGGTGCCGTCAAGCGCCTCTCGGCCATCAACTTCGGCGTCGTCAAGGACATGATGTTCACCTGGTTCTTCACCTTCCCCGCCTGCGGACTCATCAGCTTTGTCATGGCCAAGCTGTTCATGATGTTCCTCTAGTCAAACCGAACGTCCATCTGGACCGCAACACTTCGCCCACCCGTCTTCGCCTCGAAAGGACCCACCCATGGCTAAGAAACCCGATTCGTTCTACTTTGACAACTACGTCGCCTGCGCCGACCTCGCCGTCCAGGCCGCCGAGCTGCTTACCCAGATTTTTGAGAACTTCGATCCCGCGCAGATTCACGACATGCTCAATAAGATGCATGCGATTGAGCATGCGGCAGACAAGAAGCACCACGAGCTCGAAGACGCCCTGCTCACCGCCTTTATCACCCCGCTCGAGCGCGAGGATCTGGATCTGATGAGCTGCGCGCTCGACACCGTGCTCGACCGTATTGAGGGCGTCGTGCAGCGCGTCTACTTCACCAACATTCAGAGCATCCATCCCGACGCCATCGTCATCGCCCACAAGGTGACTGACGCCTGCCGCGCCATGAAAGACCTGATGGTCGAGCTTCCCAACTACCGCAAGTCCAAAACGCTGCGCGAGCTGGTCATCCAGATCAACACCATCGAGTCCGAGGCCGACGAGCTCTACATCAACGCCATGCGCAACCTGCACGTTAACGGCAAGGATCCGCTCGAGGTCATCGCTTGGCGTGACGTCTACGCCTTCCTGGAGTACTGCGCCGACTGCTGCGAGAATGTGGCCGATGTCGTGGATTCGATTGTCATGAAGAACAGTTAATTGGGGGTATGTGTCCCGGCGGCGAAGGGCCGGCACCTGTTTGCTTTCTCACTCCGGCTGCATGGCAGAGTCGTTCGAAAGTAAACAGGTGCCGGCCCTTCGCCTTACGTACCACCATTGGGAACTTTGGCTGATAGCCATAGCGCAATGGGGGTTTGGCTGAAGGGACCTTTGGTATCCGTTCGGACACTTTGGCCCTCGATGATCGTTTGACTGATTGCTGCTTTGGGTACTGTTTGGGTTACTTTGGGTTTGTTTGATTTTTAATTGTTGGAGGGCTCGTATGGGCTATTTGGATCTGGCTCGTGGTCGGTATTCTTGTCGTTCGTTTGAGGACCGTCCTGTTGAGCAGGCTGTGCTGGATGCCATTGTTGAGGCTGGGCGTATTGCTCCTTCTGCTTGTAATAATCATCCAACCCGTGTGATGGTATTGGATACGCCTGAGCTTCTGGAGAAGGCTGCTGCTTGTCAGCCTCGGTTTGCTCGTGATGGGTCTATCTTTGGGGCTCCGCTTGTCTTCCTTATTTGCAGCGTTACCGATGATGCTTGGGTGCGCCCGTATGACCAGATGAATTCCAGTGAAATCGATACGTCCATCGTGTGCGATCAGATGATGATGGAGGCCACCGAGCAAGGCCTGGGAACGTGCTGGGTATGCCATTTTAAGCCTGAGGTGGCACAGGAGCAGTTCAATCTGCCCAAGGGCGTCTATCCCTATCACATGCTCGTCTGTGGCTATCCTGCCGACCACATCGCCGATCCCGAGCATCGCGAGGTCCGCACCATTCCCCTCTCCGACTTCCTCCTCAAGTAGATTTTTGGGACACGCCCTAAAACCTACCCTTGACCGCTCACCCGTTCGCCGAGTTTTGCGCCACTATGTGCAGGGCTCGGTTTTTTATGTTGCGCGCCCCGGCACAGTCATAAAAAAGGACCCGCAAGCTGCGGGTCCTTACTAGGCACTAAATTGCAGGCCGAATGTTAGTCCAGGTCGTCGGCAGCGAAGTTGTCGATCGGGGCGAAGGGATCGGCCACGGGGACAACCGGGTCAGCGACGGGCAGCGGCTCGGCGGGAACAGTCACCGCAGGAGAAGCGGCGGAACCGACCGGCGTGGAGGCCATGAGGTCGGCCGGGAAGGAGTTCTGGGCATCGTCCATGAAGTGCTGGATGAGCTTGAGGTACTCGGCCTTGAACTCCTCACGGGAAGCCTTGAGACGATCGATCTCCTCAAGCTCGGCCTGCTTCTCGGTCAGAGCCTGGCGGATAACCTCGCGTGCCTTGGCGTCAGCCTCGTTGCGGATACGCTCAGCGTTCTCATTGGCATCGTTGACGATGGTCTCAGCGGTCTGCTGGGCAGCGATCAGGGCAGCGGAAATCTGGCGCTCCTGAGCGGAGAAGTCAGGGGCGGGAGCAGCCACGGGGGCGGCAGGAACGGCCTGGGCGGTGGCATCCTGAGCCTGGGCAAGCTGAGCCTGCGCATCGGCAAGCTGCTGCTCGGTAGCAGTCAGACGACCCTTAAGGTCGACGATCTTAGCGAGCATAGCGTCAACCTCGGAGGACAGCGTCTCCAAGAAGACGTCGACCTCGGCAGGATCGTAGCCACGCTTGGCCTCAGAGAAAGTCTGAGCCTGGATGTCTGCAGGGGTAATAGCCATAACAAGTCTCCTTTTTCATCGCCTCGGCGCTACACGCCCGACGTAAGTTACTAAGTCAGTTCTACACGAGTATACCTATAAGAAGCTGCAGAACCAGCCTCTGCACCAACTGCAACGCAATAATCGCAACGACCGGCGAAAAATCGATACCGCCCATCGGCGGGATGAAACGACGGAACAGGTTGAGCCACGGACCGCACACGCTATCAAGCACCGCGGCAATATCCTGAAGCAAACCACCCTGCTTCATGGGAATCCACGTCATAAAGCAGTAGACGACAATGAGCGTAGAATAGAAGTTGAACAGCGTGTTGACCAGCTGGACGATAGTGTAGATGTTGATGGGAATCTCCTCGTCTTGTCTTTACTTAAGGTAGCCGTCCGCACGAAGCTTCTTGAGATCGGAATCTTTGACCTCGCAACCGGCGGGCAGCACCATGAACACGCGGTCGCCCACCTCCTTGACCGTGGCACCCAGACCGCAGGCAAAGCCGTAAGAGAAGTCCAAGACGCGCTTGGCAACTTCGGTGCGTACGCCCACAAAAATCAGTGCGACAGGCTGCTTGGTGCGAACGCGGCGCACCACGGTCTCCACGTCGTCATAGCTCTCGGGGCGCAGGACATAGGCCGGCAGCTGCGGTGTGGCGTTGATGATATTGCTCGCATAGGCCGAGGCATCGCTCGGTGCAGGCGCAGGCGCAGCGGCGGCACGGGCGCGGGTGTTCTCGGCGTAGCTCGACGGCGTGTCATAGGCACCAGGACGATAACCGCTCGCAACACTGTCCTGCGAGCGCGAAGGCGGGTTATACGTCGTGGCATGGCGGGAGTCATCGCCGACCAGCTGCCCGGAGCGTGTATACACGGCAACCGACTCAGCTTCACCACGGCGCGTCTGACCAAGCAGGCCGTTGCTCGGCTCGTCTTGGGTGTAGAAGCCCTCGCCCGAAGCACCGCTGTAGCCGTTGCCCTGATAGCCATCGTCATAGCCATCATCGTAGCCGTAGTCGTCGTCCTGGCCATAACCCTGGTCGTAACCCTGCTGGCCGCCCAGGTGCATCTTATTTTTAATCTCGTCAAGGAAGCCCATGGTTGTGTCCTCTCGCGGTTTAGTGCAGGCGCCCCGATAATCAGTGCGCACTTCAGAGCCTTATTTTACTGCAAACTCCGGGCTAAATACTACCCTGCCCAGGCGAACGAGCGTAGAGCCCTCCTCAAGGGCAGGCTCAAAGTCTTCGCTCATGCCGCAGGAAAGCTCAGGCAGGTTCAAATCGGGATGCGCCGCCTCCAGCTCATCCCTCAGCTCACGAAGCCCCGCAAAGGTGCGGCGTGCCACATCCTTATTCCCCCGGGGCGCCATAGTCATAAGCCCCTGTACGCAAATTCCCTCAAGTTCCGCAAGCTCACCCGCGGCGGCGCGAATCTCATCGGGCGAAAAGCCTCCCTTCGACTCCTCACCACTCACATTGACCTCAATGAGCACACGCTGGGGGCCGGCGAGTTCGCCTGCCTCAATCTTGCGGGCAGCACGGCTCGAGATCGCCTGCGCCAGATGCAGCGAACCCACCGAGTGAATCAGCTCGGCTGAGCCCAGCACCGCATTGATCTTATTGGTCTGCAGGTTGCCGATCATATCGAAGCGCACCTCGGGCAGCTCCGGATGCTCCGCCAAACCTGTGAGCTTGCGAACCAGCTCCTGCGGGCGATTCTCGGCAAAATGGCGATACCCCGCCTGGATGGCGGCAACGGCCTCATCGACACCAACGGTCTTGGACACGGCAATGAGGCGCGCGGCGTCGTGGGGACGGCCCGCGCGATCGAGCGCCGCATAAAAACGTTCCAGAATCTGCTCGCGGCGAGCGCGCATCAAGTCCAAATAGTTATCCATTGCCAATCGCCTCCGCTGACAGCCAAACAAGTAGTCCCATGCTAACGCAAGAGCGCGGCCCCGCATGTGCAAGGCCGCGCTCACTTAGGTATTTACAATCTTTCGACGAACGGGGTTACTTACTCCTCGTCGTCCTCGCCATCGTCCTCATCCTCAAGATGATCGAGCAGGTAGCGAAGACCCTCGCTGACCTCGTTAACGGGCACCTTGGCAACGTAGCGTGCATCGACGGCGGGCCTCATGATAACACCCTCGCCCGAAGGCACGCGCATGCTCTCGAGCTCATCCTCATCAGTGCAGGCGATATCACCGGCAGTCATACGCTGTCCGGTCAACAGGAAGGTCAGACGGCAGGCGGCATCGATGGAAATCGAGGCGATGCGATCGAGATAGCGCGATACCATGATGGCGCGGCGCAGGTCGTCATAGTTGCTGTCGTCGTCCATAAAATCGCCCGTGTCCATGCGGTTAAAGGTGCGGAAGAACTTCTCGTAGGCGGCGTGCACTGGCTCGTCCTCGACGGCCAAGTTGCAGATGATGGACATGTCGTTGGTGACGAGCGCAGAAAGCGAAGAGCCCAGCACCTGGTAGACGGCCTCAGCCTCGGCCTCGACCGTGCCGACAAGCTCCTTGGGCAGCGAGATGTCGGCCTTGATCATATGACGCGTGGCGCGGCAAATCTGGCGAACCTTATCGGTCATGCGCTGCAGGTTAAAGTCGACGTAGATGATCGTCTGCAGCAAGCGGAAGTCGGAGGCGACCGGTGACTGCGTGGCAATCAGGTTGTAGCAGACGGCCTCCAGGTTGGCGCAGCGTGCGTCAATCGAAAGCGTACGCTTCTTGGTCTTGGTGGCGAGCTTGCGGTCGTCGGTCACATAGGCCTTCACGGCATCGTGGAGGGCCAGATCGACGGCCTCGTAGATGCTCAGCATCTCGTGACGGGCCTCGATGAGCTGACGGGAAAACAGTTTGCGCATGGTTCACTCCAATCAGTTGGGTGCGGTCATGCCGCCCGCACAGTGAATACGCACCGGACCAGATCCGATCGGCTTGGGACTAGTCGCACCGATCAGCCAAAGCGGCCGGTGATATAGTCTTCCGTCCGCGAGTCCACCGGGCTGGTGAAGATCGCGTCGGTTTGACCATACTCGATGAGCGTAGCGGGCTCGCCGGCAACTTCCTGCAAGAAGAACGCGGTGTAGTCACTGATACGAGCTGCCTGCTGCATTGAATGCGTGACGATGATAATCGTCATCTCGGGCGCCAGCTCGGCCATCAGATCCTCGACCTTAGAGACGGAAGTGGGGTCGATGGCGGAGCAGGGCTCGTCCATCAGGAGGACATCGGGTTGCACCGCAAGCACGCGCGCGATGCACAGACGCTGCTGCTGACCGCCCGAGAGCGCCAAACCATCCTTGTTGAGCTGATTGGATACCTCTTTCCAGAGGTTGGCGCGCTTGAGCGATTCTTCCACGATGTCATCGAGGTCGCTTTTGCTAGTCACGCCCTGCAGACGAGGGCCAAAGGCGACATTCTCGTAGATGGATTTGGGAAACGGGTTGGGCTGCTGAAAGATCATGCCCACGCGACGCCGGAGATCGCCCGGATCGCCACCCTCGGCATAGATATCGTTGCGGTCGAGCGGCATGGTGCTCTCGACGCGCGTGCGCTCTTTCAGGTCTTTCATGCGGTTGATGCAGCGCAAAAACGTCGACTTGCCGCAGCCCGAAGGGCCAATGAAGGAGGTGATGGCGTTTTTGGCGATGTTGAGGTCAAGCCCCGTCAGCGCATGAAAGTCACCGTACCAAAAGTTGAAATCCTTGGCCGTAATGGCCGCTTGCTCCAACGCGGGAGCGGACTGATAAACGGACATGGGACTCCTTAACTAGCGACGCTTGCGCGACAGGAAGCGCGCAAACAGGTTGAAGGCCAAAATGATCACCATCAGCAAGAGCGCGGTGCCGTAGGCTGCGTTCATGTTGATGCCGTCGTTGGCAAGCAGGTACAGGTGAACGGTCATGGGACGACCGGAATCGAGCGGCGAAATAGGTAGATTGATGGCCTGGCCCATGGTGTAGAGCACCACGGCGGTCTCGCCGATGGCACGGCCGATGGCAAGGACGATGCCCGTGGCAATGCGGCCAAAGGCCGAAGGAAGCACGATCTTGGAGACGACCTGCCACTTGGTAGCGCCCAGGCCGTACGCGCCCCAACGGATATAGCGCGGAACGGCGCGAATGGCTTCTTCGGTGGTGCGCATGACGATGGGAAGCATCAAGAGCGCGAGCGCCAGAGCGGCCGAGACCATCGAAAGGCCCAGGCCCATAGCCTCGACAAACAAGGCGTAGCCAAACAGGCCCATAACGATGGAGGGCACCGAGGCCAAAGCGTCAGCAGCGTAGCGAATGAGCTCGACGACCTTGCCCTGCTTGGCGTACTCGGCCAGATAGACGGCTGCCAGCACAGCGATCGGCGTGCAGATAAGCATGGCGAGCGCCGTCACGTAGACGGTCGAGACGATCGTGGGCCAAATTCCGCCCTCGGCGTTGACGCCCTGGGGCCAACCGAAGATAAAGTCGAGCGAGATGTGTGGCAGGCCGTTGATGACCACGTAGGCGATGATAGCGACCAGCACCAGCGTGGTGATGTAGGCAGCGGCACGAAACACGCCAAGCATGATCTTGTTGGACAGGTCCTTGTTGATGCGGCCCTTCTTGCCGTGGGAAAGGGCACGCTTGATGCGCTCGCGCGACGAGGTCGTATCGACCGTCGTGTCAACGGAATCGGACATAGCCTACCCCCTCTTCTTCTTGGAAATCAGACGAACGATACCCACCAGCGTGGCGGAGATGATAAACAGGACCACACCCATGCCGAACAGCGCCGAGCGGTGCAGACCCGAGGAATAGCTCATGTCGAGCGCAATCTGGCTCGTGAGCGTCGAGATGGGGCTCGCAATGCTGTCGGGAATAACCGGGGCGTTACCTACGACCATGAGCACGGCCATGGTCTCGCCGATGGCACGGCCCATACCCAGCACGATGGCATCAACGATACCCAGCTTCGCGGCAGGTAGCACGACCTTATAGATGGTCTGCCACTTTGTGGCGCCCATGGCATACGATGCCTCGCGAATGCCCATGGGAATGGAATTGAGAGCATCGATGGTGAGCGTGGTGATGGTAGGGACGATCATGATGGCGAGCACAAACCACGCCGTCAGCGCACCAAAACCAAGGCCGCCGGTCAGTTGTGCGATAAACGGGCGGATGATGATCATGCCAAAGAAGCCGTAGATGATGGAGGGTATGCCCGCCAGCAGGTCAACGGCGGGGCTGATGAGCTTGCGCACGCGCTTGCTGGCAATCTCGACCAGGTAAACGGCCGTACCCACGCCCAGCGGCACGCCCATGGCGAGCGCACCGACGGTCACCAGACCCGAGCCAGCAAGCAGCGACAAGATGCCGTAGTGGCCCTCGGAAGGCGCCCACGTAAAGCTAAAGAAGTCAGCCAGACCGATGTCAGTAAAGACGGGCAGCGCCGAGTACGTGGTAAAGACAAAAATCAGGATGACGGTAACGACCGCCAAGAACGCGCAGGCAAAGAAGATCCACTGCAGCGCCTTCTCCTTGATATAGGTACTGCGCGATACGAGCGCCAGCTCGCGCTTCTTGGGCGTCTGAACATTCTGCTCAGTCTGGGAGTTTTCCTGTGCTTCCATGCTACTCACTCCCCTTCTCGTCGTTGGTGACGGGAATAAAGCCCGCCTCGCGAATCTGCTTGTCCATCTTTTCGGACGTCACATAGTCGATGTAATCCTGCGCCTGCTGCGAAGGCACACCCTTCACAAAGAAGTAAAGGTCGCGCGAGATGGGATAGCCGCCACTCGCGACCGTCTTCTCGGACGCCTCAATATGATTGACCGAGACGGCCTTGACCGAGGTCTTGGCGTTGAGGCTATCGACGAAGCCCAGCGAAATGTAGCCGATGGCCCCACGCGAACGAGATACCACGTCGCGCACCTGGCCCGTACCCGAAAGAACGGCCGAGCGGCGATCGAACGGCGTGCCATCCATCACGATGGTACGGAAGGCCTCGCGCGTACCGGACGCCTCGTCTCGGTTGATGACCTGAATCCTCAGGTCCTCGCCACCGACCTCTTTCCAATTGGTAATCTTGCCGGCGTAGATATCGCGGAGCTGCTCGGTCGAGAGGTTATCGACGGGGTTGTCGTCGTTCACGATGACCGCAATACCGTCGTGGGCAATGACGATGGGAGTCAGGCCCAGATCCTGTTCGTCGGCATTGAGTCCACGGGAGGAGCTGGCGATATCGGCCGTGCCGGCGCTGACGGCCTCGATCCCAGCGGAAGAACCCAAACCGGAAACGAGCGCGTCGATGCCGGTCTCCTCCTTAAAGCCCTCGGCCGCAATCTC
The DNA here is from genome assembly GCA_905212545.1 of uncultured Collinsella sp. GTDB lineage: Bacteria > Actinomycetota > Coriobacteriia > Coriobacteriales > Coriobacteriaceae > Collinsella. Next base: position 56,009 of record CAJMEW010000008.1, read on the forward strand.
GGCGATAGGAAGGCAGGTCGTGGAGCCGGCCACTGTAATGGAAGAGGTCGAAGATCCCGAAGAACAGGCGCACAGCGTAAGCGTAAGCACAGCGGCGCTCAGAACCGATACGATCTTTCTCATAGCATCACGCCGATCGCAGCATGGCGCCCACAGGTGCCGTCCTCGTTACGGTAGGAATAAAAGCGGTCGTTCTGACGCACGGTCGAAAGCTGGGTATCCACGATATTATCCGCGTCGACACCGACATCTACCAGCGCCTCGCGAATGGCAGCGGAAAGATCAAGCATGCGAGAGGTATTCGCATCGATGCAAGAGAACTCGGCGGCAAAGCGATCCATGAGTTCCTGGGATACCTCATATTCGTCACCCAAGATATGGGGGCCGATATAGGCGGAAACGTCGCTCGCATCGCAACCGGCAGCATCGCAAAGCGCCTGGCACGCCTTGGCGGAAATACGTGCAATCGTGCCCTTCCAACCGGAGTGCACCACGGCAAATCCGCCGGGGGCCACCAGCACCACGGGAACGCAGTCGGCAAAGCAGAGCAGCACGGGCACGTTATGCGCCGTGCAGACGATGGCATCACAGCCCTCGGCAATCTGCTCGCGAACGTCCTCAAGGTCATCGGCGCCGTTCGAGGTCACCGCAACGATATGATCACCATGGACCTGATTGGGAACGAGCAGGTTGTGCTCGCACTCGGCGGCACCCATAGCCTCGAGCGCACGACGACGATTTTCTTGAACAGCAAAGGGGTCATCGCCAACATGCGAGCCCAAGTTGAGTGAGGAGTACGCATCTTCGGAAACGCCACCGGCGCGCTCGGTGAAGGCAAAGCGAACATCGGATGTCGCGCCCTCCACCAACGTAACTCCATCATGGTCGACACGCGAAACTTTGTCCGCACGTGCTGCCATACTAAAGCCTCCTAATAACACAAGTACCGCGGCATCGCCGCTACAGCCCGCGTTTATACGGCTGTCATACTTCTCTAAAAGGATACCTGCTGCGCTGGAGGCAATCGTAAAGGGAACGTAAAGAGATTGGAGGTTCTAGTTTACAAAGTCGAAATAAAAAGGGCGCGTCCATACGGACACGCCCCTGTGCGCAACAATGCAAAGAACGACTTAGAAGCTACCGCGCTTCAGGAAGTCGGGAAGCTCGAACTGATCGTTGCCGAAGTTTGGAAGCTCGGTGCCACCGACGTTGCGGGTCGGAGCGGCCTGAGCCGGGCTGGTGGCCGGAGCGGTGCGCTGCGGCTCAGCGGAGGCAGCGGCCTTGCTCTGAGACTGCTGAGCAGCAAAGAGCTCGTCCTGACGGTTGACGTTGGAGTCGGAGAAGCCCGTAGCGATGACGGTGATACGCACCTGATCGCCCAGGGACTCGTCGACAACGGTACCGAAGATGATGTTGGCCTCGGGGTCGACGGCGTTGGCGACAACGTCGGCGGCGTCGCTGATCTCCTGGATGCCCAGGTCCTTGGAACCGGCGATGGAGAGCAGCACGCGCGTGGCGCCATCGATGGAGCTCTCGAGCAGCGGGCTGGAGATGGCCTGCTGGGCAGCGTCGACGGCACGGGTGTCCCCAGAAGAGGTACCGATACCCATCATGGCGGTACCGGCCTGCTTCATGATGGTCTTAACATCGGCGAAGTCCAGGTTGATAATACCGGGGACGGTGATGAGGTCGGTGATGCCCTGGGTGCCCTGGGAAAGGACGCCATCGGCAATCGCAAAGGCCTCGAGCATGGTGGTCTTCTTCTCGGCGATGTCGAGCAGCTTATCGTTAGGGATGACGATCATGGTGTCGACGCAATCGGAGAGGGTCTTAATGCCCTCCTCGGCGCTCTTCTTGCGCTTGCGGCCCTCGAAGGTGAAGGGCTTGGTCACGACGGCGACGGTCAGCGCACCGACCTCGTTCATCGCGATATCGGCAACGATGGGAGCAGCGCCGGTACCGGTGCCACCGCCCTCGCCGCAGGTGATGAACACCATGTCGGCGCCAGCGAGCGCCTCGGCAATGTCGTCGCGGGACTCATCGGCAGCCTTGCGGCCAACCTCGGGGTTGGCGCCGGCGCCCAGGCCGCGGGTAAGGTCGGTGCCGATGTGCACCTTGATATCGGCATCAGAGATCGCGAGTGCCTGAGCATCGGTGTTGATGGCAACAAACTCGACGCCGCGGATGCCCTCTTCGATCATTCGATTGACCGCGTTGGTACCGCCGCCGCCGACGCCGACCACCTTAATGACGGCAAGGTAGTTGTTGATCTCTGTCTCGTGCATGTCGGTCCTCCGAACAAAGGTTATAGCCATAGCATGGGTCGACCCCTGCGCACATTAACCTTCAGGTTGAAAGTAAATGCAAAGGTAAACCGTATTATGTTTGCACATTATGAACGTATCAGTCAAATAATTGACCGTGAAAACCAAACAAACCAGATAAACGGCGTGGTATGGCCCCTCAACAAAGCATCAACCAGCGCTACGAGGTCGGAGCGTTCCTAAATGTATAGTTACCCGGAGAGCGCACATTGATATACGTTACGCCCTCTACCTGCGAAAGCAGCTTGGTGACTACGCGCTCCTTCTTGACGATATCGTTCGAATCGCCCAGCGACACCTCAATGCCGTTATTGAGGTTTGCCGAGATGGCTTCGACCGAAGGCGTGGAAATATCCTTGACTTGTCCCAAGAACTCGCTCGAAAAACCACGCACATAATCCAGGCCGGCCTTAACGGCCTTGGAGTTCACCGCCTGGCCGGAAACCGGAGCGACATCCGCCGAGACATCAGTCAACAACACCGCGCCATAATGCTTAGCGAGCGCCAGCGCGGCATCGATTCCGGTCAAGGTATTTGAGCCCTGCCCTGTCGTGATGACGTTGCCCTGGTCGTCCACTTCGACCGACGTCGACAGCGGGGCGATCCAGGTGTCATCAGCTCCGATGGCCCAGGCAAGGTCATCGGAGCTGATATAGGCAATTGCGATGACCTTGCGCTCCGTCGGCGTAATAATGAGTGTATGTGGGAACTGGCGCTGGACATCCACGCCCGAGACCCACGGGTTCTGCTTGAGATCCTCGGTAATCTGGTCGGGATCGACGTTAAAAAGCGACGTTCCCTCGGGCAAATCGATCAGCTGGATAGCATCGTGCTTCGTCACATGCTCGCTGCCTTGAATCTGAATATCAGTGGCGGTAAACAATCCAGAGTTGATCACCACGATGGCAACGACGACGAGCACAGCCAAGGCGGCCAGAACGCCGCCCACGATTTTGCCTTTGCCTGCAACGACAGAAGCGGCGTCTGATGTTTTGTTTGCCATCGCCCCAAGTGAAGACAACGGGTTTACGCCTTTTTTACTCGAAGGCTTCTTGGCGGTAGCCGGCACCGATGTCAGCGAGCGCGGTTTCGATGCGCCCAGTGTGCGACCTGGACGCGCCGCTTTAGTTCCCGTCGAGGGCTTAGGAGTTGCCATGGGGCGGGCAGGCTTGGCGCCCATAACAGGCTTTGACGTCACCGAGGGACGCGAGGACTTTTTTGCGGCCGGACGATTACCGAGCTGAGAGCCGACGACCGGACGACTGGTCTGTCGAGCATGCCCGACAGGCTTAGCGTGCGCGACGATATTGCGTTGAGGTTTGGCAGGCGCGCCGGAACGCCCTCCGGCGCGGCGGAAGGTGGGTTTCGATGCTCTAGAAGCCGAGGAATTTAACTTCCGGTCTGAGCTCGATGCCATACGCCTCCCTCACCTTTCCGTGCACATGTCTGATAACCGCGGCAACGTCATCGGCCGAGGCAGTTCCGTTATTAACGATAAAATTAGCGTGAACGGGCGAAACTTCCGCGCCGCCAATCGAAAAACCCTTTAATCCACAATCCTCGATAAGCTTGCCCACACTCGCATCGGGCGGGTTACGAAAGACCGACCCGCAGGATGCGCGACCCATGGGCTGCGTACGCTTGCGCCTCGTCAGGTACCGTTCCATGCGCTCGCGAATGTCGGCCTTGGGCGCCGGTTTAAGCTTGAGCACGCACTCGAGGATGATCTCATTGCGGGGAAGGCTACATTCGCGGTAGCCCCAAGTGATCTCGGACCCCGCATAATGTTTGATACCGGATGCCGGGTCAAACGTTACGACATCCTCAACCAGCGAGCCAATCCACTCGGTCCGTGTGCCGGCATTCATAGATATCGCACCGCCAACCGAACCAGGGATGCCAACGGCAAACTCAAGGCCCGAGAGGCTACGCGACAGGGCATCGTTGACCAGGCGCGCAAACATCACGCCCGCACCGACCGTCAGCGTACAACCGTCATCGGCAACAACCGTGCGCTGAAACTCACGTCCGAGCGAAATGACGGCGCCGCGATAACCGCCATCGGCAACCAGCAGATTGGAGCCCTTGCCGATGATGACCCACGGCACCTGCTCGCGATCGAGCACCGCCACGGCGCGGCGGAGGGCATGATAGCTATGGCACGTCACAAAGAGGTCGGCCTTGCCGCCGATACGATAGCTCGTATGACGCGCAAGGCGCTCGTCCTCGATCACATCCGTGTCGATCATGCCCGAGAGCGCCATGACGGCGTTAAACAGACCCATTAGACTTAAGCGTCTTTCTTGGCAGTCAGATACTCAATGAACTCGGGACCGACGGTCGTAACGTCACCGGCACCCATAGTGAGCAGCAGGTCGCCCTCGCCCACCATCTGCTCGAGCTCCTGATTGAGCTCAAGACGGCTGGAGCAGTACACGACCTCCTTGCCAGGATGCTTGGCGCGCACGGTATCGGCGAGCATCTTAGAGGTGACACCCGGAATGGGCATCTCGCCAGCCGAGAACACATCAATCAGCAGCAGTTTATCGGCATTGGCAAATGCATCGGCAAAGTCGTCGCACAGGGCCTGCAGGCGCGAATAGCGGTGCGGCTGGAACACGACGTCGACGTGCTTGTAGCCCAGCGACGAAGCAGCAGCAAGCGTCGCCTTGATCTCGGTGGGGTGATGGCCGTAATCATCGACCACGGTGATGCCATCGATATCGCCCACGTGGGTAAAGCGACGGCGGACGCCCTCAAAGCTCGAGAGCGCCTTGGCGGCGGCGTCGATGTCAAGGCCCAGGACATGGGCGACGGTGAGCACCGCCGTGGCGTTGAGCATGTTGTGGCGACCGGGATTGCTCTTGATCTCCACAGCGTGCTCAGTGCCGTCCTCAAAGCGAACGATAAAATCGCTCTGGATGCCCTTGACATCCGGGTGCATGCAGACGATGTCGTTGCTCTCGGCAAAGCCGTAGGAAAGCACGTGACGACCCGTCGACTTGGCGAGCTCGACCAGATGCGGGTCCTCACCGCAGACGATGACGGTGCCGTCCTCGCCCACCAGGCTCATGAATTTGGCGAAAGTTGCCTCGATCTCCTCGATACCCGAGTAGTGATCGAGGTGGTCGGCCTCGACGTTGGTCACGATGACCACGTTGGGGTTCAGGAACAGGAAGGAGCTGTCGGACTCGTCGGCCTCAGCGACAAAGTAGTCGCCCGAGCCGTTCTTGCCGTTCGTGTCATAGCCCTCGACGATGCCACCGATCAAGAAGCTCGGATCCAGACCCATGCGGTCGAGCATGGTGGCGCACATCGAAGACGTGGTGGTCTTGCCATGCGTGCCGGCAACAGCGACGGTGGTGTAGCCGTGGCCCAAAGCAGAGAGCATCTTGGCACGGGGCCACACGGGAATACCAAGCTCGCGAGCGCGCACGAGTTCAGGGTTGGACTCCGGAATAGCGGTGGAGACAACAACCACGTCGGGCTTGACCTCGTCGATCGTGGCGGCCTCATGGCCCACATGCACCTTCACACCAGCGCGGGTAAGCTGGCGGATATAACGTGACGTCTTAAGGTCGGAGCCGGTAACGGCATAACCGCGCTCGTGAAGAACGAGGGCGATGCCGCTCATGCCGGCGCCGCCGATACCGATAAAGTGGGCGCTCTTAAACTCGGGCGCGGAGGTTGCAGTCTGGGAATCAGCCATGTGCTCGTGTACTCCTTGCGTAAACACTGCCTGTAACCCGTTAACTGTACCGCACCTACCGCATCAGCGCGAGGGCGACCGACGATATCCCGTCTAACTAACGCAAACCCTCTACCGCATCCGCCAGAAGAGCGGCGGCCCTATCCTGAGCCAGACCACGCGCCGCCTGACGCATGGCGTCGCGCGCCGCCGCGTCATCGACCAGGTGCAGCAGTTCATCGGCAAAGGCAGAACCGTCGATATCGGCATCGGCGCAGAGCACGCCGGCCCCAGCGTCGACCAGATAACGGGCATTGGTGGTTTGGTGGTCGGCCGTCGCATGCGGGTACGGCACGAGCACCGAAGGCACGGCGAGTGCAGCGATCTCGGCCACGCTCGATGCGCCCGAACGCGAGAGCACCAAATCGGCAGCAGCCAGCATATCGCCCATGTTGTCGATGTAAGGCTGGACGCGGTAACGCTTCGCCTCCTCGGGCGTCAGCGCCAAAGCGCGCTCGGTCTCCTCAAAGCCGTCGGCACCCGTCGAATGCAACACATAGAGGTTCTTGCGCGAAAGCAGCTCGTTTTTGAGCGAAGCCACACGCTCGTTGAGGTGCTGGGCGCCAAGTGAACCGCCAAAGACGAGCAGCAGCGTAGCGTCCTCGGGAACGCCAAGTGCCTTGCGGCCGCGAGCGCGATCGCCCTCGATCACCGAGCGACGTACGGGGTTGCCGGTCATGAGCACGTGGTCAGGGTCACCTTCGCGCTCAAAGACCGAACGCGCTGCCGGCACCGAGATGCACACGCGGGCGGCGTGGGAGTTCATCATCTTGTTGGCCAGGCCCGGAACAGAGTTCTGCTCATGCAGCAGATACGGAACGCCCGCGCCCTTGCACCACCCCAGCAGCGAAACCTCGACATAGGCACCAAAACCAATGGCGGCATCGGGCTTGCCGACCTTTGAGAAATGACTGGCGAGCGCACGCTTGGCTTTGTTGACACGCCACAGCGAGGTCAGCGCCGTCCAAGGACGGGAGCGGTCGAAGCCCGTGACCGTAATGGGCACAAAATCAAACCCAGCCTCGGGGACCAGACGACCCTCGAGCTTGCGCGACTGGCCCACGAACACAACGTGGTGGCCACGGTCACGCAGCTCTTCGGCCAAGGCGAGCGCGGGGTTGATGTGCCCGGCCGTGCCGCCGGCTGCAATAGCAACGGTCATTTTATCGGTCATGGTAGTCCCTTCGTACACGCGGTCCCTGGTCGTCGGTACGCAGACGCGCCGACGGGTCCGAGTTCAAATCGATTCGATTATATCCGCCGCCCGCGTTGCGAGGGCTGGGGCGCTGAGGACGACCTTGCGGCGCCGTTCGCTGACGCGGGCGGGCTGCCGGCTCGGTCGCAGAGCCATCCAGGACGGTAAAACCGTTACGCGAAGATCGCTCGCCGCGCACGTGGGGCACGCCGGCGGTACTCTCATCCATAACGGCAAAGCTCTCGCGGCGGCGGTCATACTCATCGCGGCGGGCGCTCTCGTACGAAACGCGCAGGATCAACCCGGCAAGCATAAGCGACACAATAATCGACGAACCGCCGTAGCTAATAAACGGCAACGGTTTGCCCGTCATGGGAAACACGTTGAGGATGCCCAGCGCGTTAATCAAAAACTGCACTGCGAGAATGACCGCGGAGCCAGACGCCATAAGCGCGCCCCGGCGATCGGTCGCCTGCTCGGCAATGCGAAACGCCGAGTAGATCAGCATCGCAAACACCAAGAAGAACAGCACGGTTCCGACAAAACCGACTTCCTCGCCAATGATGGCCAGGATGTAGTCATTGTGCGCCTCGGGCAGATACGAGTACTTCATGGTTGAGTTGCCGATGCCACGGCCGAACAGACCGCCCGAGGCAAAGGCCATAATGGCAAGCGTGGCCTGATAGCCGTCACCATACTCGTCGGCCCAAGGGTTCAAGGCAACCTGAATACGCACCATACGGTACGGCTCTGCGACAAGCGCAATCACGATCACGAGAATGCCGAAGATTAGCACGCCGATGATAAATCTGGGGTCGAGACCCGCAAACAACGCCATGCACATGAGGGTCAACAGGATGATCAGGACAGTACCGAAATCGGGCTGGATAAAGATCAGAAAGAGCGAAATGCCCAGGTAGATGCCCATCTTGCGAAGGAATTCGTTGATGTTGCCACCGGGCGAAAAGAAGCGATCAAGCATGATGGCCGAATACGCAATGGCAAATGGCTTTAAAAACTCGGAAGGCTGGAACTGAATACCGGCGATGTTAAGCCAGCGCGTGGCGCCACGGCTGCCGCTGCCCACCAAGAACACCAGAAACAGTAGCCCTATCATGCCTATGAGGAAGATCCTGAGCACATCCTCCCCAAACCAGCTGTCCGGCAAAACGCGCACGATGGCAATCAGCGCCAGAACACCGACCACGGCAAACGCGGCCTGTCGACCCAGAAAAAACGTCGCCGAGCCATTCTCGTGCAGCGCCTCGACCGAAGACGCCGAGTACACCATCAGCAGGCCAAAGCATACCAAGGTAAACAAGCAGGCCATGAATATCAAACGGGGGCGCATGATACGGGCGGGAACGCCGGCAATATAGCGTTCGCTAAACGACTGCCCGCCGCGGCTGGAACGCGGTGTGATACGACGTGAGGAAGCACGGTCCGAGTCGGGCCTCCTCATACCTTGTCGGGGGCTCTCCTCTCTCACCGCAACCCCTATTCCATTTGTGATTTCGCTGCAGCGGCAAGCTGGGCCACGTAGTCCTTAAACACGCGGCCGCGCTCCTCATAGCCCGAGAACTCATCGAACGAAGAGCAGGCAGGAGAAAGTAAGATCACGTCACCACGGCTCGACAGCGAACGGGCGACGTCCACGGCGTCGCGTAGGTCATCCGCCTGGGCGATATCCACATCGCCATCGACATCGGCCTCGTCCATAGCGGCGGTGAAGCGCTCGCGCGCATCGCCAAAGCAGACGACCGAGCGCACGTTGTCCATAACGACGCGCGCGAAGTCCGTGAGCGGCGTGCCCTTATCGTGGCCGCCGAGCAGCAAGATCACGTCGTCATCGGGAAATGCCGTCAGTGCCTTCTCGACCGCATCGGTGTTGGTCGCCTTGGAATCGTTGACGTAGCGCACGCCGTCAATCTCGCCACACGGCTCCACGCGGTGCTCGAGCGGCTGGAACGAGGCAAGACCGCGGCAGACACCGTCGACATCGGCACCGACCGCCAAGGCAGCCGTGGCGGCGCACAGGGCATTGATAACATTGTGATGGCCCGAGATCTTGAGCTCGGATGTAGCGATGAGCGGGGTCTCGACGCCCTTCAGGCGCACGACCATCTTGCCGTCGCGCACAAAGGCGGCATCCTCGCCCTCAGGCTCGTCAAAGGCAACCTTGCAGATGCGACGACCCGGCGTGTAGATGTACTCATCGAACTCGTGAATGCCGGCGTCTTCGACGTCGACAACCGCCAGATCGTCATCGACCATATTGTCAAACAGTTTGATCTTGGCAAGCGCGTAGTTCTTATGGCTCTTATGCCAGCCCAAGTGGTCGGGAGTGATGTTGAGCAGCACCGCCACGCGGGGGTGGAGCTCGGTTGTCGTAGCAATCTGATAGCTCGAGAGCTCAGCCACAAACCACTCGTTGTGGGCTCGGCCGTCAATCTCGTTGACCGGCGGCTCGCCGATGTTGCCGACAGCAACGCTGGCCTCGCCGGCAGCCTTAAGCAGATAATCAGCCAGCGACGTGGTGGTCGTCTTGCCGTTGGTGCCCGTGATGGCAATCCAGTTATCGGGCGACAGGCGATAGGCAAACTCGGGCTCACCCATAATCTGGGCGGCATGCTCGCGCCCGGCCTTAAAGAAGCCCGAGAACTCCGAGATGCCCGGGCACGTCACGCATACGTCATAGGCGCCCTCGACCTGTTCGGTCCCATAGACAAACGACGCACCAGCAGCCTCGAGCGCACGCGTGGCGTCATTGGGCTCAGAGGTGCCACCGCCATACACGGTAACGGCACTTACGCGCTCGGGATGTGCCAGCGCCCAGCGGGCGACATCGAGACCGGATTTGCCCTGACCCAAAACGAGCAGGCTAAAGACATCAGCAAGAGGCATGAAAGACCACTATCCCAACTGGAAGAACAGGGCAAGGCCAACGGCACCAAAGGCAGCAGCGATAATCCAAAAACGGATGACGACCTTGGTCTCGGCCCAGCCCTTCTTTTCGAAATGATGATGGATGGGCGCCATAAGGAAGACGCGCTTGTGCGTAAAGTGGAAGTAGACAACCTGAATCATGACCGACAGGGTCTCAACGATAAACAGGCCGCCGATGATGAGGGAGACGACCTCGGTGTTGGTCATGATGGACGTGCAGGCAAACGCGGCGCCTAGGGCAAGCGAGCCGGTATCGCCCATAAAGATGCTCGCCGGATAGCAGTTGAACCACAGAAAGCCCAAGCAGGCACCGGCACACGCGGTGCAGAAGATGGACAGGTTCACGTCTCCGTGCAAAAACGCCATGGCAGCCATGGCGAGCATGGCAATCATGGAGGTGCCGCCAGCAAGACCGTCAAGGCCATCGGTCAGGTTCACGGCATTAGAAAGACCGGCGATCATCAGCCAGCAAAAGACAATGTAGAGCCACGGGAACGAAAGGCCGCAGATGGTGGTCGAAAGCACGCCAAGGTCAATCGTCAGGCCGCCGGGAAAACGAATCTCGGGGGCGACGCCGCACCAGTTAACGGCAAGTACCGTAAAGGTGACGCAGATAATGGTTAGGCCGATCATCTTGGCATGAGGCGTCAGACCGAGCGAGCGCCCATGCGTAACGGAGGTCAGGTCGTCGATCAGGCCCAGCACGCCGGTCGCCAGCGTGGCGAGCAGCACGAGCACGAGCTCGGTGGTGAGCTTGCCCATCAGCAGGCAGGTCAGCGAAATCGCGACGAGAATGACAACGCCACCCATGGTGGGCGTTCCCTGCTTAACCAAATGACGCTTGGGGCCGTCGGCACGAACCTGCTGGCCGATACCCTCGACCTTAAGTAGCTTGATCCACCACGGCATGAGCAGCAGCGCAATGGCAGCGGCGATGCCAAGCCCCAAAAAAGCCTGATACGTTGGATACGAGGGATTGCCGAACATGGGCTAGCACACACCTTCCACAAAGCGGTCGAGCTCAACAAAGCGGGAACCCTTGACCAGTACAACATCATGTTTTTCAAGCGCGCCGCCCATGCGGTCGAGCACCTGCTGATAATCGGAGAACACCCGGATGCGGTCCTCGTCCATGCCCATCATGCGCGCGGCATCGGCCATAAGCTGGGCCAGCTCACCACCCACGCACGCCAGCATGTCGAGCTTCTTGGCGGCGGCATAGGCGCCCACGAGCTCATGCATGCGAGGAGCCTCATCGCCCATCTCGCCCATCTCGCCCAGGATCGCCATGCGAGACCCCGTGCACGAAAGCGAGCACAGCAGATCGAGACCAGCAGCCATGGATTCGGCGCTGGCGTTATAGGAATCGTCGATGACGCGGGCACCGCTCTTGGCGCGCTTGATCTCCTGGCGGTGCCCGGTGATCGTGAGGCCCCTAAAGGCAGCATCGATCTGCTCGGGCGTCACGCCCAGGCGATAGGCAACTGCGGCGGCCTTAACGGCATTTGGGACGGACTGCACGCCGGGGATGGCAAGCATGGTATCGGTCGTCTCACCCTGGCCAAAATCGAGCGTAAAGACCGGACGGCCCTCGTCATCAACACGAATGTCGCGGGCACGGACCTCATCATCGTCCGAGACGCCGGCCAGCATCACATCGATACCAGCAGGCTGGGCGAACGTATCGCGAATGAACGGCGTAAAGTCGTCCTCACCGCCCAAAACCAGCAGCGGCAAGAAGTCGCCGGCGGCGCACATACCCTGGACAATCTCGGCCTTAGCGCGGGCGATGTTCTCGCGGCTGCCCAAAATGCCGATGTGAGAGGTACCAATCTTGCTCACGATGGCAAGGTTGGGATTGGCGGACTGGGACAGGCGCCCAATCTCGTGGAAATGGTTCATGCCCATCTCGAGCACCAGGACCTCGGTATCGGCCGGAGCGGAAAGCACCGTGAGCGGCATGCCGATCAGGTTATTGAAATTGCCCTTGGTGGCCCAGACACGATAGCGCTTGGCGAGCACGGCGGCGAGCACGTCCTTGGTCGTCGTCTTGCCGATGGAACCGGTAATACCAACGACCAGGCAGCCAAGCTCCAGGCGATACGTGTGCGCCAAACGCAGCAGAAACTCCTCGGGATCATCGGTCAGCAGGATGGCGCACCCCTTGTCCTGCGCCAGCGAGACCAGCTCGGCCTCGGGCTCACGCGTCATCACGACGGCGCCGGCACCCGACTGGACGGCACGGGAAGCAAAATCATTGCCGTCGACGTTTTCACCGGGAAAGGCGACGAAAATCGTCCCTTCCTCGACCTGGCGCGAGTCGATAACGCACCCGCGGCATACCCGATCGGCTTCTCCCGTCACGGTTCGGGCCCCTGTTGCGGCCGCGAGGTTGTTGACGGCGATCTCTATCATTGCAGCTCCCCTGTAAACCTAATAATGCTATCGGCGTATTGTATCCCAGCGCCGCACATGCGTGGTGCAGGGCATGTGAACACCCTCATATGGGACAACAAACAACGCCCCAAAGATTGTAACCCCCTACTTCGTGTGCGGGATACCCAGCACGTCGAGCGCGTTGGCCATAATGGACTGGAACGGCACCGCAGCGGCATCTGAACCGCTCGGCGTTCCGTCGAGCGTGATATAGCACAGCACTTTGGGCGATTGTGCCGGTGCAAAGCCCATAAAGGACGACATGTAGTTCTCCTTGAGGTAGCCGCCGTTCTCGTCGGCACGTTCGGCCGTACCGGTCTTACCCGCCACGTCATAGCCGTCAACCGCGCCGCCAACGCCCGTACCCTCGGACACGACCGTCTGCATGCACGATGTCACCTGGGATGCGGCATCCTCAGAAATCGCGCGCTCGCCTTCGCCCCAGTCCTTCTCGTCGCCCTTGCTGGACTTATAGAAGTGCGGTGTCATCATCACGCCGCCGTTGGCGATGCCGCCCACGGCACGTGCGATCTCAATTGGCGAGACGGACAGTGCCTGTCCAAAGCTCATCGAGCCCAGCGTGGCGCCGTCATACTGGTCACGCTCCTTGACGATACCCAGGCTCTCGCCCGGAAAATCGACACCCGAGCTGTGACCGATGCCCCACTTGTCCACATAGGCGGCAAAGTCGTCGGCACCGATCTTGCGCCCCACTAGGACAAAGCCCACATTGGACGAACGGCGCATCATCTCGCGCACATCCATGGTCATGGCATAGTCGCGCTTGTCGGCATCGGTGACGGTATCGTCGCCCACCTTGATGCTCGCCGGCACCTCAAACGACGTACTCGATCGCACGACACCCAAGTCGAAGCCGGCGCCCGCCACGAGCGTCTTAAAGACCGAGCCGGGCTCGTAGGCGTCAGTGACCAGGCGCAGGTTCATATCCTCGGTCTTGGCGTTCTCCAGATCGGTCTGGTCGTAAGTCGGGTACGAGCAGGCTGCCAAGATCTCGCCTGTCGTAGGATCGGTGACCAGCGCCGAGCCGTTCTTGGCCTTTGTCTTCTCGACAGCCTCTGCCAGGGCATCCTCGGCCGCACGCTGGATATTGACGTCGAGCGTCGTCACGATATCAACGCCGTCGACCGCAGCCACCTTTTTATAGGCACCGCCCGCGATATAGCTGCCGTCCCTCGCGCGCTCGCGTACGAGAGAACCGTTCGTGCCGGTCAGAAGCTTGTTGTATTGCTTTTCGAGACCCGTCAAGCCGTCGTTGTCTACATTCACTACACCCAGCACCTGCGATGCCAGATTGCCGTATGGATATACACGCTTCATGGCCTGCTCAAAAAGCACGCCGGGCAGGTTCTTCTTCTCCAGCGCCGCAACATCGTCTTCGTCCACCTGGCGCTTGATATACACCCAGGTTCCATCGGACTCGACGAGCTTGCGGCAGGTCTTTTTATCGATTCCAGTTGCCTTGACCAGCGCCGACACCGTCTTGTCAACATCCTCGACAAGCTGCGGGTTCACGGCGATGTTGCGACATTCGACCGACGACGCCAACACGTTGCCGTTGCGGTCGTAGATGGTGCCGCGTTTGGCATAGAGGGTCTGCGCAAGCAGGCGGCGCGCATCGGCACGCTCGCGCAGCTTATCGGCTTCGACAATTTGATAGTCGGCAAGGCGAAAGACGCCCAAGCCCAAGCCAAGCCCAATGAAGCCCATGACGGCTTTGCGGCGAGGCAGAGGCGCGCCTGTGAGCCATTCGGTCGACGAACTCTTGCGCGACCTGGTGTTATGCACTTGAGGGCCGCCCGAGCCGCGAAGTCGCGACGCCGGGTCGTTGCCACGGGACTGCCCGGCGTTGTAAGATTGCCGACCCGTTCCTTGATAACCAGAACGTCCCCGCGACGAGGGACGTCCAGAACCGCGGCCCCCATCGGAACCGCGGCGATAGTCATTTGTCATACTCAGCTACCGTCTTGCTACTGAGCGGTCGCGGTCGCGTTGGCGCCCGCGGCTGCATCCTGCGAAAAGTCAAGTGTAACGCTCTCGCTGGGCTCCACCATGCCATAAGCGCCCGCAAGGTCGCGAATGCGCGTGTCGGCGCCATAGACCGAATGCATGACCTCCAGGTCGGAGCTCTCATCGGTCGCCTTTTCGAGCGTGTTGGTAAGCTCGGCGTTGCTGTTGAGCACCTGGGCCGTAACGCCGGCGAGCGCCACGCGGGCGACGCCGATCGTCATGAAGATAGCCGCAATGATGCAAAACGTTTTAAGAACGCTCATGAAAACCGGGCTTACCACCTGGTTTGCCTGACGGCCCGCGCCCGTGTAGACATCAAAGCGCGGCGCGCGCTGCTCACGGGGAGCAACGGGGGCCTGCGGCGTCTCACGATAGGCGGGCATGGCGTTCATATCATAGGCGAGTGCTGCGCTTGAAGTGTTGTAGCCCATGATATGCCGCCTCCCATCCCGAGTACGTTGGTAGTGTGTTTAAGCTTCGTTTATGGTGCGAGCGGGAGGTCCAATATCGCGCGGTCGCGTCTACAGACGCTGCGCCACGCGGATTTTGGCTGATCTCGCCCGAGGGTTGCGCTCAACCTCATCAGGCTGGGCAACCAAGGGTTTGCGGGTGATGACCTTGAGTATCGGCACGTTGCCGCACACGCACACCGGAATCTCCGGCGGACACGTGCACCCCTGGCTCATCTCCTTAAAGTGGTTCTTTACGATACGGTCCTCGAGCGAGTGATACGAGATGACGCAGATACGTCCGCCCGGGTTGAGCCACCTGGTGGCGGCATCAAGCCCTCGTTCGAGCACATCGAGCTCGTGATTGACCTCGATGCGAATGGCCTGGAAACTTTTCTTGGCCGGGTGTCCGCCATGCCGACGAGCGGCAGCCGGGATACCCGCCTTGATGATCTCGACAAATTGGCCGGTGGTTTCGATCGGTTCTTGCTCGCGGCGGCGCACGATCTCGCGCGCAATCTGCGAGGCGAACTTCTCTTCTCCGTAGACGCGTAGAATCCGGGCGAGGTCGTGTTCGTTATAGGTGTTGATGACCTCAGCTGCGTTTAAGGTGTTATTACCCGGATCCATCCGCATGTCCAATGGGGCGTCCTCGTTATACGAAAAGCCCCTGCCAGGGATATCGAGTTGCGGTGACGAAACGCCCAAATCGAACAGGAAGCCATCGACCCCGGGCACCTCGGCCGAGCAAAGCAGCTCGTCCAAGTCGCCGAAGTTGCCCTTCAGCAGCTGGTGCGGAACGCCGGGAACCTCGCGGTCCAGACGGGCGCCAGCGGCCTCGAGGGCCATGTCGTCCTGATCGACGCCGAGCAAAAGGCCCGTCTCCCCCACCTGCGCGGCCATCTTTACCGAATGGCCGGCACCGCCAAGGGTGCAATCGCAGACAACGGAGCCGCTCTTTAGCCGCAGCGACTCAAGCACTTCGCCGAGCATGACAGGTTCATGCCGATATTCTTGTGTCAAGATCCCACGCTCCATCCGTTACCCGTGCCTTGCCCTTACGAGAAGAAGAGGTCCAGCAGGGCCTCATCGTCATCGTCCTCATCGGCCGCGGCGCGATCCCAAACCTCAAGGTGGTCGTAGTTGCCCACAACCGTAACCTCGCGGTCGAGGTTCGCCTGCTTGCGGAGAGACTCGGAAAGACCGATACGACCGGCGCTGTCCACGTCCATCGACGTGGTGCGCTTGTTGATCGCCCTCATGAGCTTCTGGTCGTTAATGTCACGCGGGTTAAAACCCTCGTGGCCCTCACGACCCGCGAAGAGTCCTTCGACCCACTTATCGAAGGCCTCGGCAGAGAACACGTACAGAGCATCGACATCCAGGGCTTTGAACACGCGAACGTGCTCTCCAAGCTCCTCGCGAAGGGGTGCAGGCAGGGACAGACGACCTTTTGCATCGAGATTGCGCTCGTATGCACCAGTCATTCCCATGTGCGCCCTCCCCTCGGTTACTCAGATGGCACGTACGCGGGGAACCACCCCGCCTGTCGACGTCATTAATAATATGGGGAACCGCCCCATTTTTCAACACCTTTCCCCACCCCTTCCCCCACCTCGCCCCACCACTCCACCCACCATATATTGCAAAACACCCCCAAGCATATGTTCGAAAACACAATATGTTGTGTTTGTAGCAAAGGCGGGATGCCACCTGTAGAACCACGCCCGCGAACCTCAACCTTCAAGTTGACCTTGAGGCGATTTTTACGTCCCTTTACACGCCGTTCACATCGCCCCCAAACTCCCCCACCCACGGTACAAACGGCCCACCACCGCGTCGGTGTCTGGCGAAAAATGGGACGGGCCCCAGATTGCCCATGCGCGCAAAAGTGCGTCTCGGCAATCTGGGGCCCGTCCCATTTAATATTTATAAATATGCAGGTCAGCGAGGTGCTAGCGATGTGCTAGCGGATGCGCCGCCAGATAGACCTCGGTCAGTTGCGTTCGGTCGACATGCGTGTAGACCTGCGTGGTCGAAATATCGGCATGGCCCAAAATCTCCTGCAGCACACGCAGGTCGGCACCGCCCGCGAGCATGTGGGTGGCAAAGGAGTGGCGCAAGGTATGGGGATGGAGCCCCACCAGCCCCACCTGACGCCCATACCGCTCGCATATCGCATGCACGGCCTGGCGCGACAGGCGACGTCCGTTCTTATTTAAAAAGACCGCCGAGGTCTCGGTTCCGCGGGCATGGGCCGCCAAGCGAGAACGTCCCTCAGTTACATAGAGCGTCAGAGCTCGCGCCGCGCTTCCCACCAGTGG
Source organism: uncultured Collinsella sp. (assembly GCA_905212545.1). GTDB lineage: Bacteria > Actinomycetota > Coriobacteriia > Coriobacteriales > Coriobacteriaceae > Collinsella. The sequence goes on from CAJMEW010000008.1 coordinate 73,459, forward strand.
GGACAGGCGTTCCTTTGAGCCCTTACCGCGAACGAGTACAAAGCCATCGTCAATATGGATATCGCCCACATCGAGCCCAACCAGCTCACTCACACGCAAACCGCATCCGTAGAGCACTTCCAAGATGGCATGGTCGCGCAGTCCCATCTCGCCCTCGGGAAAGTCTTGATCGAGCAGCGCCGAGACATCCTCCACCGATAGATACTCCGGCAAACGCTCAGCCTTTTTAGGCAGGCGCAACGCCGCCGTCGGGTTTTGGGTCACGGCCCCATCGCGCACCAAAAAGGCATGCAGGCCCTTCACGGCAGCAAGCGCGCGCTCCACCGAGGCGTCGGAATAACCTCCGTCGCGGCGATCGGCGACAAAGCCCTCCACGACCTGACGGGTCACCTCTTCAAAAGACACAATACCCGCCCGCTCCAGATAGGCGCAGTACGTCGTCAGGTCACGACGATAGGCCACAATCGTGTTGCGCGCCAAGCCCCGCTCGACCGCGAGGTAATCGAGATACTCCCCCGCCGCCACGGCGAGCGACGAGGGAGTAGCTTCGGTATGTTCTTTGTTCGCCGGCACCCTTAGTCCGTAGCGAGGTTCATGGGCGTCACCTGCAGGCGATCGACACCCTCGTGCTGACCGATCGAGGCACGCACGAACTCTCGGAACAGCGGCTGCGGGCTGGTCGGGCGGCTCTTGAACTCGGGGTGAGCCTGGGTTGCCACATACCACGGATGCACGTCGCGCGGCAGCTCGACCATCTCGACCAGGCGCTCGTCGGGCGACAGACCCGAGATAACCAAGCCGGCGTCCTCGAGCTGGTCACGGAAAGCGTTGTTGAACTCAAAGCGGTGACGGTGACGCTCGTAGACGAGTTCCTCGCCATATGCCTCGCGAGCAAGGGTATCGGCGGCGAGCTTGCACGGATAGGCGCCCAGGCGCATGGTGCCGCCCTTCTCGGTCACGTCCTCCTGCGAGCTCATCAGATCGATGACGCTATACGGACCGTCCGGATCAAACTCGGAGGAGCTGGCACCGGCAAGGCCAACGACATTGCGGGCGAACTCGCACACGGCGACCTGCATACCCAGGCAAATGCCCAGATACGGAATCTTGTGCTCACGGGCAAACTCGGCCGCGAGGATTTTGCCCTCCAGGGCGCGCTTGCCAAAGCCGCCGGGGACCAGGATGCCCGAGGCGTCGCCCAGAACCTCGGAGACATTCTGCTCGTCGAGGCTCTCGCCGTCGACCAGCTGGACGTCCACATGGCGATCGTAGAAGACGCCCGCATGGTGCAGGGCCTCGATAACCGACAGGTACGCATCGGGCAGCTGCGTGTACTTACCCACGACGGCGATCTTCACCTTGTCGGCGTGATGGTTGGCGTGATTCTGTTTGCGCAGGAACTCGTTCCACTCGCTCATGTCGCGCTCACGCGGATCCAGACCCAGGCGCTCGCAAATGCGCAGGTCAAAGTCCTGCTCGGCAAGCAGCTGCGGAACATCGTAAATGCTCGCGCAGTCCTCGTTGGTAAAGACGCAATCGGTGTCGACGTCGCAGAAGCTTGCGATCTTTCCGCGGATAGCGTCATCGATATGGTGGTCGGAGCGCAGCACGATGATATCGGGCTGGATGCCAAAGCTGCGGAGCTCCTTGACGGAATGCTGCGTGGGCTTGGTCTTAACCTCGTGGGCGGCGGCGATATAGGGAACGAGCGACACGTGGATGTAGCAGACGTTCTCGGGGCCGGCCTCCTTACGGTACTGGCGGATGGCCTCGACAAACGGCTGCGACTCGATGTCGCCGATCGTGCCGCCCAGCTCGGTGATGACTACATCGGAGCCGGTCTGCTCCTCGATGCGGCGGAACTTGTCCTTAATGGCATTGGTGACGTGAGGAATCACCTGCACGGTACCGCCCAAAAAGTCGCCGCGACGCTCGCGGGCGATTAGGCTTTTGTAGATGGCACCGGTCGTAAAGTTGGAATCGCGGGTCAGGTTCTCATCAATAAAGCGCTCGTAATGACCCAGGTCCAGGTCGGACTCGTAACCATCCTCGGTAACGAAGACCTCACCATGCTGGAAGGGGCTCATGGTACCGGGGTCGACGTTCAGATACGGGTCGGCTTTCTGCATCGTTACTTTGTAGCCACGCGACTTGAGCAGACGGCCCAGCGAGGCCGCGGTGATACCCTTGCCCAGGGACGAAACCACGCCACCGGTTACGAACACATGCTTGGTCATATTGAGTTACCTGCGCTTCCCGTAGAAGTTGTCCATACACATCTTACGGGTCTTCATTGTAATACTCGCACCGCGAACCGTTCGCAATTTTTCTCGCGTGCGATTGCATTTCTCAATCTTGAAACAAAACGCCGCCCGGTTTCCCAGGCGGCGTCGCTATGGCAAGGGTTACCTGCTGCTATCGATCAGCAGCCTCGTCCTCAAGCATTTCTTGAACGAGCATGCCGGTACGGACGCCCTCAAGATACCACTCACCACGTTCGGTGAGGCAAATGCCATTTGCAAGCTGACCACCGTCGTCGCTATAACGCGAGACGACATCAATCATGCCTTCGGAATCCAAGCGATCGATTGCGGCGCGGGCACGATACGGCGAAACCCCCACGCGCTCGGCAAGCGTTTTGCGCGAGAAACCATACGGCCCGCCATTGTCTTCGGTTTGCTGGTCGATCTCCATCAACACCAGCACCTCGACACGCTTCATATCGTTGACACTCGCACGACCCTTGCCCGCCATAGCAGCCTCCTCAAACCGAGCACGAGCATCTAACGCGCCGTGCGCGACCGACACACCTCACGATGGCAGGTAATATCCATCATGCGGCATCCCGCTAAGGATGAAACAGTTACGGTTATTGTATACCGCTCAAATTGTCTCTAGGCAGGTAAACGGCTATTTTTCGCCGAAATAGGCGCTTTATTGATCAAAAAGCCGTACCGGGCGCTAACCCGATACGGCCAAAATGCAATGCAATTACCGCGGTGCTTCAAACTTAGCGATGGAAGAAACCGCGGCGCTCAAACTTGGGCTCGCAGCACACGTTGATACCCAGTTTGCGCAGTACCGTCTCGTCCGTCGGCGAGATGATCACGCTAAAGAAGGCATCGCAACCGCGCAGCTGCTCCAGGCCCGAAAGGACGCGAGCGGCCGTCTCACTCGTGGCCGAGGTGATCGACAGCGCCATAAGCGTCTCGTCGGTGTGGAGGCGCGGGTTTTTGCTGCCCAGGAAATGCGTCTTGAGCTTGCTGATGGGCTCGATCGCCTCATCGCTAATGACCTCGAGCTCAAGGTCGACGCCCGAGACATGCTTGAGGGCGTTCATAATGAGCGAACTTGCGGCGCCCAGGCGCGTGGAGGTCTTACCGGTCACCACGGAGCCATCGGGCATGACCATGGCACCCACGGGACCACCCGTCAGCTGCTCCCTGGTGAGGGCCGCCGAGCGCGCCGGTGAGTAGTTCTTATCGATGCCGGCTTTCTTCATAATAATCTTGAGACGATCGACTTGCTCATCGCCCACGCCGGTACGGCGCACATTTTCGACCGCGGTAAAGTAGCGGCGGACGATCTCCATCTTGGAAGCATCGCGGCAGGCATCGTCATCGGTGATGGCAAAGCCGACCATATTGACGCCCATGTCCGTAGGGCTCTGGTAGGGGCTCTTGCCCAGGATCTTTTCCATCAGGGCACGGACTACCGGGAAGGCCTCGACGTCGCGGTTGTAGTTGACCGTGGTCTTGTTGTAGGCCTCAAGGTGGAACGAATCGATGATATTGGCGTCATCGAGGTCAGCCGTGGCGGCCTCGTAGGCAATATTGACCGGATGCGTCAGAGGAAGATTCCAGACCGGGAAGGTCTCAAACTTGGCATAGCCGGCGGCGGTACCGTGCTTATGCTCGTGATACAGCTGCGAGAGGCAAGTGGCGAGCTTGCCCGAGCCGGGGCCGGGTGCCGTCACGACAACGAGCGGACGCGTGGTCTCGACAAACTCGTTCTTGCCGTAGCCATCGTCGGACACGATCAGATCGACATCGTGCGGATACCCCTCGATGGGATAGTGCAGCTTGGCGGGAATACCGAGCGCGTTCAGGCGGTTGCGGAACACATCGGCAGCAGGCTGGCCGGCGTACTGGGTGATGACCACAGCCGCGACGGCAAAGCCGTTGCCGCGGAACAGGTCAACTAGGCGCAACACATCCTCGTCATAGGTAATGCCCAGGTCACCACGAGCCTTGTTTTTCTCGATGTGGTTCGCGTTGATCGCGATGATAACCTCGACATCGTCGGCGATGCTCTTGAGCATGCGGAACTTGCTGTCCGGTTCAAAACCCGGTAGCACGCGGCTCGCATGATAGTCATCGAACAGCTTACCGCCAAACTCCAAATAGAGCTTGCCGCCAAACTGCGAGATGCGCTCCTTAATGTGAGCAGCCTGCAGCTCGATATACTTCGCGTTGTCGAAACCCTGGCGCATGTATGGCTCCCGTCCCGTTTCCATTTAATGTTCTAGGCGATTATAACGGAGCCCGCCCTCCCCGATACCCAGACCATCAACAGGCACCAACCAAACACGCCCACCGCAACCACCGGGGACCCGGGGTAGATCATTTGGGACGGGAAACAAGGCACTCAGCACCAACAATGAAAACGTCACAGGCAGAGCCAAAGCCAGCGAACGGGCACCAGAGTAGGCAAAGCGCCCTCTGCACCAACAATGAAAAGCACCGCAGGCAGAGGACGGACAGCGAGCGACGTCCAGGACGTACAAGTTGGGCTTATAGGACAAAAAGTGTGTCTCGATAGAACGCATGTTCCTCTCACGCTAATCCAGCCAGAACGGGAAGGG
>CAJMEW010000009.1:0-77861 GCA_905212545.1 uncultured Collinsella sp.
ACCCCGGAGGAGTTCCGGAACCAGCCCCTTGCGGCGTAGTTCTTATTTAAGCCGTCCAAGTTTTGGGGTGCAGTTCACCGTGAGGTGCAGGGCCGCTTTCGTTGATTTGTGACGTCGCTAGAAGTTGGCGTCGTTGAGTTGTTCACTTTCGAGGCCGTCGAGCAGTTGCTGTTCGGGCGTATCGGCGACGCTCTCGAGCAGCTCGGTGGGATCGACGTTCATGTCCCTACCGGCCTCGTTGCCGTTGACCAAGTCGTCCGAGAAGATGTCGACTTCCATTTCCTCGGCCTCTTCAATCTGAACCTCGAGCGGCACCTGGGTGCGCACGAGCTTAACGGCCGGGCGCATGCGGGCAAACAGCGGCACGTACTCGATGATGATGGCAGAGTTCTCGAGACCGTACCAGCGCGCCGGGCTTCCGCAAGCGCGGCGGACGGCGTACTTGATGGCCATCACGCGGTGGTCATTGCGGTTGATGTCCGTTTCGGGGGCAAGCATCTTGCGCAGCATGCAAAAACGGAAGTCGCCCACGTTGCCGCGCGTCTCGTAGATGGAGTAGGTGTGGTGCTGCGGCGGCAACTCACCCGAGGCCATCAGGTCGCCAACGATCTGGCGCAGGTAGGCGTTGATGCGCTGATTGACCTTAAAGCCCAGGTCCAAGCGCACGCGGAACAGGAAGTCTGTGCCAAAGGTCTCAACGGAATACTCGTGCGTATAGGGCTCATCGGTAACGTGCACGTTGATGAACCAGTATGCCTTAGCGCGCTTGGGGTGCTTGTCCAGGATGGAATAGAGCACGTCGCGGTCGAGCGTGAGCGGGTCGGGGCTTTTGGTGAGAAATACCAGATTGTCAGCGAGCACGGGATAGGTCTCGTCATTGCGCAGGTGGTCGAGCTGATCGATGTACTTGGAGACGGGCAACAGGATCGTCTGCGTGCGCTCAATGGCGGTGCCGCGGCGCCACACATACATAAGGCCAAACAGCAGCGAGGCCAAGAAGATCATGACATAGCCGCCGTCAAAGAACATGGTGAGGCACGAGGCGAAGAAGCACAGCTCAATGGCGCCAAAAAGCAGGGCGAAGACGCAGGCGCCCAGCTTGTGCTTCAAGATGCCGGCGATATAGCTCGTCAAAAGCGTTGTGGTCATAAGCATGGTCACGGTAATGGCGAGGCCGTAGGCGCTCTCCATGCGCTCGGAGTTCTGGAACAGCAGCACGATGAAGATGCAGCCGACCCACATGATGTTGTTGACGAGCGGAATATAGAGTTGACCCTTGGTGTCGCTGGGGTAGTGGATGCGCAGGTGCGGCATAAGGTTGAGGCGCGTTGCCTCGGATACCAGCGAGAACGAGCCGGTGATGAGCGCCTGCGAGGCGATGATGGCCGCCACGGCCGAAAGCACAATGGCAAAGGGGCGCAGGGGCTCGGGAAGCATCATATAGAACGGGTTAACGATATCCATCGCGAGCATCTGGGGGTTGGAGTTGTTGGCGAGCAGCCAAGCGCCCTGACCCAGATAGTTAAGGATGAGGGCCGCCTTTACGAACGGCCAGGATGCGTAAATGTTAGCCTTGCCCACGTGACCCATGTCCGAATAGAGCGCCTCGGCGCCGGTCGTCGACAGGAAGACGAAGCCGAGCACCATGATGCCCGAGTGGTTGATGGGCGAGAACAGGAACATGATGCCGCGAATGGGGTTGAGGGCGCGCAGGATGGACAGGTTGCCGAGCATGTTGAACAGGCCGGCGCCCGCCAGGAACAGGAACCATAGCGTCATAAGCGGGCCGAACAGCTTGCCGATTGACGAAGTGCCGGCGCGTTGCATGGCAAACAGACCGCAGATAATGATGATGGTGATGATGATCACATTGGTCTGGCCGTCGCCCAGCAGCGCATGGCCCCATTCGATGGTGCGCAGACCCTCGATGGCTGTGGTGACCGTGACCGCGGGGGTGAGGATGCCGTCGGCGAGCAGTGCCGCACCGCCGATCATGGCGGGCAGAATCAGCCACGGCGCCACCTTGCGAACGAGGCTGAACAGCGCGAAGATGCCGCCTTCGTTGTGGTTGTCGGCCTTCATGGCGATTACCACGTACTTGACCGTGGTCACGAGCGTCATGGTCCAGATAACGAGCGAGAGCGCGCCCAGGATCATGTCCTCACTGACGGTGCCGATGCCGCCGTTGTTGGCGACAATTGATTTCATGGTGTACATGGGGCTCGTGCCGATGTCGCCATAGACGACGCCGAGCGTTACGAGCAGCATGCCAGCGGAGAGGGGAATGGCTCCATGCCCGCCTTGACTACGCTGGTCTTGGAGGCTTGCCTCCAGTTCGTTGTGTGCCACGTGGACTCCCTTGGACATCCGGTTATCTGTCTAGGACAGATAATCTTTATGCCGTCTTTATACATACAAGAGCAGTTTGGCACATCAGGTTATTTTAGACAATAATCCCCAGCTGGGGATTATTTATGTACGCAGGTAGCATTTCAAAGCAGGGGCTTTTAAGCGCGTGCTGTCTGGGCTATGTCAGCCTTGGCGTCTGCACGTTTGCCAGCGAGTTCGCAAAAGAGCGCGCCGCCGATGATGAGTGTAGCGCCCATCAGGCGGACCGGTGTTATGGCTTCGCCCAAAAGGACGGTCGAGAACACGACCGCCGAAAGCGGCTCAAGGTAGCCGACGACGGCGACGGTCTGCACGGGCAGTTTGGCGACGGCGCTAAAGTAGAGCAGACAACCGAGTCCGGTGTTGACAATGCCGAGCATGGCAACGGCGCGCCAATCGATGCCGGCGGCAATGCTGGGGGAGAGGAACGAGGGGACACCTTGCGTGAAGAGCGTAAGGATCAACGCGGTTACAAAGGCGGCACTCACCTGGAGCGTGGAGTTCTCGAGACCTTCGATATGTGGCGCTCCCTTGCTGGCAATGACCATCAACGCGTAGCAGAAGGCCGAGGCGATGCCGCACACGATGCCCGCGATGGGCATATTGCCGCCGAGGCCTTGGGCCGCGATGAGGAAGGCGCCACAGGTGACGGCTATGAAGCCGGTAATTTTACCGCCGGTCAGCTTCTCGCCAAAAATGAGCGGGGAGAGGGCCATAACGATGATGGGGCCGCAGTAGTACAGCAGCGAGGATACGCCGACGCCGATTGTCTGGTAGGCGCGGAACAGAAAAATCCAGCTGGCGCCCAGCGCGGCTCCCGAGAGGAGGAGGGCTGCGGCTTCGCGGGGGCGAGATGGCGCCTGTAACTTATGGCGTTGGGTGATGGCGAGGACGGTGACAAGCGAGAGTGCGCCCAAAAACGTGCGCAGGAGCACGATATCGGAGCTCGGCAGCGCGATGGCAGCGGCGATGATGCCGTTTGAGCCAAACAATAGCAATGCTGCTAAGTACGTAAACAGTCCGTTGTTCATGCGCTGACATCCCCTCTATATCCGAGCATGTTCACTATGGGTGAACTGGCTTTAGAAGAAAAGCGAATATAATGCATGGCAAACATGACAAAAACTCATGCAAAGGTGGGGACGTGCTGTGGAGACCAATATCCAAAAGATGCAGGTGCTGCTGGAGACGGTGCGCGCCGGCAGTTTTACACGCGCCGCAGAGCGGCTGAGCTATTCGCAGTCGGGCGTGAGCCGCATGGTGGGCGACCTTGAGGCAGACTGGGGTTTTAAGGTGCTTGATCGCAGCCGCGAGGGCGTGGTGCTTTCTGCCGACGGGCGGCAGGTCATGCCGGCAGTCGAGGCGCTCTGCGAGGAATTCACTCGCTTACAGCGACGGGTGGATGAGATGCGTGGGCTCATGCGTGGCAAGATCTGCATCGGTACGTTTTCGAGCGTGGCGACCCACGTGCTGCCGCCGGTGATTGCGCGCTTTCGCGCCGATCATCCGGATGTCGATTACGAGCTGTTGATGGGTGATTACTCCGAGATTGAGCAATGGGTTGCGGAAGGCCGCTGCGACCTGGGCTTTATTCCGCGCGAGCCACGCGGCGCCGGCATGGCGTCGCGGCCGTTGGTGCAAGACGAGCTGATGGCCGTGGTGCCAGCGGACTCCTCGCTTGCCACCGCGGAGGTCGTTTCCCTTGCCGATTTGGCAAACGAGCAGTTTATTCTGCTGGAACGCGGTAGCGACGACGAGATTACGCCGCTGTTTCGCCGCGCGGGCCTGGCGGTGCGTTCTAAGCTGTCGACCTGGGATGACTATGCGATTATGGCTATGGTCGAGGACGGCCTGGGCGTGAGCATTCTTCCGGCGCTCATCTTGCGGCGCTGTCAGTTCGATGTCGCCGTGCGCCCGCTCGAGGGACGTCCTCATCGGCAGATCAACGCCATATACCGCACCGCTGACGTTTCGCTTGCGGCGGCTCGCTTTCTTGAATATCTCTAAAAGCGCGTACCTGTTGTCCACTTTGGGACAATTCTCGGGGTTCGGTACATTTTCTTGTGAAATTGAACTTTCGGATAATGCGCCGCGCTATACTGCTGCCTAAATTGAACTCAGGTTCAATTCGTGTTCTATAAATTGAACTTTGCCAGCAAGGAGGTTCTAGTGGCCCAAGAGACGTTTAGCGATCGCCTGCGACAGGCTATGTCCGATCGCGACGTTCGCCAGTCGGACGTAATCCGCGCATCGGAGATGCTCGGCAAAAAACTCGGCAAGAGTCAGATGAGCCAATATGTGAGCGGCAAGACGATTCCGCGGCGCGATGTGGCAGAGCTGCTCGCCCGTATTTTGGAGGTCGATGTTTCCTGGCTGCTCGCCGGTGACGCCGATCAAGGCGAGACATCATCGACCCGTAACGTTTCCAAGCCCGAACCCCATCCCTCAGCTCAAATTCCAAGGAGCACCACCATGCGTACTTTTTCTAAATCCACCAAGCTCGATAACGTCCTGTATGACGTGCGCGGTCCCGTCGTCGACGAGGCTGCCCGTATGGAGGACGAGGGCGAGCGTATTCTCAAGCTCAATATCGGCAACCCGGCGCCCTTCGGTTTCCGCACGCCCGACGAGGTCATCAAGGACATGCGCCAGCAGCTGCCCGACTGCGAAGGCTATTCCAACTCGCGCGGCCTGTTCTCTGCGCGCAAGGCGATTATGCAGTACTCGCAGATCAAGGGCCTGCCCAACGTTCAGATGGAGCACATCTACACGGGCAACGGCGTGTCCGAGCTCATTCAGCTTTCGATGAACGCGCTGCTCGACAATGGCGACGAGATTCTGATCCCCAGCCCCGACTATCCGCTCTGGACGGCGTGCGCAACCCTTGCCGGCGGTCATCCCGTGCACTATCTGTGCGATGAGCAGGCGGATTGGTATCCCGACCTGGAGGATATGGAGTCCAAGATCACGAGCGCGACCAAGGCCCTCGTCATCATCAACCCCAACAACCCCACGGGCTCCGTCTATCCGCGCGAGGTGCTCGAGGGCATCGTCGAGGTTGCACGCAGGCATCAGCTCATGATCTTTGCCGATGAGATCTACGACCGCCTGTGCATGGACGGCTACGAGCACGTCTCGATTGCCTCGCTCGCTCCCGATCTGCCCTGTGTCACCTTTAGCGGCCTTTCCAAGTCGCACATGATCGCGGGCTATCGTATTGGCTGGATGGTGCTTTCGGGCAACCAGCGCTGTATGAGCGATTTCATCATGGGCATCAACATGCTCTCCAACATGCGCCTGTGCTCCAACGTGCCGGCCCAGTCGATCGTCCAGACGGCACTCGGTGGCCATCAGTCGGTTAACGACTACATCCGTCCCGGCGGCCGTGTCTACGAGCAGCGCAACTTTGTGTATGAGGCGCTCAACAAGATCGACGGCATCTCGGTGGTCAAGCCGCGCGCGGCGTTCTATATCTTCCCCAAGATGGATGTTAAGAAGTTCAACATCACCGATGACGAGCAGTTCGCCCTCGACCTGCTGCACGAGAAGAAGATCCTGATTACGCGTGGCGGCGGCTTCAACTGGGCCGAGCCCGACCACTTCCGCATCGTCTACCTGCCGCGTATGGAAGTGCTCAAAGAGTCCCTCGAAGACCTCGCCGACTTCTTCGATCATTACCGTCAGGCGTAGGGGATTAGGTATCTGCCGCCGCAAGAATCGAGGCGTCGCAGGATAGACATACGCCAGCGAGCGAGCCGCATTTGCGCCAAGGTGACGCGAAATGAGAGGGCGCTGACCTTCTGGTCGCGCCCTCGAAATTGAACGTCAGATTGGCGCAAATGCGGCTCGCGCAGCGTCAAGCGGTCCGCCGTTCGGTAGAACGGCGGAACTAAATAACAATCCCGTTGCAGTGGTCGATTTCGTGCTGGATGATCTCGGCGGTGTAGCCCGAGAAGTTTTTGATGCGGTGGACGAAGTTCTCGTCCAAATACTCAACCTTGATGCGGCGATAGCGGGTGCAGGGACGCTCTCCGACGAGCGAAAGACATCCTTCGCTCGTTTGATAGGCATTGACCTGCTCAAGAATTTGCGGGTTGTACATGAGCAGCGCCCTGTTGCCGTCTTTTACGCAGATGACGCGTTTGCGCACGCCGATCATGTTGGCAGCGAGGCCCACGCACTCGTGCTCATGCTCGTGGAGCGTATCCAGGAGGTCTTGCCCGATCACGGCGTCGTCGGGTCCCGCGTCTTCGGAAGGCAGGCGTAAAAAGAACTCGGATTTCATGATGGGCTTAATCATGGCGGGCTCCTCATGTCTCATGCTTTCGTGGACTTTTAATAATAGCGCGGAAGGAAAGCCGCGCGTCCGCGTTACAATCTTTCGATGTTGGACCATGTTGCCAGACTCGTCGTGTACGGCGTCTGGCGTAAGTCTAGGGCTCATTTTTCGCCCTGGACTGTTCCTCTGGGGCGATGCGACTTTCGTTTCAAGAGGAAGGAAATGCATGGGGACCAAATCCCAAAAGCAAACTCAATCACCGTCGACAACCTCGGCAATTCTCGTCGTAATGTATGTTGCAGCTTTTGTTGCTGCGTTTAACGAGAACATCATTAACGTGGCGTTGCACGACATTATGGCGGCCTTTTCGGTGAGTGCCACCACGGCGCAGTGGCTCGTTTCGGGCTACATGATCGTGACGTCGATCTTTACGGCCATCATGGCCTTTCTGTCCGGCCGTTTCTCGACGCGCAAGCTGCTGTTTTTCGCATGCGGATGCATGGTCGCCGGCGAAGTCCTGTGCCTGGTCGCTCCGTCGTTTAGCGTTTTGCTGCCAAGCCGTATTTTGCAGGCTGCGGGATCAGGTATCTTGTTCCCGCTCATGATGAACGTGGTGCTGTCTTGCGCCCCGCGCGAGAAGCTCGGTCTGTATCTGAGCCTGGGCGGTGCCTGCATTACGCTGGGGCCGGCGTTTGGCCCCGTGATCAGCGGTCTAATGTGCACGTTGTTTGGCTGGAGGGCGGTGTTCGTAGTGCCGCTGGTGGGCGGCATTGTGGTCGCTGCGGCGGGCGTAAAGCTCGTTCAGAATGTCGGAGAGCGTTCGAACGCCACGCTTGATATTCTGTCGGTGGTTTTGCTCGCTGCCGGTATTACGGCATTTGTGTATTCCGTAGGCGAGTTCTCGACCAATCTGATTGCCGGCATCGCGACGCTCTTCGCCGCCATTGTGCTGCTCGGCCTGTTTGCGGCCCGCCAGCTCAAGCTCGAGCATCCGGTGCTTAACGTGCGTCCCATGGCGAGCGTTCGTTTTTGGCCTGCGTGTCTGCTTGTGGTGGTGTCGATGATGACGACGTTCTCGATGAGCGTTTTGTTGCCGCTCTATTTTGAGGGCGCATACGGCATGACCGCCCTTGTTGCGGGCTTGCTCATTTTGCCGGCGATTGCCTGCAATGCCGTGACCTCGATTGTGGGCGGACGCGTGATGGACGCCCGTGGCGCATGGCCGCTGCTGCCGGTCGGCTTTGCCCTGATCGCCGTGGGGCAGACTGCCATCTCGATGACGGCCGCAAGCATGAACATCGGCGTCGTCGTGGCGCTGACCGTTGTTGTGTATGCCGGAGTCGGTTTGGTGCTGAGCCCCTCGCAAACGGCCGGCTTGGAGACGCTGCCTGTCGCTGAGCATCCTCACGGAACGGCATTACTCAACACGTGGAACATGATTGCCGCATCGTTTGGCCCGTCGCTGTTTATCGGCCTGCTCTCGAGTTCTGCGGCGACTGCCGGCGCCGCTGGCGTTGCGACCGACGTTGCCCAGGCGATTGGATTTGCAGCTGCCGTGCGTGTGGCGGCTGTGATTGCCGTGGTCGGGTTCGCGACGTCGCTGGTGTACGCTCGCCGCGAGTCGCACATATCGCATTAATGTGTGCACATAGATTCTGCAGCTAGATTAGCGGGCGACACCATAAACTAATGGACGTTTTGCCGAGAGGCATGAATGTTTAAAGCGCAAAGAGTGCGCGACGGGCCCCGCGAATGGGGCGATGATGCCCGAGAGGGCCAAGAAGGAGTCTCATGTCTGAGAACGAAGAGATCATGAACGAGACCGAGAACGAGACCATGGCTGCCGAGGTTGAGGCAGTCGAGACCGTGGAGACCGAAGCTGCCGAGGTTGAGGCTGCTGACGAGGTTTCCGCCGAGGAGGAGGCCGAGGTTGTCGAGGCCGCCGTTGATTACGATGACGAAGAGCTGATGGACAAGATGCAGAAGGCCGCCCGTCTGCTGCGTAGCCGTCGCTTTGCTATTTCCAAGGAGGAGGAGGCCAAGGCCGAGCGCATGGCGAACATCGAGCGCGCCATCAAGCTTCTTGACCTCAAGCCCAAGATGGAGCAGAAGGAAATGTCCGACCTGCTGGGCATGCGCCTTCGTGAGCTCGATGGCCTGATGGCCGAGGCCGAGGCTGCCGATCTGGTCGGCCGCATCGACGACGCCGAGGGCGATATGCGCAAGATCGTCGTCTTCGCTGCCGAGGATGCCACTGAGGGCCTGGTCGAGCTTGCCAACAAGAAGGAGAAGCTCCTGCCCGAGCTTTCTTACGAGGAGGCCACCGAGCTGATGGCCGCTCTCGATAAGGTTATCGCTCCGCTCGTCGCCATGGGCCTGGACGAGGACCGCGGTCCTCGCGGCGGCCGTGACGATCGCGGTGGCCGTGGCGGCGACCGTGGCGGTCGCGGCGGCTTTGGTGATCGCGGTGGCCGTGGCGGCGACCGTGGCGGTCGCGGTGGCGATCGCGGCGGCCGTGGCGGCTTTGGTGACCGTGGCGGCGACCGTGGCGGTCGCGGCGGCTTTGGCGGCAACCGTGGTGGCTATGGCGATCGCGGTGGCAACCGTGGCGGCTTCGGCGGCAACCGTGGTAACGACCGTGGCGGTCGCGGTGGCGACCGTGGCGGCCGCAACGGTGGCGGCTTCCGCGGCAATCGCTTCTAGGGGTTACGCGGTTCTACGAACCGCGTAACTAGTTGACGCTGCGCGCCCACCAGAGCGACAACTTGTCATTCAAAGAGGACGGCATGACCAGAAGGTCTATGCCGTCCTCTTTTCATGTCAATTTGTTCGCTCTGGTGGGCGCTTGCTGTCGGTACCAAAACATCGGCATCCCCAAGGAATCATTTGCACCAAAATATGACCCGGTATGAGCCCATATTCATGCTTAAGGTGGGAGATTATCCACTCTCGTTTCGTTTGTTGATGTCGATGCCTACATTTGTAGGAACAGTTCGTGGAGGCGGGTATCCTCGTCGAGTTCGGGGTGGAAGGTTACGCCGAGCTGGTTGCCCTGGCGGGCGGCGACGATGCGCCCATCGACTTCGGCCAGGGCCTTGGCATTGCTACGCACCTCGACGATGCGGGGGGCACGGATAAACGTTAACGGCACTTTACCGTCGATGCCGGCTACCTGCCCCTTGGTGCGAAAACTGCCGAGCTGTCTGCCATAGGCATTGCGCTCAACGAGTACATCCATGGTTGCCAGGCGCGGCGTCCCCTTATCGTCGTGGGCGGCAAGGTCGTGAGCCAGTAGAATCAGGCCGGCGCAGGTGCCCAGGACGGGCATGCCTTCAGCGATACGGGCACGAAGCTCCTCGAGCATGCCCAACTCATCAAGCAGCTTCCCTTGAACGGTAGACTCGCCGCCGGGAAGTACCAGACGGTCAAAGTCCTGCTTTAAATCAGCCGCCTGCCTCAGCTCAATACAACGTGCGCCCAGCTCGGATAGCCTCGCCTCGTGCTCGGCAAAAGCACCTTGGACCGCCAGCACGGCGACCGTTTGGTCTGCATAATCGCTCATGTGCGATCCTTTCTGCCGGACTAGCGCCCGCGCTCCTCCATGATAATCTCGATTTCGTCGGCGTTGATGCCCACCATGGCCTCGCCCAGGTCCTCCGAAAGCTCGGCGATGAGCTTGGCATCGGTGAAGTTTGCCACGGCCTTGACGATGGCGGCGGCGCGCTTGGCCGGGTCGCCGCTCTTAAAGATGCCCGAGCCCACAAAGACACCCTCGGCACCCAGCTGCATCATCAATGCGGCGTCGGCAGGGGTTGCTACACCGCCAGCAGCAAAGTTCACTACGGGGAGCTTGCCCGTGGCATGGACCTCACGCACCAGCTCGACCGGAACCTGCAGTTGCTTGGCTGCCTCAAAGAGTTCGTCGTCGCGCAGGGCAACAACGTCGCGGATCTGCTTTTGGATTTTGCGCATGTGACGCACGGCCTGAACGACGTCGCCCGTACCCGGCTCACCCTTGGTGCGAATCATCGTGGCGCCCTCGGCAACACGGCGCAGCGCCTCGCCCAGATCGCGGGCGCCGCAGACAAACGGCACGTCAAACTGGGTCTTGTCGATGTGATAGACGTCATCGGCAGGGGAGAGAACCTCGGACTCGTCGATGTAATCGATCTCGATAGCCTGCAGGACCTGCGCCTCGACAATGTGACCGATGCGGCACTTGGCCATAACGGGGATGGAGACGGCCTCTTGGATGCCCTTGATCATCTTGGGGTCGCTCATGCGCGAGACGCCGCCTGCGGCGCGGATGTCGGCCGGGATGCGTTCGAGTGCCATGACGGCGCAGGCGCCTGCCTCCTCGGCGATGCGCGCCTGCTCGGGTGTAGTGACGTCCATGATGACGCCGCCCTTGAGCATCTGCGCGAGTTCGCGATTGAGTTTGACGCGATCGGCCTTGCTGGTCTGTTCTGCCATGGTTGCTCCCTTGGTTGGCATGTGCATTGCTTGACGGAACATCCTATCGGGGAGCTGGGTATGGCAAAATACTCAGTTTTCGAGATAATAATAAGGTCAGCCTAATACCAGGTTGAACAGCTCGATAAGGTCAGGTGGCAAACTCATGCTTGACTACAATTTGGAAAAACGTGGCGAGGCATCGCTCTATGAGTATGTTTACCAGCAAATTCGAGATGATATTGTTGCTGGCCGTATTGCGGCGGGGGAGCATCTGCCGTCTAAGCGCGCCTTTGCCAGTCATCTGGGAATCAGTGTCATTACTATCGAGAATGCATATAGCCAGTTACTTGCCGAGGGCTATATTTGCTCAAAGCCGCGGCGTGGCTACTACGCTTGCAAGCTTCCGGATGCACCGGTTTTGCCTTTGGCTTCGGAGGGCATCGACCGAGATGCCGTCTCTGTGGGCCCCAGCGTGCATGATGTCAACGGACAGGTCGAGCGATTCGATGCGCTTTCTCCTTCCGCTTTGGAGGCGGCGCGGCTTTGGCAAAGCGCGCTACGGGCGACGCTGGCATCCGAAGACGAGCGCGAAATCTTTTCGCCCGCACCGGCGCAGGGCACCGCTCGGCTGCGACGCGCAATTGCTCACCATCTGCGCGGGACAAGGGGTATGAATGCCGACCCCAACAACATCGTTATCGGTGCGGGCGCCCAGCTGCTCGATACTATGTTGGTTCAGTTGCTTGGCGCTGACAAGGTGTATGCCGTTGAGGACCCGGGCTATTTGCGTCTGACGCGCATCTATCAGGCTATGGGCTGCAAAGTTCGACATATCCCGTTGGATGATGAGGGCGTGGACTTGAGCACTCTGCAGAAAAGCGGGACCGATGTCCTTCATCTGATGCCGTCCCATCAGTATCCGACCGGCCTTGTGACGAGCATTGCGCGTCGCTATGCGCTTCTGAGCTGGGCCGCCGAGCGACCAGGTCGATATCTCATCGAAGATGACTTTGATTGTGAGTTTCGCCTTGCCGGCAAGCCGATTCCTGCGCTCGCATCGATCGATGCCGCCCAGTCGGTTATTTACACCAACACGTTTTCGAAGAGCCTGTCATCGGCGTTGCGTCTAGCGTACATGGTGTTGCCCGATGAGCTAATGGAGCGGTTTAGGCGCAACCTTGGTTTTTACGCCTCGTCGGTGAGCTCTGTTGACCAGGTTGCTTTGGCGCGTTTACTGGAATCGGGTGATTACGAGCGACATGTGAACCGCGTGCGCGTTCGTGCTCGCGAGGCGCGTGATGGCCTGATGGCGCTTGTGCGGAAGGTATTTCCGGCAGGAGAGGTCTCGATCGAGCATGCAGACGCGGGCCTTTACTGTATCGTGGTTGCGGAGCGTGGAGCGGGCGGAAGCTCTTTTGTGCGGGCCCTCACGCGCTCGAGTATCCCTTTTGTCGATATCAGTGACTGTTATTGGTGTGCCGATGGCGCATCTGTCCCTAAAACCTCAACTCAAATTCTTGTCCAGTATGACGATTTGAGTCCAAAAATGCTTAATACCTTGGAATTGCAGCTAATGGGGGGTGCTCTGCAACCTAAGTGAGTAGACTTTTAGCACTTTGGCGACCAGGCAGTTTTGTAACAAGTTATCTACCTGCGGTTTTGAAAAGCAGGAAGACCGGCCTGCTCGGAATGTTCAAAAAAGTCTACTCACTTGCCGCGTAAAGCTTCTGCATGAGAAAAAAATGGGGTTTTCAACAGGGCTTCGTCCAGCTCTCGACAAGCTTTTGGCCAGTTGGGGAGGGCTGTTGAAAACTTGGCAGTCCGTTCGGCGCCATTTTTGGTGCGTTCGCGCCAATGCGTGACTGACTGGGTTGAAATTCGTGTTCTCCTGTGCCTATGAAGGATCTACTTTGTGACATATCGGCTTTTAGGTACTGGCGTTTGCCTCCTCAAGTCCGCGCTTTGTGTCCGCCGCTTCCACGACCGGAAGAAGACCGGCAGCGATATGATCTCGCCCGCAACCCGACGGCTGCGGTCGCACTCGGTTTTCCGTTGTATACATTGGTTCGGACGAGAAACAAACGGACTTGTCCAGCCAGCATTAGGCAGCGGCTGTTTCTTGGTGAGCTTCCCAGGGAATCCGTGCTGGAAACGGAGCATGGGTTTTTGATTACGTCTCCTCTACTGACGGCATTCATCATGTCGCGGCACCTGACGGATCTCCAGCTTCTTTTGGTATTGGCGGAGATGTGTGGCTTGTTTGCGGTGTGCGCTCTGCCGGCGGCACTTGAGGCGGAGCTTTCGCGTGCAATTGATTCGGGCGCGATTTCGACAACGTTCGGTTGGGTGCGCTGCCCGTCCGAGGACGGCACCGCTTCAAATTTATGGCGTCGAGACGCTTTGGTTTTAGGCAGAGACCTTGACCGTTTTTGTTCAGATGTTTACGGGATGCGTTACGGCAATAGATTTATGGCGGTATCGCAACTCGTTCCATTGGGTGCCGCGTCGCCCTTTGAGGTCGAGGCGTATTTGTTGCTTGGACTGCCGCGAGCCCTGGGAGGCGAAGGGTTTTGCGGCATAGAGCTCAATGTCGAAGTGACGTTAAGCACAAGTGCTCGAGCGATTGTGGGAAAGTCCCGTGTATATATCGACCTACTTCTTTCTTCACCGGACGGTAGGCGACAGGTGGCCATTGAATGTCAGGGAAAGGCCTCGCACGGACGCGCAGGGGATGGCTTGCGTGACGCTGACCGCATGACGGCCCTTCAGGCCATGGGCTACGATGTACTTCTCCTGACACACAGACAGATATCCGATGAGGGTAGATTCCGCGCGATCGTTAAGACCGTATGCAGGATGCTCGATGCTGAATATCGCGATAAAAGCTCAGATGAGCAAAGGGCTGAGACATTACTTCGGTCTGAACTATTCGTTGACTGGACAAAATTGGGAGTAATTGACGGAAAGATGCCCGTTAGACACAAAACAGTTCGATCGTGGACGGCTGCGGTTCTAAGTGAGTAGACTTTTGGCTTGATGGCGACCAGGCCGTTTTGAAACAAGTCATTTCCCTGCGACTTTATAAAGCAATACGGATGGTCTGCTCGGCAAGTTTCGAAAAGTCTACTCACTTAGTTTTTGACGAGAGACCGATGCCGAAGATAGCTCTATTTCAGGGCGTTAACGAGTCCTCGAGACACAAAAAGGCCCGAACCAATACGGTCCGGGCCTCATCGAGCTAGAGGTTATGTCTCAAGCGGTTGGCTTAGCCAAAGTAGCGCTTGAGCAGGCCGGCGAAAGCCTTGCCGTGACGAGCCTCGTCGCGAGCCATCTCGTGCACGGTATCGTGGATGGCATCGAGGCCAGCGGCCTTGGCGCGCTTGGCAAGATCAGTCTTTCCGGCGGTGGCGCCGTTCTCGGCCTCAACGCGCATCTCGAGGTTCTTCTTGGTGGAGTCGGTCACGACCTCGCCCAGGAGCTCAGCGAACTTGGCGGCGTGCTCGGCCTCCTCGTGGGCAGCCTTCTCCCAGTACAGGCCGATCTCGGGATAACCCTCGCGATGGGCGACGCGAGCCATGGCCAGGTACATACCGACCTCGGAGCACTCGCCCTCAAAGTTGGCGCGCAGGTCGGCAACGATGTCCTCGGAGACGCCCTCCATCTTGGCGACGCCCACGACGTGCTCGGCAGCCCACTCGAGCTGGCCCTCCTCCTGCTTCAGGAAACGAGAACCGGGAACGCCGCACTGGGGGCACTTGAAATCCTCGGGCAGCTGGTCGCCGTCGAACTCTTCCACATAACCGCAAACGGGGCAAACAAACTTCATGATTCGATCCTTTCGATCGATGGCGATGGGGCGCTTGTCCGGTCCCGTAAGGGCCCTCTCCGGACGTGCGTCTTGACGAGTTCTATTATCCATAAATGCAACCAAATGTGAAGCCTATTAGGAATGATTTTTAATAAAACAATTTTGAGATATGAAGATGTTGATTGATTAACGATTGGCAGGCCGTCTTTGACCGCCGCTGAGTACAATCGGTCGAGCAAATGTTGACCAATCAACAAATGAAGGAGTTTCCTTTATGCATCTAGCCCGCCGCGCCTGGTGCCGAACGTATCAAACGGTTTTTCGCATCGCATTGCCGGTGCTGCCCTATACCGAGCCACGCATTCTGGAGCACGCTGAGGATGTGCCCACAGTGCTTCAAAAGCGTTCGATACAGCGGGTTCTTATCGTGACGGATCCCGGCATTGCCCGTCTGGGGCTCACGGCATCACTCGAGCGTGCGCTTACGGCTCAGGGGATTGGCGTTACGGTCTATGCCGAAACGCGTGCGAACCCCACGGTCTCGAATGTGGAGGAGGCAGCGTCCCTGTATCGAGAGCGCGCCTGCCAGGCCATTATCGGCTTTGGCGGAGGATCGGCCATGGACTGCGCCAAGGGCGTGGGCGCACGCATCGCGCAGCCAAGCAAGCCCATCAACAAGATGCGAGGGCTGCTGCGGATTCATCGTCGCCTGCCGCTGCTTATCGCCGTTCCCACCACGGCAGGTACGGGAAGTGAGGTCACGCTTGCGGCAGTAATTACCGATGACGAGACACACTACAAGTATCCCATTAACGACTTTGTGCTTATCCCGCGCTTCGCGGTGCACGACCCCGAGTTTACGCGCCGCCTGCCCGCCTCCATTACGGGACAAACGGGCATGGACGCCCTGACGCATGCCGTCGAGGCGTTTATCGGGCGAAGCACCACACCCTATACGCGCAAGATGGCGCGACAGGCGGTTCAGCTCATCCACGACAATTTGCTCGAGGCCTATGAGCATGGCGATGACATGCGTGCGCGTCGCAATATGCTTTCGGCGGCGTATAAGGCGGGTGTTGCCTTTACGCGCTCCTATGTTGGATACGTTCATGCCATCGCACACAGCCTGGGCGGGCGTTACGGGATTCCGCACGGCTTGGCCAATGCTATCATCCTGCCGCACATGCTTCGCGCTTATGGTGAAGCTGCTGCTCCTAAGCTCGCTGATCTCGCCCGCATGGCCGGCATCGCGTCGGTTAACGCGCAGGACAGCCTGGCGGCCGAGGCCTTTATCGATTGGGTCGACCGCATGAACGCCGCCTTGGACATTCCCAAATATGTGGCGGGCATTCGCCGCTCTGACATTCCGCAGATGGCAGCACATGCCGATGCCGAGGCCAATCCGCTGTACCCCGTTCCGCTTTTGATGGACCGTTTGGAGCTCGAGCGTATGTACGAAGTCGTCGCGGGTGGTATGTTTGAGGACAAGAACTAGGAGGGCCCATGAACACCGAGGAAATCGCGCGCATCGTCGGCGATCAGCGCACCTACTTTAAGACGCACGCTACGTTTGATGTCGATGCTCGACGTCGCACGCTCGTGAGTTTACGCGATACGGTACGGGCGCACGAGGCCGATATTGCCCATGCGCTCAAGACCGATTTGGGAAAGTCGCATGACGAGGCATATATGTGCGAGATCGGCACGTCGCTTTCCGAGATTCGTCATCAGATCGCCCACGTGGCTCGATGGAGTCGTCCGCGTCTGCGTCCGTGTGACCTCGCCAACGCCGTGAGTGTGTGCAAAACGCAAGCCGTGCCCTATGGCGTCACGCTCATCATGGCTCCGTGGAACTATCCGTTTTTGCTGACGCTCGAGCCACTCGCCGGCGCCCTTGCCGCGGGCAATACTGTGGTCATCAAGCCGAGTGCCTATGCTCCGGCATCGAGCGCGGTGCTCAAACAGATCTGTGAAGAGGCGTTTGATCCGCGCCTGGTGACGGTTGTCGAGGGCGGGCGCGCCGAAAACGAAGCGCTGCTCGACGAGTGCTGGGACAAGATTTTCTTTACCGGTAGCGTTCCGGTCGGCAAGCTCGTCATGGAGCGCGCGAGCAAAAACCTCACGCCCGTGACGCTTGAGCTGGGCGGAAAGAGTCCCTGCATCGTGGATGCGACGGCAAACTTGAAGGTCGCGGCACGACGTATCGCCTTTGGTAAATGGCTCAACGTGGGGCAGACCTGCGTGGCGCCCGACTACCTGCTGGTCGATACGCGCGTGCACGATGAGCTGTTGGGCCTCATCAAGGAGGAGGTCCGCCGTATGTTTGGCGAGTATCCGCTCGATAACGAGGACTACGGTCATATTGTCAACGCCAAGCATTTTGCGCGCGTGCGCGGGCTGATCGATCCCGATAAGGTTGTGCTTGGGGGTGCCGCGCGCGAGGCTTCGCTCAAGATCGAGCCGACGATTTTGGACGGCGTGGCCCCCGATGACGCCGTGATGCAGGAGGAGATTTTCGGCCCCATCTTGCCGGTGCTGACGTTTGAGAGCCTAGACGAGGCCGAGACGTTTATTACGGATCGTCCGACGCCGCTGGCCCTGTATATCTTTAGTCAGGATCGCGCGGTTCAGCAGCGCTTTGTGCGCTACGTGCCCTTTGGCGGCGGCTGCGTTAACGACACCATCATGCATCTGGCTACGAGCCATATGGGCTTTGGCGGCATGGGAGCGAGCGGTATGGGGCAGTACCATGGCCGCGAGAGTTTCGATACGTTTAGCCACAAGAAGAGCATCGTGAACAAGGCAACGTGGTTGGACGTGCCGTTTCGGTATGCGCCCTACGCAAGCTGGAAGCACAAATTCGTGCGCATGTTTGTGCATTAGAATCAGATGGTGTAGCGACAAACGGTCGAAAAGGCGCGGGTGGGGCGAATTTGTGTCCGCACGGGCCCGTAAGCTTCTCAGTAAGGTTAAACGCTGGTTTATCCAGCCGTTAGAGGAGCTGCTATGTACGAGCCTTCACGTGTTCTTCTGTCGTTTCACATCGCAGGATTTCAATATGCCGACGGCGCTTTGGTCCTAGGCGATCTTAAAGCGGGCGATAAGCTGACGCTGTGCGCCGAGCGCGATAATCCCCATGATCCCGAGGCGGTTGCAATCTACTACGGCAACACCAAACTTGGCTATATCCCGGGAAACGAGGTCGGCCCGCTGTCCTTGATGATGTATTACGGCCATGAGGACGTATTTGAGGCCCGCGTGCAACAGGTTGCTCCCGAACGCAGCCCGTGGCATCAGGTGCGCGTTGGACTCTACGTGGTGGATGCTCGCTAATCGGTAAGGGAGGCGGCCATGTTTGACGACGATGACCTGTTCGATTTGACGGATGATCCGTTTGAGTGGGACCTGTTGCTCGATGACGATGAGCTGGAGCGGGACCGTAAGAAGCGGCGGGATAAGAAAACCCAGGATGACGCTTCGAAAAAGCAAGACAAACGCCGTCGAGGTCTGTTCGGCGGGCTCTTTGGCTAACCGACGCGCCAGAGCGTCTGTATACTAGGCATGTGTTAGACGCGTTGCGAAATGAGGACACAGACGATGATGTGGTTTACCGCCGACCTGCACCTGGGCGATACGAATATCTTGCACGACATGGATCGGCCGTTTGATTCGGTCGAGGAGATGAACCGCAAGGTCATCGATGCCATCAATGAGTGCGTGGCTGCGGACGACCGCCTCTATATCCTGGGAGACTTTACGTATCGCTTGCCCATGGCGGAGGCGGTGCGCCTGCGCGAGCGTATCGAATGCAAGAATGTGACGCTCATCCGCGGTAACCATGACGGCGACTGGGAAGATTCCGACGTACCGCAGATTTGGGAAGACGTGCGCGATTACCTGGAGATTGCTCCCGGCTATGCCAAGGGTCATCGTCTGGTGATGAGCCACTACCCCATGCTCAGCTGGAACGGCAAGGCACGTGGCGCCATTATGCTGCATGGGCATATCCACAGCAGGGGTGACCGCACCAACGCACGCAACCGCGATCGCGAGCGCCCCGTTTACCGCTACGATGTGGGCCTCGACGCCAATGACTACAAGCCCGTAAGTCGTGATCAAATCCTCGGCTATTTTGGACTGTAATTCTCGAACCACCACAAAGGGGACAGGCACCGTTGTGGTGGTTCTGGCGCCGTTGCCATTATGGCGGCGGCGCCTTTTTTGTCCGCGCGGCGCGGTAGAGTGTAGGCGGTTGAAATATGCGTCCAGCGAGGAGCTGCTATGAACGAGATCAAGTGCCCGCATTGTGGCGAAGTATTTAAGGTCGATGCATCCGGCTATGCGGATATTGTCAAGCAAGTGCGTGATGCCGAGTTTTCGCGCGACCTGGATGAGCGTGTGAAGGCAGTCCAGCGCGAGGGCGAGCAGGCGTTGGAGCTTGAGCGCTCTCGTTCGACGGCCGCTTTGCAGGAGGCGGAGTCTCAGCGCAACGCTCAGCTCGTTGAGCAGAAAAACGCCGCGGCTCAGGAACTGGCGCAGGAGGTTGCCAAGCGCGATGCCGAGCTTGCCGAGTTGCGCGCCAAGCTCGAGGGCGCTGCCGTGGAGCGCGAGAGCGCAAGCCAGCGTGCGGCGGTTGAGGCTCGCGCCGATGCTCAGAAGGAGAACGCCGAGCTCCAGCGTGAGATTGACAACCTGCGTGCTCAGCTGGGACGCAAGGACGACGAAGCCAGGCTCGCCGAGGCCGCGGTGCGTAACGCCGCTCAAAACGACCTGTCCGCGCGCGACGCTCAGATTGCCGAGCTGCAGGCCAGGCTCGCCGCGGCGGACAAGGCCCAGGAGATGGCGCTTGCCGCTGCCGCGGCAGAGTCGCAGCGCGAGCTCGATGCCGCTCGCAGCGAGGCCGAGCGCGCGCTTACTGACTATCGCGCGAAGGTGCAAGAGAAGTTTTCCGCCGCAAAGGCTCAGTCCGAGCAAGAGGCCGAGGGCCTGCGTGCCCAGCTGCGCGAGCAGGAACTGATGGCAAAAATGAACCTGTCAGAGGCGGTTGCCGCGGCGGAGCGAGAGCGCGATGAGGCACGTGCCAAGCTGACGAGCGAGCTGGCGGTGCGCGATTCTCGCGAGGAGCAAGCCAAGGCGGCACACGAGCTCGAGCTTGCGCAGGCCAAGCGCGCGAGCGATGACCTGATTCGCTACAAGGATGAAGAGATTGAGCGCCTTAAGGACATGAAGGTCCGCCTGTCCACCAAGATGGTGGGCGAGTCGCTCGAGCAGCACTGCGAGACCGAGTTTAACCGTCTGCGCATGACGGCATTTCCTAACGCGTACTTCGAGAAGGATAACGATGCGTCCGAGGGCACCAAGGGCGACTTTATCTTCCGCGAGTGCGACGCGAGCGGCAACGAGGTCATTTCGATTATGTTCGAGATGAAAAACGAGAACGATGAGACCGCGACCAAGCACAAGAACGAGGACTTCTTTAAGAAACTCGACCACGATCGCCGCCAAAAGGGCTGCGAGTACGCGGTGCTCTGCACGTTGCTCGAACCCGAGAGCGAGCTTTACAACGCCGGCATCGTGGACGTGAGCTATCGCTTCGAGAAGATGTACGTGATCCGTCCGCAGTTCTTCATTCCCATGATCACGCTGCTGCGCAACGCCGCCATGGGTTCGCTGCGCTATAAGCAGGAGCTAGCGGAGTACAAGCAGCAGAATATCGACGTCACGAACTTCGAAGCCAAGATGGAAAAGTTCAAGAATGATTTCGGTCGCAACTACGAGATCGCGAGCCGCAAGTTCCAAACGGCGATTGATGAGATCGACAAGACGATTAGCCATCTGCAGAAAACCAAGGAGGCGTTGCTGTCCTCCGAGAACAATCTGCGCCTAGCCAACAAGAAGGCCGACGATCTTACCATTCGCAAGCTCACGTGGGGCAACAAGACCATGAAGGCCGCGTTTGACGAGGCGCGCGGGGCTGCGACAGAGACAAACGATGAGCCAGCCGAGGCGGATTCGTATGAGGTCGAGGATACCGAGTAGGGGATAGCGTATCGCGCAAAAAGCGGGGCCGCTGGCGATGTTGCCAGCGGCCCCGCTTCGTTTCGTTCCAGTATGTTCGGCTAGTCCTCGAGCAGATCCTCGATAAAGCCGACGCGGTAGTTTTTGAAGATGACCTCGCCGCCGTCTTGCGTGGCGTCCAGATCGACATCGCCCATGATGCCAAAATCGTGGTCGCCATCTTCGTCGGCAAAGATCTGGTGCACGTGCCACACGTGATCGGTCTTCTCGTCGGATTCATCGATGGAAAACATCGCGGCACTGCGGGCATCTCCGTCGGTGAGGATTTCCTCGTGTTGCTCGTGATAGGCGTCGAGCGCCCTTTGCCAGCGGACCTCGCTCATGCCCCAGTCCTCATCGAGCTCGCCCAAGTCGCGAACGTGCTCGCGGGCGGCAAGGGTCACGCGGCGGAAGAGTGCGTTGCGCACCAACAGCGTGCAGCCGCGACGGTCCGCAACGACCTCGTCGATGCCCTGCGGCGGTGCGGCGTCGAGTGCAGCGGGGTTGCCGGCGTTCTCCCACTCGTCCACCAGGCTCGAGTCCACCGAGCGCACCACAAAGCCCAGCCACGAGATGATGTCGCGCAGGCGCTCGTCGCGCTTCTCGATGGGCACGGTGCGGTCGAGCGAACGGTAGGCCTCTGCCAGGTAGCGAAGCAAAATGCCCTCGGAGCGGGCGATGCCGAGCTTTTGAATGTAGCCCTTAAAATCGCTCGTGCTTTCCAGCATATCGCGCAGAACGCTCTTGGGAGAGAGCTGATAGTCGTTGGCCCAGGGCACTTCCTGGCAGTACTTGTCAAAAGCGGCGTCGAGCAAATCCTCGAGCGGCTTTTCGTACGTGACGTCTTGAATGCGCTCCAAGCGCTCCTCATATTCGACGCCGTCAGCCTTCATTTCTGCCATCGCGCGGTCGCGCGCGGCGCGCTCCTGTGCACGCAGCACCTGTTTGGGATCCTCGAGCGTTGCCTCGACCATCGAGATCAGATCCATGGTATAGGTCTCACTCTCGGGGTCGAGCAGCTCCAACGCGGCAAGCAAGAACGGCGAGAGCGGCTGATCGAGCGCGAAGTCCTCGGGCAGATCGACCGTCAGCGCATAGTCGATGTCCGGCGCGGCGTCAGTCGGGGCGTCGGGCGCGGGCGGCACCTCGGTGCGAACGACGACGCCGGAATCGATGAGCGTGGCGAAGATTTCGTCGGCGCGAACCTCGAGCTTAGCCTTTTCCTCGGGAGTCTGCAGGCTCGTCTCGATGAGGTCGTGTACGCGGGTTCGGGCATCGCCGCCCTGCTCGACCACGCTAATCACCATGGAGTGCGTGATGCGCAGGCGCGGCTTGAGCGTCTCGGGCTGCGTCTCGATCAGGCGCTCAAAGGTCTGCTTGTTCCAGGTGACAAAGCCCTCGGGGGCCTTTTTCTTTTTAATCTTACGGAGTTTTTTGGGGTCGTCGCCCGCTTTGGCCATAAGCTTGGCGTTTTCGATCTCGTGCTCCGGCGCCTCGGCAATTACCATACCCTCGGTGTCAAAGCCCGAGCGGCCGGCGCGACCGGCAATCTGGTGGAACTCGCGGGCGCGCAGACGACGCATCTTGTAACCGTCGAACTTGGTGAGCGCGGTGAGCACCACGGTGTGGATGGGCACGTTGATGCCGACGCCGAGCGTGTCGGTGCCGCAGATGACGGGCAGCAGGCCCTGCTGCGCCAGGCGCTCAACCAGTAGGCGATAGCGCGGCAGCATACCGGCGTGGTGCACGCCGACGCCGCAGCCAAGCAAGCGCTTGAGGATCTTGCCGAAGGCCGTCGAGAAGCTCGTGCCCTTGGCCGCCTCCTTGATAGCCTCGCGCTGCTCCTTGCTGGCAATGCCAAAGTTGGCGAGGGATTGCGCCGTCGCAAGTGCGGCGTCCTGGCTAAAGTGCACGATGTAGAGCGGGGCCTCGCCGCGGCGCATGGCGAGCTCGACGGTGCCCTCGAGCGAGGTCGTCACGTAGTCGTAGCTCAGCGGCACGGGGCGTGGGGCATCGACGACCAAGTCGCAGGTAGCGCCGGTGTGTTCCTCGAGCGAGGCGGCGATCGCGGTGACATCGCCGAGCGTGGCGCTCATGAGCATGAATTGCGTGTGAGGCAGGGCGAGCAGTGGCACCTGCCAGGCCCAACCGCGATCGGGGTCGGCAAAGTAGTGGAACTCGTCCATGGCGACGCAGCCAACATCGGCATCTTCGCCCTCGCGCAGTGCGTCGTTGGCAAGGATTTCTGCGGTGCAGCAGATGACGGGCGCCTTGGTGTTGATGTGCGTGTCGCCGGTGATCATGCCGACGTTATCGCGGCCGAGCACCTGCACAAGGTCGAAAAACTTCTCACTGACCAGAGCCTTGATAGGAGCCGTGTAGTAGCAGCGCTTGCCCTGCGCCATGCCCATAAAGAGCATTCCCAGCGCGACGAGCGATTTACCCGATCCGGTCGGTGTTCCCAAAATGACATGGTCACCGGCGGCTAGATCCATGAGGGCCTCTTCCTGGTGGTCCCACAGCTCAATACCGCGATCGCTCGTCCATTCAAAGAAACGTTCGAAGGCCTGATCGGGCGTGAGCCACGGTTCGGGCTCACTGCCATCCTCGGGCTCCCACCAGGTGGGGGAGAGCGCGCCGAGCGAACCGAACTCGGCTTCGGTTCCCGTGCCGCCCGAGAATGAGCTGGCGGCTCCGGCGCCGGAAACGGTGCTGGCGGTGGTGTCTGTCGTGGTCTGTGCCATGTGGTTGCTTTCTCTCGCGTTTGTCCGCCAACTATTATGGCGTAGCGGCGCCGCGGGGTGCCAGCGCGCGAGAAAATGCAGGAAATGGGCGCGTGAAGCTAGTGCTCTTGCGGCAGGTGCTTCTTGCCTTTGCGGGCGCGGTTTCTAAAGTTCTCGACGGCTTCTTCCATGCCCAGAGGTACATAGGTGAGCTCATCGAGGTTATCGGGCAGGTAGCAGGCAAGGCTTTGCTCCTGCGCGCGTCCTACTGTGAGCTGTTCGTCGGTTGGCTGCGCTCCGGGCATGGCGCAAATGCCATAGACGACGGCACCCATCTCGCGCGTGCGGCGCTCATATTCGGTCTCGGGATGCTCGGGATGGTCTCGGCGGACGTTGTCGCTTACCCAAAGCGTGTCGTAGCCGGCCGCGGCAAACTGCCCCAGGGCGTAGTCGCGCAATGGCTTGCTGTCGGTGCGCAGCGTGACGGTGGCGCCGGCTGAAAAGAGCGGGCGGTAGAGAATCAAATGGTCGACATGGACGAGTCGTTTTTTGGCGTACTTGGCCTTGGGCTGCGGCGTGGGAAAGTTGATGGTGATGGCATCGAGCTCGCCTGCGGCAAACAGCTGTGGCAGCGATGTGGCGCCTCGGGGCAGGACGAGTGCGTTGGATAGCGCCTGCTCGCAGATTTTCTGCGCGGCATAGGCGATGCAGATGGGCTCCTGGTCCATGCCGACAAAGAGCGTGTCGGGCTCACGGCGAGCGCGCTCAACCAGATAGGTGCCTTTGCCGCAGCCCAGATCCAGATGAAGGTGTTCGAAGGGCTTGCTGCCAACTGGCGCGCAAGCCTCGCGCCAATCTCCGGCATAGATTTCGGGGTTCGTCTCAATCGCATCGGCGTAGCGCTCCAGGCGCTCCTCGAGCACAAAGTTCTTAGGCGTGCGAACGTGGACGGCTCCCATGAGGCTCCTTGGTCATAAGTATGGAACGTATAGCTGCGCGTTCCGTCAATGGGTTGAAAAAGGGGTGGGCATAGTTTGCCCGAAAGACGTGGTGCGGCTCGACGGCGAGTCGTCGGTGGCTACAGGCGCTTGAGAATCACATAGCGGTTGAGATCTCCGCTGCGACCGTCGGCATGGAAACGCTCAAGCTCGCGCACGGGGACCTCGCCGCTCTTGTAGAACGTACGCACGCCGCGCACCAGGTCGGTGATCTGCTGATCGTCAAAGTGATGGCAATAGCGGTAGGCGTGGCGGTCGTTTTGCCAGCCAATGAGGTGGTCACCGGCTTCAAACTGCGCGGAATCGTAACCCTCAAACGGCGGGGTGAGCTCGGCGCGGGCCTCGGCGCGAACAGCCTTGCGCGCCATGCGCTCGTCGTTCATAAACTCCCAAAAGCTGATGGCGATGATGCCGCCTGGGCGCGTCTGGCGCACCAGGGCGTCGAGCACGCGTACGCGGTACTCGCACGACGGCACGTGGTGCATAAATCCAAAGCAGACCGAGATGTCGGCGAGCGGGGCGTCGAAAAGCACGTCGGGTGTCTCGGCGGGGTTGAGCTTCATGAGGGCGTCGAGCACATCGAGTTCCTGGAAGCGCAGGTTGGGAATGCGCAGGGCGTGGCCATGTGCATCGATAGCCAAATCTTGACACGAGTCGACACCATAGAACTCAAACGGGCAACTGGCATCTGCCGAGGGGTTTGCGCCGTTGACGCCCTTGGCGGCGAGTGCGCCGCCGGCGGCAAAGTTTTCGAATCGCATATTGCCGCAGGCAAGATCGAAGACGCGGACGGGATGCTCGATCGTGGCGACGTCGAGCTGTTCGAGCGCAATGTCCATGGTGCGCACCCAGCCGGGCCACGGGGCCTGGCGCGTATCGGAAAAGGAGGCGGAGTGCTCGCGATAGAACGTATTGTTGAGCTGGATGAGCGATGAGGCGAAATCGCGGTTCACGGCGCGGGACTCCCTCCGTTGGCGGTGCGGAATAAACAGTACGACCATACTACCGTTAACGCCGCAACGGGGACAACCGAGCCGTGGGTCATTGCTTTGTTTGGACACATTTCCGCAGCTCATATGTGCCCGCAACCGCCGGTTGTCAAAAATCTCACTAGAATAGGTGGCATGCTTTTGGCGGTGGCGGATAGATTTTTAACTGTGCAAGGCGCCTTAAGAACAAAAACGGTCCGGCGGCACGGCTGGCATCACATAGGAGGAACCATGAATGTAGAAACTGCGCAGCGGCTCGCCGACCTTCGTCGCAGCAAGGGTTTTAGCCAAGAAGGGCTGGCGCGAAAGCTGGGGCTGTCGCGCCAGGCAGTCAGTAAATGGGAGCGCGCGGAGAGCTCGCCCGATACCGAGAACCTAATCTCGCTCGCCAAACTCTATGGCGTGAGCCTGGACGATCTGCTCAATCCGAGCGACGAGATCGAGGACGATATCGAGTTTGAGAACGAGGACCGCGCCCGTCAGCGCGAGGCCGAGGCGGCAGAGCGTGCTCGCGCCCATGAGGCGGCGGCGCGCGCTACCGAGGCGGCAACGCAGGCGAGTGATGCTGCGGCCAAGGCGGCGCAGGCGGCAAGCTGGAGTGCGCAGGCCGCCAATGCCGCTACGGCGCAGGCGACGAGTGGCACCGCGGTTGGCTCGACTCCGGTGAAGGGCCCGTTCCAGTCGTTCCCGTATTGGGCCGTGTGTTGGCTACTGTTCTTTTTGCTGATGTTCCTGTTTGGTGCCGGTCCCTTTGCCGCGCTGATCTTCTTTACGATCCCCATCTATCACTGGGTGGCGCGTGCGCTCGATGGCGATTGGGCGCGCGGGGATATCCAGGTTGGTCCGGCGTCGGTGGCGATCAAGGCCCAGGGGAAGGATGCTTCTGCGGAACCTGATGCTGACGTGGCTACCACGACCACCGCTGAGCCATGTGCCAAAGAGGGTGACGAATGATGAAGATTTCGCATGAATCCAAGGTACGCCTGGGTGTTGGCATCGGAGCGTTTGTGCTCATTGTTGGGCTTGTCTTTGGCGTTTCGCGGACATTGATTCATTTTGATGGCCCGTGGGATCTCGACGATGTTGTATCCGGCCTGTCTGGTATGGACGATGTGGTGGACGAGGGCGATCTTTTGGATGACGGTAACTATTCCGCTCGGCCTCAGCAGCTTTCGAGCGAAACCTTTGATGCCGACGCGTTCACATCGCTTGACTTGGACGTGACGTCGGGCACGGTCGAGGTCAAACACGTCTCCGGCGGGCCAGTGCGCGTGATTGAAAGCGGTCGCGTGGCAACGGGGACCGTTGCCTTCGATGCGGCAACCCAGAACCTGGCCGAAATCAAGGGTTCTACGCTCAAGATTCGCCAGTTCGATTGCGATGACGAGCGCGCCATTGACCGCACGGTTACCGTCGAACTGCCGCGCGATGTTGCCGATAACATGGTGGGCATCACAGCGAATGTAGGATCGGGTGATCTGACGGTCGCGGGCATTGCGTGTCATGACCTCAACCTGACTCTGGACTCGGGAGACGTTGAGTTTACGGGCACCGTGACCGATACCCTGAATGCCGAGGTCGGTTCGGGCGATGTGACGTTCGAGCTCTACCAGGCCCCCGCGAAGTCGATGGATGTGAGCGTGGGCTCGGGCGACGTGGAGATGACGGTTCCGAACTCTACGGGCTTTAAAGCGATCCTCACCTTGGGCAGTGGCGACTTCGAGAGCGATTTCCTTCCGCTTGGCTACGACGGCGAGACCATTTTGAATCTTGAATTCGATAACGGCGATAAGTCTGCCACGTATCGTTTTGAGGTCGGTTCGGGCGACATGTCGTTTGATCCGGAATGATGACTGCGGGCTGGTCCGCAAGCATAGATGCTTAGACGCGCTGTTTGATGAAGGCGCCGAAGCCGAGATCGGCTCCGGCGCCTTTGCCTTTACAATGGGGTCATGGAACAGATTATTTTGAACATACTCGAGGCTCTGCGTCGCGGTGAGACCGTGGACGACAAGGTGCTCGTCAAATTG
Organism: uncultured Collinsella sp.; assembly: GCA_905212545.1. Classification (GTDB taxonomy): domain Bacteria; phylum Actinomycetota; class Coriobacteriia; order Coriobacteriales; family Coriobacteriaceae; genus Collinsella. The sequence goes on from CAJMEW010000009.1 coordinate 27,728, forward strand.
ATACATGCCGAGGCGCGCCGTGAGGGTGCCGACAAGCGCGATTTGGCCAAGCGTCGCCTGCTGCCGTTTTACCAGCGGGTGAAGCGCGAGGAGCCGGCTCGTTGGACGGCATGGAATGTCGACGCCGAGCTAGAGCGTCAACTGCTGCAGGTGCTACGCATGAAGCCTCGTCGCACGGCTTCGGGCGTGGCGACCATTACCGTCATCACCAAGCCCTGGCCGTGCTCGGGCGATTGCCTGTTTTGCCCCAACGACCTGCGCATGCCCAAAAGCTATTTACATGCTGAGCCCGCGTGCGCCCGTGCGGAGCAAAACTGCTTCGATCCGTATCTGCAGGTGAGTGCCCGTTTGACGGCGCTTTCGCAGATGGGACATGCGACCGATAAGATCGAGCTCATTGTGCTTGGCGGTACCTGGAGCGACTATCCGGAAGGCTATCAGACATGGTTTATGTCGGAGCTCTTCCGTGCGCTCAATGACGATACCGTCGCCGGCGTGGCGGCAAACCCCATGTTGGCGCGTCCGGGCATCAGCCGTGCCGAGGCAGGGCGCCTGCTCGATGACGCTCCCGCCGATGCGCTGCCGCCGGTGGTGGCGGAACGTCGCGAGCGCTATCGGGCTGCCGGCATTGCGACAGACGAGGCCGAGCTTGCTGCCGGCGTTGTCGACGAACAGGAGCGTGTGGATGCTGCCGTGGGCGGCTATAACCGCGCGGTGCGTCGTCTGTACGGCCCCGGCACGCCGTGGGGCGAGGTCGCCGAGTGGCAGACGGCCACGATGGAGGAGCTTGAGCGCCAACAGCGCATCAACGAGACGGCGAAGCATCGCGTGGTGGGGCTCGTTATCGAGACGCGTCCCGATGCCGTGGCGCCACAGGCCCTCACGCTCATCCGCCGCCTGGGTTGCACCAAGATTCAGATGGGCATCCAGAGCCTCGACCAGCATTTGCTCGATATCAACGAGCGTCGCATTTCGGTGGCGCAGATCGAGCGGGCGTTTTCGCTTGCGCGCCTGTTTGGCTTTAAGATTCACGCGCATTTTATGCTCAACTTGCTGGGCGCCACGCCCGAAGGGGACAAGCGCGACTACGAGCGCTTTATGACCGAGGGGGCCTTTATGCCCGACGAGGTCAAGGTCTACCCGTGTGCGCTCATCGAGGGCTCGCGTCTGGTGGGCTGCTATGAGCGCGGCGAGTGGCGTCCCTATACCGAGGAAGAGCTGCTCGATGTGTTAGCCGACGACATCGTGGTGACGCCGGCGTTCTGCCGTATCAGTCGCATGATCCGCGACTTTAGTTCCGACGACATTATGGTGGGCAACAAGAAGCCCAACCTGCGTCAGCTCGTCGAGAATCGCTTGGCGGCTCGTGGAGAAGGCGCAGTGGTGCGCGAGATTCGCTATCGCGAGATCAGTACCGCGGGTGCCGACTTGGATGAGCTTTCTCTTGATGAAGAAGTGGCGTACGAGACGCCGGTGACTTACGAGCGCTTTTTGCAGTGGGTGACGCCGCGGGGCAAGATCGCGGGCTTTTTGCGGTTGTCACTGCCCGACCATTCGTTTGTTGCCGCGCATGCGGACGAGTTGCCGACGACGCCGGACGAGGCGATGATTCGCGAGGTACACGTGTATGGCATGGCGGCACGCGTGGGCGACCAGGGCCAGGCGGCGCAGCATCACGGGTTGGGGCGTTTGCTCGTAGAGCGTGCGTGCGAGATTGCCCGGGATGCGGGTTATGCGCGTATCAACGTGATTAGCGCGATTGGCACACGCGAGTACTATCGCCATCTTGGATTTTATGACCATGGCCTTTATCTGCAAAAGGAGCTCTAGATGAACAAGCCGAGTGTTTCTGCCGGCGTCGTTGCCGGCGTTGCTCTGGGAGCCGCGGCGCTTGGTGCGGCCGCTGTCGCTGTTCGTGCTGCCTGTCTGCAGGTTGCGCGAACCCGCAATGGGTTGGCGCGTGTGAAGCGCGTGCACGACGAGGGCGGCGACGAAGTCCGTGTATTGGTGCAAGGTGGCGTCTACCAAAGCGCGAGTTACGTTGGCGATCGTTGGGCGGAGCCCGTCTTTGCGTACTATCGCGCGTTTGACGACGTGTTTGAGGCCGAGGATGCGATGCGCGACGCTTATGGTCACGGTATCAGCCGTATGCTTATGCTGGGCGGCGGCGGGTTTGCCTATCCTAAATTCGCCCTGATGTCGCACGAGGGCTTGCGCATGGACGTTATCGAGTATGACGGAGAGATTACGCGCCTGGCGCGCCGCTGGTTCTACCTAGACGAGCTGGAGCGCGCGGCGGGCGATCGCCTGCGGGTGATAACCGCTGATGCTCGCTCGTATCTGGGTGTGACGAGCGTGGGCCATCGTCGCTATGACGCGGTCGTGAGCGATTGCTTTGGCGGTGCCGAGCCCGTACGCGAGCTGGCGACGGTTGAGGCGTTGCGTTTAGTGCGGGGCAGCCTAAATGTTGGTGGCGTCTACGTCGCCAATATTGTGAGCGCAAACGAGGGGAGCGACGTGACGTTCCTGCGCGACTGCGCTGCCACGGCACTCGAGGTATTCGCCCATGCCTGGGTGGTCCCGTGCGGCGATGCGGAGTTCGGCGGCGAGGAGAACTACCTGCTCATCGCCAGCGACGGCGACTACGCCTTTGCCGAAGCCGTGCCCTTCGACACCGACTTCCTCGACACCGTCCTTCACGACAAATAAGTCTCCCCGTCCCAAAAAGACTGGTCTTAGGCGTGGTCGCGCCAGCCGAGAACGCGCTGCTTCATGCCTTCGATGTCGAGCACGCCTTCGGCAAAGCCTTTGCGCACGAGCTCTTCTGGAACGAATTCGTCGTACCGATCAAAGTAAGGCACCTCGCCGGGATAGACGAGGTCGATGGGGTCGAAGTCTTTCTCGGCTTCGGCGGCGAGCACTTCAAAGAACGTCTCCTCGTCGGCCTTCATCTTAAACTGCATAAAGTACGGGCGTGACGGGTCGAGTCCGCGAAGGCCCAACTCAGCGGCGCATTTGATTTTAAGCATGCGCTCGAGTGCTAGGAAGGCGTGGCTACCCAACCAGGGGAAGAGCACCCAGGTGTCGCCACCCAGGTTGATGAGCGGCTTGGTCCCCGCGCCCGAAATCTCGGCGGTATGACGAGCCTGCGCCAAGCGAGCCCGTGCGTTACCCATAAGGTACGGATATGCCGCGTGCTCAGTGAGCGCTTGGCGCATGCGCTCGAGCACATGCGTGTTAATGTCGCCGGGGCAGTCGCCAAAGTAGGCCGGCACCCGGCCTTTGACCTGCGTGGCAAAGACGGTATGGCGCTTCCAGTCCACTTCTTCAACAATCCAGCAATGGCCTGCGATGGCGATGCGCTCACCGGGCGGTGGAGGATTGACGATCGTGCCCAACTCGGCCGACTCGCTGCGAACGGTAAACTCCTCGTTTTCCTGGAACACGGCGTAGAACTTAAAGTTGTTGATGATGCGCTCGCCCGCGAGACCCACGATGAGCCCGCCACCTTCGGTGACCTGGATATGGTCGATCTTAATGAGGTGACGTAGCAGCACACGGTAATCGTCTGCCGAGACACGGTGGAAATAGCTGAGCGTGAGCACGCGCTGGGCAAGTTCGGCCGGCGTGAGCTCGCCGGTGCTGGCGAGGGTCGACATAGTCTGGTGATAGAGCAGGCTGTAGGGGAGTCGATCGAGCTCGGGCGGCTCGACCCACTTTTCTTCGCGATAGAGTTGTACGAGCGCGATACCCTGCAGGAGTTTCCAAGGAATGGTCTCGGGCATCATCGTGCGCGGCTCGGGTTCTTCCTCGCGCATGACAAACCACATCTCGGGTGGAAGGTCGCGACGGCCTGTGCGCCCCATGCGCTGCAAAAAGGAGCTGACGGTAAACGGCGCATCGATCTGAAACGCACGCTCCAGGCGGCCGATATCGATACCGAGCTCCAGCGTAGAGGTGGTGACGGTCGTCTGTGCCTGTTCTTCATCGCGCATGAGCTCCTCGGCCGTCTCGCGCAGCGATGCCGAAAGGTTGCCGTGATGGATTAGAAAGCGGTCGGGCTCGTGTCGACTTTCGCAGTAGCTGCGCAGCATGGAACACACGGCCTCTGCCTCCTCGCGCGAGTTGGCAAAGACCAGGCACTTGCGGCCGCGCGTATGCTCAAAGATATAGCCCATACCGGGGTCGGCGTTGTCGGGCGCCGTGTCGGTGGGGTTGAGAAGCGCCTGCTCGGCCGCTCGTGGGATGTCGACTTCGCCCTCGGGGGCCGAGGAAGTGCGACGGTCTTTGGGAGCGGCCTTGCCCCGCGCCTGCTCGCGACGTTGACGGCGTTCTTCCTGTGCAAGCTGTCCGCTGTGACGCATATCTTGGGCGCCGGCGGGCAGTGCCGCGGATGCCGCCGCCTCGATGCGCTCGCACGCAAGCACTTCGGCCTCTTGAGGACCCGTGCTCTCGAATCCCCGCTGCTGTGCCTGGGGACCCGAGTTGTAGAAGTGCTCCATGGAGATGCGCCACACGCGGCGCGGTTCCTCAAAGCGGGGGATGATGCAATCGCGTCCTGTTCCCTGTGAGAGAAAGGCGCCCGTGCGCTCGGGGTCGCCGATGGTGGCAGAAAGGCCGATGCGGCGGGGCTGCACGCCTGCCATGCGCGAGAGGCGCTCGATAAGGCAGAGCGTCTGACCGCCGCGGTCGCCGCGCATGAGCGAATGAACCTCGTCGATAACCACATAGCGCAGGTCGCAAAACATACGAGGGATTGCCATGTGCTTATGGATCAGGAGCGCCTCGAGCGACTCGGGCGTAATCTGCAAGATACCGCTCGGTTTTTTGATGAGCTTAGCCTTGTGCGACTGCGAGACATCGCCATGCCAGTGCCAGACAGGGATATCGGCCTCTTCGCATAGGTCGTTGAGGCGGACGAACTGATCATTGATGAGTGCCTTGAGGGGGCCGATATAGAGGGCGCCAACGCTTGCGGGCGGGTTCTCCCAAAACTCGGTCAGGATGGGAAAGAAGGCTGCCTCGGTTTTGCCGGAAGCCGTGGATGCCGTCAGGAGCACATTGTCCTGCGTATTAAAGATGGCGTCTGCCGCTGCAACCTGGATAGAGCGCAGACTCTCCCAATCGTGGGAGTAGATGAAGTCTTGGATAAACGGGGCGTAGCGGTCAAAGGCGTTCACGGGGCCTCCTTTCAAAAACGAATCTCTCAACGCGGTGGGCAGTGGCTTGCTGCATTACTGCCTCGACGTTTGCCCAGATAAAACCTGCCAAAATAAACCTGTCCCTTTTTGGCAGGTTAGATGGTGAATTCGGCGAAGTTGCGGTCATCGGGTGATGCGGGCGATTCGCTGACCGGTGTGAGGCTATCGCCGCCGACGCTTTGTAGTAGCTCGGCAACGTTGGCATCGGGGTTCTGGCATAGGATGTCGAGCAGCTCGATAAAGTCGCGAATTACCTCGCGAGGCGTCAGGTGCGTATCGGCTCCCACGCGGCCAAACTCAATCTTGAGGAAGTCCACCAAGTCGTTCTCGGTAAGCGTGGGCGTCCAGCCAAAGTAGCCGGCGTGAATTTGCATGAGTTTTTCGATCAGCACCAGTAGCTCCTCGTAGGTGAGCGGCTGCAAGCGGATGATGGGCGCGAGCATGTCCTTAAGGTCCTCGCGTGCAAAGCGACCCTGAGCGAGCCGGCTGCGCAGAGCCTCGTAGGAGAATACGCCGCGACGGCGGTCCTCGATGGAGGTCGGCGTGCCGCCCATGATCATGCCCAAGTACTGCGCCTTGCCCTGGAGCGTGTCGTTGTACATGGTGAGGATTTTCTCGTAGTTGTACTGGCGCGTGATGGCGTTGGGAATCTTGTACAGGTTTACGAGTTCGTCGATGAGCACCAGCATGCCCTTGTAGCCGCTGCAGACCAAAAAGCGTGCGATGAGTTTGACGTAGTCGTACCAGTCGTCATCGCTGATGATGGTCGAGGAGCCCAGCTCGGCGCGCGCCTCGCTCTTGGTTCGGTACTCGCCTCGGATCCACTTGGTTACGCGGTTCATGGTCTCCTCGTCGCCCTCGGAAACGGCCGCGCGATAGCGACGGAGCATGCGGGCAAAGTCGAAGCCGTGGACCATTTCCTCGAGCGGAGCGAGTTGGGCATTGATAGCCGACTCATCGGCGTCCGCGCACGAGGCGACCCAGCGATCGAGAATCAGGTTGAGCGCGCCGCCCTCGGGGCGCGTCTTGGTCGATATATTGCGGATGAGCTCACGGTAGGTGGCAAGGCCCTGTCCCTGGCCGCCCTGCAGGCGGCGTTCAGGGGATAGGTCGGCATCGGCGACGACGAATCCCTCACCCATGGCGTGCGTGCGGATGGTCTGGAGCAAAAAGCTCTTGCCGGCGCCGTAACGACCGACCAGAAAGCGGAAGCTCGCGCCACCGTCGGAGATGAGACTCAGATCGGTGAGCAGGGCGCGAATCTCGACCTCGCGCCCTACGGTGATGTAAGGAAGGCCGATGCGCGGGACCACGCCGCCCTTGAGCGAGTTTAGGATAACGGCAGCGACGCGTTTGGGTACGCGGGGCGCTGCGGATGTGGTATCACTCATGGTCTAGGTATCCTCTCACGTCTGCTTCGTAATCCTCGATAATTTGCGGTCCTGCCGCGCCGAATTCGATAACGGTGTCTCCCACCAGGTCAAAGAGTGACTCGTTGATGCTGTCGACGAGCATGTCCTCGCTCTGCCCCGATTGCACTACCGCCGATTCCGCCTGTACTGCGTTATGCTCGAGCAGCGCGCGGAGATAGGCGTCTGCGGCAGGCGTGAGTTCGTTCGTGGCGTCAGCGGGCGCAACGGCTGCGAACGCGGGCGTCGGCGCGAGAAGCGGTGCCACGACACCAAACTGTTCGGTGGATATGGTTGGCTCGTCGGCCTCGTCCTGCCGAATGGGTGCCGCGATCGCCTCGACAATCGCGTCGGCTACGGGCTCGGCTTCCGGTTGCCCTGAGTCCGCTGCCTCGGCTTCCACAGGTGCGCCGTCCTCGCGCTCTTCATCGATCAAAAGCGCTTCACGCGTTTGCGCGGCGGCGCTCCGAATGTGCCCCAGCTGACTCAGATCGATATCGATCTTGACGGGCTGGTGTGCGGTATCCCATGAAAGCCATGCCACAATCTCGTCATCGATAATCTTGGCCAGATATTTGGGGACCTTTTCTTCCTTAAGGGGATGGGCGGGGTCCAGCGCCAGGCGCAGGCGTTGGTCGCAGGCGCGCATCATTTCACCGAGCTTGCTGCTCTTTTGCCTACTACCGTGGATACGCATACATTCCCAAAAGCCGTTTTGGCAACGGTAGATATGGATGGGATCCAGGCGGTATTCGCAGTCCTCGTGGCGCTCGGGCGCAAAGAATACGGCCGAGGCAAACATGGTGTAGGGCATGGCCGTCTCCTCCCCAAATAAGCTCGCCACGATGCCGGTCTTTCGGTGCGTGTCATAGTAGCGCGCCATACGGACATACACGGCGCACGCCACGTGGCGCAGATCGCGGTGGTGGCTGCGGTCGAGCCGCGAGTTACTTAGGTTGTACGTGGAGAGGGCGTTGATGGCGGCTATGAGTCGCTCCTCGCGCACCTCATCGGGCGGAAGGGGGAGCGTGGGCTCGGAGGTTTTGCGACGCTTAGGGGTCTGGCCGGACGGTGCCGGCGCTGGCACAAGGTCTCGTGCCGCGTGCCGCAGCTCGATAAGGGCATTATCGAACATGACGGTTTTAGAGTCACGAAGCAGCTTGGGGTCGAGCGCGTGGAACACGGCGTAATCCTGCAGCCACACGCGCGCAAACCGGTCGATGCCGGGCTCAAAGGCGCGGTAGGCATCCCAAAAGGCCTTGATCTTGTTAAAACCCTCGAGCGGATTATCTACGCCAATGCCGCAAATCAGCTCATAGAGATACAGAAAGGCAAAGGATGTAGACGTTTCCTCGACGGTTCCGCGGCGCACTTGGGCACGCCAGGTAAAGTAGCCGCGCAACTGTCGATCGCTCATGGCATTGTAGGTGGGAAAGTACGACTTAAAGGTGCCGTTGTAGGGGCAGTCGTCCTCAAAGTCGGCCATCAGCAGGCCTTGGCGGTAAAAAAGCTCGGCTTCCGAAAGCCAGCGACCCGCGCCGCCTTTGGGGTCATCCTGCCAGCGCGATATCTCGCGCATCTTGCGGTACTGGTCGGGAAGGAAATTCTGCATCTGTCGGCCGGTTTTGAGAATCGGCTCGTCTGCGTAGATTTCGTTTGAGAAGCGGGCGGACTGATGGGTCCGGGCCTCGGCCATAATGCGCTCGATGAGCATCTTGATGTCCTGGTCGGCCACCGCTTCTCCTCTCCTAACGCAGCTTCGGTGACCTCATATCATAGCACAGCATCAAACAGGTGTTCGGGATGCCGCTGCGTTGATAGATTTAGAACAGGAGGGCGTAGATGACGGCGATGACGACGGAGGGGAGCATATTGGCCGTGCGGAAGGTCTGAGGACGGATGAGGTTGACGCCGACGCAGAAGATGAGCATGGAGCCTACGAGCGAAAGGCTGTTGAGGGCTGCTGTGGTCATGATGGGGGAGAGCGCGCCGGCAAACAACGTGATCGTCCCCTGGAACACGGCTACGGGCAGGGCCGAGAAGATGCAGCCGCGTCCGAGCGAGGCCGTCATGGTGCAGACGATGATGCAGTCCAGCGCTCCCTTGAGGGCGAGCGTGGACCAGTCGCCGAGCAGGCCGTCTTGGATTGATCCCACGATAGCCATGGCACCGATACACACGGTGAGTGAAGTCGAGACAAAAGCGTTGGTGAACTCGTTTTCGCCCTCACTGCCAGTCTTGCGCTTGAGCCATTCGCCAAGGTTCTCGATGGCGGCTTCCAAGTTGACGGCCTCGCCGATGAGCGAGCCGAGGGCGAACGAGACAATGAGCATGGTGGTGCCGGTGGTCGCCAGCGCTTCCCCATCGATAAGGAGCATCTTTTGCATGGTGCCGCCCAGGCCGATAAACAGGACGCACAGCCCCGATGCTTTCATGAGCGTGTCTTGGATGCGCGGTGTAATGAAGCGGCCGCCCGCTAATCCCAAAAGACCGCCCGCAACTAAAAGCACAACGTTGATGATTGTTCCCAAGCCCGGCATGAGCCCTCCTGTATTGATGCCAACGTGGCAATCGTAGCAGAACGAAATGCGAGGCACATCGCGACTCATCTAATACGGTTATATAAGTGGTGTTAGGAATGATGCGCAGCATTTAAGCCTCAGGTGGTTGTCGGGACATAGGGATAGTAGTCAAAGCGCAGTGTCATAAGCCGCTGTGGGGATTCAATAGCCGCGGCGATGATATTGGCATCGCGGGCACGATCAAACCCTTCGAGTTCGATCTGATACGAGACGTCTTGCATAATGTCCAGACGTCGCCAGGCTAGGAGTGTGTCGCCATCGAATTCCAAGGTCTTGCCTCCATCTGGAGCAACGGCGTATAGACGCAGCTTGGCGGTGGTTGCAGGGTCGACAACCGTGACCTTTTTAATTTCGTTTCGAGTATTCTTGGCGCCCAACAAGGTGAGCAGTGTTGGGGCCACGACCTCGCCCGATGGCAAAAAGACGACTTCGATGGATTCGGGAAATGCGATGATGGCCGACTTGCGGACGGGTTGATTGGCGGCGGCAACTTCGATGTCCGCAGCGTCGATGACCTCTGTGTGGTCGAGCGCGGCAAGCACGCAGCAGTTACCTTCATCGATCTCTTGAGGATCAGCAAGCCCCAGACTGTCCGCGAGCTCGGGATCGTTTGGATCGTTAGCGGGCTCATTCGGTGCTTCGAGAGAAGCTGGGATGCCGTTTGTCGGCGACGGCGTGTCGCCCGCACCTGCTTCTTTGTCCGCGCTCTCTTCTTGTATGGTTGCGTTGATGGGTTCGTCGTTTGAGGGGAGCGTCTTGGCGTCAAGCGCGGAGGGAAGAATTCCGATGGCTCCGGATCCGTTCCACTCCATTTCGAGAAGCGCCGGGTCGGCAAGAATGCGTTGCCTGCTTTGCGCGTGGGCATCGATTTCAATAGGGCCTGTCTCTATCCCTCGTGTAAGGCTGAGTGATCCGGCTGGCTTCTCGAAATGAGCGTCTGTGTCTTTGGTGCTGACGGCGTAGAACAGCAGGGACGCTTCTCCCGCCGCGATGGCATCGGTGTCGGCTTTGGTCAGTCGCAACGATGTCGTGAATGAGAGGGTGGGCTGCGTGCCGTCTGCATTCGCGGCGGCGCAGCCCAGACATATACCGCCTCCTTTCTCAAAAAACGTACCGTCGAAGGCGACCTTCGCTCCGTTCGCCGAGTCATCGACCGAAGCGATGTCGATGCGCAGCTCTAAATTGCATGGATCGCCATCTGCATCGAGCACAACCGAGCGCCACATGCAGACGGCGCACCCCGCCTGGGAGCCGTTTGCCTTGTTCGAACGCTTGATATCCACGACTATCGAGCCGTCCGTATTACGACGAAGGCATCCCGAGGTTGAGATCGCGGCCTGTGCGATCGAAAAACGCTCGCACGCAATGGCGCTCGACGGATTTGGTGCGGAACTTAGGGCTGCTGGTAAGGAGTCCGCCATGGCGGGAGTCGCCCAAGCGGCGACAGGCGTTCCGGTTGCGAGCGCGCCGCAGAGTGCGACGACGGGCAAAAGGTTCTTCGATGCCATGGGGTCTCCTTAGCTAATTTAGTGCGGCCTGTCCATGTTTTGTTTCTGGCTGCGTTTGATGTGCAGACCGAGGCCGGCGGTTCCTGCGCCTGCTGCTGTGGCGCCTGCTGCCAAGAGCCATCGTCCATCGCCTGTCTGCGCCAACGGTTCCTCGCGGTCGCCGCGGTCGAGCTCCGAGAGGTTGACCGTCACTTGCGTGGCGGCCTGCGCCTGTTCTTGCTGGGCAAAGGCCATGGCTGGCCCAAACGCTAGGATGCTGACGGCGGCGGCCAGGGCGACGGCCTTATGCCGTGTGCGCACCGGGCTCGACCGTCCAGGTGATCGTCGCAACCTGATCGCCTTCGCCGGTTACGCGGAAGATGTCGCGCGTGACGCGGGCGACGTTTCCGCTTGTCTTGAGCTTGATTTTGTCCGTGCCGCCGGCAATGCCCTGGTAGCCCATGTCGAAGGCTGCATTCTTGGAAAGATCGAGGCCCGTTCCCTGCATTGCGGCGCTGGCGTTCTGGAGCGCGCCGTCGGGGCCGACCTTAAAGTCGATGGAGTTCTGCGCGGTTCCGGCCTTGGCGTCGGCGGCAATGGTCCAGGTGTTCATGGCGTCGATCTTCATGTTGGTGACATGGATGCCGTAGGCCGAATGATTGTCGATGGTGGTCGCGTCTTCTGAGGGGCCCTGAAGCGTGCCGTCGGCCTTGGCGACGAAGGGAATAACCGTCGGAACTTTGAACTCAACGTTGTCGATCTCGGTCCTGACCATTACCTTCGTGGTTCCAACGCGCCCGGCTGCCATAGCTGGCGTCGGGGTGGCGCCCATTGCGAGCGCGAGCGCGAGCCCTGTGCCCACGACGAGCGCTCTGACTCCGTTCATGTTCCTGGTGATGTCCATGGTCGTTCCTTTCTATTCGCCGCGGGCCGTCCCCGCGATGATCGGACGAATGCTGGTGAATTGCATGCGGTGCCGCGTCGGCCGGAAGGCTAGTTCTCGGCTTGCTCAACTCGTACCTTGACACGTGTCGGATTGCCGTGGCTGTCGAGGGTCTTGGCATCGAGTGCCTGGATCTCGATGTACGCCTCGCCTTCTTTGATGTCGCCGGCGGGGCACGTCTCGATTGTCTTGCCGGTCTCGACCACACCGGATTCGTACATGGTCTCGTCGTTTTGGATGACGCGGAATCGCTGGGGAAATTTATTGTCTTGGACGTTTTGCACGTTGACGCGCAGCTTGCCGTCCTCCTGCAGCTGAGCGACCGGCGCGACCGAAATCGTCATCATGTTGTCGCGGACGATGGCGTCGAGCTCATCTTGGATTTCCCGGCGCGTTTTGCCCTCGGCCGTCGTGACCGAAGCGCCCGCCTCGGGTACGGGCTGCGACTGCCAAGCGTATAGTCCTACGGCGACAAGGGCACAGACGATGGCCAGGCAGGCAACGATGAGCTTCCTGCGATGCCCCAGGCCTGCAAAGTGGGGTGGCTTCTTCGCGCTCATGCGGCATCCTTGGCGGTATAGATGCGCGCAAAGGTGGACGGGTCCGCTCCAAAGAGCATGTGAAGCATCAGACGGCGCGAGTAGACGAGCTCGTCGAAGTCGGGAGGGAGCTCGATGTCGTGGATATGCGCGATGTGGTGGGCGAGCGCCGAGAACGACTCGGGGTCGCAGATCACATCGGTGGTAACGTGGTAGACCGTCGTATCGGGGAATGCCTCTTCGTCGAAAGGCAGGAGATGGGGATCGTCGTCGACTTCGTTGGCGATGCCGTACTGGGGCCAGTAATATGCCATGGGAACCTCCCTGCTTCTGGGGCCAAAACTTCTATCGGTTTTGGCTGTCGACGCCGACCGTATCAGCCGCTACTTGACCAATTTCTGACCAAATGCTTGACGGATTGGCGTCTCCGCAGGTAAAAGGCGGCAAAAAATACTCCAACTTTTTTTCGAGCGACAATCGCGCGGTCGGCGACGGCGGGGCCATATGTGTCAAAAGCATCGTCTGCCGAGGAAGCCTTGCCGTTCGCCGAATTGCACGAACGTAAAAATCGCCAATTATGGAGACGGTCTCGAACACGTCGACGAAACGATGCGGTAACATCTCCCTGCAAACACTGTAGTTAGCTAAAGGGGGAGTTCGCGTGTCTGCAACCATTAAACCCTTCACCGACGAGTTCGAAGAGTATGGTCGCGATGAGTCTCGCGCATCGGGCGAGGCCTCGAGCATCTCGTTTCCGACGACGGAAGACGAGGTCCGCACCATTTTGGGAAAGCTCCATGCCGAGTGTGTCCCGGTAACGGTTCAGGGCGCCCGAACCGGCCTTGCCGCCGGTGCCGTGCCCCACGGCGGGCATATCCTCAATACTTCCCGTATGAATCGCTACTTGGGCCTTCGCCGCGATGAACAAGGCCAATTTCTGCTGCGCGTGGAGCCGGGCGTTGTTCTCTCGGAGCTGCGCAAGCAGCTGAGCAAGAAGGTGCTGCCGACCGCTGGTTGGGACCAGGCATCGCTTGAGGCCTACGAGGAGTTCCAAGAGGCCCCCGAGCAGTTCTTTCCCACCGATCCCACCGAGGCGTCTGCCTGTCTGGGCGGCATGGCGGCATGCAACGCCTCCGGCGCCCGCAGCTACGCTTACGGCCCCATGCGCCCGCATATCACGGGACTCCACGTCGCGCTGGCTGATGGCGATTTGCTTGAGCTTCAGCGCGGCGAGGCTTTTGCCCAGGGCCGCCACCTGTCGCTCGTGACGGCAGCGGGCCGTACGCTCGAGCTCGATCTTCCCGGCTATACCATGCCCAAGACAAAAAATGCCTCAGGCTATTTCGTTGCGGACGAAATGGACGCCATCGACCTCTTTATCGGTGCGTGCGGCACACTCGGCGTCGTTACCGAGCTCGAGATCGCCCTGCAGGCGGCGCCTGCGGTCGTTTGGGGTGTGAGCTGCTTTTTCGATAGCGAAGACAAGGCCGTGTCCTTTACCGATTCCGTGCGTCCCGTCCTGTCCCATGCGGCTGCCATCGAGTACTTCGACGCTGGCGCCCTGGATATTCTACGTCGCCAGCGCGAGCAGTCGACAGCGTTTGCCTCGCTGCCGGCGCTCGACAAAGAGGCCAAGGTCTGTGTCTACGTGGAGCTCGACTGCGATGACGAGGCCCAGGCGACCGAGGAACTGTACCACCTGGGATGGGTGCTCGAGTTTGCGGGCGGCCGCGACGATGCGACATGGGTCGCGCGCACCGAGGTTGATCGCGAGTGCCAGCGGTTCTTCCGCCATGCGGTCCCCGAGAGCGTCAATATGCTTATCGACGAGCGCCGCCGCACGGATCCCACCATCACCAAACTGGGTTCGGACATGTCGGTGCCCAATGCACGCCTTGCCGATGTCGTGGCCCTCTATCGCCGCACACTGGCCGAAAGCGGGCTTGAATCTGCTGCCTGGGGGCACATCGGTAACAACCATCTGCATGTGAACATTCTGCCGCGCGATGCGCAGGACTACCGTCGCGGTGGCGAGCTGTTTGCCCAGTGGGCTGCGGAGGTAACGGCTATGGGCGGTGCCGTTTCTGCCGAGCACGGCGTCGGCAAGATCAAGGCGGGCTTCTTAGAGACGATGTACGGTCACGAGGCCATGGTCGAGTCGGCGCGGCTTAAACTCCAGCTCGATCCCGACGGGCAGCTGGGTCGCGGCAACCTGTTTTCGGAGAAGCTCTTGGATGAGCTCGTCCAGAAAGGGGGCGCGTGAAGATGAGCGATTTCCATATGGTGGTGTGCGTCAAGGCGGTGCCGGGCAGCACCGAGGCCAAGATGGACCTCAAGACCAATACCATCGTGCGCGATGGCAAGCAGGCGGTCATTAATCCCTTTGACGCGAGTGCTTTGGAATGCGCGCTGGCGCTGAAGGACGAGTTTATCGGCTTTGGCATGGATGTGCGCGTGACGGTGGTGTCGATGGGCATCCCCGCGACCGAATCGCTGCTGCGCGACTGTATCGCCCGCGGTGCCGACGACGCGCTGCTGCTGACCGACCGAGCCTTTGCAGGCGCCGATACCCTAGCCACCACCTATGCCCTCAAGTGCGGCATCGAGGCGCTCGACGAGGACTTCGACCTGCTCATCTGCGGCAAGATGGCGGTGGATGGCGATACGGCCCAGATTGGTCCCGAGCTTGCCGGTGCCTTTGAGATTCCCTGTGTGACCGACGTGAGCTGCGTGCAGAGCGCGGGCTTTACGACGTGTGGCTCGCTGGCGCTCGTTCACGGATGCGATGCCGGCGAGGAGACGGTGTGTCTTGAGATGCCGTGCGCGATGACGGCTGCCAAGGAGATTGGCCAGTTGCGTATGCCGAGTATTGCCGGTATTCGCGCGGCGGAGGAGGCGGACGTGCGCGTGGTCAGTGCCGCCGACGTGAACGCCGACCCCGCGCGTTGCGGTCTTGCCGGGTCGCCGACACAGGTCGTGCGCTCGTTTGTGCCCGACCGTGACCAAACGTGCGAGGCCGTTGAGGGGACGGCGTCCGAGCAGGCGGTAGAACTTGCCAAGATTATCGAGGGGATGGCATAGATGAGCGGACTGATTATCGATAGCGAAGCCTGTATCGGCTGCGGTCGCTGCGTTCGCGCCTGTGCCTCGGGCGGCATCGTAGTGGAAGGCGAGCGACCCAGCCGATGCGCCCGCGTAACCGACGGCTGCATCCTATGCGGTGGGTGCGTCGACGCCTGCCCTGTCAACGCTATCTCGATCGAGCGTGACGAGGCCGCCGGCGCGGTTGACCTCGATGCGTATCGAGACATTTGGGCATTCGTGCAGACCGACGAGCACAACGCCGTGGCTCCCGTGGCCTACGAGCTCATGGGCAAGGGGCGCGAGCTTGCCGATGCTCGCGGCTGCCGTCTGGTGGCACTGATCGGCATGAGCCCCGAGGGCTCGCTCAGGGATCTCGAACACCTGGTTTGTGCCGGCGCGGACGAGGTCCTGGCCTGTCGCGACGAGCGCCTGCGCCAAAACGATGCGGAGGTCTACGCCCGCTTGATCTGCGATTTGGTAGCCGAACGCAAACCCGAGGCCATCTTATACGGTGCGACCGCTTTTGGTCGCGAACTGGCACCCGGCGTTGCCGTGCGCTTGCAGACGGGCCTTACGGCTGACTGCACCGTACTTTCGATGGATACGGAGACGGGACTGCTGCAACAGACGCGTCCGGCGTTTGGCGGCAACCTGATGGCCACCATCGTCTGCCCCAATCATCGTCCCCAGATGGCAACGGTTCGTCCCGGCATCTTTAAGGCGCCCGACTTTGACTACGACCGCTCTGGCACGATCACCCAGATATCGCTTGCGGATGATGCTAAGGCTCGTGTCGAGATTTCGATTCCCGCCGAGGAGTGGGGGCAGCAGGCTTCGATCGCCGATGCCGAGCGCCTGGTCGTGGTGGGTCGCGGCATTGGTTCCAAGAAAAACCTGCCGCTGATGCGAAGGCTCGCCGAGGCTCTGGGAGCCGAGCTTGGCTGCACGCGACCTGTCGTGGAGGCCGGCTGGTTAGAGTATCGCCATCAGATCGGCCAGACGGGCGTATCGGTTTCGCCCAAGCTTCTCGTGAGTATCGGTGTTTCGGGCGCCATCCAGCATCTTGCCGGCATCGGTGGGGCGGAGTGCATTATCGCCATCAACGAGGACCCAGATGCCCCCATTTTTGGTGCTGCCCAGTACAAGGTTGTCGGTGATGCCGTCGAGGTCGTCGAGGAGCTGCTGGCCCAGCTTGAGCGCTAGGCGCGCGCCAGCCAGTCGCGCATCTCGTCCTTTAGACGGCTCCAGGTTGCCTGCGTGGCGGGGTCGGTAAAGGGTCGCGTAATGCCAAAGGGCGCGTCGAGCAGGCGGTGGATATCGCCCTGTTCGCGCGCCAGCGCGCGGCTTGCCGGATAGACGAGCTCAAACATAAAGCAGATAAGCCCCACCAAGAAGTCGGCGGGCTCATCGCGCTCATCGCGTGCGACGCAGCGGTGCTCGTCAAAGGCGGCAAGTGTCGGCGACGAGAAACGGCTGCCGAGAAACGTCTTCTCGTCCACCTTGAGGATAGTGTCGACGGTGCTGTCGGCGATGGTGCGCATAATGTCCATCTTGTCACCATCGCGCACGATATCGCAGAAGCTCCGCGTGCGCACGTCGAGCCGCGCGGGTAGGCGGAAATCGCTGTGATAGGCAATGCTCGCTCGGATGAGCTCATCTTCTGCCGGGTCATCGATAAAGTCGCGGATGCTCGTTACGGCGGGTGCATCGGCGGGATTCTCGCCAAAGAGGACCTCGATGCCCAGCGCCGCATGGCTCATGCTCTCGGCGTCCTTAAAGGTGTCCCAGCGTCGCAGCTGCTCAAAGCGGCCCATATCGTGTAGCAGGCCGCAAAGCCATGCCAGGTCAATATCTTCTGACGACCAGCCCTGCTCGCGCGCTACGGCATCGCACGCCTCGGCCACGTGGTACGTATGCTCGATTTTGAGCGCGATGCGTGGGTTGGTGGCGTCGTAGGCATCGGTGTAGCTTTTGAAGGCCGCGCGCGCCCGGTCTCGATCGATAGCTGTCATAATGACTTCCTAAAAAGTTGTGTCTTTCGATCCGGTGGCAATTGTAGGTGAACTCGGTTGCTGTCGGATGATGATTCTGCCGTGTCGCTACATGCGGCTCGGAGACCTTGTCAGGATGAGAAGCGTATGGTGCTCAAAATCGTTAGAACCGTCTGGCCAGTGATGCTTACCTATGTTGCAATAGGCGCGCCGTGCGGAATGATCATGGGGCAGACGGGAATGGAACCCTGGATGGTTTTTGCTCTGAGCAGCACGTTTGTGACGGGCAGCGGCCAGTTTATGATCTGCAATCTTTGGCTGGCGGGTGTACCGGCACCTTCGATTATCGCGAGCGTTGCCGCCATCTCCTCGCGTTTTGCGCTTTACTCGGCATCGATCGCGCCGCATCTGAGGGGTGCCTCGAAGCGTCAGACGCTGGCTGTTGCCGCGACACTTACCGAGGAGGCATATGGCATCTCGCTTGCCAAGTTGGTTGAAGGGGAGGATTGGGGCCCGCGCGAGTCCTTTGTGCTCAACGCGATCCTCATCGCGACATGGGGCGTTTCGTGCACGATGGGCGCCGTTGTCGGCACTGTTGTCGATGTCCCCACCGCTATTGCGGGCTTTGTCTGCACATCGCTTTTTATCTGCCTGCTCTTTTCGCAGCGACTGTCGCGCGGCAACGTTGTCGCAGCGGTTTCGGGCGCGGTGTCCGTCGCCGTATGCAAGTTCTTGGGCCTCACGAATATTGCCGTGCCGGCAAGCGTCGTGGTCGGCATTGCCATTGCGCTGGCGTGCGATGCTGTATTTGACGGAAGAGGTGCCCGCGATGCCCGTTAACGAGTTCTTGGTTCTGTGGCTGTCGTCGTGGGCTGCTATCGCGTTCTTTCGCATCGCGCCGGCGTTCGCCTTGCGCGGGCGGACCCTGTCGCCCCGCATTACCGAGGCCCTGGGCTATATCCCGCCCGCTGCCTTTGCCGCGCTGGTCGCCAACGACTTGGTGAACCCCGGCGCGTTCGACGCGGGATTCTGGCCTGCCTTGGTTCCCTGGATTGCGGCCGCCGGCGTCGTGGCCGTGGCGGTCAAGACAAAATCGATGCTGTGGTGCTGCGTCTCGGGCATCGTGCTCTATATCGTCTTGAGCCTTATATAGGGCTGGCGTCGCGGGCGCCGAATCTCGTTCCATCCCAACTTGTAGAATTTTTCACCGAGCTGGTCTATTTCTTCTGGTACCATGGTCAAACTTTACTGTAGCAAAGCGTGACGTGGGCTTTTGTACCCCGTCAGCGGAAATGGGGGTTTCATGGCACAGGAAGCAACCGCCAACGAGCAAAAGAAATTCAAGGTCCCGCGCATCCCGGGCGACATCATGATCTATCCGATGATCGTCGGTCTTTTGCTCAACACCTTCTGCCCGCAGGTTTTTGAGATCGGCGGCTTCTTTACGGCTGCCTGCCGCGGTGGCTCCAATACCATCGTCGCCGCGATTCTGCTGTTTGTGGGCGCCGGCATCAGCTTTAAGTCCACGCCGGGCGCCATCAAGACCGGCATCGTCGTACTAATTCCCAAGCTGGTCGTCGCAGCGACTCTCGGCCTAGGAGTGGCATATTTCTTTAACGACAACTTCCTGGGTCTGAGCTCCGTGTCTATCATCGGCGGCATTACGTTTTGCAACATGGCACTCTATACGGGCATCATGGGCGAGTTCGGCGATGAGTCCGAGCAGGGCGCTGTCGGTATCCTGTTCTTTACGGCCGGCCCCGCCGTCACGATGATCATCCTCGGTGTCTCGGGTCTCGCCAATATCCCCGTCGGCACCATCATCGGATCCATCCTGCCGCTTGTTATCGGCATGGTCCTGGGCAACTTGTTCCCGTTTATCAAGAACCTGCTGGTCCCCGGCGCCAATCCCGCGATCGCTGTCATCGGATTTCAACTCGGTGCGTCCATGAGCCTGTCGAGCTTTATCACCGGCGGTATCTCGGGCATCCTGCTGGGCCTCATCACCCTCTTTATCGTTGGCCCCATCACCTTTGCCTTCGAGCGCTTGTGCGGCGGCAACGGCAAGGCCGCCGTTGCCTGCTCCACCATCGCCGGCACGGCTATGACCACGCCGGTTGCTCTTGCCGAGGTCGCGCCACGCTATGCCGAGCTTGCGCCCACCGCGTATGCGCAGATCGCCACCGCCGTCATCATCACGGCAATCATGGCCCCGATTCTGACCGGCTGGGTCGATAAGAAGTTCTGCCACGGCGAAGAGGATCTGTCGGTCGAAGGCGTCGAGGCTATTGAGGAGGCCGTCGCGACCGACATCGATGGCGAGTAATCGTCGACGCGAGTCAATCAAGCCGGCGTGTGCAATTCGCGCCGTATGGGCGCCCGAACGGTGGCTGTTCTGCAGTGACGTTCGGGCGCTCTGCTATGATTCCCTTTACCCCTGCGGAGAAAGGGGTGTTTGGCGCCTGGGCGCGACTCGGGCGATTCTGGCCACTTGGATATTGAAGGGAGGGCGTCTAGTGATTAAGGCACTCAAGATCGAGATATTCCTGCTGTGCATGATTGTTCTTATCGGGCTTGCCGTACGAAGCCGTCGCTCCCTGTTCTCGAGCACCCAGCAGCTTTTGTTTAGCATGCTGGGCTACACGTCTGCTGCCTACATTTTCTTCGATATGATCTGGACGCTCTCGGACGGCGTAAGCACTCCTGTAGGCATCACGGCCAACTGGATTTCCAACGCGGTCTCGTTTTCGCTGTTCGCCATCGCGTGCCTCATTTGGTTTTTCTATTCCGAGACGATGCAGGGCTCACGGCTCCTGACCACGCCCTACAGGGTGGTACTTTTAACGTTGCCAACAGCATTGGTGGTCGTGCTGGCATTTACCAGCTACTGGACGCACGCTATGTTCTATATCGATGCACAGGGCGTATATCGTCGCGGCTTTGCTTATATGATCCAGCCCATCGTGAGCTACTGCTACGTCATATATACGTCCTTGCATGCCTTTATTCAGGCTCGAAAAGTCGAAAGCCTGCAAAAGAAGGCCATTTATCGCACCCTCGCCTTTTTTGCGGTTCCCGCTCTGGTGGGCGGTACCTTCCAGGTTTTGTTTTCGGTACCGGGCCTTTGCGTCGGTATAACGCTGAGCATCCTGCTGCTCTATATCGTCTATCAGGAGCAACTGATCTCTACTGACCCGTTGACTGGACTCAACAACCGCAACCGTTTTGAGACCTATATGCTGTCGCTCTTTTCAAATGTGGATCAGGCCGAAGATGTATATCTGCTTATGATGGACGCTGATGGCTTTAAGCAGATTAACGATCGCTATGGGCATGTGGAGGGCGACCACGCTCTTCAGGTCATATCCGCTGCGCTCAAAGAAGTCTGCTCGGCGTCTGGTGGCTTTATCGCACGCTATGGTGGCGATGAGTTCGTGGTGCTCCAAAAGGCAGCGGCGGAACAGGACATCATAGACCTGTGTTCGGCGATTGACGACGAGCTCGCTCGTGCCGAGGTGCCGTATGCGTTGCGGATGTCCATCGGTTACGCGCGGGTCGGCGATAGTGTCGATACCTGGCAAGACTTACTTCGCGCTGCCGATGCGGAGCTCTACCGCGTAAAGCGCGAGAAGAAGAAAGCCGGCGTTCAGATACGCTAGAAAAAAGGGGCGCACGACCGTTGCGATGGTCGTGCGCCCCTTTTGCGTTTGTGGGGGCCACCGGCCATAATGCCCAGGCGCGGTGCGGCAAGACGGGCGTCTGCCGCCGCGACTCGGTACGAAATCAACGAGAACCAGTGTGCTCCATTAAGCTAAAGTATGCGAATGCCCTCCCTAAAAAGGTGAGCTCGCTAGGCTTTTTTGGGTTTGTTGACGATGATGATGCCGCCGCAGACCAACAGCAGGGCAACGATGACGGTAACGGGGCTCGTGCCAGCGCCCTCGCCGAGCAGCAGCGCGCTCAGCACCACACCAAAGACGGGGTTCATAAATCCAAAGACAGAGACGCGGCTGACGGGGTTGACGGCAAGCAGGCGCGACCACAGCGAGTAGGCGACCGCGGAGATAAGCGCCATGTAGATGATGAGCGCGATGGCGGGGACAATCGCTGTGGGGGAGAGCGCGCCACCCATCAAAAAGCCGATGGCGGTGAGGACCAGGCCGCCGACCAAGAACTGCCACCCGGCAAGCAAGACGCCGTCGTGCTCGCGCGAGAAGATACCGATCAGGCAGGTCGAAAGAGCACCCGCGACAGTGGAGGCTAGGATAAAGCCCTCGCCATCGAGCCTGAAGCCAAAGGTGCCATCTGCGCCCGAAAGGTTGACGAGCGCGACGCCGGCAAAGCCCAGCGCACAGCCAAGCACCTTGGCCGTACTGAGCTTCTCGGTGTGAAATGCCAGGGCGGCAAAGAGGATTGCGAGGAAGTTGGCGCTGGCCTCGATGATGGAGCTCGACATGGCGCTGGCGCATGAGAGGCCCAGATAGAAAAAGAAGTACTGCCCGATAGTCTGGAAGAGCGACAAGACAAAGATGGGTTTGATGTCGCGCGCTTGCGGTATGAGGGGGCGGCGTTGGGCCGCGCTCATCCCAACGATAACCAGGGCGCCGGCAAGCGTAAAGCGTAAACCTGCAAAGAGCAGCTGCGAAGCGCTATCGTGCGCTGGGATACCAAAGAGTGCGTAGCCGATCTTGATGCAGGGAAAGGCCGATCCCCAGAGTGCACAGCAAACAAGACAGCCCAGGATGAGTCCGGGCAGGGTGGCGAGATACGGCTTGCGGCTTTCCATGATGTCCTTCCTACATGCGCGAAGCAAAAAAGAACCCGCCACCGGATGTGTCGGTGGCGGGTGTTGTTACCCGAAGGGATTGTACCCGATGGGAAAGGTTTAAGCGAAGTAGGCCACGCCGCTCTCAAAGATCGGCATGAACTTATCGCCGGGGACATGCTCGGGCACGTTGCGGTACAGGTTGTCGCCGCGACGCTCGGCATGGCCCATCTTGCCCAGGACGCGGCCGTCGGGGCTCGTGATGCCCTCGATGGCGAGTGCGGAGCCATTGGGGTTGACGGAGAGATCCATGCTGGGCTTGCCGTCCTCGCCAACGTACTGCGTGGCGACCTGGCCGTTGGCGATCAGCTGGGCGAGCACTTCGTCATTGGCGACAAAGCGGCCCTCGCCGTGGCTGATGGCGACGGTGTAGGGGTCGTCCAGGCTGCACTGCGACAGCCACGGGGACAAGTTGGACGAGATGCGGGTGCGCACCAGACGGCTCTGGTGGCGACCGATGGTGTTGAACGTCAACGTGGGCGCATCGGGCGTGGCGTCGACGATGTCGCCGTAGGGCACCAGGCCGAGCTTGATCAGGGCCTGGAAGCCGTTGCAGATGCCCAGCATTAGGCCATCGCGGGCCTTGAGCAGGTCGCGGACTGCCTCGGTGACCTCGGGAGCGCGGAAGAACGCCGTGATGAACTTGGCAGAGCCGTCGGGCTCGTCGCCGCCCGAGAAGCCGCCGGGGATCATAACGATCTGGCTTGCACGGATGCGGCGGGCAAGCTCGTGGGTGCTCTCGGCGACGGCCTCGGGCGTGAGGTTGTTGATCACGAAGGTGTCGGCCTCAGCACCGGCGGCACGGAAGGCACGGGCGCTGTCGTACTCGCAATTGTTGCCGGGGAACACGGGGATAACCACGCGCGGGCGGGCGATCTTGGCGCCGGCGTACACGTGGATGTTCTTGGCGCGGAAGTCGATGGTCTCGACCTCGGGGGTCTCGTCGGCGCTGCGGTAGGCAAAGACGCTCTCGATGCCGCTCTCCCAGGCCTCCTGGAGCTCGGCGAGCTCGATGACTTCGGAGCCGGTGTCGATGACATAGCCCTCGACGGTGGTGCCCAGGGGCTCGACGACAACGCCGTCGGCGACCTCGGGCAGCTCGGCGTCCTCGGCGAGCTCGACGATAAAGCTGCCGTAGAGCGGGGTGAAGAGGCTCTCTACGTCTACATCCTCGGCAAGCTCGATACCGATCTGGTTACCGACGCACATCTTAAAGAGGCTCTCGGCGCCGCAGCCGTAGCCGGGCGTGGAGATGGCCAGGGCGTTGCCGGTAGCAGTGAGCGCCTCGACGGCGTCAAACGCCGCGAGCAGCTGCTGAGCGTCGGGGCGGTAGTCCTCGCCATAGGTGGCGGGGGCGATGCGGACGACGCGGTGCGTGAGGCCCTTGAACTCGGGCGAGACGGCGCGGGCGGCCTTGCCCACGGCGACAGCGAAGCTGATCAGGGTCGGCGGAACGTTGAGCTCGCCGGTCTCGTCCTCAAACGAGCCGCTCATGGAATCCTTGCCACCGATGGCGCCGGCACCCAGGTCGACTTGGGCCATGAGGGCGCCCAAGACGGCTGCCGTGGGCTTGCCCCAGCGCTCGGCCTCGGTGCGCAGACGCTCGAAGTACTCCTGGAAGGAGAGATAGGCGCGCTTGTGCTCAAAGCCGGCAGCCACGAGCTTGGCGATGGACTCGACCACGGACAGGTAGGCGCCCGCAAACTGGTCGGCCTCCATCAGATAGGGGTTGAAGCCCCATGCCATGGCACTCGCCGTGGTGGTCTCGCCGTCCACGGGGAACTTGGCGACCATGGCCGAGCTGGGGGTGAGCTGCGTCTTGCCGCCAAAGGGCATGAGCACGGTCGCGGCGCCGATGGTGGAGTCGAAGCGCTCGGAAAGGCCCTTGTTGGAAGCGACGTTGAGGTCGGTGACGAGCGAGGTCATGCGCTCGGCGAGCGTGGTGCCGGCCCAGCTGGGCTGCCACACGCTACGGGCGCACACGTGGGCGACCTGGTGCTTGGGTGCGCCGTTGGAGTTGAGGAACTCGCGGGACAGGTCGACGATAGCGACGCCGTTCCAGGCCATGCGCATGCGCGGCTCAGCGGTAACCTCGGCGATAACGGTCGCCTCCAGGTTCTCCTCGGCGGCGTAGCCCATGAACTCCTCGACGTCACCGTCGGCGACGGCGCAGGCCATACGCTCCTGGGACTCGGAGATGGCGAGCTCGGTGCCGTCCAGGCCGTCGTACTTCTTGGTCACTGTGTCCAGGTCGACATACAGGCCGTCGGCAAGCTCGCCCACGGCGACCGAGACGCCGCCGGCGCCAAAGTCGTTGCAGCGCTTGATCAGACGGCAGGCGTCGCCGCGGCGGAACAGACGCTGCAGCTTGCGCTCGACAGGGGCGTTGCCCTTCTGGACCTCGGCACCCGAGGTCTCGATGGACTCGGTGTTCTGGGTCTTGGAGGAGCCGGTGGCGCCACCGATGCCATCGCGGCCGGTGCGGCCGCCCAGCAGGATGATCTTGTCGGTGGGGGCGGGGCACTCGCGACGAACGTGGTTTGCCGGGGTAGCGCCCACGACGGCGCCAACCTCCATGCGCTTGGCCACGTAACCGGGGTGATAGAGTTCGTTGACCTGACCGGTGGCAAGGCCGATCTGGTTGCCGTAGCTGGAGTAGCCGGCGGCGGCAGTGGTCACGAGCTTGCGCTGCGGCAGCTTGCCCTCGAGCGTCTCGGAAACCGGGACGGTGGGGTCACCGGCGCCGGTGACACGCATGGCCTGGTACACGTAGCTGCGGCCCGACAGCGGGTCGCGGATGGCACCGCCCACGCAGGTGGCGGCACCGCCGAAGGGCTCGATCTCGGTCGGGTGGTTGTGGGTCTCGTTCTTAAACAGGAACAGCCAGTCCTGGTCCTCGCCATCGACATCGACCTTCACCTTGACGGTGCAGGCGTTGATCTCCTCGGACTCGTCAACATCGGTCATGACGCCGGTCTTCTTGAGGTACTTGGCGCCGATGGTGCCCATGTCCATGAGGCAGACGGGCTTGGCGTCGCGGCCGAGTTCGTGGCGCATCTCCATGTAGCGGTCGAAGGCTTGCTGCACCACGGCGTCGTCGATCGTCACGTCGTCCAGGACGGTGCCGAAGGTGGTGTGGCGGCAGTGATCGGACCAGTAGGTGTCGATCACGCGGATCTCGGTGATGGTGGGGTCGCGGTCCTCATCGCGGAAGTACTGCTGGCAGAAGGCGATGTCCGCCTCGTCCATGGCAAGGCCGCGCTCGGAAATAAAGGCGGCAAGGCCGGCCTCGTCGAGCTCGCGGAAGCCGTCGAGCACCTCGACGGGCTGGGGCTCGGGGGTCTCCATGTACAGCGTCTCGGGCAGGTCGAGCGAGGCGATGCGCGCCTCGACGGGGTTCACCACGTAGTGCTTGATGGCATCGATGGCGGCTTCGTCCAGAGCGCCCGAGATCATATAGACCTTGGCGGAGCGCACGGCGGGGCGCTCGCCCTGGCTGATGAGCTGCACGCACTCGCTGGCGGAGTCGGCGCGCTGGTCAAACTGGCCAGGCAGGAATTCGACGGCAAAGACGGCGCCATCGCTTGCGGGGAGCTCGTCGTAGGTCACATCGACCTGGGGCTCGCTAAAGACGGTCGGCACGCAGGAGCGGAAAAGCTCCTCGTCGATGCCCTCGACGTCGTAGCGGTTGATGATCCTCAGGGCCTCGATGCCCTTGATGCCGAGAATTTCGGTCAGCTCGCCCTTGAGCTGCTGAGCCTCGACGTCGAACCCGGGTTTCTTCTCCACGTAGATACGAGAGACCATTGGTTCCTGCCTTCCTGATCGGTTGGGCGTACGGTACGGTATGCGGCAGCGGTCGGTTTACGGGGCAAGCCTCGCGGTCGCCTTGAGCCACATGTTTGTAAACCTCACTATGATACGACAGCTCGCGGCGCGTTGAGGACGGCGAGGGTGCTACAGTGAAGCGCAAACAAGAGAAAGGCATCACATGGCATTCGTTTCGCTCGCCATCATCGCACTCGTGGCCTTTGCGAGTCCTTTTATCGCCTCGGCGATTCCCGGAAAACCTGTTCCCGAGACGGTCTTTTTGCTCGTGCTCGGCGCGGTGCTGGGACCCCATATGCTCGGCGTCATCCATGTAGATGCTGAGGTCTCGCTTGTGTCCGAGCTGGGCCTGGCCTTTTTGTTCCTGCTTGCCGGCTTTGAGATCGACCCCAAGAGCATCACGGGCGTCGAGGGGCGCTACGGCTTGGCGACGTGGGCCGTCACGTTTGGTATCGCCTGGCTTGCCGTGCGCTTTACCCCGTGGTTCTCGGTCAGTCATTTCGACGGTATCGCCGTGACGCTTGCCCTCACTTCGACGGCGCTCGGCACGCTCGTGCCCATTATGCGTGAGCGTTCACTTGCCGGAACGCGCGTGGGCGACTCGATTCTCGCGTATGGCACTTGGGGCGAGCTCGGTCCCGTGCTCGCCATGTCGGTGCTGTTGTCTGCCCGCACTGGCATACAAACGCTCGTAATCCTTGGCTTGTTTGCGGTGGTTTGTGTGTTGCTGGCCGTGGTCCCGAGCCGCTCCAAGCGCGTCGGCAGCCGCTTCTTTGCGTTTGTTGAGGAGCGCGCCGATACCACGTCGCAGACCTTCGTGCGCCTGACGGTGCTCATCCTGGTCACGCTCGTGGCGTTCTCGGCTGTCTTTGATCTCGACATCGTGTTGGGTTCTTTTGCCGCCGGCTTTGTCCTGCGCTATATCATCCCCGAGGGCAACCATACGCTCGAGACCAAGCTCGACGGCCTGGCCTACGGTTTTTTGATTCCGGTGTTCTTTACCGTATCGGGCGCAAAGATCGATCTGACGGCCGTGGCGTCGCGCCCGGGTCTGCTCGTGGGCTTTATCGTGGCGTTGTTGATTATTCGCGCCGTGCCCATTCTTATTTCTATGAGCATTTGTCCTGCGACGCGCGATGTGTCGGCGTATGGTCGCATTACCGTGGCCCTGTACTGCACCACGGCGCTGCCGATCATCGTTGCCGTGACGAGTGTTGCCGTCAACGCGGGCGCGCTGTCGCAAGATATTGCGTCGGTTATGGTTGCCGCCGGCGCCATCACGGTGTTCTTGATGCCATTGCTCGCGCAGCTCTTCTACCGCGTGGTGGATGCTGCGCCGGTCGCCGCCGTGGCAGAGGTTGCCGAGCATCCATCCGATGCGCTCGACATCCTGCGCGCCCATCACGATTTGGCGAGTCTGCTCGCACGAGAGCACGAGCTGCTGACTTCGCATGGCCATGGTCGCGCATTCGAGGGCCTGCCTACGCTCGATACGATTGCCGAGCGTCTTTCCGCCGAGGCGGCGAGCGGCCACATCGATGCCCGCATCGTGGACGCGGCGCACCTGCTTGCCGATAAGACTTATGGAGACGAGGTCGACCTGTCCGAGCTGACTCCGCGTGAGCGCCGTCGCCTGGAGCGCGCCAAGCTCGCCGTGCGCGAATACCGCCGCCGCATGCTGGAACTCTATGCGCGCGAAGAAGCCCAGGACGACGACTGCAGGTAGCCAACGCCGTGCAAAATGCATCCCGGAATTGGCGTCCAGAGTGGGATGCAGTTTCCGCGAGAGGCCCGTTGCGGAAAGCGCGTCCCAGAATCCGCGCCCAGAATGGGACATAGTTTCCGAAAGTAGGCCCTGATGGAGATTGCGTCCCGTTCTGAGTTGAAATACCGGGACGCAGCTTCCCCTGCAAACAGAACAAGGCGCGCTGCCTGTGGTTGATGCAGGCAGCGCGCCTTTTGCGTTGAGCTTCGTTGAGGTTCGAAGTAGTGGACTAGTTGGCCATGACGCCTTCGGTCCAGGCCTCAACGTCCTCGATGCGCAGGACGTTGGCGACCTCGGCCACGCAGTCGACGCCGGCAAGCTCGGCGGCGGCAGCCTGGACGTCCTTCTCGAGCGCGCGGTGCGTCAGGAAGATGACCGAGCAGGCATCGCTGACGCCCGACTTGCCGTCCTCGACCTGGTTGATGAGCGAGATCGAGATGTTGTGCTTGGCAAAGATGTCGACCGTCTCGGACAGGGCGCCCACGCGGTCGGCGACCTTCAGGCGCACATAGTACTTGGTCTGGAGCTCGTCCATAGGCTTAAAGGCGAGATTGTGACCATAGGGCTCAATCTCGGGCAGCGGAGCCACGCCGCGGCTGATCTGCTCGGAGAGCGACAGGATATCGCCCACGACGGCGCTCGCGGTGGGGAAGGAGCCTGCGCCGGCACCGTAGAACATGGTTTCGCCCACGGCGTCACCCACCACGTAGACGGCGTTCATGGCGCCGTTGACCTTGGCGAGCATATGGTCTGCCGGGATGAGCGTGGGATGCACGCGGACGTCGACGCCGGCGTCGGTGTTGCGTGCGATGCCCAGCAGCTTGATGGTGTAGCCGAGCTCGCGGGCCTGGGCGATGTCCTCGGCGCCGATGGTACGGATACCCTGTTGGTAGACATCGTCGGTGGTCACGCGGGTGCCAAAGCCGATGGAAGCGAGGATTGCCGTCTTGCTGGCGGCGTCGAAGCCGTCGACGTCGGCGGACGGGTCGGCCTCGGCATAGCCCTTGGCCTGCGCGTCGGCAAGCACATCGGCGTAATCGGCGCCCTCGGCGTCCATGCGCGACAGGATATAGTTGGTGGTACCGTTGAGAATGCCGGCGATGGTCAGGATCTTGTTGCCCACCAGGTCGTGCTCGAGCGTGCTCACGATGGGGATGCCACCGCCACAGCTGGCCTCGCACTTAATCTGCACGCCGCACGCGCGCGCCTTCTCGGCGAGCATCTCGACATGACGGCCCAGCAGGGCCTTGTTGGCAGAGACGACGTGCTTGCCGTGCTCAAAGGCAGTGGTGAAGATCTCGGTTGCGGGATGCTCGCCGCCGATCAGCTCGACGACGATATCGACGGCGGGGTCGGTGACGACGTCATGCCAGTCACTCGTAAAGGCCTCGCGCTCAATACCGGCTGCCTCGGCCTGCTCCCAAGCAAGCGCGCAGGCGCGGGTCAGCTTAAGGTCGATGCCGTAGGCTGCCAGGTACTCATCGTGGTGGCTCTTGATCAGGCGGGCCACGCCGCCGCCGACGGTTCCCAGACCGATGAGGCCGACGTTCACGGTGCGCAGGGGTTCGCTCATAGATAGCTCCTTCGTGCATCTTATGGATGGATTAACCGCTTAAAGGTTGAGTGCATTCTAGCGTGAACCGAGGGCGCGTGCTCGCCAGGCAACAGGAGTCGCACAAAACGGCACCCCCGAAACGCTGCGGAAACATTGGAAACATGCTCGCTACAAACGAACTTCCGTAACAAACTGTCAACGTTTGCACCATAAGGTTTGCCCTGTACCGCAAGACGGCCGCACCGCGGCCAGCGAAAAGGGGGACACCATGTTTAGCATCAACAACGTACTTAACCGCAGGAGTTTCCTTGTCGGAGCCACGCTTATTTTTGCCCCGATCTATTACACCCCAGCGTCCGTTTTGCTCAAGAACGCCAAGGACATGAGCTACGACATGACACTAATGGGTGCCGACGGCATGGGCAGCCTATGTGATCCAGGACGGCAAGTACATCGCTTCCTAAGTGCGCATAAAGCACGACCGGTGAGGCTGTTTTATTTAAGGCAGGTATGCTTGTAACAGAACGGAAACATTACTTTCACACAATAAAGTGGCCTTACTGCATAAAGTAATAGAAATACGCAGAATTATGGATAAATGAACAAATCCAAAGAAAAGTTGAAATAATCGCCACTTTCCTTAACTAAAGCGTCTAGTATTTTGCGAACGCCGAACACGGCGAAGGATGGCCTGTCGGGTAACCGAAACCCGACGAGATTTGAGAGGAGAGCCGCATGTCGAGCCTCACCGGTAAGTCATTGAACCCTGTTATGAATCGCAGGAGCGTTATCGCGAGCGCAGCAGGTCTGGGGGCGATGTCCATTCTAGCCGGCTGCTCCTCCAACGGCGGCGATAGCGGTTCCGCTTCGGGCGACGCTTCGTTTAAGATCGGCACCATCGGCCCGCTGACCGGTGCCAACGCGTCCTACGGCAAGTCCGTTACCCAGGGTGTCGAGCTTGGCTGCAAGGATTTCTCGACCAAGGAGCTGCCGCTTGCCAGCAAGGCCGAGGATGACCAGGCCGACGGCGAGAAGGCCGTCAACGCCTTCAACACCCTGCTCGACTGGGGCATGCAGGCCCTCGTCGGCCCGACCACCACGGGTGCGTCGGTTGCCGTTGCCGCCGAGTGCGGTAACGACCCCAAGACGTTCATGATCACCCCGTCCGCGTCCTCCGAGGACGTCACCGACGGCAAGGATTGCGTCTTCCAGGTTTGCTTCACCGACCCCAACCAGGGTGTCAACGCTGCCAAGTTCCTGGCGCAGAAGTATGCGGACGAGAAGTTCGTGCTGTTCTATAACTCCGGCGACGCATATTCTTCGGGCATCGCAGATTCCTTTAAGGCCCAGGCCGCTGAGTCCAAGCTCGAGATTGTTGACGAGGAGACCTTTAAGGACGACTCCGCCACGAGCTTTACGAACCAGCTGACCAAGGCCAAGCAGGCCGGCGCCACCATGATCTTTGCGCCGATCTACTACACGCCGGCGTCCGTCCTGCTCAAGAACGCCAAGGACATGGGCTACGACGTCAAGATGATGGGCTGCGACGGCATGGACGGCATCCTGGGCGTTGAGGGCTTCGATACCTCTCTTGCCGAGGGCCTGCTGCTCATGACCCCGTTCTCCGCCGACGACGAGAAGAACGCCGACTTCGTTAACGCTTACAAGGATAAGTACGGCGATACCCCCGACCAGTTTGCCGCCGACGCCTACGACGGCGTGCACGCGGTGGCCGAGGCCGTCAAGGAGGCCGGTCTTGGTGTCGACGCCGATCCGACCGAGGCCGCCGAGAAGCTGTCCAAGGCTATGCTCAAGATTACCGTTGACGGTCTGACCGGCAAGCTCACCTGGAACGATAAGGGCCAGGTCCAGAAGGAGCCCACGGCGTACGTCATCACCGACGGCAAGTACGTACAGGCCTAATTGGCCGCCTTACATAGAGCGGTTTTGATCCCAAGCAGGGGAGGTTTTGGCCTTCCCTGCTTGCTTGGTATCTAGGGACAGTGTAACGTCCCTGTTTCATACATTAACTGGAAACCTATTCGAAAGGGGGATGTGGAACATGACGGTCTTTATCCAATACCTGGTCAACGGCCTGTCCATGGGCAGCGTCTACGCCATCATCGCGTTGGGCTACACCATGGTTTACGGTATCGCCAAGATGCTCAACTTCGCTCACGGCGACGTCATCATGGTCGGTGCCTATGTCTCGTTCTGCGCCACGTCGTATCTCGGCCTCCCGGGCTGGGCATCTGTAGTTCTCTCTTGTGTGGTCTGCACGGTTCTCGGTGTTCTCATTGAGGGTCTGGCCTATAAGCCGCTGCGCCAAGCGGGCCCGTTGGCCGTTCTGATCACGGCCATCGGCGTGTCTTACTTCCTGCAGAACGCCGCGCAGCTTCTGTGGGGCGCCACGCCCAAGAACTTCACTTCGCTCGTCACCTTCCCGGTGCCGGAGTTCTTGGCCAAGTTTAACGTAAGCGCCGTCTCGCTCGTCACCATCGTCGCCTGCCTGGTTATCATGGCCGGCCTGATGTTCTTTACAGGTAAGACCAAGATGGGCAAGGCCATGCGCGCCGTGTCCGAGGATAAGGCCGCCGCTCAGCTCATGGGCATCAACGTCAACCGCACCATCTCGATGACGTTCGCCATCGGCTCCGCCCTCGCTGCCATCGCCGGCGTGCTCCTGTGCTCCTACTCGCCGGTCCTGCAGCCCACCACGGGCGCCATGCCTGGCATCAAGGCCTTCGACGCTGCCGTTTTCGGCGGCATCGGCTCCATCCCCGGCGCCTTTGTCGGCGGCATTCTCATCGGCATCATCGAGGCGATGGCGCAGGCTTACATTTCCACGAGCCTTGCCAACTCCATCGTCTTTGGTGTTTTGATCATCGTCCTGCTCGTCAAGCCTGCCGGCCTCTTGGGCAAGTACGTCCCCGAGAAGGTGTAGGTGAGCGTTATGAAGTTTCTTAAAGACAAGCAGACGCGTCACGACTTTGTCACGTACGCCATGTGCGTTGTGGCGTTCGCCATCGTGTTCTTTATGCAGTCCAACCACATGATCCCGCGCATGATCGCCGGTCAACTGGTTCCCATCACAGCCTATATCGTCATGGCCATCTCCCTTAACCTCGTCGTCGGCATCGCGGGCGACTTGTCGCTGGGCCACGCGGGCTTTATGAGCGTCGGTGCCTATACGGGCATCGTCACTGCCGTCGCGCTGGAGAGCACCGTTCCGTCTGATCCGATGCGTCTGATCATCAGCATTGTGGTCGGCGCTATCGCCGCTGCCATCTTGGGCTTCTTGATCGGCATCCCGGTCCTGCGCCTGAGCGGCGACTATCTGGCCATCGTGACCCTGGCTTTTGGCGAGATTATCAAAGAGGTCGTCACCTGCCTCATTGTGGGCGTCGATTCCCGCGGCCTGCATGTGATCTTTAACATCACGGGTAACTCCACGATCGACGACCTGCACCTGCTCGAGGACGGCACCGCCATCATCAAGGGCGCGCAGGGTGCATCGGGCGTGTCGACCTATTCGACCTTCCTTGCCGGC
The DNA here is from genome assembly GCA_905212545.1 of uncultured Collinsella sp. GTDB lineage: Bacteria > Actinomycetota > Coriobacteriia > Coriobacteriales > Coriobacteriaceae > Collinsella. The sequence goes on from CAJMEW010000009.1 coordinate 60,487, forward strand.
GCAATCCTGGTTATGGTCGCGCTCGTGATTGTGCTCAACCTGGTTCGCAGCCGTACCGGTCGTGCCATTATTGCCGTGCGCGACAACAAGATCGCTGCCGAGTCTGTGGGCATCTCCGTCACCCAGTACCGCATGATCGCCTTCGTGGTTTCCGCTGCCCTCGCCGGTGCTGCCGGAGCTCTGTTCGGCGGTAACTTCTCGCAGCTTTCCGCCACTAAGTTCGACTTCAATACGTCCATCCTCATTCTGGTGTTCGTGGTCCTGGGCGGCCTGGGCAATATGCGCGGCTCCGTTATCGCCGCGGCGCTGCTCACGGTGCTCCCCGAGCTGCTCCGTCAGTTCTCGGACTACCGCATGCTCATCTACGCCATCGTGTTGATTCTGGTCATGGTCTTTACTAACAACCCGCAGCTCAAGGCGTTCTTCGCACGCATTAAGGACCGCTTTGCTTCCAAGAAGGAGGTGGCAGCCGATGCCCAGTAAGTTTGAGTTCAACAAGGGCAAGATGGTCCCGTATCCTTCTGGCGCCATCGTTCCCGACCGCGACCTGGGCCAGCGCCCGGCGCTCGAGTGCATCCACCTGGGCATTGAATTCGGCGGCCTTAAGGCAGTCGATGACTTTAGCCTGACCATCGGCAAGACTGAGATCGCCGGTCTCATCGGCCCCAACGGTGCCGGCAAGACCACGGTCTTCAACCTGCTCACCAAGGTGTACCAGCCTACGCACGGCACCATCCTGCTCGACGGTGAGGACACTTCGGGCAAGTCGGTCTACCAGGTCAACCGCATGGGTATTGCCCGTACGTTCCAGAACATCCGCCTGTTCAATACCATGACGGTGGAGGACAACGTTAAGGTCGGCCTGCACAATCAGGAGCGCTACTCCGGTTTTGAGGGCGTGCTGCGCCTGCCGACGTATTGGAAGCACGAGAAGGCCGCCCACGAGCGCGCCATGGAGCTGCTGTCCATTTTTGACATGGAGCACCTGGCAAATGAACAGGCCGGCTCGCTTCCTTACGGCGCTCAGCGTCGTCTGGAAATCGTCCGCGCGCTTGCCACCAACCCCAAGCTACTGCTGCTCGACGAGCCTGCCGCCGGCATGAACCCGTCCGAGACCGCAGAGCTCATGGCGAACATCGTCAAGATTCGCGACACCTTCGGCATCGCCATCATGCTTATCGAGCATGATATGTCGCTCGTCATGAACATCTGCGAAGGCATCTGCGTGCTTAACTTTGGCAAGGTTATCGCCAAGGGCACAGCAGAGGAAATCCAGAACAACGACGCCGTTATCGAGGCGTATCTGGGTAAGCAGGATAAGGGGGAGAACTAAATGGCAGAGCCGATGCTTTCCGTCTACAACATCAACGTCTGGTACGGCGCCATCCACGCCATCAAGGACATCTCCTTTAACGTTAACGAGGGCGAGATCGTGGCCTTGATTGGTGCCAACGGTGCCGGCAAGTCCACAACGCTCAAGACCGTCTCGGGCCTGCTGCGCTCCAAGACCGGCTCCATCAAGTTTATGGGCGAGGACATTACCCATACGCCCGCTGATAAGCTGGTTGGTAAGGGCCTGGCTCAGGTTCCCGAGGGTCGTCGCGCCTTTTTGCAGATGACGGTCGAGGAGAACCTGGAGATGGGCGCCTATACACAGCCCAAGTCCACAATTGCTCCGGGCCTGGAGCGCGTCTACGAGCAGTTCCCGCGCCTGAAGGAACGTCGTCGCCAGGTCGCCGGCACCCTTTCAGGTGGCGAGCAGCAGATGCTCGTTATGGGGCGCGCCCTTATGAGTAACCCCAAACTGCTTATGCTCGACGAACCTTCCATGGGTCTGGCACCGATTCTGATCGAACAGATCTTCCAGATTGTCGAGGACCTGCACAAGGCCGGCACCACGGTGCTTCTGGTTGAGCAAAACGCGCAGATGGCGCTTTCCATCGCCACGCGCGGCTACGTGCTCGAGACCGGCAAGATCACCATGACCGGTACCGGCCAAGAGCTCCTGCACGACGACAACGTCCGCAAGGCCTATCTGGGCGGTTAATCCATTCAACAAAGGGGGCGCTGACCAACCCGGTCAGCGCCCCCTTTTAAGTTGCGGTGAAATAGGGACTGAATACGGGCTCCAGAGGCCAAAAGAGTCCCTATTCCACCGCAACTTCATGGGGATGTGTGACAATGCCCGTCGGAAAACATCTGCTGTCTTTGGGGGTCTATCTATGCTGTATGAGTTTTGTGCCGAGAACTTTGAGCGGGTGCCGGCAGCTATCGATGCCGGTGCAAAGCGCATCGAGCTGTGCGATAACCTTGCCGTTGGTGGCACCACGCCTTCGGCCGGCGTTATCAGCGCTACGACCAACTATGCCCACGAGCACGATGCACGGGTGATGTGCATGATTCGCCCGCGTGGCGGCGACTTTCACTACAACCAGGACGAGTTGCGTATGATGGAGATGGACCTGGGCCTTGCCGTGAGCGCCGGCGTTGACGGCTTGGCCTTTGGCTGCTGCAAGCCCTGCGCTGGCGGATGGGCACTCGACGAGCTTACGTCGGGCGCTCTCGTGATGGCCGCGGGCTGCGCGACCGAGGAATTCAAACGTGAGCCCATCGACATCACCTTCCACATGGCGTTTGATCAGCTCTCGCCCGAGGCTCAGCTCGACGCGATTGACATACTCGCCGACTGCGGCATCACACGCATCCTGACGCATGGTGGCGCTGCCGGTACGCCGATCGAGGACAACTTCGAAAACCTGGCCCGCTTGATCGAGTATGCGGGCGACCGCTTGACCATCCTTCCCGGCGGCGGCATTTCCACGGTCAACCGCGATACCGTGGCGGCGGCACTGGGCGTCTCCGAGCTCCATGGCACCAAGATTGTGCCGCTGGAGGTATAACCCGTGACGCTGGTATTTGACGTTCAGCAGGCGAACGGTAAGCCCGACGACAACCGTCGTCCCGGCACCGCGTGCCCCTTTTGCGATACAGAAGGGCTCACCGACATCATTCGCCGTGATGGCGATTGCATTTGGCTCGAGAATAAGTTCAAGACCCTGCGCGCCACCCGTCAAACCGTGCTGATCGAGTCGGCCGATCACGATGCCGACCTGGTGACCTATGAGCCGGATGAACTCCACCATGTGATGCGGTTTGCCCTGGGTTGCTGGCAGCAGATGATCGATTCACAGCAGTATCGAAGCGTGCTCATGTACAAGAACAAGGGTCCGCTCTCGGGCGGTAGCCTCGTTCATCCGCACATGCAGATTGTGGGTTTGGAGCAGGAAGACGGCTATGCTTCGCTGGCTTCCGCCAATTTCGAAGGCATCAATGTCTGGCAACAGGGGAGGATCTCGGCCAACATCTCAACCGAACCCATCATGGGGTTCTTTGAGATCAACGTTTCAGCCCCGCAGGGAATCGCCGCCAGCGATGACACGAGAGATCAAACCGAGGCGGATCTCTTCGCCGATGCAATCCAGGTAGCTCTGCGCTATATCCTGCACGAGCACCACGGTGGTCGCGCAGAGTCGTATAACCTGTTCTTCTATCACCTGGGCGGTCGGACCATTGCCAAGGCGCTGCCGCGTTGGGTGGTTTCGCCCTACTTTGTCGGCTATCGTTTGGCCCAGGTCAATGCTGAGACAACGCTCGATATCGATGCTGAGCGCCTGCGTGCGCATCTGGAAACGCTCGTATAGCAAGACTAACACCCGCGTAATGCGGACAGTCTAGCGTGCCATGGCGTCGCGGCCGGCTTCGACGCGCTTGCGCTGGGCGGCGCGCTCCTCGCCGGTCAGACGCTCAAAGAGATGCCCGATAAGCGAGGCGAGTACCTGCTGAAACAGCGTTCCGCACATGACGGGAAACACGACTTCGCCCGGAAAGTACTGCGTGGCGATGACGGCGCCCGAAGAGATGTTACGCATGCCGCAGGTAAAGCACATGGTGGTCGTCTCGCTATATGGCAGATGCAGCGCATGGGCGACCAGAAAACCGACGACAAAGCCACTGATGGCGAAGACCAAAATAAAGAGGGCGACTTCCAGGCGCACCGCGTTCATGTGCAGCACGTACTCGCTCATGGCGGTGGAGTTGGAGGCGATAACGCCCATCATCATGAATTTGCAGGCGGGCGAGAGCACGGGGGAGAGCTTCTCGTGTCCCCATCCACGCGTGAGCTCGTTGATCACGATGCCGAGCACGGCGGGGATGGCGATCATAAAGGCCATGTCTTGCATCATGCTCGGCACATCGATCGAGACGGTGGCACCCAGCAAGAGCTTAAGCGTGAGCGGAATCGTCACAGGGGAGATAACCGAGGACGTCAGGATGATGGTGAGCGCGAGCGGGCCGTTGCCGCCGAACATGCTGATCCACATAAAAGCGGTGACGGCCACGGGCACGCTGTACTCGAGCACGATGCCGCAGACAAGGTTGGGGTTGGAGCCAAAGAAGAGTGACCCTATGGCATACGCCGCGATGGGAATAAGCACTGCCGAGACCAGCAGCGCCAGAATCAGGTGCAGCGGACGGTGGAACACCTCGGCTACCTGGTGAAAAGTGTTGCTGAGCGCGCCCTGAAACGTCATAAAGGCGAAGAGGGCGGGAACAATGGGCTTGAGCACGCCGATCTGCTGGGGAAAGAGCACGCCGAGCGCCACGCAAATCGGAACGATGATCTGCATATGCCCCGCGAGGAACTTTCCCAGTCCAGCCCATTGCTTCATATGTCCCGTGACTCCCTTTATCCGCGAACTCGTTTGTATGGATATGCTAGACGCTCGTATGCGTCCGTGCGGCTGAAACGCTCGATTATTTCGAGACCATTACCGCCATCGTTTGCCGAAACCGCGGCGCACCGCGGCGTTTTGCGTCCGCGCTGCACGGTATAATAAATCCGTTCAACAGATCTGCCTGCCGAAGCGGGCATACACAGAGGACTCATCGCTATGAACCGTGAGAGGTATCGCGGCGACCTGCCCCTATCGGGGGTGGGTGCCTATGTCATCGCTTAAGACGACGCATCGCTGGGCGGTCGCTCAGCAAAACCCCGAGCTCGAAAAGGAGCTTTCGGCTGGTCTGGGCATTCCCGGGCTGGTGGCGCGCATTATGGTCGCGCACGGCATTGGCTCCATCAAAGAGGGCCAATTGTTTTTGACGCCTTCGCTCGATCGCGACTGGGCCGACCCACTCATTGTCCCGGGCATGTCGGTCGTCGCCGACCGCGTCGAGCGTGCTATTCGCAACCACGAGCACATTGCAGTCTTTGGCGATTTTGACGTTGACGGTATTACGTCGACCTGCCTGTTGACCGAGGCGCTGCGCACGTTTGGCGCCGATGTTACGCCGTTTATTCCGCATCGCTTTGATGAGGGCTACGGTCTTTCGCGCGCGGCGCTCGACCGCGTTAACGAGCTCGCTCGCCCCCAGCTGATCGTGACCGTCGATAACGGCATTGCCGCCAAGGAAGAGGTTTCCTATCTGGAGAGCCTGGGGATCGATTTGGTGGTCACGGACCATCACGAGCCCTCCGACCAGGTGCCGCAGGGTGTGCCCCTGACTGACCCCAAGCTCGAGGACGAGGGCCCCTCGCGTGAGCTTGCCGGTGCTGGTGTGGCGCTCAAGCTGGTGCAAGTCCTGGGTGAGCGCCTGGGCAAGCCGTCGTATTGGCGTTCGCTAATCGAGGTCGCGGCGCTGGGCACCGTGTCCGACATGATGCCGCTCACGCCCGAGAACCGCGCGCTGGTTGCCGAGGGCATCCAGCAGATGCGCGTAACCGCTCGCCCCGGCTATATCGCGCTTGCCGCGCTCGCCAAGGCGGACCTTTCTACCATTACGGCCGACGGCCTGTCGTTTTCGCTCATCCCTCGTCTGAATGCTGCCGGCCGCATGGCTGATCCCAAGCTGGCGCTCGACCTGCTGCTTGCCCGCGATCCCATCGAAGCAAGCGCACTGGCGGCTGAGCTCGAGGAAATCAACCGCCAGCGCCGTGAGATCGAGGCGGAGCTCACGCGCGATGCCATGGCAAAGGTCGAGGAGGCCTATGACGGCGGACGCGCGATCGTCGTGGGCGGCGAAGGCTGGCACGAGGGCGTCAAGGGCATCGTGGCAAGCCGTCTGACCAACCGCTACCACGTGCCGGCGCTGCTGTTCTCGATCGAGGACGGTATCGCGCGCGGCTCTGGTCGCTCGGTGGGCAAAGTTAACCTGTTTGACGCCGTCGAGCGCTGTTCCGACCTGCTGATTCGTCGCGGCGGACATGCCGGTGCGGTGGGAGTGACCATCGAGGCATCCAAGCTCGATGAATTCCGTCGTCGCCTTTCCGCCGTGCTATCGGAGATTCCCGCCGAGGACTTTGAAGACATCGACGAGGTTGCCGCCACGGTCGACCTTTCCGAGCTGAATATCGAGACTATAGAGCAGATTTCCCGTCTTGAGCCGTTTGGCCAGGGCAACAAGGTGCCGCTGCTGGCCGCCGAGGGCGTGACGATGTGCGATCGCGCCGTGGTGGGCAAAACCGGCGAGCACATGCGCTTTGTGGCGACCGATGGCGCCGCGAGTGTGCCGGCCATTATGTTCCGCGTGCCGCAAATCGATAAGCTCATCAACTGCGATAGCGCTGTCGACTTGGTGTTCGAGGCCGTTGCCGAGCATTGGCAGGGGCGTGTGAAGCCCAAGCTCATGATCAAGGATGTTCTGGTCCGCGATACCATGCTGCCCAGCGTCGACGATCCGGCATGCGAGCTTCGTCGTGGCGTGCAGCCGGCGGATTCCGGCCTGCGCCTGGAGTCGCGCAAGCGCGAGACGCTCGCCCAGCTTTCCTATACCGAGCTCACGCGCTCGCTTATCCATAGCTTTATAGGCTCGAACCAGCCGCACCGCGCGCAGGTCGAGGCGCTCGATGCCCTGGCCGATCACCAAAGTGTTCTGGCCGTTATGGGAACGGGACGCGGCAAGTCGCTCATCTTCCATGTGCATGCCGCGCGCGAGGCGGTTCTTCGCGGGCGTGCGAGCATCTTTGTCTATCCGCTGCGCGCGCTCGTTGCCGACCAGGCCTATCACCTCTCGTCGACGATGGCCGCGCTCGGCATTGGCGTCGGCGTGTTGACCGGCGAGACCGTGGAGGCGGCGCGCGATGACGTGTTCGCCGGCCTGGCTTCGGGCCGCACCGGTATCGTGCTCACGACGCCCGAGTTCCTGTCTATCCACCGTGACCGCTTCGCGCGTTCGGGCCGCATCGGCTTTGTCGTTATCGATGAGGCGCACCACGCCGGCCTTGCCAAGGGCGGCGACCGCAGCGCCTATCTCGACATGCCCGATATCCTCAAAGCCCTGGGCGACCCGGTCGTTATGGCTGCGACGGCCACCGCGACGGCTCCGGTCGTGGCCGAGCTTGCCCGCATGTTGCCGATCACTCGCACGGTGGTCGACGAGACGGTGCGCGAGAACCTGCAGCTCGAGGACGACCGCGACCTTGCGAGCCGCGAGAACCGTTTAGTGTCGATCGTGGCGACGGGGGAGAAGACCGTCATTTACGTCAATTCGCGTGATCAGTCCGTGGCGCTTGCCAAGACACTACGCAAACGCGTTCCCGACTGTGCGACCCGTATCGCGTTCTATAACGCTGGCCTTACGCGCACCGACCGCCATCGCGTAGAAGAAGCGTTTCGAGACGGCAGCCTCAGCTGCATCGTTTCGACCTCCGCCTTTGGCGAGGGTGTCAACCTGCCCGATATCCGCCATGTCGTGCTCTACCACATGCCGTTTGGCGCCATCGAGTTCAACCAGATGAGCGGACGTGCCGGCCGCGACGGCCAGCCCGCCGTAATCCATCTGCTCTATTCGTCGCGCGACGCCCGCATTAACGAGCGCCTGCTCGACTGCTATGCGCCCGAGCGCGACGAGCTCGTCACGCTCTATCGCGCGCTGCAGACCATGTGGCGCTCCAACCGCGGCAAAACCGGGGACGATTCCTTTAGCGCGAGCGATATCGACATCGCGCAGATGTGCCTTGCCATCGATGCTCGCACGCCGGTCGACGAGCGCTCGGTGGAAAGCGGCCTGGGAATCTTCGAAGAGCTTGGTTTTTGTCGCGTTTCGGGGTTTGACGACACTCGTCGTATCGCGATGGCCGAAAACCCCGGCCGCGTGCAATTGAGCAGGTCAATTCGCTATTTGGAGGGCTTGCGCTCGCGCATGGAGTTTTCGGCTTTCCGGAGCTGGGCGCTCGATTCGTGCGCTTCTGATATGCTAGCCAAAGTTAACCGCCCGATCGTACCGCGGGCCTAGGGGAAGGGGACCTCGATGGATGCCGCAGCCCGTACCGCCCATGATTCCACCCTCCAGCCGTTTTCGGAGATGGAGCACTATAAGCATGCCGATGAGCTGCCGCCCGAGATTATGGCGGACAGCTACGACAAGCTGGAGCGCCTGTGCCTCAAATATATGAATGAGGACGACTTTTCTAAGGTTGAGCAGGCCTACTGCTTTGCCGCCGAGAAGCACTGCAACCAAAAGCGCCGCTCGGGCGAGATGTACATCAACCATCCTGTCGAGGTGGCTATCATTCTGGCCGATCTCAAGATGGATTGTGACGTGGTGTGCGCCGCGCTGTTGCACGATACCGTCGAGGACACCGAGACCTCGCTCACCGATGTTTCTGGCCTGTTTGGCGATACGGTGGCCGAGCTCGTCGATGGCGTGACCAAGCTCACCAACATCGAAGTCGACAGCATGGACGAGAAGCAGGCGCTCACGCTGCGCAAGATGTTCCTCGCCATGTCCAAGGACATTCGCGTCATCATCGTTAAACTTGCCGACCGTCTGCACAACATGCGAACGCTGGCAGCCCTGCGCGAGGATCGTCGCCTGTTTAAGGCTCGCGAGACCATGGACGTGTACGCGCCCTTGGCTGACCGCCTGGGCATGAGCTCTATTAAGTGGGAGCTCGAGGACCTGTCCTTCTTCTACCTGGAGCCCGATGCCTACCAGCGCATCGCGCGCATGGTGGCTGAGTCGCGCGAGGTCCGCGAGCGCTACCTTGCCGAGACCATCAAGACGCTTACCGATGAGCTCAACCGCATTGGTCTGGAGGACTTCCAGATCAACGGCCGCTCCAAGCACTATTGGTCCATCTACCAAAAGATGAAGCGCAAGGGCAAGGAGTTCTCCGAGATCTACGACCTGGTGGCGCTGCGTGTAATTACCCATTCGGTGCGCGATTGCTACTCCACGCTCGGTGCGGTGCATACGCTGTGGCACCCCATGCCTGGTCGCTTTAAAGACTATATCGCCATGCCTAAGGTCAATAACTACCAGTCGCTCCACACGACGGTCATCGGCCCTACGGCTCGTCCGCTCGAGATTCAGATTCGAACCTACGAGATGCATGAGCAGGCCGAGTACGGCATTGCCGCCCACTGGCTATATAAGAAGTCGGGCGGATCGTCTGCTTCCAAGACCAATGACGCTCAACGTTTGGACGACCAGATCAACTGGCTCAAGCATTCGCTCGATTGGGCGGCTTCCGACGAGATCACCGATGCCAAGGAATACCTGCACTCGCTGAAGGTCGATCTGTTCGATCAGGAGATCTTTGTCTTCACGCCCAAAGGCGAGGTCATGGCGCTTCGTGCCGGCTCCACGCCGCTCGACTTTGCCTATGCCGTTCACACCGAGGTGGGAAACCACTGCGTCGGCGCCAAAATCAACGGTGCGGTGGCTCCGCTCACGCACGAGATTAAGACGGGTGACCGTGTCGAGATCCTGACTAACAAGAGTTCCAAGCCGTCGCGCGATTGGCTCAAGATCGTTAAGACACCTTCCGCCAAGTCAAAGATCCGCCGCTATTTTGCCGCTGCGACCAAGGACGACGACGCTGCCGCCGGTCGCGATATGCTGGCCAAGGACCTGCGTAAGCGTGGCTATGGCATTTCTACGCCGCGTTCGACGCGTGCACTCAACGCCGTGGCGGAGCAGTTTAACTTCAAGCAGCTCGAGGACCTGTTTGCCGCCGTCGGCGCCGGCAAGGTTGCCCCGCGCGCTGTGGGCAATAAGGTCGAGCAAATTTTGGACCCCAAGCCCGAGGAACAGCTCACCAAGGCCGAGGCTATCGCCGAGGTCGTGAAGCAGCCTGCTCGCGGCTCCAACCGCAAGCCGCAAAAGCGCGGCAAGAGCGCCAGTAACGGCATTATCGTCAAGGGCGAGAGCAACAGCGGCCTGCTGGTCCGTCTGGCTCATTGCTGCAACCCCGTGACGGGCGACGACATCGTCGGCTTCATCACGCGCGGTCGTGGCGTTTCGGTGCATCGCGCCAACTGCCCCAACGTCAAGGGTCTTATGGAACATCCCGAGCGCATGATCGATGTGGAGTGGGACGGCGCTGCCGACACCCTCTTCCAGGTCGAGATCGTGGTCGAGTGCCTGGACCGCATGGGCCTGCTCAAGGATGTCACCATTGCCATTGGCGATGCGGGCGGCAATATCCTTTCTGCCGCCACGTCGACCAACCGCGAGGGTATTGCAACCCTGCGCTTTATGGTCGAGATCTCGGACGCGAGCGGTCTGGATCCGCTGCTGGCTTCCATCAGCAGTGTCGATTCGGTCTACGACGCTCGCCGTCTTATGCCCGGCGAAGGCGGAGCTCAGCTCAAGCGCCGTGTGTAGGTGCGAGAGCCTCTCAGCATCATAGATATTGGTTACGTTCGAGGCATCGTTTGGTGCCTCGAACGTATTTTAGAAGGAGGGTATGCGCATGGGCGATATGACTTTGGACCTGACACCCCGAGGTGCAGCTTCGATTGAGGCACTCGTCAACGGCCCGATTCAGACCAACAGTTACGTCGTGATTTCGAATGACGAGTGCTTAATCGTCGATCCGGCGTGGGAGGGCGAGCGTCTTGTGGAGCATATCCGCACCGCGCATCCCGAGGTTCGCGTACTCGGCTCTGTCTGCACGCACGGTCATGCCGACCATGTTGGCGGGGTCGCCGGGGTTCGAGCTGTCGTTGGCGACAGCGCACTATATGAGTTGTGCGCTAAGGACGTGACGGTGCCTCGCGCAAATATCGAGGAGCAGCGCGCCATGTGGGGTATTGAGACGCCCGATCCGGGCGAGCCGACGCGGCTGCTTGCCGAGGGCGATACGATTGAATTGGGCGATATCTGCCTGCAGGTGATCGAGACGCCGGGGCATACGCCGGGCGGCATCGTCCTGTTCGCCGCGACCGAGCAGGGGAACATCGCCTTTGTGGGCGACACGCTTTTCCCGGGCAGCCACGGTCGTACCGATCTTTCCGGCGGTGACGAGGCGGCGATTATGCGCTCGCTCTCCAAACTTGCCAAGACGCTTCCGCCCGATACCGTTTGCTTGACGGGCCATGGCGATTCGACCACGATGGCGCGCGAACTTATGCAGAATCCGTTTATGCAGATGTAGGCTCGAAGCCGTCTTTCGAACCACGAAGACCGCTCAATCGTCAAGCTATTTTCCCCAGTGGGTCGATTCTGTGGGGCAAACGGTCAAAAATTGTCCAATCGGATGGTATTCGTGAACAAACGAACGTTTATGCTCGGGTATGTCGTGGTAAAATCTCAGGCGTTATCGGAGCAACCTTACAGGAGGTTTCTTTTATGCTCGTCAACGCAGCAGACATGCTCAAGAAGGCCGAGGCCGGCAAGTACGCTCTCGGTGCCTTCAACACCAACAACCTCGAGTGGACCCTGGCTATTCTCCAGGCCGCCGAGGAGGCCAAGTCTCCGCTGATCCTTCAGTGCACCGCTGGTGCCGCTAAGTGGATGGGCGGTTTCAAGGTCTGCGCCGACATGGTCAAGGCTGCCGTCGAGGCCACGGGCGTTACCGTCCCCGTCGCCCTTCACCTCGATCACGGTTCTTACGAGGACTGCTTCAAGTGCATCGAGGCCGGCTTCACGTCCATCATGTATGACGGCTCTCACGAGGAGACCTTCCAGCTTAACCTCGACCGCACCAAGGAGCTCGTTGAGCTTGCCCACTCCAAGGGCATGTCCATCGAGGCCGAGGTCGGCGGCATCGGCGGCACCGAGGACGGCGTGACCTCCAACGGCGAGCTCGCTGACCCCGCTGAGTGCAAGCAGATTGCTGACCTGGGCGTCGACTTCCTCGCCTGCGGTATCGGCAACATCCACGGCGTGTATCCCGCCGACTGGGCTGGCCTTTCCTTCGAGCGTCTGGGCGAGATCAAGGCTCAGACCGGCGACCTGCCCCTCGTTCTGCACGGTGGTACCGGCATCCCCGAGGATCAGATCAAGAAGGCCATCTCCCTGGGTATCTCCAAGATCAACGTCAACACCGACCTGCAGCTCGTCTTCGCCAAGGGCGTTCGCGAGTACATCGAGGCTGGCAAGGATCAGCAGGGCAAGGGCTTTGACCCCCGCAAGCTCCTCAAGCCTGGTCGCGACAACATCGTTGCCCGCACCAAGGAGCTCATGGAGGAGTTTGGCTCCGTCAACAAGGCGTAAGCGTCGCTAAACTTCCCGCCGGAAGCCCCGTCCCCCTACACTGTTTCCTTTGCGCTCACCTGGCTTCGCCAGAAGTCGCGCTAAGGAAACAGTTCCGGGGGACGGGGCTTCCTTCGTTTAACGCCGCAGGGTTACGAGTCTGAATTAAGGTGGCTACTGGCTTCGCTAGGAGTCGCGCGACGGAATCAGCTCCGGGGAAACGGGGCCCCTTTGTTAACTCGCTATAGGGTTACTGGGCTGAATTCATTTTTTATAGGTACCGTTTATCGGTGTTGAGGGTTCCTTTATTGGGGCTTTCTTTTTTATCTCGCTACAATGGGCTTCAAGAGTTCTAATGACTTGGAGTTTGGTATGGCTGTTATTAATGTGCTGCCTTCGGATGGGAAGGTTATTGACGAGGGTCCTGTTGGTTGCTCTGTTGATGTTTGCAATGATGACTTCCGTTTTCTAGATGTTGGCTTGCCACCCGAGATCCTGCGTTTAAAGGATGCGGGGTATCTTTCGCAGGCTATTGAGGCTTGCGACCGCCTACTTGCCCAAAATCCCGATCCCTCGCTTGCTGCCTGCGTTCGTGCCGAGCGGTATCGCATGATCGAGACGCCGCTTCATTTTTCGGTGTTGCGCGCTCGGGCTATTGCGATGATTCGCGAGGAGTGGCCTGAGTTTACCGAGGAGCAGTTTGACGATCTGATTGACCGTAAGCGTATTGACTGGCGCTTTATCGATGGCGAGCTGTTCGTTCTCGACAACTTCCTCGATTCGCTTCGCGTATATCCCAAAGAGGTCCCCGGCATGCGTCCCGATTCTACGGACGGAATAGCACTGCGCGACGAGATGCTCAAGGAGATGGAGTCACAAAACGGATTGGCTCGCGTCATTACGCTTAAAGCGTCCGTGTCTGTCCCCGGCGCTCTGGAGGGGGAGACCGTTTGCGCTTGGCTTCCCGTCGCGGCTGCCTGCCGTCAGCAGTCTCGGGTCGAGATTCTCGACATGACGCCGGAGGGTGCTGTTGCTCCCGCGAATGCTTCGGCGCGTACCGTCTCGTGGTCTTCTTCGAGTGAGCGCTCATTCTCGGTGACTTATCGTTATCACATCGATGCTGCTTATTGTGATGTCTACGGTGGCACACTTCCGGTTCATCCGCGTATGGACGCGCCTCTGCCCGAGGATATTTCCGAGGACCGTCCGCACATTGCATTTACGCCGTATCTGCAGCAGCTGACGGCCGGTGTTGTTGACGGACTCGAGGATCCGCTCGATCGCGCCCGTGCTATCTATGATTACCTGACGCAGTATATCGACTATCGCTATCAGCCGCCGTACTTGCTTTTGGGATCTATTGCCGATGACTGCGCGCATTCGCTTCGCGGCGATTGCGGTGTTATGGCGCTTACGTTTATCACCATGTGCCGTATTGCCGGTGTGCCCGCCCGTTGGCAGAGCGGCCTGTATGTTGCGCCCAATTCGGTGGGGTCGCACGACTGGGCAGAGTTCTATACGCCGCAGACCGGTTGGCTCAACGCCGACGTGTCATTTGGATCTTCTGCTCGCAGGATGGGGGAGGAGTGGTGCCGCCGTCACTACTTTGGCAATCTCGACCCGTGGCGTATGGTGGCCAACAATCGATTCCAGGCAGAGTTTGAGCCCTCTTTCGACGGCATGCGCGAGGACCCTTACGATAACCAGATGGGTGAGGCTTCGGTCGACGGTCGCGGATGCCGTCAGCGCGAGATGCTCCGCACGGTCGAACTCATCGAAATGCTCGAAGTTCCATTTTCGGACTAATCGGTAGAAAGCTGTGATAAACTAACTCACGCATTGCGTGCCCGAGTGGCGGAATTGGCAGACGCAGTGGACTCAAAATCCACCGTTGGCAACAACGTGCGAGTTCGAGTCTCGCCTCGGGCACCATACATGCAAGTGAGCGTTCAAGGGGGTTGCGGCCCCCTTTTTCGTGCCGAACTCGCGTGAGCGCGCGAAGCGTTAAGCAAACAGGCCTGTGGCCTGTCTGTAGCGGAGCGTGGCGAGGGCGCCACGCGCCCGAAGCCCGGGGCTTCGAGAAGCGAAGGCCCTTCGAGTCTCGCCTCGGGCACCATACATGCAAGCGAGCGTTCAAGGGGGTCAAGGCCCCTTTTTCGTGTACGTAATGTGATAACGCGCTGTACGTGTTATTATTCGTAAGGCGTTGTTCCCGCAATGCCCTAAAGAGGAACCCGAGGGTTCCCACCTTTTGGCGCCAATGAGCAGCTGACTGGTCATACAACTTAGATTACCTTCCTCAAATCGAGGAAGTCTATGTGTACGACCTGGTTGCTGAGAAGCGCCGGGTTATTTTTTTATGAATGGAGGTAGGGAAAATAGCTAAGTCTGATGACACCCGCATCAACGACGAGATCACTGCATCTTCGTGCCGTTTGATTGGCGTCGATGGCTCTCAGCTCGGCCTGTTCGCCATCCGCGATGCCCAGCGCGTCGCCGACGATCAGGGTCTCGACCTGGTCGAGATCGCTCCCAACGCGGAGCCGCCGGTCTGCAAGGTCATGGACTACGGTAAGTTCAAGTACCAGCAGGCCATGAAGGCCAAGGCTGCTCGTAAGAACCAGTCCAAGGTCGAGGTCAAGGAAATGAAGTTCCGACCCAAGATCGACGTTGGCGACTACGAGACCAAGAAGGGCCACGTTCTGCGTTTCCTCAAGAAGGGCGCACGCGTTAAGATCACCATCATGTTCCGCGGCCGTGAGATGGCTCACCCGGAGCAGGGCCTTAACGTTCTCGAGCGCCTCGCCGAGGATCTCAAGCCTTACGCTACGGTCGAGTCCAAGCCTAAGATGGAAGGCCGTAACATGCTTATGCTGCTCGCCCCGATTAAGGGCGCCTTCGATGAGGATAAAGCGGCAAGCGATACCAAGTAACTAGTGTTCTGTAACCGATTAAGGAGTATTTCATGCCTAAGATGAAGTCCCACAGCGGCACCAAGAAGCGTTTCCGCAAGACTGGTACCGGCAAGCTTATGCGCGCCAAGGCTTTCAAGAGCCACATCCTGAGCAAGAAGTCCACCAAGCGTAAGCGTGGCTTCCGTCAGGAGACCGAGATCGCCGCTGCCGACCGCAAGGTCATCAAGTCGCGTCTCGCCTAAGTTCGCGTTCCCGTTTTTCGTTTTACCGTCTAGGAGTTGATAGAACATGGCACGTATTAAGCGCGCTGTTGCCGCCAAGAAGAAGCGCCGTACCGTTATGCACCGTGCGAAGGGTTACTACGGTGCCGCTTCGCGTACTTACAAGCATGCTAAAGAGCAGGTCCAGCACTCCCTGCAGTATCAGTATCGTGATCGCCGCAACAAGAAGCGCGAGATCCGTTCTCTCTGGATCACTCGTATCAACGCTGCTGCTCGCCTGAACGACATCTCTTACTCTCAGTTCATGCACGGCCTGAAGGTTGCCGGCATCGAGCTCGACCGCAAGGTCCTGGCTCAGATGGCTTACGAGGATATCGAGTCCTTCAACGAGCTGGCTACCATCGCCAAGAAGGCTCTCGAGGCCTAATAGATTCTCTTGAATCGCTAGGGGAGTGTCGCGTTGTGCGCGGCGCTCCCTCTTTTTATCTGAGGCGCGGTTTACATTGCTAAAAGCGCGGGTAGATAAACACTTACAGGTGACCGATCTCTATATATTCCTGAACCAAAGGGTCATCATCTGATACGTGCGGAAGATCCGCACCAGTCTTTCTATTACCTATAGAAAGCAATATGTTGTGTAGGACTTGTGAAGAGTGGAATTGACGTCCCACAGCGCCCCTCCGGTCTGGCAATATATCTCCTTGCCGCGCGGCCCGGTCGGACCGGATCAGCCGCAAAGCGTGCACCTTGAGAACCGGATACTGCGAGGATGGACACACCAGATGTGTCGCATCCGGGCAGACATCGAACCATTTGAAATGGTCTAACTTGGATTTGTTTTTCGCAAGGCCGCCGAGAGGCGGCCCCGAGAAATTCCTTTTCCTATACTAGAACCATATGAATCGAACGGAACCGATCAGCGATGAACTGAGAGGACCGGACGGGCTCGAAGCCCATATATTTTGGACGGAGAGTTCGATCCTGGCTCAGGATGAACGCTGGCGGCGCGCCTAACACATGCAAGTCGAACGGCACCTATCTTCGGATAGAAGCGAGTGGCGAACGGCTGAGTAACACGTGGAGAACCTGCCCCCTCCCCCGGGATAGCCGCCCGAAAGGACGGGTAATACCGGATACCCCGGGGTGCCGCATGGCACCCCGGCTAAAGCCCCGACGGGAGGGGATGGCTCCGCGGCCCATCAGGTAGACGGCGGGGTGACGGCCCACCGTGCCGACAACGGGTAGCCGGGTTGAGAGACCGACCGGCCAGATTGGGACTGAGACACGGCCCAGACTCCTACGGGAGGCAGCAGTGGGGAATCTTGCGCAATGGGGGGAACCCTGACGCAGCGACGCCGCGTGCGGGACGGAGGCCTTCGGGTCGTAAACCGCTTTCAGCAGGGAAGAGTCAAGACTGTACCTGCAGAAGAAGCCCCGGCTAACTACGTGCCAGCAGCCGCGGTAATACGTAGGGGGCGAGCGTTATCCGGATTCATTGGGCGTAAAGCGCGCGTAGGCGGCCCGGCAGGCCGGGGGTCGAAGCGGGGGGCTCAACCCCCCGAAGCCCCCGGAACCTCCGCGGCTTGGGTCCGGTAGGGGAGGGTGGAACACCCGGTGTAGCGGTGGAATGCGCAGATATCGGGTGGAACACCGGTGGCGAAGGCGGCCCTCTGGGCCGAGACCGACGCTGAGGCGCGAAAGCTGGGGGAGCGAACAGGATTAGATACCCTGGTAGTCCCAGCCGTAAACGATGGACGCT
>CAJMEW010000010.1:0-70150 GCA_905212545.1 uncultured Collinsella sp.
TTTTTTCTCTCCCCCTGGCTTGGTTGCTGCCCGTGGCGGCGGGGGCCGTTTTTTTTTTCCCCCCCCCCCCCCCCCCCGCGCCCCCCCCCCCCCCCCCCCCTCTCCTCCCCCCCCCCCCCCCCACACTGGTCTGCGGAGTGTTCTGAAAACTAGCCCGGCCCCCGCCTGCGGTGACGCTGCTGCAAGCGGCCTGCGATGGGGCCGTTGTTGGTTGGGGCCGCTGAGCTGATATGGGGGCGCGTGGCTGTTGCGGGCCCTGGTCCCGGCGGCGGCCTCGGCGCTTTGCGCCTGCTGCCTTGGGTGACTTTGGGGTCGATTGGGGTTGTCTGCACAATTCGCGGTATTATGTTGCGGAGTTTTGAAAGGAGCCGCTGGTGGTCACGACGACGTTTGCTTCGCCTTTGGGCGAAATCTTGCTTGCCGCTGATGGCCGCGGTCTGACGGGGCTTTGGTTTGAGGGACAGGAGCATTTTGGCTCCACGCTTCTCAAAGAAGATCCTGAACATGTTGAAGGCGCCGATGCAGTTTCTGGTGCTGGCGGCATGTCGTCGGTGAGTCCTGCAAATGGTGCGGCGTCTTCGGTGCTTGAGCGTTCCTGGGCTTGGCTGAATGCTTATTTTGCAGGGCAGGAACCTCGGTTTACGCCGCCGTTGCATTTGATTGGCACGGCGTTTCAGCGTGAAGTTTGGTACGAGCTGCTTTCTATTCCGCGTGGCGAGGTCGCTACGTATGGCGAGATCGCCCAGCGTGTTGCGGCTCGACATCGTGTGCCGGGAAATGAGACACCCGTTGTGTCTCCCCGTGCCGTGGGGGCCGCGGTCGCTCGCAACCCTGTTTCGATTATTGTGCCATGCCATCGCGTGGTGGCGGCCGACGGCTCGCTTAACGGATATGCCGGCGGGCTTGATCGCAAGGAGTGGCTGCTTCGGCTTGAGGGCGCCTACGAAGAGTAGTGCCCGAACACTTTGCATGGCGAAGGCGCCGCGAAAGGACGAGTTGCTGTCTTTTCGCGGCCGGCATGCGTCCAAGCGCTCAGCATCTGCGCCTTAAGTTTGGCTAAGCCATATCCTGCGTATTTGAAAACGCGCAGGTTGAGCAGCTAAGGCTGCGCTAAGGCAGCTTTCGGTGCGCTATTATCGGCAGTATCGAAACCCGTATAGCCGTGCGCCAAAGGAACAACTATGAAGCTGATGCTTGCCGAGGACGAACCCGGCCTCTCCCGCGCCCTCACCGCGATTCTTCAACATAGCGACTACGAGGTCGACACCGCGCTCGACGGCTTGACGGCGCTCGAGAATCTACTCACCAACGATTACGACGCCGCAACCCTGGACATCATGATGCCCGGCATGGACGGCATCGAGGTTCTCAAGCGTACACGCGCCGCCGGAAAGCGACTGCCCATCATCATGCTCACGGCAAAAAGCGAGGTGTCCGATAAGGTCGAGGGCCTGGATGCCGGTGCCAACGATTACCTGACCAAGCCGTTTGCCGCCAAAGAACTGCTTGCGCGTATTCGTGCCATGACGCGTGCCGCGACGGCAATTGACGCCACGACGTTCAGCGTGGGCAACGTGCGTCTCGACACGGCATCGTGCACACTCGTTGGCCCCGAGGGCGAGGTGCACCTGGCCAATCGTGAGTTTCAGCTTATGGAACTCTTTATGCGCAACGCCGGCACGCGCATGCCCACCGAGCGTCTGATGCTCGAAGTTTGGGGTGAGGATGCGCCCGAAGGCGCCAACGTGGTGTGGGTCTACATCTCGTATCTGCGCAAAAAGCTGACGGCGCTTGGTGCCAACGTGGTCATTCGCGCATCGCGCAATCAGGGCTATTCGCTTGAGGTTGTCGAGGAAGGCGAGCAGGCGTGAGCGTGCGCGCGTGGTGCAAGCGCATGATGGAGCGGTTTCACGCCGCCTCGAGTAGTACGGGGCGGGCAAATTCTGTTGACGCGTTGGGCCGCCGCCTGCGTCGAAAGTTTATCCTCGTTGCCATGGGCGCCGTAACTGTGGTGCTCGCGCTCATCATCGCCGGCATCAACGTCGTCAATTATTCGCATGTCTGCAAGATGGCCGACGCTCGCCTGGACTATATTCTGGCGGGCAAGGACGGTATCGATTGGAGGGACGAGCCTAAAGACGATCCCGCTAATGGCAAGGATGCCGGCGATGGCCAAGCGGGCGTTCGCATCGGGCACTTCGAAGGCATGACGGCGGAGTCTCCCTTCGACACGCGCTACTTTACGGTGACGATTGACGCCGGACAGGTTGTCGATGTCAATACGGCCCGCATTGCCGCGGTGGGTGCCAAGCGCGCCGCCAGTATTGCCGCAAAGTTGCATTCCAAGGGTTGGGTCTCGGGTTTTTCTGGCAATTATCGCTATACGACTGACGTTCAAGACGATGAGACCACCTATGTGTTCGTGGACTGCTCGCGCGAGCTTGCAAGCTTTCATTCGTTTTTGAGCGCGAGCGTGGCAATCAGCTGCATTGGCTGGCTGGCGGTGTTGGCAATTGTAGCAGGCGCCTCGGGCGCGGTGATTCGACCGATGGTCGAGAGCTACAGCAAGCAAAAGCGCTTTATTACCGATGCAAGCCACGAGATCAAGACGCCGCTGGCTGTAATTGACGCCGCCAATGAGGTGCAAGAGATCGAGAGCGGTGAGAGTGAGTGGACGCAGAGCATTCACGAGCAGGTCGCGCGGCTGACGGCGCTCACGGAACGTCTGGTGTTTTTGGCACGTATGGACGAGGGCTCGGCGGGCTTTACCATGACATCGATCGATCTTTCGGAGGCAGTGGACAAGGCAGCGGCGCCGTTTGAGTCGGTGGTGGTTTCGCGCGGCAAGCGTCTGTCGACGTCGATTGCGTGCGGCGTGCGGGCCCATGCCGACGCTGCAGCGGTGGCGCAGGTGGTTGAGCTGCTGCTGGACAACGCCACACGCTACGCGAGCGAGGACAGCGTGATCGAGCTGAGTCTGCGTGTCGTCTCGCGCGGTCAGGGTAAGGGCGCCACCGAGCTTGTCGTATCGAACGCCGTGGACGAGCTGCCCGAGGGTGACCCGGACCGACTGTTCGACCGCTTCTACCGCGCAGATGTCTCGCGCAGCTCCAAGACGGGCGGCTCGGGCGTGGGCCTATCCGTGGTGCGTGCCATCGCCGAGGCCCATGGCGGGAGCGCTTCTGTCTGCGGCCACGGCAACCAGATCACCTTCACCGTCCGCTTCTAAAACCTGCCAAAAAGGGACAAGTTTATTTTGGCGGGGTTTATCTGGCGAAACGCCGGCGGGAGAGGGCGCGGGCGGAAACTGCGTCCTGCTTTGATGTCTCGGAATGGAATGCGGTTTCCCGTTGGAGAGCCTAACGGAAACTGCGTCCCAGAATTTCGCCTCAGAACGGGACGCAGTTTCCGGTTGAAGCCATCGGCGGAAACGCCATCCCAGTTTGACGCCCTAGAATGGGATACGCTTTCCGGATGGTGCCATCTGCGGAAGCCCTGTCCCAGAATTCCAGCTTAGAACGGGTCGTGCTTTCCGAATGAAGCCTCTTGCGGAAAGCGCATCCCAGTCCGGCAACGAAATGTGGAATCGCCCGTTCACGCGACTGGGTCTGAGCGCCGGAACAGCGGGAGAGCGGCCTTCTACGTTCGCTCTTGCAGAGCGTAGATCGACTTATCCATGTTGAACAGGTAGGCCACGGCGCAGACGATAAAGAATGCGGGCAGGTTGCCAAAGCCGAAGACTTCGCAGCCAATAAGGATGGGTGCGAGCAGAATCGCTGACAGCATAAGACCCATGGCGGCGGGCGTGGTTTGGGTCAACTTGCCTTTTGAGACGGATGAGAACGGTTGCGGCGCCTGGGTCAGCAACGTCAAAACACAAGCGTTAACTGCGCGCCTTGCTCAACGGGCTGCTCCTTGTGCTCGCTCAGAAGGACCATTCGGTCTTCGTATTGCTTTTCGGTCATTTCGATAACGGTGACCTCTCCAGCGCTTGGAAGATTCAACTTAAGGCGAGCGATATGCGCCGCTGCGGATTCGCGAGTCACCAACAGGCGCGAATACACCGAAAACTGCTCCATATGGTATCCGTCGCTAATCAGAAACTTTCGAAAGTCGCTATACTGCCGACGCTCGGCTTTGCTTCCCGTTGGAAGATCGAACAGAACCAATAACCTCATAACTCTCATGGCTCCTCCCTATTCAACAGTTACCATCTCGAGCCCTTTTAGCTCGGGCAACAACAGCCTCTTGGGATCCTTTTCGAGAACGGCAGTTCTGAGTGAAGAGAGCGTTGTCTCTATGCACTGCTGACAGCCGCAACGTTTTCCGTCGATAGTCATGACGTGCTCAAACACGCGGGCGAGCAACGCTTTGTCATGCTGGCCCAAAGGCTCTGCAACGCCGTAGCTCATAACAATTAGATCGACGAGAGGGCGGAACGGTTCAATAAGATCGTCGACAAGATTAAACGCGTTGTAAACGCTGTGATGGTGAAGCCCCTGGGATACGAGCCATCCACCACCAACGGCTGCTCTTCCGATGCCCGCGCGCAAGACGCTGTACCCGTAGTCGAGAGCGGAGCTTTGCATGCTGTTACGTCTTGTTCCATCGGTAATGAGGGCTTTAAAGTACGCGGAGGCAGCTGCGCCTTCTCGATTGTTCGTGTCGCCCGAAAGAACGGTTTTGGCATATGAGGGGAGAGGGCCTGTAGGCAGCCCCATTTCTGTGAGAACCGCCGCTTGGTTGAGTATCTTTGCCTGAACGATTCGTTTCCAAAGCTGCTTTTTAAACGGAAGACTCATTGCAAGCTGATCCTCGACGATGCGTGCATGGCGCGAATGGGCTCCCATGGGGAGCATGAGACCGTTAGGCATGTGGTCACGTCCGCAAATCATAACGCCTATTCCCGCGTCGTTGAGTTGTGACATACAGGCAACTGTCATTGTTGTTTGATGGGATTCGACGATGACGACCCAAATGTCTTCGAGGGGAATGGTGGAGCTTCGATCGTCCACGTTAACCATCAATAGGCCGTTTTTGATACAGAGATGGGCCTTGCTCTGGATAAGTATTGTCCGTTGGGCCATTTTGTTGACGACCTTCCCCGCATTAGCGCTACAATACAGCTACGTCGAAAGCAGCTCACCTTGGGGAAGGGCGCGGCTCCAGACAAGGGGAGCCACTTAAGTGGCTTACCCGTAAAGTTACCCCCGTTCAATCTTTGGATTGGGCGGGGCGAACTTTTTTGGGCGAGTGTTAGCCAGTATTCCGTAAACGGTGGCAATGGATAGCATTTAGGCGGGTCCTTTTGAGCGTTTTTTCGCCTAAGGATTGATTCGATTGTGAAGAAAAGTACATAAATCGCTGTGCCGAATACGGCTCTTTTCTTGCGTGAAGCGCGACGTGCCGACCCATTTTGTCTCGAAAAAAATGAATCGCAGATGTAGATCTGAGGCCGAATCAGTCTTCTTTTTTTGAGGCTTGAAACAGAAAAGCCCCTGTTAAAAGGGCTTTTCTATGCGCACATAGCGTATCACCTTGGGGAAGGGCGCATGCTCAAGACTACCTCGACAAGATGGTCCTGCTCCATTACAGCGTATCACCTTGGGGAAGGGCGCGTGCTCAAGGCCAGACAATCAGGGGACATTTTGCTTAGCTAAGTCTATTGCCTTCGGAAGGATGTATGTGCAAGGCGATTCGCTACAGCTAGAAGGCCCAGTCATAAGCATTGCTGTAATGTGGAAATTGGAAATAGGTAAACGCATATAGGGAAGGGGCGATTTTTGGAAGTCAAATCGCCCCTATTGGCCTTAATTATCGAGAATGCTCTCGCGAATAATTATCGGTTGCAATTCGTTTGAGAGCATTCCAACCGAGGGGAATGCAATCTCCTTTTTCGTGAGAGCGTCAACAAAGGACCAATTGGCCGTTGCAATGTTGTAGCCATTGTAGCGACCGAGCTTATCCCCGACTTTAATGAGGTCACCCAGATATATTTCGAGTGGTTTTTGAGTTAAAGCGCTATTGGGAACGGCTTTCCAGACCTTCCGCCCATATTTTTGCTTCGCAATCCTGGGAACATACGTCCCATCCTTAAGCGCAGGAATATCCGCCTTGTAGACAGGATCTGCATACCAGGCGCCCTGCCCCTTCTTGGCCTCCGGGTCATGCCAGAGCCTCAGGCACAACATCTCGCTCACCTTGACGACCGACTTCTCGTCTGCCGACACAACAGCGTTGCCCATGACAATGTCTTTGTCGGAGCCCACTTTGCGAGCGAGGTCTTTGCCCTGCGCATTAACGCCGGCATAACGATAGACCGTCTGCTCAAATAGCTCGCCCTTTCCCTTGCGTGGGACAAAGCGTGTGGGTACGACGAAATCATGCGCTGCGCGTACTTCGTTTGCAAAGGTCTCCCAGGGCATAACACTTTCGAGGGCCTTCATAATGGCATCGTGGCGCTGAGTCTCGTTCATACCCCTGGTTATGCTCCAGTGTGTCTCTTGGTTGATTCGAGCGGTTTTAATCACGAGGCTTCGACTGCATGCTGCAATCACACAAGCATCGGTGGCATGGTGACGATCGTCCGAGCGGTCTTTTTCGCCATTCGAACCAAAGTTAAGCCCCCACCTGCGACGCAGCCATGCGGTCGCTCTGCCAGTGGTAGGAACAACATGTGCCTTTGCGCCATCATCGGGGAACTGCAGGCAGTCTGCGAGATAGGCACATACCTCTCGTGACGTATAGGCAGTATCGGTAAAGCTTCGAGCTAAGAAATCGCCCTCTTTGGCATCAAGATCTTTCTCCAACAGGAAGTTCTTTTTACGGCGGCTGAGCTTCTGATTTTCCTGAACGCGACGCTCAAAAGCATCCCATGAAGGCGCACCGTCGTGGGACATCCATTCGTAAGGCGTCTGTTCGCGTTTGTCCTGATTGCTTTTGGCGAGGACCAGGACTTTGTTGTTGCGCGAGTTTTCTCCCGTGCGAGAGAACGGCAGGATATGGTCGATCTGCGTGTAGGTGTCGTCGCTAATTAGGCGATCGACTTCGATTTTAGCGCCCGTGTAAAGGTCGAAGCATTCCTGCTCTTCCCACAGGCGGTACTTCTCTATCTGTTTGCCCGTGACCTCATCTGCTGTGCAGCCACGCAGTTCAGCGATTTGCCCGGCAATGCGCTCACGATTTTTCTCATTCTTCTTATTGGCCTTGGCAATCTCGTCTTTTGCGCGCTGAGGCAACCTGAGCTCTCGATCAAGCTCAACGTGGATTTCGTTTGGCACGCCCCACTTGCGGCAGATGGCGTTGACCACTTTTCGCATTTGCGACATGGAGCGAATGACGACGGGATTGTTATTTGTCCGACCGGTATGTTCGATCCAGGTCTCATAGGGCATCAGGCGATCGGAGCGCTCGAGCTGGGCGCCAGCGATGCGCAGTCCCAGCAGGCCGCAGTCATTTTCGGCCTGCGTAAGGTTGAGGACCTCGGGCTCCTCGAGGCAATCGAGCAGCATGTCGAGTGCTTTTTTGGAACGGTTGCCATAGCCGTTAAGAGCTTTGGATGAATAGGGAAGCCTACAAAGCGCCTCTATCTCCGCTTTCGAGAGCGGTAGCCCCTGAAGCTGCTCTTGGAGTACGGGAAGGGCCGAGGAATATGCTACCGCTTCCATAACGGCATCGGCGAGATCACGGTCATCGCGCAAACGCTGCAGGAGAATGGGGTTGGCTGCATTGAGGGTATTGCGGAGCACGCGCCATCCCTTGGGCTTGTACACCTCGCGCGTTTTTTCGTCGGCAGCTGGAACTCCCTTAAAGTAATCGCCGGAACTAAGGTCGAGTGCTTTTCTGAGGGCGCCGAATTTAACAGCACAATCTTTGTTGCCTCGAATTGGCTCGCACGAGAACAGGATTGCAATGCATTCATCGCGCTCCGTTGCGCTCAGGGCGCGAGAGGTCCCGTTTTCGTGGATGATGGTGATGTTGCCGAGTGCGCCATAGGCTGAAACGAGTTCGCTCGTAAGCGTGCAGCGTGCGGCTCGTTTTCCTGTTGGGAAGTATGAACAGTGGCCAACGAGGTCGTACGTGCGGCGGTCGAAGTCTTTGCGCGAACGCTCCCAATCGCAAACCTCGATATATGCGGCCTCAAATTCCGGCGAAGCGTATTTGGAGCCAAAGGAGCGTTGAGCGTCAAATAGGATATGAGTTTCTTCGATAAGCTGGGCGTGCGTTACACACTTGTCGTAATTGCCGCCACGATTGCGACTTTGAGGCTGCTGAGCGAGCCATTCGCCAACGGTGCGGCACGAGGTCTCCGCAATTGCTTCCTTGTTGGCCGCAAGGGCGGATAGAACCTTGCGGCCTTCGCTTGATTTATCCTGATTGCCTTCTCCGTGGGGGATGTATCCACGGCGCTTGCAGAGGGAGTATAGGACTAGCGCCCACTCGCGATCGTTGAGCAGGCGGCAAAGGCCATCAACACGAAGCTTGAGCGGCTGCTTGTCGCCTTTTGTGGTGTGGAAGTACTCTTTGGTGGCGTCTTGGGGGATGAGGCCATAAGCCTTGAGGACTTGGAGACAGTGCTTCAAGCGCGCCTGGGTACGGTCAATGTTTCGACGGGTAGAGCGGAAGCCCCTGCGAATAACCGCAAGACTTTGGCCCGTTTTAGGATGAGTTGGAGAGTCAAATAATCTGACGCCCAAATCTAGGATTTCATGATTAGCTGTGTCGATAAGTGCGAATCCGCAGCTTGCAATACCTGGATCCATGCCAAGCACAAGATGCCTGGGAAGTCCGAGCTTCCCAATTTCGCGATTGATGGTGATCTCCATGGAGCACCCCTCTCTAATAAGAACTCTAGAGAACAGTACCATCGCGTGAGGACATAGGCCGAGCTTGTTAGCCGAGCGGTCATTTTGTTAGGCAAACGGAAACGATTTATACAGCCTTACATATCGGTATCCGGATGATGCTGTGGTGAAATTGAAACCCGGCTGAATCCCGCCCTGAGATTGAATGGCGGGGCGGCGCCCCACGCTATTCAGCGCGCTTGATAGGGTGACGAACCACAGTCTTAAGTTTCTCCGGCGCACATTTGCGTGGATCGGAGAGATAGATTTCGTGATGTAAACGGTTGTCTGAGAAGTCGAGGACATAGCCCTGCTCGGTCGCGTATTCATGCATGGCGTCTACGGTTGTCGGCTCGCTGTCATAGGGTCCGGTATGCATGCATTGAACGCAGAGACCCTCGTCAACTTTAAGCAGCTCGACGGCAGAAAAGTCCAGTTTCTTTTTGTTCGTGGCTTCCACGACTGCCCAGTCAAAGTCATCTCGGGTGACGAAATCGGGTAGGCGGATGCACGAGATAAAGTTGAAATCGTCCTTGCGTACATAATCGATGTCGCCGCTCGGGGAGTCTTGCCACCAGAAACCCTCGAGCGGCGGTACCACAAAGTCGAAATAGCCCTCGATACTCCTTGAGCCTTTCTTCGACATCTTGACGGTATAGGCGATTCCGTAAAGCAGCGGCAGGGCATTTTGATACTCGCCACCTTCGGTATTTGGGTCGCCCTTTCCGCGAACGGCAACGTAGCTCATAGGCGGGACAGTTATGATACTCGGCTTGCTTGCAGGTCTGTAGAGCTCCTTGCATTCCTTCTTAAAGTCGAACGCCATGTTGGCCGCCTTTCTGCGTATTGGCCTGCTTAGATAGCGGAATCATATCATAGAAACGAACAGCTGTTCGAATGATTTGGCTGACAGATTGAGATGCGTGCGTTGTGTTTGGCGGTCGGCCTGGCCCCATCGATGATTTCTCTGCCCCCCCGGCGCCTCATCTATAGCTGCCGTTTCCCCATATAGAACCTGCCAAAATAAACCCGTCCCTTTTTAGTCGGTGCGAAATGGGTAATACTAAAGAGTTATCCGACCAGATGGGAACCGATCGATGGCTTATATCGAATTCAAAGACGTCATCAAGGCATACGGCGAGGGCGACGCCCGCATTCACGCACTCGACGGCGCGAGCTTTACGGTCGAGCGCGGCGAGCTCGCCATCATTTTGGGTGCTTCGGGTGCCGGCAAGACCACGGCGCTCAACATTCTGGGCGGCATGGATACGGCGACTTCCGGCACCGTGACGGTGGACGGGCGCGATGTGAGCTCCGCTAACGAGGCACAGCTCGTGGAATACCGCCGCGCCGACGTCGGCTTTGTCTTCCAGTTCTACAATCTGGTCCCCAACCTGACGGCGCTCGAAAATGTTGAGCTTGCGGCGCAAATCTGCCCTGATTCGCTCGATGCCGAGCAAACGCTTTGCCAGGTTGGCCTGGGTGAGCGCCTCGCCAACTTCCCCGCGCAGCTTTCGGGCGGCGAGCAGCAGCGCGTGTCCATTGCCCGCGCACTGGCAAAGAACCCCAAGCTGCTTTTGTGCGACGAGCCCACGGGCGCACTTGACTATAAAACCGGCAAGCAGATCTTGCAGCTGCTGCAGGACACTTGCCGCAAGCAGGGCATTACGGTCATCATCATCACCCACAACTCCGCGCTGGCGCCCATGGCCGATCGCCTGATCCGCTTTAAGAACGGTCGCGTGGAGAGCGAGACGGTCCAGCAAAATCCCGTGCCTATCGAGACGATCGAGTGGTAGCGCCCATGGACCAAGACCGCCAAAACAGCCTACGCCGCGACGCGCAGAACACGGAGCGCGAGCAGGATTTTACGACCTACCGCACTGCCCAAAGCTCAAACGATATGGTGCCGACGGTTTTTCGCCGTGGCATCTACCGCACAATCCGAGGCAGTCTTAAGCGCTTTTTGTCAATCGTGGTCATCACCGCGCTTGGCGTGAGCGTGATGTGCGGCCTTAAGGCGGGTTGCGAGGACCTGTGTGATTCGGTTGATGCCTACTTCGACCAGCAAAATGTCTATGACATTAACGTGCAGTCGACCTATGGCCTGACTGACGATGATCTCGACGCCATACAAGAGGTCGATGGCGTCGAAACGGCCGAGGGCATCTACACCGAGACCGCCTACACCGCCGTGGGCACAACGCGCGAGCGCGTGGTCGTGCAGAGTCTCTCCAAGGAGAACATCGATCAGCCGGTGCTCGTGAACGGCGATTTGCCCGAGAGCGCTGATGAAGTCGCGGTGACTTCGAAGTTCCTGAAGGCATCGGGCAAGAAAATCGGCGATACGGTGAGTTTTGCCGCCAATGACGCGAGCTCGTCCAATCAAAGCGCCAAGGACCAGTTTGCCGCGGGCGATTACACCATTACGGCTGAGGTCCTCGACCCCACTGATGTAAGTTCTGACTCGACAGTCAACGCCTTTCGCGCTGCTTCGGCGGCGGACTATAAGTTCTATGTGAGCGAGGACGCCGCGACATCTTCTTCCTACTCCGCGGTCCACGTGATCGTCGAGGGAGCCAAGAGCCTCAACTCCTATTCGGATTCCTACGCGGCAAAGATCAATGAGGTCAAGGGCAATATCGAGAAGATCCGCGAGGAGCGTGAGAAGGCGCGCGCCCAGGAGCTGACGGTCGACACGCCGGCGAGCTTGGACGCGGCTGAGCGTCAGGCGAATATGCTCTTTGGGATTGAGCAGGACAACATCAACCGCATGGCCGAGGGCAGCGACGAGCGTGCGCAGGCGCAAGCCGACCTGGATCAGCGTCGCGCCGCCGCCGATCAACAGTTTGCCGATGCCCGCGTCGAGCTTTCCGATCTGGGCGAATGCACCTGGTACATCCAGGACCGCGGCAACATCGCAAGCTACTCGAGCGTGGAGAGCGACAGCTCGTCAATTGAGGCCATCGCCACGGTGTTCCCGTTCATCTTCTTTATCGTCGCCGTGCTCATCAGCCTTACCACCGCCACGCGTATGGTCGAGGAGGAGCGCACGCTCATCGGCCTGTATAAGGCACTCGGTTATTCGCGCGGACGCATCCTGTCCAAATACGTGGACTATGCGCTGTGGGCTTGTCTGATCGGCGGCGTGCTCGGCAACATCATCGGATTTGTGGGCCTGCCGCTGTTCCTGTTTACGGTGTTCGACGACATGTACTCACTGCCCCAGATGCTGCTTTCGTACGACATCGTGTCGTCGCTCGTGTCGGTGGCGCTGTTTGCCGTGGGCGTGGTGGGCGCCACGATTATCGCCTGCCGCCACGAGATGGCCGAGACCCCGGCCTCGCTTATGCGTCCCAAGGCCCCGCGCGCTGGCTCGCGCATCTTGCTCGAGCGCATCGGCTTTATCTGGCGCCGCATGGGCTTCTTAAACAAGGTGGCGGCGCGTAACCTGTTCCGCTACAAAAAGCGTGCCTTTATGACCATCTTCGGTATCGCCGGCTGCACGGCGCTCGTGATCTGCGGTATGGGTATTCGTGATACGTCGGTCGCGCTGTCGCCCAAGCAGTACGGCCACGTCACGCGCTATGACCTGCTGGCGGTTGCCAATCCCGACGATTTTTCGCAGACGTGCGCGGCATTGGATGAGCGCAGCGCGGCCAAGGATTCTGACGTGACCGTGACTTCGACGCTGCCGATTATGACCGACAACGTCACCTTTACATTCGGCGGAAAGAGCGAGACCGTGCAGCTGATTGTGGTGCCCGATGACCGCACGAACGACCTGGACGACTACGTGCGTCTCGAGGATGAGTCCAAAGAGCCGCTGTCTTTGCGTGACGGAGACGTGTATCTGAGCAAGAGTTCACAGCTGGTGCTGGGGATTCAACCGGGCGATACGGCACACGTCCAGGATTCGTCGCTCAACGTAGCCAAGGTCAAAGTCAGCGACATTTCGCTCAACTATCTGGGCAATACGCTTTATATGACGCAGGGCACCTATGAGCGCGCGTTCGGTCGAAGCGTGCGCCTTAACGGTGTCTTTGTGCTGCTTAAGGGCTCAACTTCTGACCAGATTGCGTTTAGCAAGAAGCTTAAGAGCGACGGTTGGCTCACCATCTCAAGCACGGCCGAACATTGGCAGAACTACGAGGCGAACTTTGCGATTATCAATTCCGTCGTGGTGCTCGTGACCTTTATGGCGGCGTGCCTATCGTTTGTGGTGGTGTTTACGCTGTCCAACACGAATATCTCCGAGCGCGAACGCGAGCTGGCGACCATCAAGGTGCTGGGCTTCCGCCGTGGCGAGGTACACCACTACGTCAACAAGGAGACGCTGATCCTCACGGCGATTGGCACCGCACTGGGCGTGCCGCTGGGTGGCCTGCTTGCCGAGAGCTTTACGTACATCCTGCAGATGCCGTCGCTGTACTTTGACGTCGAAGTCGAGCCGCTGAGTTATGTGCTCGCCGTAGTGCTTTCCTTTGTCTTTACGTTTATCGTCAACCTCACTACCAATCGCACCCTCAACAAGATCGACATGGTCGGCGCCCTCAAAAGCGCCGAGTAACCTGCCAAAAAGGGACAGGTTTATTATGGTAGGTTTTATCTGGCCAAACGCCGGGCAACCATTAGGTGGCCCGGCGTTTGCCCCGTTTTGCTGGGGATGTTTGTCGCTCAGTGCTCTTACTGTCCAATCCAGTGTTGCGCATAGCTCTTAATGTCCTCGGTAAAACCGTCAAGGTCGTCAAGGGTGATCACGCTGTCGATAAGCAAATTGGCTATCTCGCGGTGCATTGTGCTGCGGCGAATATCGTTTGCAATTACGCCTGAGGACAGCTTGTCTCTATTGAGGTGCTCTTCTAGTGCCCAAAATCTACTGGACGCTTCGCTGTCGCCGTTCAGTATCTCAACGTACTGGCCGATGAGCTTTTCCATATAACGTTCTTGCCATTGAGGAAGCATTTTCTTAAACAGCTTCCAGTCGCTTTCGGCTACGTCGCGCATATGTCCTCCGCTCGTCAAACGGGCTTTCCATTTGCCTTTCATTCTATTTTGTTTTCGCCCGCAAGCGTTGATGAGAGGATCTCTTTAGCCTTCGAGATTGGGCTTGAATGGGTTGTATGCCACAAAACGGGCCTATCTACTACGTTTAATTGGATACCCTCAACTATGCCGGGAAAACGAAAAATAAAACCGCAGGTAGAAGGCCTGTCGATTTTCGAAAAGGGCGGTCATGGTTGGCCCCATCGAGTTAAACGTAGTAGATAGCCCCTTTTCGTGGCGGACCATCAAACGAACGCCGACGCTTGTGCTGTAGCCGCTCCGATCATTCGTAAGTTGCGGTGGAATAGTTCCTAAACTCGACTACTCAAGGCTAAAACCGAAACTATATCACCGCAACTTAGGAGGGATGGGCGGGGGAGTACTAGTTGGGTGCTGCTGTCGGGCTGGGATGGTTTAGGCTCGCTTGCGATGCTTCCATTGTTTACGGCACCAACGCATGAGTGCTTTTACGACCGGGATGGTGATGAGGATTACCCAGGCGGGATGGGGTTGCCCCAGGCGGAGCCACATGAAGAGGAACCATGTCTCGGCGCTGACTGAATAGACGACATCGATCAGCTTAGATAAGTGGCGTTGGTCGATAAAGTCGCCAAGCGCGTAGTAGATGGGAATCAGAAAGACGAGGAAGAGTCCCGTAGCCCATGTGCCGTAGACAATGCCGAGCACCAGATAGGCGAGGGCGACAAGCGCGGGGAAGGGGAATTTGTTCCATGTACGTCCGACCTTGGTGTGGAAATGCTTGCCATGATGGTCGAGCTTGTCGTGTGCTTCCTTCCAGCTGGAAAACGTCTCGCCGTCGATGGTGACGGTGCCGTCGTCATTGGTGTGCACACTATGTCCATCGTCCTCAAGCGTATCGATATGCAATCCGCCCGGCCCCACATGCACCTCTTCGCCCTTGCGCTCGTTGGTCACATGGATGCCGCTCCAGCCAACATGGACTTCCTCGCCTTTATTGGGATCAATGACGTGGATGCCGCGCGCGAGGGAAATATCGACAAGTGGTTTGTCGCCGCAATCGGCGTGCTCAGTAGAAGCCTCAGCCTCCTCAGCCCTATCTGAAGCTTTGGCGCCGGCGTCGCTGTCCCGTGCCTCATCATCAGCCTGCGAGTCATCAGTGCTATCCACCGCCTCCCCATACAACAGCTCATCCAGCGACACGCCATACAACGCGGCGAGCGCAATAAGGTTATCGGTATCGGGCGAGGATTCGCTGCGCTCCCATTTACTGACAGCTTGGCGACTCACACCCAGCTGGGCGGCAAGCGCCTCCTGAGAAAGCCCGGCAGCCTTGCGGCGATTAACGAGCCGCTGCGCCATCGCAAGATCCATGACAGTTCCTTTCATGTGGTGACCGTAATCGAATGAGCCGAGTATGCCGAGAACAACCGGTAGCGACCACCATTTCTAGTTAGAATCTGCCCCAACCCTACCGCAACTACCGGTAGGAACCCCTAACGACCAGCCATTTCAGGACAAATGTCGGTGCTACTCTCAGCTAAGAGCCTGCAACATCCCAAAATCTCAGCCCACGCACCCGCAGCAAGAAGACGAATAGTCTCGGCCTCCCCGGTTACCGCAGGAGGCCCCAGGGCTTGCCTCCCAAATCTTTCCGCAGGACGGAAGGATCCCGCCGCGCGAAGCGCACGGCGGGATCCTGACATGTCCGAGGACGATTTGGGAGGTAAGCCCTGGGGTCTCCGATGAGAGCAGTTTCGGCCGAGGCTATTCGTCGCCGAAGCTGATGCCCAGCGCCTTGGCCTCGCGCACTAGATCGCTCTGGGGGTCGACGTACTTGAGCTTGCCGGCGACCTCCTCGAGCGGCATGTGGCACATCTTGCCGTCACGCAGGGCAATCATGTAGCCAAACTCGCCGCGCAGGCAGCCGAGCGCTGCCTCGACGCCGCACTGGGTCGCAAAGATGCGGTCCTGAGCGTCGGGCTGACCGCCGCGCTGCGTGTGGCCGGGGATGGCGACGCGGGTCTCGCGACCGGTCTTGGCCTCGATCTCCTTGGCGATGTCGTACACGATCGAAGGGCTCGTACGCTCGGCGAGTTTCTTCTTGTACTCCTTCTTGGACAGCGCCGCGTCCTCCTTGGAGATAGCGCCCTCGGCGACGGCCACGATGGTAAAGCGGCTGCCGGTTTCCATGCGATGTTCAATGGTCTTGATGACGTTATCCATGTCGTAGGGAATCTCGGGAATCAAGATGACATCCGCGCCGCCCGCGACGCCGGCGTACAGCGGGATCCAGCCAACCTTGTGGCCCATGATCTCGATGACAAACACGCGGCCGTGACTCGAGGCAGTGGTGTGGATGTCGTCGATGCACTTGGTGGCGACGTCGATGGCGCTCGTAAAGCCAAACGTCAGCTCGGTGCCCCAGGTGTCGTTATCGATGGTCTTGGGCAGGGCGATAACGTTGAGGCCCTCTTCGCGCAGGCGGTTGGCGGTCTTGGTGGAGCCGTTACCGCCCAGCATAAACAGGCAGTCAAGCTGCAGCTTATGATAGGTGTGGACCATCGCCGGCACCTTCTCGACACCATCGGCCTCGGGGGTATCCAGACGCTTGAACGGTGTGCGGCTCGTGCCCAGGATGGTGCCGCCGCGGGTGAGGATACCGCTAAAATCGGCGGGCGTCATGACGCGGAACCTGCTGTAGATAAGGCCCTGGTAGCCGTCCTCAAAACCATAGATCTCGATAGGTTCTTTGCTATTGGTCATAAGCGTTTTGACGATGCCGCGCATGGTGGCGTTGAGCGCTTGGCAGTCGCCGCCACTGGTAAGAAGACCGATCCTAAGCATGATGAATCCTTCCGGGCAAGTTATAACATGCGCATAAGTTTACCCCCGCACACTGTTGATACGGGGGTAAAACGTGTTAGCTCAAGCGTATGGAAATGTAAGCAACGTCAGGGAACGTAAGGTCGACGGGCCTGGCTCCTTACAGCGCAAAGGCGTCGACGTCGCCCCAGTGGCGGCGCAGCGTGATGGCGGCAGCGGGCTCGGTATTGTCAAAGATGACCGACCATTGCGTATTGCTGGTGATGTCTTCCGGATTGGGCTCTTGGGCTGCGGCGCGAAGGGCCTTCCAAGCGACTGCCTCGTCCTGGGCACCGGCGTGGGCGTCAAGGACATCGGCGATTGCGACGGCGCGCTCTTTACCATGGCCCAGCTCGTCATTCTTTTGGTTGGGCAGCACTTCGTCGCCATAGCAGGCGTAGAAGTTCGTAACCTGGCGTACAGGAGTCGCCTTGCATGCACGGTCGGGGTCGCGCGGATCCCACTCCACCACCCGCGCGTCACCGGCGGCGTCGTTGATAAAGAAGTGGTAATCGCGTCCTGCCATGGCGTGCATGTCGTAGGCAGAAAGCAGGTCGACGGCCTCTTGCGTGGTAGCCGCGCGGTCGAGCACCAGACGGATGGCGAGCGAGGTATTGATGACGGGGCGTTGCGTGTCCTGGTCACAGGGCTTGGAATCCAGGGTGAGTACGGCAATGGACACGCCGCATTCGTTAACACCGTCGAGCTGGGCAAACGGGCCCATGAGCGCGGCGGCGCGTCCGGCGACGGAGTCAAGCGGAGTGTTATCGCCCAGGTTGTTAAGGGCGGCAAACCCGATGGAGGCATAGCCGTCGCGTGGGTGATTGCGCACCAGCAGCGCCGAGGTGTCGTCCTTAAAGTCGTAATTGCGACCGGTGCGCACGCGGCCTTCGGCATCTACGGCGACAAAAGCGCTGCAGGCAAACTGGGGCGCCTGGACATGTACCGGCACACCGGGCAGCACCTGCGCCATCACGGCATCGATGTAGGCCTGGTCGTCGCGCACGCCAGCGGCGATGATGCGATCAAGATCGTAGTCGTAGGCGATGTCGATTGCGTACAGGTCATAGCTATCCGCGTAGCCGGTCAAGCGTTTGAGCGACGCGGCGGACTTGATTTGCTTGTGATAAACGATACCGGTGGCAGCGGCAAGGCCAACGGCGACTCCCGCGACACCGCAGGCGATGGCAATGTTACGTGGCTTCATGACGGCTCCTCTCGTCCTGTTAGCGTAATTGTCGCAAAAGGTGCACGGGCATGATGGCTCAACTTGGCGAGCGGCGCAGGATTAAACATGGAATGAAGAGCGCGGCGCTGGCGCGGCGGGGTATGCTGGAGGGGACCATCAACCCAGCGAAAGGGGAGAGCATGACGGATCAGGAAACGCCCGAGCGCGCGCACGTGACGGCCGACGATATCGAGGCCGCCAACGACCTTATCGACTTTATCGAGGCATGCCCCAGCATGTTCCATACGGCGGCGACCATTATGGCCGAGCTCGACGAGGCGGGTTTTACCTACCTGCCCGAGAACGCGGCGTGGGATATCGAGCCGGGTGGTCGCTACTATACTCAGCGCAACACCTCGAGCGTTATTGCCTTTAAGGTGGGCGAGGACCTGGCCGCGACGTGGGGCGAGGACGGCGTTGCCGGCGACTATCATTTTCAGCTCACGGCGTCGCACAGCGATTCGCCGACGTTTAAGGTCAAGGCCGTGCCCGAGCTCGACGGCGCGGGCGAGACGCTGCGCCTGAACACCGAGGCCTACGGCGGCATGATCGACTACACCTGGTTCGACCGTCCGTTGGCACTCGCGGGCCGCGTGCTGGTACGCGAGGGCGACCGTATCGAGAGTCGTTTGCTCGCTACCGAGCGCGAAGTCGCCATCATCCCGAGCCTTGCCATCCACATGAACCGTGGCGTTAACGAGAGCTTTGCTCCCAACCGAGCCGTTGACCTGTGCCCGCTCATCAGCGCTGGCGACCTTAAGCAGGGCGACTTTGACGCCCTGATCGCCGACGAGCTGGATGTTGAGCCCGAGCAAATTCTGGGCCGCGATCTGTTCCTGGTCAACCGCCAGGATGCGCGCATTTGGGGCTGGGCCGACGAGTTTATCTCGACGCCCAAGCTCGACGACCTGGCCTGCGCCTACACCTCGCTGCAGGCATTTTTGGGTGCTGAGAACGCGCACGATGTTTCGGTCTTTTGCTGCTTTGATAACGAGGAGGTTGGCTCCGAGACCAAACAGGGCGCCATGTCGACGTTCTTGGCCGACGCGCTGCGCCGCATTAACGGATCGTTGGGCTTTGACGACGAGTCGTACCATCGCGCCCTTGCCGCCTCGATGCTCGTAAGCTGCGACAATGCACATGCCGTGCACCCCAACCACGCCGAGAAGTGCGATGCCCGCAATCAGGTGGTGCTTAACGGCGGCATCGTCATCAAGGAAGCCGCCAACCAGCACTACTGCACCGATGCCTTTAGCCGCGCGGTGTTCCAGGCCATCTGCGATGACGCCGACGTGCCCACGCAGGCCTTCGCCAACAAGAGCGATATGGCCGGCGGCTCCACGCTCGGCAATCTGTCTAATATGCAGGCGAGCATGCACGCCGTGGACGTGGGCCTGCCGCAGCTGGCCATGCACTCGAGCTACGAGACCGGCGGCGTGCGCGACGTGATGTACGCCATCCGCGCCCTCACCGCCTTCTACGAGCGAAACCTAACCATCAACGGCGCCGAAAGCGTGGAGCTGTAAATGCGAGCCGAAGAAATGAAGGCCGAGCATGGGGCTCAGCTTATTGATCGGGGTTTACAGCTGTTCGTCGCCGCTTGCCATGAGTCAGGGGTCGACGTGTCCAAGGCGCGACCAACGAGTGCTGAAGAACTCAAGCGTAACGCCTATTCGGACCGCTATGACGAGGAGACGGATTGGCTCTAATAAGCGAAGTGTCGAAAACGCTAGATGTATGTTTGATATCACTTTGGCGAGAGTGTCGCAGACAGAACTACCGGTATGGCGCAAGCCAACCTGACCCCATTGCACCAAACCTACCAAAAAGGAACAGGTTCATTTTGGCAGGCTTTATCTGGGCAAATGCCGCAATGCCAACAGCTGGACGGAATTGTTAAGACACCGCGGGTTGAGCAAACGTCAGCGAGCGACGTCCAGAACGAACAAGTTGGCATGAAAAAGGCGAGGCATTGACCTTCTGGTCATGCCTCGCCTTTTGAATGACAAATTGTCGCTCTGGGCGGCGCGCAGCGTCGACCGGTCCGCCGTTCGTTAGAACGGCGGAACCCTAATGTTCGATCCAGCAACGCAGGGTCTCGCCGGCTTGCAGGTGACGCAGATTCTCCGCGGCGATGTCGACGACGTTGTTGAGCGTTGCTGCCAGGTGGAACCAACCGGAGACGTGCGGCGTGATGAGCATGTTAGGCGCATCCCACAGTGGGCTTGTCTCAGGCAGCGGCTCGGGGTCGGTGACGTCGACCGCGGCGCCGGCGAGATGACCCGACTCCAGGGCGGCAACCAAGTCGTCGGCGACCACAAGGTCGCCGCGGCCGCCGTTGGCAAAGAAGGCGCCCGGTTTCATCGCAGCGAAGAACTCGGCGTTCGCCAAGCCGCGGGTCTCGGGCGTGCTGGGCATAAAGGATGCGACGATGTCAGCCTCGGCCAGACGCTCGGGCAGGGCGTCCATGCTGTCCATGTCCTCAAACACAATGGGGTAGACGAGCGGATGGCGCTTGATGCCGCGGACGTGCGCACCCATGTTGCGGCAGAGCGTGGCGAAGTGGCCACCGATATCGCCCGCGCCCAGCACCAGCACATTGGCGTTTTTGAGCGAGGTGACCGGCCCCAAATCCTCCCAGCGATGCTCGCGCTGCAGGTCCTGGTAGCCGGGCAGGCGCTTCATCATAGACAGCACCATGGCAAACATGTGCTCGCTCACGGCCTGGCCGTAGGCGCCGATTGAGCAAGACAGCTTGGCTTCAGCCGGCACGGTGCCGGCGGCGAGATAGTCGTCATAGCCGGCGGTCTGCAGTTGCAGCAGCTGGAGGCGCTCGCATGCGGTCAGCAGGGAAGGGTCTATGTTGCCCAGGATCACGTCGGCATTGGCGACCTGTTCACGCGTGATGGCGTCGGAGCTCGTGTAGATAAAGTCCTCGCCCGGAGCGCTCGACTCAAGAATTGCGCGATGGCGGTCGTTGACGGGCAGCAAAACCAGGATGTTCACAAGCAGTCCTTTCCGCTCGACCTGCCAAAAAGGGACAGGTTTATTTTGGCAGGTTGTATCAGGCAAAACGTTATAAAAACGCCGGGCTACGCGATGGTTAACATATCCATCGCGTAGCCCGGCGCATCCACAGCTACCAGCTCAGCAGCTCGTAGCCATCCTCGGTCACCACGAGCTGTACCTCGCACTGGGCCGAATCGCTGCCGTCCTTGGTGCGCACGCACCAGCCGTCACCCTTGCTGATCTTGATGTCGGGCGCTCCGGCGTTGACCATGGGCTCGATGGTAAAGACCATGCCCGGAGCCATGATGGTGTCCACATCGGGCGCCTCGGTGGTAAAGCCCACAAACGGGTCCTCGTGGAACTCCTTACCGATACCGTGTCCGCCGTACTCGCGCACCACGCTAAAGCCGGCGTCCTCGACCGTCTTTTGCACGGCCTCGGCCATCACGGACAGCGGTAGCCATGGCTTGACGGCCGCCAGACCCGCCTCCACGCTGGCGCGGGTGACGTCGACCAGGCGCTGGCGCTCGGCCGAGACCTCGCCGATGCAGAACATACGGCTCGAATCACTAAAGTAACCGTCCAGGATCGTGGAGCAGTCCACGTTGATGATGTCGCCCTCGTGCAGCACATCCGCATCGCAGGGGATACCGTGGCAGACGACGTCGTTGATCGAGGTGCACACGCTCTTGGGATAGCCCTCGTAGTTAAGATCGGCCGGCGTGCCGCCGTGCTCGACGGTGTA
Organism: uncultured Collinsella sp.; assembly: GCA_905212545.1. Lineage (GTDB taxonomy): Bacteria > Actinomycetota > Coriobacteriia > Coriobacteriales > Coriobacteriaceae > Collinsella. The sequence goes on from CAJMEW010000010.1 coordinate 21,716, forward strand.
GTCGTAGATCATCTGGTCGATCTGGTTGGTGGTCATGCCCGCGGCGATGTGTTCGCCTACGTAATCGAGCACACCCACGTTGATGGCGGCCGAGCGCTTGATGCCCTCGATATCGGCGGGCGTCTTGTAGAGCGTGCGGGGCAGAACCTCCCAGCCCTCTTCCCACAAGCGCTCGAGGCGCTCATCAAAGGCGCTATGGCATTTCTTATATTTTTTGCCGCTGCCGCACCAGCAGACGTCGTTGCGGCCGGGCACGGGTCCATTGTCAAACATGGCTAACTTCCTTTCATTCGCAGCTAGTATAGCCCACTCACAGGGCAGCTGCGCGCTAGTAGCTCACCTGGCAGGGAATGCCGAGGGCGCGCACGCGCGCGGCGATGGCGCCGAGGGCCTCGGGCGCTGCTTTGGCAAGGCCGGCGACCGGCGTCTCGCGAGCCACCGTGTAGATGGTCGCTTCTTGTGGGCGAATGCGCTCAAGTGCCGCGAGCCAGGGGGCAACGTACTCCTCGCCGGTGTTGTCGATGGGCTTGCCCAGATGCTCACCGGTCAAAAAGATCGTCTGGATAATAACGTGACCGTCAAAGCTTGCGAACGTCTCAATCTGGTGCTCGACGTCGTAGGGGCCAACAGGCTGGTCGAGCAGCTGGATAAATGCCGGATCGACCGTATCGAGCTTGAGGATGTTGTCGTCGACCATCATGAGCGCATCGTGCACCTCGGGGCGGTCGGCGCGCGTACCGTTGGAGAGCACGGCGATTTTGGAGTTTGGGGCCAGCTGATCGCGCAGCGCGACGGCGCCGGCAATCGCCTGGGGAAACTCCGGTGCGGCGGTGGGCTCGCCGTTGCCTGCGAAGGTAATCACATCGGGGAGCTCGCCCTCGGCTGCCATCTCGCGCAGCTTTGCCTCGAGCGCGTCGAGTACCACGGCGGCTGTGTTGTACGGCTCATGGCAGGGGCGCTCGGCGTTGAGGCCGTTTTCGCAGTAAATGCAGTCGAACGTGCAGATTTTGCCGCTGGCCGGCATCATGTTGACGCCGAGCGAGAGACCAAGGCGACGGCTGCGAACGGGCCCAAAGATGGGGCTGGCATTCAAAAACGTAGACATAGACATATGCTCCTCAAGACAATTGTGCCTAAGCATAGCATCGGCTCCAAAGCAAGGTGCGGGCTCTTGCTTTACAAGTTTCGTTTTTTCACGTCGCTCATTATGCCGTGCCATGAAAAGCCTCGGGTCGGGTACAGTTAATCTGTTAACAAGGCGTAAGGCAATGCGGGTCCATCCAACCGCACTGACGTGCAACTGGATGAGCATTGATGATGGGGGCACAACATGGATTTTACGGTCGAGAATGCGGGCACCACGATTGCCTGTCGCGAATATGCCGGCCCGGATGTGTCGCCTGATACTCCTGCCTTGGTGTGCGTGCACGGCGCTTGTGTCGACGGCACATTTTTTGACGGTATCGCTTGTGAGCTCAGTCGCAACTACCGCGTAATTGCTTACGACCGCCGCGGCTGCGGTGACAGCAGCGATGCGGCAGACGACAGCTATGATCTTGCCGCTCAGGCCGCCGACCTGCAAGCCGTGATCGAACACGTTGGCGCTCCGGCAAATGTGCTTGCGCATAGCGCCGGTACGTTGGTGGCGCTGGAGCTTCTTCGCACCGAACCCCATCTCGTCGCCCGTGCGATTCTGCATGAGCCGGCTGTGTCGGCCGAAGGCGTCGGTATGGGCGCAGCTCCGGTTTTGCTCGATATGATTGCGGCTGGAAAGGTATCAAGGGCGCTCCGGCTTTTCTTGGGAGCCCTCGGCGACTTGGACCCCGAGGCTCCTGGGACGACCGAAGCGGAAGTCAAACATGCCCTGCGCAATGGTCGTTGCTTTATGGCGAACGAATATGGAACAAATATGACTTACGTTCCCAATTGGGATAGTGTCTGCGCATCGAAGTCCGTTGCTGCTGTGCTTCTCGGCGAGCTTTCGGTCGATACACCCCGCGAGGCTGGCACGCGAGCGGCTGCCGAATATCTCGATTGCCCCCTTGTGACGATTCCGGGCGCGCATAACGGTCTGCGCGATCGCCCCGTTACGGCGGCAAACGCCGTTCGTGATGTCTTGGAGCGTTAGCACGCTCGATGACCTGCGGGGAGAGGGGCTGTTAGCGTTTCGTCATTGTTAACGAATGCGCCCATAACCGCGCGCCTGCGGCTCCATTACCGCCGTTTGCCAGGTCATAAAAATGCAACGATAATCGCGCGTTTGCCTTCAGCTGTTAGATGCTACCCTTGTACCAATTGATATGCACCGTTGCCGTGCGTAACGATAGAAAGGGCCCCATATGCTCAATAATCACGAGGTCAATCTAACCGACGAGGAGGCTGCCGCCGAGGTCGCCCGCGTCGCGAAGACCTACCCCGTGGTGCGTTTGCTGTCGGCCGATCAGATTAAGAGCGAGCCTAACTGCCTGCTCGCCGGCAATCGCTGCCCTTGTCTGCGTCAGTCGAGTCTTGAGGCCTTGGCAGATTCGGGTGAGGTATCGGAGCAGCTGCTCAATGATGGTACCGAGTACCGCGCTCGCCTGCGCCCTCTGAAGGTTGAGGGCGAGCCTCACGTCCTGCTGATGGTGCGTCCGATCGATGAGCAAGAGGCTGCAGAAGAGGACCTCGTCTACACCGATGTGCTGACGAGTGTGCGCAATCGCCGATATTACGAGGAAAAGCTCCGTAGCGCCCGCATGAATGCCGGCGTTGCGGTGATCGACCTTGATGATTTTAGGGTCTTCAACGATACGTGTGGCCGTCATGCCGGCGACCTTGCGCTCGGTGCTGTGGCGACGGCCATACGCAGCGGAATTCGTTCGACTGACGAGCTTGTACGCTATGGCTGCGACAAGTTTGTGGTCGTCATGCCCAATATTCCCTCCGATGACTTCACCCGTCGCCTGCACCAGGTGTCCGATGCCGTTCATGCCACGATTGTTCCGGGCTATGAGTACGTGAGCTTGACGGCATGTGTTGGCGGTGTTCGCATTCATGGCGAGACGGTCGATGAAGGAGTTGGCCGCGCTGTCCAGTTATTGAGCCGCGCTAAGGCAAAAGCCGGTACGGTCGTGACCGATGCCGATTCCATCGAAGCCTTCCAAAGCGAAAAGCCTTTGGTGCTTATTGTCGATGACTCCGAGATGAACCGAGCCATTCTCAACGAGATGCTCAAGGACGAGTATTGCATCCTCGAGGCCGACAACGGTCGTACGGCGCTCGACATGGTCGACCGCTATGGCGATGAGTTGTCGCTCGTGCTGCTGGATATTGTCATGCCGGGCATAAGCGGCTTTGAGGTGCTGGCCGATCTGTCGCGCCGATCGGATATCGACAATCTGCCTTTCATCATGATTTCGAGCGAAGATTCCGATGATATGGTTCTGCGCGCGTACGAGCTGGGCGCCTCGGACTATATCAACCGCCCGTTTGACTCCCGTGTCGTGCGCCGGCGTGTAAGCAACACCATCCGCCTATACGCCAAACAGCGCCGCCTGACGAGTTTGCTGTCCCAGCAGTACAACGAGCGCGTCAAGAACAGTCGCATGCTCATCGACATCATGGCCGGCGTTATGGAGCTTCGCAATGGCGAGAGCGGCAGGCACGTTACGAACATCGAGAAGCTGACCGAGCTGCTGCTTGGCTGTCTGGTCCAGCGTAGCGGCACGATCTCCCTCGACAATGAGGAACGCTCTACGATTGCCCTGGCTTCGGCGCTGCACGATATCGGCAAGATGTCGATTGACGATGCAATTCTCAACAAACCCGGGCGCCTTACGCCCGAGGAGTTCGAGATTATGAAGACGCATACCACGATGGGCGCCGACATGCTGCGTGAGCTGGGCCGCCATCACGTCGGCAATGCGCTTATGGAATATGCGTACCAGATTGCGCGTTGGCATCACGAGCGCTGGGACGGCAAGGGCTATCCCGATGGCCTTAAGGGCGACGAGATTCCCATTGCCGCGCAGGTGGTCTCGGTGGCCGACGTGTATGATGCGCTGACGAGCGTGCGCGTGTACAAGGACGCTATCCCGCACAAGGAGGCGATCCAGATGATCCTGGACGGTAAGTGCGGCACCTTTAACCCGCTGTTGCTCGACTGCCTGCTCGAGGTGCAAGACCGTATTGCCGAGACGTTGGCACGCCCCGCCGACGTTGTCGCGTTTCCCACGATTTAGTTTGACCAAAGGAGTTTTAATCCATGATTTCCATGCGTGAGGCGTATGAGAAGATCGGCGCTAATTATGATGACGCGTGCGCTCGGCTGATGGGCGAGGAAATGCTTGCCCGCTTTGCCCTCAAGTTTTTGGATGACGAGAGCATGGACAAGCTGGAGGCCGCCATGGCGGCAGGAGACGCCGAAGGTGCGTTTATGGCAGCGCACACGCTCAAGGGCGTGAGCCAGAACTTGGGATTCGATAATCTGTACGAGCCGGCGGTCGTGGTGACCGAGGCGCTGCGCGGCGCCGATGCCGTTGACGACGCTCGCGAGGGAATGCATGCGCTGCAGCAGCAATATGCGGCTACGATGTCGGCTCTGCGCGAGGCGGCCGAATAAGAGCTTGCGAGCCTTGATGACTATGAGAGTGGATAATCTCCCGTTTTAGGCCCGGTGGTGGCCTCGAAGTGGGAGATTATCCACTCTCGTTCGATACGTGTCCAAAAATCCACTCTCACCCCTTCTGATTAGTGAATGGGCTATGCGCACTGGCGGGGCTTTCCGCATGCAATCAATATCGTTGTTCGATAAACTGTTCGAATAACGATAGAGTCGATGAGGGTGAGTGTATGTCTAACAGCGTTCAGCGTATGGCCAAAGCGGGCGAAAATATCAGGAAGCTTGGCTTTTGCATGGCAGCCGTTTTTGCAGGGATGCTCGTCGCTTTTGCCGCGTTGGTTGTTTACGTGATCTGGTATGCGGTTGCAAACGTTGCTTCTGTCGATTCTTTCGGCGTCGTGACGCTTCTCGATGGCGGGTGCATCGTTATCCCAAGCGGGCTGTGCCTGGCACTCGTCGTGGGTATTTCGCTTGTCGTTCTGTGTGGGATCAGCCGTAACATCTCGCGAGGCGTCTCGCCCTTTACCAAGACGCATGTGCGGCTTATCCGTGTTCTTGCGCTTGCCTTTGCTGTTAACGCCGCGGTTTCGCTTATTGGTGCCTACGGATCGGTCAATCTTACCATTGGTGGGCTGGAGCTTTACGTCGTGCCTCATTCCTTCGTTATTGAGATTTGCCAAGGCGTTGCCTTTGATGCGGGGTCGCTTATCGGCGCGGCTGTCTGTCTGTGTATCTCGGTGATCTGGAGTTATGCCTCGCTGCTCCAAGAGCAGTCTGACGAGCTTGTGTAGGAGGAAGCATGAGCTATCTCATCATCGAGCTTGAGACGCAGCTGCTTAAGACCGGAAAGACCAGTGCTGATCTGATTCGTGCCACGGGGCATACTCCGGCTAATATTTCTAAGCTAAGAAACGGAAAGATAAAAGCTATTCGCCTAAAGACGCTTCTTGATATCTGTGATGAGCTTGATTGTCAACCGGGAGATATTATTCAGCGCGTGAGCGAGAAAGAGCTTGAGGAGCTTATTGTCGAGCGCGCAAAAAATGTCGTGAGACAGATGCGGGATGGCGGAGGCAACGAGGCGTCGCTTCCGACATCAGTCTTTGCTGTCGATTTGAGCGACGAGTAGCATAAGACGAACAGCTAAAACGAAGTATCAGCGTGAAGGGACCCGTGTCTAACACGGGTCCCTTCTTTTAGATTATCTTGACAAATATGAGTTATCGAAAAACAATAACAACCATGGAAAACGATAAAGGAAAGAAGGAACGATATGAGCGGTTTTTCTATCAAGCAGAACGGGGGTCCAATGAACGCATCAGCAATAAAGCTATCAAAAGTTTCAAAACGCTACGGGAAACGGCGCGTTTTGCATGACGTTTCCTTCGAGGTGCATCAGTCTGAGCTCTGTGCCCTTGTTGGTGCAAACGGGGCGGGTAAAAGCACGCTTATTAAAATAGTGCTGGGCCTCTGTGAGCCATCGTCGGGGAGCGTGGAGCTCTTTGGAGGCAAGTCGAAAAAAGAGCTGAGCCTGATGCGGACGCGTGTCGGCTATGTGCCAGATTCCAGCGGAGCATACCAATCCCTCGGTGCGGTGGAGAATCTTCGGATCCGATGTGCGGAATGGGGGCTCGATGAGAAACGTGAGGTTCCTCGCGTCTTGGGCCTAGTCGGGCTGGACGTCGATGAGAAAAAGAGCGTGAGCAGTTTTTCTCTGGGAATGAAACGGCGGCTGGATATAGCTACAGCTTTGTTGGGTGACACTGATCTGCTTATTTTTGATGAGCCAGCAAACGGGTTGGACCCGCTGGGCATCGAGAGTATATGGGCCCTTATCGGTCGATTGAATCGAGAACAGGGTAAGACCATGCTCATCTCTAGCCATGATTTGGATGAGTTGGCATCGGTTGCAACAAGTTGCGTGTTTATTCATGACGGTGAACTGCTGAAAAAGGAACCGATGGACGTCATAAGGGATGAGGCGTCGTCCCTAAAAGAGTATTACAGGCGCTTGATGAAGACGGTCTCGCTATGAAGCGGGCGATCCATCCCATAAAGGCAGATATGATGCGTGTGCAGCGGATGTTTCCGGCGAAGTTTGGTCTTGCGCTTATGCTGGCGTTCGGCCTTCTCTTCGGTGTCTTTCTAAAAAACGGAACAACGTTGCTCGCCTTTGGCAATAGCGTTTTTGGGGAGGATATTGGTTTCCTCTGGAATCTAATCGATCCTTCTGCACCCGATGAGTCCCTTGTGCGCAGTGCTTTTGCCGGCACCTCTCTGTTCGTTCCGCTCATCGTTTGCCTGGCGATTTTACAGGAGCGCGGCTATGAAGAGGGATACCGAATTTCTTCAGCAAGAGGTCTTGCCCGCTTTAACGGGGCTCTGGCACATGTACTTTCGTCTGCTTTAATAATCGGCGCAGCATATAGTGCGCTTTGCCTTCTTCTGTTTGCAATAGCGATAACACGTGGAGGGCAAAACTATGCGCATAGCATGCTGGCTGCATTTCTGCCGGCAATGATGATCAACGCCGTATTGGTGATATCGGTTGCGCTGGAGACGGTGACCATCTATCGGATCACAGGCAGCGCTGTATTTAGCGGGGCTGTGGTAATAATCGGATTTGTCATGAGCTTGACGCTCTACGGAACTTACCTTCAGACGCCCATACCGTCCTTGCGATGGATCTTCTTTCTTCCGGGGCCGTACCTTGGAGTCGGATGTGCCCTTGGGTATAGCGATATGGGGCAGCTGACACTTCTGGAATATGGCGTGGCAGCCAGCTGTCTATCGGTATTGATTTACGCTCTCGTGAGCTTTCGTGCTGGGGGTGTGCTCAATGGCTCGTCAGACTAGAAGATTCCTTCACTCAGAATTGAAGCATGTGAGCAAATGGACGTACGCCTTAATCCTGATAATTTATACGTGCATGGTGGTATTGCAGCTTAATTCTTTCCCGATGTGGTTCTGTAGCCTCCGTGAGAATAGTTTCTTGGGCTTTTTCCCAGACCCGACGCTTCGGCTATCGGCAGAGGATGTCCTCCTATTTGGTAATGCAGAGGTTTTTCGCGGTTTGCTGTTCAACGTAGCCCCGTTGGCTCATGCATTGTTCTTTCCGTTCATCGCGGCTTGCATTGTGCCGCGCTTTGTCAGTTCGGGCTTTATTGAGGAACCGTGGGGGTTGTCGGAGGCTCGGGGAGGGAAGCGTGTGTGCGCTATCGTTGCGCGAGTGGTGCTGTCTTCTTTTGCCCTTTTGGGCGCGTTTATCCTGTCGAGTGTCGTTTTGTACTGTCTTAACTGCGTAATCGTTTTGGATGCTCAACAGTATTTCAACCTGCATGTATTTTGCTATCGACTTGTTCTTGCTGCCGCTGCCTGCCTTGCATATGTGGTTTGTTGCGTAATCGTTGTTTCCTATTTTGGGTCCGGCTTCGGTCCGATTGGCATGCTGTTGCTTGTCAATGTTGTAGCGATCTACATACAGCTCGGGGCCAATTCCATGCTTCCGCTTCCAGCCTCGATGCTCATGTGGATTTGTGGCGTGACCCCGTTGGGGAATGGTCAATGCATCTCGATTTTAATTGACTGCCTAATCAACGTAGCAAGCGTTTTTACCATTTGCTTTACCGTAGACCGATTGCGGTCGAGATTTCTTTGATTGTTTGTGAGGGATAATCATACCGAGCATACCAAATACAGGGGGCGGGCACCGTGGCTGGTGTCCGCCCCCCGGCATGGAAGGTTTAAGCCTGCGTGATTCGCGAGCTAGCGAGACTGCTTGACCTTTGCCGCTGCCTCGACAAATGACTTCCACAGGTTAAAGTCGGTCTCGAGCGTCTGCCAGGTATACTCGGGATGCCATTGCACGCCCAGGCAGAAAGGCTGGCCTTCGACTTCGATGCACTCGGGAACGCCGTCGGTTGCCTTGGCGACCAAGCGCGTGCTTTTACCCAGACGATCGACGCAGCAGTGATGTGCCGAGTTTGTCTGGATCAGCCTGTGCCCGCCAACCGCGCGTTCCAGCAGCGAGCCCGGCATGACCTCGACGGGATGCACAGGGTCGTTGAGCACGTGGGTATGGCGCCACTGCGTGCGGCCCTCGCGCGCACCCAGGCTCGGCACGTCCATGCACAGGGTGCCGCCGGTGGCGACATTGAGCAGCTGCGTGCCGCGGCAGGTGGTAAAGAGCGGCTTTTTGGCGCGGAGCACCTCGTCGACCAGCTTAAACTCAAAGCTATCGCGGATCTCGCAGCAGAGGGTGGGGTCGTAGGGTCGATCATCGCCCCAACGTTTGGGATTGACATCGGGGCCGCCGGGAATGGCGATGCCGTCGGCGATATCGACGTAATGACGGATAACCTCAATGTCCTCGGTGATGGACATCTGCAGCGGCAGGCCGCCGGCGGCAAGGATGGCATCGACAAAGACGCTGGCGATCTCCTCGTTGGGGGAGAGCGTCTCGCTTAAAAACGGCTTTGCCTCTTCCCAGCGCGGCGCGACGAGGATGAGCGGACGGTCGGCGGGGGCGACGTCGACGTGCGGGGTGTATGACGATGAAGTACGAGTTCCGATCATAGGTGTAACTTTCGAGTTTGGATGGTCATGGCGAGCGAACATGGCAATTGGGTTAGTGGCCCTTGATGGAGTTGAGGAAGTCCTGGGCGCGCTTGGTCTGGGGGTGGTCGAAGAACTCGTCGGGCGTGCCGGTTTCCACGATCTGGCCGTCGGCCATAAAGACGACGCGGTCGGCCACGCGGCGGGCAAAGTTCATCTCGTGCGTAATGACGATCATCGTCATGCCCTGCTGGGCCAAGCGCACCATGACCTCGAGCACCTCGTTGATCATTTCGGGGTCAAGGGCGCTCGTGGGCTCGTCAAAAAGCATGGCCTTGGGCTGCATGGCGAGTGAACGGGCGATGGCCACGCGCTGCTGCTGGCCGCCCGAAAGCTGTGCGGGCACCTTGTCGGCCTGCTCGGCCACGCCCACGCGGCTCAGCAGGTCCATGGCGCGCTCACGAGCCTCCTCCTTGGACACGCCCAGCACGTCGACCGGCCCCAACATGACGTTCTGCAGTACGGTCATATGTGCGAACAGGTTGAACTGTTGAAACACCATGCCCAACTCGGCGCGCATGCGGGCAAGATCCTTGCCTTCCTGCGGCAGGGGCTCGCCTTCGATGAGGATCTCGCCCGAGTCGATGGTTTCCAGACGGTTGATAGTGCGGCACATGGTCGACTTGCCCGAGCCCGAGGGACCGATCACAACGACGACCTCGCCGCGGTCGACCGAGAGATTGATGTCGTTGAGGACGTGTAGATCGCCATAGTGCTTATCGACGTGTCTGAGCTCGATCAACGGCTGATTGCCGGTGGAAGAGGTGCTCTGTGCCATGGTGCTCGGCTCCTTATGACTCGAAATGGTAAAGCGTTAGCGGATGATGGTCGCGCCGGTCTTGTGCGAAACGTAGATGGCGGCCTTGTTGATCGCGACGTTGATGAGGATGTAGATGACCGCGATTACCAGGTAGACCGACACGAGGGCGTCGTAGTTGGTAATGAGCACACGGGCATTTTGCATGAGGTCGGGGTAGCTCACCACATAGGCGACGGTGGTGTCTTTGACTACGACCACAAGCTGCGAAATCAACGACGGAATGATAAACCGAATAGCCTGCGGCAACACGATTTTAAAGGTGATTTTGGCCTTGGAGAGACCGAGCGCCTGGGCTGCCTCGACCTGACCGCGCGGCACGGCATTGACGCCGGCGCGGAAAATCTCGGCCAGCACGCCGGCCGCAGCGAGCGCGACAGGCAGTGTGAGCATCCAAAATGACGGTAGCGCGATCTTGTACTGGGGCAGCACCAAAAAGAAGAAGTAGATGAACAGCAGGCTCGGCACGCCGCGGAAGAAATCGGTGAGCACACGGCAGACCAGCTGTAACGGCTTGATGCCGCTGGTACGGCCGAGCATAAGGGCTAAGCCCAGTACCAGTGCAATGACGCCGGCGGTGAGTGCAACTTTAACGGTGCCCTCAAAGCCGGCAAGCAAGAACTTCCAGGTGGTTAAGTGCGTAAAGAAATACCAATAGTGGACCGAAAGCTGGCCGGTCACATAAAAGCGCTGCAGTACCAGGACGGCGAGCGCGGCGACGGCAACAAGCGAGATGGCGGTGCCGATGCGAATCTTGGCGCGCATCTTGGGGCCGGGAGCCTCGTAGAGCGCATCGCGCATGGTAAGCGCGGAGGTGGAGTGCTTGCTCATCGGAGGATCCTCACCTTCTTATCGATGTAGTTGCCAATGTGGCTCACCACAAAGGCCGTGCCCAGGTAGCCGAGCGCCGAGATAAAGAACGCGGCGACGCCGCCGAGCGAGCGCGTGTTGATGTAGCTCACCACGCCAGTGAGCTCCTGCGGTTTAAGCGGCACCTGACTGCCGAGCGCGGTGGTAAGCATGACGGCGATAAAGAGGTTGGTCATGGGCAGTACGCTCGAGCGCAGCGCCTGCGGAATCACGATCTTGGCGAGGATACGGCTGAAGCTCATGCCGAGCGAGCGGGCGGCTTCCACCTGGCCGACGCAGACGGTGTTGATGCCACTCATAAAGTTCTCGGAGCCAAAGGCCGAGCCCAAAAAGACCGTGGCGACGATAACGCAGGTGCGGTAGGGCAGGACGACCTTGAGCGGTGGCAGTGCGTAGACGACGATGATGAGCAGCGCGATGCCGGGGATGTTACGGAAGACCTGGACATACAGGTCGCCAAAGATGCGCAGCGGCTTGAGCGGCGACACGCGCATCACAGTGACGGCGACGGCCAGCACCATGGCGATGGCAAACGACTCAAGCGTCATGCCCCAGGTTGCTAGCAGCGCGTCGATATAGTTCTGGCCATAGAGCGACCAGAGCTCGGAGAGACTCATGCGGACCTCCCGCCGATAAGGAAAGGGGCTCCCGTGTGTACGGAAGCCCCGACAACTCAGTGAGGAAACAGTTTACCGCAATAAAGCGCATCATGCGTTTCCATATGGTTTCGTTGCGGCCGTTACCAGGCTCGCTGCCTAGGCGCCGATCTCGGGCAGCTCGGGAACATTGGTGTCGCCCGTACGGTCACCGATGCAGATCTGCCACAGCTCAGTCCAGGTGCCGTCGTCCTCGATCTTCTTAAGGAAGTCGTTGACAAAGGCGACGCCGTCGGAATCGAGCGGCAGGCCGATGCCATAGGGCTCCTTGCTGCCGAAGGGCTTGCCGGCGATCTTGTACTTACCGGGCTCGCGGACCAGGGCGCTCTGCTGCATGTTGTTATCGATGACATAGGCGTCAACGCGACCCTGCTGGAGTGCCTGACGGGCCTCCTCGTCGGTCTTGAACTCCTGCTGGCTGGCCTTGGGGGCGAACTCCTCCAGGATGGCGGGGCCGTTGGAGCCGGACTGGACAGCGACGTTCTTATCGGCCAGGTCGTCGACGCTCTTGATGTCGTCGTTGTCGGCGAGCACCAGGATGGCCTGCTGGGTGTAGTAGTAGGGGCCGGCAAAGGAGACGAGCTTCTTGCGCTCGTCAGTGATGGTGTAGGTGGCAAAGACGGCGTCGACCTGGCCGTTCTGCAGGACGGACTCGCGCGTGTCCGAGGTCACCTGGGTGATCTCGACCTTGTTCTCGCCCAGAATGTAGTTGGACAGGAGCTGTGCGATACCGGCGTCGAATCCGCGGGTCTGACCGTCTTTCTCGTTGAGGAGGGAGAAGAGCGTGGAGGTCTGAACGCCGCCGATCTTAAAGACGCCGGCATCCTTGACGGCCGTCGCCCAGGTGCTGGCGGCGATGGCGTCGTCATCGGCCTTGGGGCCGTTGTCGACGAGCTTGTCGAATGCCTTAGCGTCGAGCGTGGTGGAAGCCTCGGTATCTTCGGAGCTCTTGGAGGAGCCGGCGGCGGAACCCTTGTCGGCCTCGGCGCTGGTGTCGGAGCAGCCGGCAAGACCAAGGCCGGCGACGGTTGCGAAGGTGGCGGCAACGAAGCCGCGGCGGTCGAGAACGACCTGCTGGGAGAGGTTCTTGCTCATGGGAGAACACCTTTCTCAATAAAATCCCTAGCGGTTGAGTAGAGTTATACCCTATCCCGCTCAAATGGGTCAACACGAAATAACTCAGAAACATACTGACCTTATGGGTTATTCTACCTACCAAATAGGGACGGGCGCCTTTGTGGTGGTTCTTGCAGATGTGGTGGCCTGTCTCGCTGCTTTGTCTCAATCTGTAACAGTTAGACGAGGAAATGGGTTCTACCTGTTACAGATCGAGATTTTCTCTTCAGGGGAATTCGAATGTCTCAATCTGTAACATCTGGACGGCCAAAAGGTCCCTATCTGTTACAGATTGAGACAAAGGTCTGGGACTAAGATGTCTTATCTCGATCTGTAACAGTTAGACGGAAATTCGGGCCATAGATGTTACAGGTTAAGATAATCGCGTCGCGAAAATAAAAACCTCCGCAGGGGTGCTTTCCTTGCGGAGGTTTTCTTACTCGTTCAGCAAGCGTACGGCTTCGGCAGCCATATTCTCGACCGTCATGCCGTTCTGAGCGAGCAGCTCGTTGGGGTCGTAGCGGTCGGGGAAGCCCTTGGCGATGCCGAAGGTGCGCGTGCGCAACGGCGTGCATGCCAGATAGCACGCGACGCGCTCGCCCCAGCCACCGTCCAAGATGCCGTCCTCGAGGGTGACGACAACGCGATGCTCGGCGGCAAGGCTATCGAGGAACTCGCGGTCGAGCTCGGTTGCAAAGCGCGGGTTGACGAGCGTGGCCTCGATGCCGTACTCGGCAGCCAAGCGGTTTGCCACGCGCTCGCCCAGCTCAAAGAAATCGCCAAGCGCGAGCACGGCAACGTCGCGACCCCGGCGCACCACGTTGTAGCGAACGGCGCTGTAGTCGGTGTCTTCGGCGGGCGCCAGATCGGGACGGCTCACCAGGCCGATGCCCGGTACGCGAATCGCCGCGGGATGCTCGCGGTGGTCGAGCGACCAGCTCAGCATGGACAGATATTCCTCCATGCAGGCCGGCGCTAGGTAGCGCATGTTGGGAAGTCCACCCAGCATGGAAATATCAAAGAACGAAAGGTGCGTCTCGGACGTGGTGCCAAAGATTGACGCACCAAACACCAAAATGGTTGCCGGGGCGTCGTTGAGGCACAGGTCGTGCCACAGCTCGTCGTAAGCGCGCTGCAAAAACGTGCCGTACACACCAAAGACTGGCTTGGCGCCCGAGCGCGCAAGCGCGGTGGCAAAGGTCACGGCGTGCTCCTCGGCAATGCCCACATCGACGAACTGTTTGCCGGCGGCAGCGCGAAGCTCGGGTGTAAAGCCCATGATGTAGGGCGTGGCGGCCGTGATGCCCACGACCTGCGAATCGCGCTCGATGGCGGCGCTGAGCGCCTCGCCCGTAATGTCGGCATAGGTGCGCGGCGCAGGCTCGCTCGGATGGCCCGGGCAGAGCTTGCGTCCAGTTGCCATGTCAAACGGACCCACGTGATGCCAGCGTTCGGGGTCGTTCTGGGCTGGCTCAAAGCCCTTGCCCTTGGCGGTGGAGACGTGCAGCACGATGGGATGATCGATATTGCGCAGTTCCTGCAACGCGTCGACGAGGGCCAACACGTCGTTACCGGCGTCCAGATAGCGGTAGTCGAGCCCCATCGCGCGGAAAACGTTGCGCTCACAGGTACCGTTGCTGGCTCGCAGCTCGGCCAGATTGCGATACAGGCCGCCATGGTTCTCGGCAATGGACTGGTCGTTATCGTTGACGATGATGATCAGGTTGCTATCGAGTTCGGCGGCATTGTTAAAGCCCTCAAACGCCAAGCCGCCCGAAAGCGAGCCGTCGCCAATAACGGTGATGACGTTGTACGTATCGCCCGCCAGGTCACGAGCGTGCGCCAGGCCGCAGCCCAGGCTCACCGACGTGGAGGTATGGCCCATGGCGAACAGGTCGTGCTCGGACTCGTCGGGATTGGCAAAGCCAGAAGCCTCACCATAACGCTCCGGATCGATATAAGTGTACGCGCGCCCGGTCAGCGCCTTGTGGGCGTAGGTCTGGTGCGAAACGTCAAAGACAATCTTGTCGATGGGGGAGTTAAATACGCGATGAAGCGCAACCGTAAGCTCAACGACGCCCAAGTTGGGGGCAACGTGCCCGCCGACGGCGGCGGAGCTTTCGAGGATTGCCTGACGGATCTCGCCGCAGAGCAGCGGAAGCTCGGCGCGATCGAGAGCCTTGACGTCCTCGGGCGTTGTCGTTTGCGTAAGCAGCATCGTTGTGGGTTACTCCATGCGAATCGTGCGCCGGCACTCCCTCGGCCGGCACAATTGCACAAGACAGTCTCGCACATTTTGGCGTTTGATATGTGACGGCGGCGCGGTAATTCGCCAACTGGTGGGGCAAAACGTTTTGTCCGATGCCATACTGATATGTTCCATGATGTTTTTATCGATTGTGCACAGGCCGTGGCTTGTCGCCGTGAGTCGCTGGAAGGAGGCAGCATGTCCGATGCCGTTCGTGCCGAAAAAATCGCGCACGAGGTCGACTATGCCGCCCGCCAGCTGGCCCAGGCGGGCCGCTTGGACCTGACGCACGAGTTTATCCAGCATGGCGACGTGACGGTCTATGCACATGTGACTTCGGTAGCGCGGGCGAGCCTGTCCTTTGCCGAGCGCTTGGGCCGTGCCGGCATTTCGGTCGACCGTGCTTCGTTGTTGCGCGGGGCCCTGCTGCACGATTACTTTCTCTATGACTGGCACGATCCCGACCCAAGCCATCGGCTGCATGGCTTTCGCCACCCGTTTTTTGCCCTGGCACGTGCGGAGGAAGATTTTGAGCTGACGCCGCGCGAACGGAACATTATCGTGCGGCATATGTTTCCGCTGGTGCCAGTGCCGCCGACGTGTCGTGAGGCTTGGATTGTATGCCTGGTAGATAAATGGTGCGCTCTGCGCGAGACGGTCGCCGGTCGTCTGCGGCGCAAGGACGAGGCGGACGATGACGTGAGTAAAGCATCGAGCGAAAAGAGGAGAGGGTAGACGGTGGAAACCGCGATTGATATGGCGTTTGGCGGCGCGACGCTTGCCGCCTGCCCACTCTCGGCACTGGTGCTCTCGTTTGCCTTTTACGGGTTTTGCGGTTGGGCATGGGAGTCGACAGTATGTGCCATGCTCAATCACGGACGATTTGCCAACAGCGGCTTTTTGCTGGGGCCGTGCTGCCCAATCTATGGCGCGGGCGGCATTGCCTGCTGGCTGCTGTTGCGCGGGATTCCGGATGCCTCGAGCCAGTTTGTCGCTGCAGCACTCGTATGCAGCGTGATTGAGTATAGCGTAGGCGTGCTGTTGGAAAAAACAACGGGCGCTCGCTTTTGGGATTATTCGCACCTGCCGTTTAATCTGCACGGACGTATCTGCCTGTACTGGGCCTGCGCGTTTGGCCTGGGTTCGTTGTGCATTTGCCGTTTGGTGGAGCCGGCATTGCTGGGACTGCTTGGCCATCTGCCGGTGCTGATTGTGCGGCTGTCCGCCTTTATCGTCGCGGTCGCGATGATGGTCGACGCGGCATGCTCGTTGGCGAGCTGGCGGCGTCTGTCCGATCAGCTGGAGCGCGTGCGCGCCGACCTTGCCGACCGCATCAACGAGTCGCTTGCCGATGCCTCGGACTCAATGCTCGAGCGCATTCCCGATTCGGCAATCGACTCGGTGGCACAGACGCATATCCGCAGCCGTGCCGTTAACGCGTGGCTGGCCGAGCTGGGCGACGCGACACTCGATGCCCTTCGTGAGAAGGCTTCGATGCCGACATTTATCTCGGATGGTGCTCGCGGCCTGGCACTTGCCGCCCGCCGCGTGGCCGATGCCGCGCCGAGCATGCCGCGTCCGTCGCTCAGTCGCCGCCTTGCCGGCAAGCGCATGAGCCGTCCGGTGCCAAGCGTGTCGCTCAGCCGACGCGACCTGCGCTTCTTCAATGCCTTCCCGCGCTTGCGCATCAACCGCTACGAGGGCGTCATCCGAGCTACCGACCTCCGCGACCGCGCCCGCGAGCTGTTTCGGCGCTAGCCGGGACGGGCACGCTCACGGCTCCCTTGCTCGCGTATTTCCCGTCCGTTTCGCGTCCGTTGCCGTGCCGTTTCCAAGATTGCGGCACTGTTGGAGACGGCAAGATTTGGGTCGAGCCGGTCGAGGAGGTCATCCGCATCCGTACCGGCGAACACGGCCCCGCCGCGGTGCAGGACAATCTTTCGCCTGACGGGCGTGCCTCTCTTGGGATGCGCCCGTTCTCGTCTACAATATCGTGCAGACGAAGGAGAGGCATGCCCATGATCAAGATGTTTGCGAGTGACTTAGACGGAACGCTGCTGAACGCCCTGCACGAGGCAGATGGGACCATCCGCCGTGCCATTCGCGAGCTGACTGAGGCGGGACTCCACGTGGTTCCCGCGACCGGGCGCTCGACGTTGCCAATCGGCGAGCATGGCTTTACGGGCCTGGCGCTTGACGCCTGCTGCTCCAATGGATCAATCGTGCGCGACAGCCATGGCGAGGTGCTCAAAACCTGGACCATCGACCCGCAGGTTACCGAGGAGCTGCTCAAGGCGTTTCCGGACATTTGCTTTGATTGCTCCACGCCCGATGGCATGTTCTCGAGCGGCTCGTTCGAGATGCACCAGGCGGGCTTTAAAAAGGACAGCCCTATCAAGCGTATCGTGATGCGTGGCATGCGTGCACGTGGCGGGTATCACGAGGAACAATACTTCGACCAGTCGATCGGAGACATCCTGCGCCACGATGTGTGCAAGATCAACTGCCGCGTGACCTCGCCCGAGCTGGAGCGTGACCTTAAAGCATATTTGGCCGAGCGATCGGACCGCGTGGTCAACGCGCCGTTCGATCCGGTGATGTTCGAGATCACGGACGTGGCGTGCAACAAGGGCGAGAGCGTGGCCTGGCTGGCGGGATACTACGGTATTGCCGAGGACGAGGTCGCGGTCTACGGCGACGGCGGCAACGACATCGCCATGCTCAAGCGTTTCCGCCACAGCTATGCGACCAAAAACGCTAGCGATGCAGCTAAAGCCGCCGCGAGCGCGACCATCGGCAGCTGCATGATCCACGCCGTCCCCAAACACATGCTCGCTACCATGCATAAGCAGAATTCCCGCACCATCATCGAATAATGTGACAAAGGGACTGCCCCTTTGTCACAGGGATCTGTGTGCTTGGAATACGAACATATATTCGTATATATAACTAGGCTCTGGTAGAATCGGTATCGTTGACGGCAGTTCCATGTGCCGGGCAGCGCCCTCCATCTGATGGGAGGTGATGCCCATGACCGATTTGATTGATTTCGTGAGACTTCTGACCGCTCTGGTCTCGTTCTTCACGGCGCTTGTCGGCCTTTCCGAGGCACTCAAGCAGCGTTCGAAGCGCAATAGAAGGGGTCGCCGCCGCTAAGACGATATGAGAAAGCCATTTGGGTCGCCTCCCCCGCGGCGCAGCTTCTTTCCGCGGGCTCGGGGTGCCACAATGGGCTTTGAGTATCGGCCCGTGCGGTAGCCCTTACCGCACCTGCGGGGAGGAGGCTTCCCATGCCCCATGTTACCTCCATCGGCCTGGACGTCCACGCGCGATCGGTCGCCGCCGCGGCGTTCAACCCCTTCACCGGCGAGGTGGTGCGCCGCAGCTTCGGCACCGACGCCTCCGAGATCGCGGAGTGGGCCCTCGGCTTCGAGGACCCGAGGGCGTGCTACGAGAGCGGCCCCACCGGGTTCCACATGGCGCGCGAGCTGCGCGCGCTCGGCCTCGACTGCGCCGTGGCCGCCGTCTCCAAGATGCAGAGGCCGGCGGCGGACGCGCGCCGCAAGAACGACCGGCGCGACGCCGAGTTCATCGCCCGCATGCTCGCCACCCACAACATCGTCGAGGTCCCGCTGCCCGACATGGCGGTCGAGGCCGCCCGGGACCTCGACCGCGCCCTCGACGACGCGACCCGCGAGCTCCGCCGCTCGAGGCAGCGCCTCAACATGTTCCTGATCAGGCTGGGCCACGTCTGGGACGAGCGCAACGCCGACGGGGCGAGGAAGAAGGCCTGGACGAGGGCCCACTGGAGGTGGGTCTCGGAGATCAGGCTCGAGGGGCCGCAGCGCGACGCGCTGGAGTACTACGTCACGGCCGCCCGCTGCGCGGAGTCGGACAGGCGGCAGCTCGAGAGGAGGGTCGTCGCGCTGGCGGGCACCGACCGCTGGCGGGCGACGGTGGAGGCGCTGTCCTGCATCAAGGGGGTCGACACCCTGACGGCCTTCAGGCTCGCGGCGGAGGCCGGGTCCTTCAGCAGGTTCCGCTCGGCGCCGGCCTTCGCGAGCTGGTGCGGACTGACCCCGTCGGAGCACTCGAGCGGCGAGTCCGAGCGGCGCGGCGGGATAACCAAGGCCGGCAACGCGCTCGCGCGCACGGCGCTCATAGAGTCCGCATGGCACTACTCCACGTGCTCCCCGAGGCCAAAGGCCCCAGCCCCCGGCACCGACGTGCCCCCGGCGATACGCTCGAGGGCGGACGACTGCACCGCCAGGCTCCACCGCCGCCGCGAGGCGCTGGCCGCGGCGGGCAAGAGCGCGTGCAAGGCCAACGCCGCCGTGGCGCGCGAGCTCGCCTGCTGGGTCTGGGAGATCGGGTGCAGGTCTGAGGGGACCGTCCTCTAGCGGCCGGCTACAACCGACTCCCGCCGGGAGGGCCCGCGCCTCGACGCATCGCCGGCGCGAGTTCACGACCTTTTTGATGGGCAGCCCCCGGGCCGCGCCCGACAAAAGACTGGATTCGTACGATAGCGCCGGACGGAGAATCGAAATGCGGTGGGGTGCGCGGACATACCGGGCTGACCGCCGGAAGCGCACCCGCAAGAGCCCGCGGATATTAGCTTGCCAGGCAAGCGTCGACTAAGCCATGCAGCGTGCGCGGGCTCTCCCGACGGGAAACGAAAAAGCCCGGTTTCAAACCGGGCTCGAACGAACATGCCTATTGACAATGGCTTTCTCATATTAAGAAAGGCCACCGTCGCTAAGACGATGACCTAACTCTACTAAGCAACGGCTCTGCCCAGCTCACCACAACTTGGGCTGCCGTCGGCATCATTTTACCCTCCTGACGAGGAATTCGTCCATATTTCAAAAATCAAATCCTGTTCGCGCGTGGGCGTAAACTTTTAGTTGGGCAAATCCGGCAGATTGGAGCTTGAAACATGAGGGATATGCACCTCATGTCGCTCATAAAACGTCTCCCGACCTCGAAGGAGAACGTTTTTTAGCGACAGAAGGAGACATAAATATGATCTGGTTTACCAGCGACACCCACTTCGGGCATGAGAACGTGCTGAAGTTCACCGGCCGCCCGTGGGAGACGATTTGGCAGATGAACGACGCCATCGTCGACGGCATCAACGGCAGGATTGCCGTGGACGACGAACTCTACATCCTGGGGGATTTCTCATTCAAGATGACCGCCCAGGACGCCTACGGGCTGCGCAAGCGGATCGCCTGCAGGCGCATCCACCTCGTCCCGGGAAACCACGACAAGGACTGGACCCAGCCGGCGGTCGCGGGCGCCTTCACCGTGGAGCCGCCGATCTGCGTGCTCAAGATCGACGGGCAGAAGATCGTCCTGAGCCATTACCCCATGGCCGACTGGCAGGGCATGAGCCATGGATCGTGGCACCTCCACGGGCACATCCACAGCAGCGGCGGCGCGTACAACGAGTTCAACCGCAAGCAGGGCCTTCTGCGCTACGACGTCGGTTGCGATGCCAACGGGCACTCCCCGGTGAGCCTCGACGGGCTGAGGGAATGGTTCGCCGGAGTCGACGAGCCGTGCGGCCGGGTGAAATGGCCCTGGTGGGTCAACGAGACCGGCGACAGGCAGGTCGAGCGCGAGCTGGCGGCGTACAAGAGGGAAGAGGCGATCCGATGACGGTCTATGTGACGGGCGACATCCACGGTGGGCTCGACATGCAAAAGCTCCGCGACTGGGAGCTTGGCGACAGTCTTGCCAGCGACGACTATCTCATCGTTGCCGGTGACTTTGGCTTTCCGTGGGGCTTCTCTGCCGAGGAATGCGCCGACATCGCCTGGCTGGAGTCGCGCCCCTATACCGTGCTGTTCGTCGACGGCAACCACGAGCGCTTCGACCATTGGGCGGAGCGCCCCATGGAGTTATGGCATGGCGGGCTGACGCAGCGCCTGTCGGACACCTCGCCCATTCGGCGCCTGACGCGCGGCGAGGTCTTCGAGCTCGACGGTTCGACAATCTTCACCATGGGCGGTGCCACGAGCGTGGACAGGGAATACCGCGTGCCGTATTCCAGCTGGTGGCCTCAGGAGCTCCCTGACGAGCGCGATTTCGATGCCGCGCGGGCAAAGCTCGACGAGGTCGGCTGGAAGGTCGACTGCGTCATCACCCATACCTGCGCCACGCGCATGCTCTCGCCGACGCTCTACCCGGACCCAGGCTGGGAGCGCCCTGATGTGGACCGGCTGACCGAATTCCTTGACGAGCTCGAGAATCGCCTGGACTACAAGCGCTGGTATTACGGCCATTTTCACCGAGACGGCAACCCGGACGAACGTCATACCGTGCTGTACGACCGGATCGTGAGGCTCGGGGACAAACTCCTGCCGTGGGGCGCGTACTGATGGCTGTCTATGTGACAGGAGACGTGCACGGCAGGGCCGAGTACGGGGCCAGCAGGTTCGCCTTCAGGTCTTGGCCACTGGGCCGGACCCTGACGCGCGATGACGCGGTGATCGTGGCCGGCGACTTCGGCTTTGTCTGGGATGGATCCAACGCCGAGAAATACTGGCTCGACTGGTTCGAGTCGAAGCCGTGGACCACGTGTTTCGTAGACGGCAACCACGAGAACCACCGGATGCTGGCAGAACTGCCGGTGCGGGAGTGGAACGGCGGGCTCGTTCATGAGGCGCGACCGCACGTGCTGCACCTCATGCGCGGAGAGGTGTTCGACATCGCGGGAGCCACGGTTCTTACCATGGGCGGCGCCGCGAGCAACGACAAGCAGTATCGCAAGGAGGGGAGGAGCTGGTGGCCCGAGGAGATGCCGAGCGAGGAGGAGATGGACCACTGCCGCGCCTCGCTCAACCGCGTAGGCTGGAGGGCCGATTACGTGGTGACGCATGAGGCTCCTGCTGCCCTGGCCAGAGAGCTGTGCCGGGAGCGCGGACGTGAGTACCGTGGGGATCAGCTGCAAACCTTCCTGGGCGAGCTCGATGGGCGGCTCGACTACCGCGCTTGGTTCTTCGGGCACTACCACGGTGACGAGTGGCGTGACGACAGGCACCGTCTGGTCTATCGAGACATCGTGCCGATCGAAAGTGCTGCGCCCGGTTCTCAGTTCTAGAAACCCCCTAGAAATGCTCTAGGGGGTTTCTAGAAAATTAGATGCTATGTATGAGGCCTATTCCAATTCAAAGGTCTGGTCGAGAGAGTTCGATCCAGCGCTCGTGCCGTTGATCTTAATTTCAACGGGGGACATGTCATTGAGTTCGAAAATCGACACACCGTCGCATTCGCCTCCCGGCGCAAGCCCTTGCGAAGAGAAGGAATCTTCCTGTAAATCGGCGGCAAGACCGCCATGAAGCATCTGTTTATTCTGATAGGCCGTAATGTAGCTTCCAGTGGCAAAGGAATCTGCGGTTCGGTTGTTGATGGCGTGCCAGCGAACAACGGAGACCTTCCCGCCATCGCCAGTCGAGGAATCATGCACTTCGACGCCGGCGATTGAATACTCCATCTTGCCGTAAACCGCGTCCTCTTCCTGCGCGTTGTCAGAATTGGCGACCTGAACTGCCGTTTGGTGATCGTCTGCCTGGCTGCACCCAGGGGTCATAACCAAGGCAACCGCCAAAAGACCGGCGACGCCGAGAGTTCGAGCTAGGCTGATGCTATTTTTGCTAACGCGCTTTTTCATGATTTGCTCCAAACCGAATACTTGATTGATCTATTGCTTTTGTTCGTTGATCACGTATGCCGTCAACCCACCAGTTCAAGCACGGCGACAACAATAACGGCAATTACGCCGACCGATACCCACGCGGTATCTTGGTGCGCCAGAACGGCGCCGATAGTGGTCGAGTCGGCTCCAGCGCCGTCCGCGACCGTCCAGACAATCGCTACGGCAAGAAGGACGATCAACCCCACAGCAACGGCTGCACGATGCGACATCTTCGAGGTGGACATTCTACTCGCCCCTCTGGGTCATGACCTCGACCTTGGCCTCGGCCACGGCCGCCCGCTGTTCGGCTACAGCAAGGCGGTCCTTGAGGGCGGCGACCTCGGCCATCAGGTCGCGCTGGGCCAGAAGCGCATCGCTCAGCTCAGCCTGGGCTTTCAACGCGGCGTCACGCTCGCCGCGCAGCCGCTCGATCTCATCGACCATGGCCACGGCCTCGGCGTGGAGCTGGACGACCTGCCTGTCGAGCTCCCTGGCATCGGCGAGATATCTGACGCTCGCGGCGTGGAGCTCGTTATTCTCGAGTTCGAGGTTCGCGGTATCGAGCTCGAACTTCTCCTCGATGAAAGCGACCCTCTCATTGCAGTCGGCCTCAAGTCTTTCGTTCCGGTCTCGCGCCTCGACGAGCTTGCGGCTGAATTCATCCACCTGGGCCATGAGCAGTGCGTTCTCGGTCCTGAGGTCGGCAGTCTCGCGCAGCAGCTTCTCCCGCCATGTCGCCTCGATCCGCTCGGCGGCCTCATCGAGGACGGCCTTCACGCCGGATGTCTCACTGATTTTCTTCTCGCTCGGATTGTCTGTCATCGTGCGACACTCCAATCAACAATGGGCATGGCTCCGCCACGCCAAACGGCTGGAAACAATGCACGGCCGCTGTTGATTTGTAGTCATCCTGCGATCGGTAAGTTCTAAAAAGGCGTCTCAAGTCATGCGTTCACGCAGGGTTTCAGTTGGAGAAATACCGCACTCTTATATAGTAGCGCACTCGGATTTATCTTCTGACGCCCACCAATCCGCGCTCGCGGAGCACGCGGTACAGGGTCGATTTCGAGATACCTGTTGCGGCGCAGATGTCGGGAATTGGCGTCTCACGGGCGAGGTAGAGCTTCACGGCGGCGTCGGCCTTGACGTCCGCGATGCGCGGGCGGCCCCCGACGTTGCCACCGCGGCTCCGTTTGACGGCGATGCCCTCGGCCTGGCGCTGCTTGATCAGATCGCGCTCAAGCTCGGCTGTACAGGCGTGGGTACCGAGAACGAATCGGCCGAAGGCGGTATCGAGGTCGACCGGCTGTTTCAAAGAGGTTAGCTTCACGCCGAGATTTCGGAACATAAGGTCGTAGTTCAGCAATTGCCTGGTCGATCTGGTTAGGCGCTCCCAGGACTCGACTACCACTTCATCGCCGGCCTTCATCTTCTTGAACAGACGCTTCTGCTGAGTTCGGTCACCGTCCTTGGCACCCGTGACCTTGTCTTTGTAGATATGGCCATAGGGCACACCGGCGTTGACCAACGCCTCGATTTGCCTGTCTAGCTTCTGATCCTTCGTGCTCACGCGAGCGTATCCGTATCTGGTCATTTTCAGCCTCCTGCCTTGTCTTTTGATTTTCTCATGGGAATGCAAGGTGAGGTTTTGGCACTGGGTTTTGGCACTCGCCGTCCACGGCATCGAGGGTTCGGTTTTCGGGTGCCGCGCGGCATACCTTTTGAGACTGTTTAATTTGAACAATAACAGAGGTGTACCAGTTAACCGGGGTAGTCGCAGATTCGGTTAGAATTGATGTCACGGCGCATTCCGTGCGCGGGCGGCCGACGATTTGATCGGAGGTCACCATATGCTGAAATTCCTTAACGCGCTGGCCGCTCTTGCAACGGTCGGCACGTTCATCATCGCGTTTTTAAACTCGTATGAGGTTCGGATTAAGGTCCGTAGGCGTACGCGCGGTGCGGACAGTGGACGGCATTTGCGCCACAAGCGCAAATAAGAATGCCCGGGGGTCGGAGCCCGGGCATTTAACAAAGACTGAAAACTAGGCCGCCCGCGCTCCATGTTGCTTACACGGGATGCGTCGTTTTCTGTTGTCATTCTACCCTCTTTGGGCAGATAAAACCACCGTACGCTTGGGTTCTCATGCGAGTTCATCCATCATCCATGCGGCGTGATCGCAACAGTGGGAGCCGTCCAGGACAGCTCATCTTACAATCGAATGAATTGCAGCTGCCGAATTGATCTCCATAAACATGACGCGGCTGTAGAATGAAGCAGGGTCGAAACGAAGCAGTTCCCGGACAATTGGCGTCCGGCCAAACACTTCGGTTCGGCCCTTTCTCATGCGCATTTCTAGAAACGCCTAGTACGGATACAGGTCTGGACTAGGTCCACTCATCGCCAGCGACATGTATTCCGAAATGATTGCGAATCGCTTTTGATGCGGTGCCTGACGGCACCTATGATCCGCTCGCGAAGCTCGCTGACTTATATATCTCTTATTTACATCGCCCGGGGAGCGAAGCGACGCCGGCGCTGAGGGCTGACGGTTGGCACGCCTCGCGCTGATGACTTGCTGATTGTAATAACTGGTCGCGAGGTCTAATTAGCTTGGTGGTTGAATTGTTAGGCGGTGGAGCATCCACAGAGTCCGGGCACAATCGTGGACCCTCCCTAAATCTTCGAAACCAGCATTGCAGCTGGGAAAGCCTCACCCGCCCCTTGGCCTTTTGCTCGACGATCTCGCGGGACTCCGCATGGCTACGCCCATGCATCCGGACCGTTCGTTTTAACGCGCCGGCCGTCCTCACCGGCACCCCCGTACATGGCGGAACCCGGGGTTGGGCTCAGAATCCGTCACGGCTGCATGCTCATCGTGATCCTCTTTGCTTGACGTTGCGGCTTATCACCGCGACACGTGTGTTGCCACACGGCTATCCAACCAACTCCTGATCTTCGGCTGTTCGCCTACTTTCCTGCAGTTTTCCAGCAGGACAATCGCTCTGAATCCGGCACGCCGTCTCCGCCCAGAAGGGCCGAGGCGGCGCAGGGGTCACATGGAGGGCACTACCCCCGTCGAAGTCTCCGTAGAGACGGGACAATGAACCTGTACAGCTCAGTCTCCGATTATTCGAGCCCTTGGCTACCTTTTTGAACGGGTCTTAAACCCGTGCCGACCGGGAACGGCATATGTCCGCTCCCATAAAAAACGGGAGCCGTGCGAGCCGGCTCCCATTTGCGTTTTCTAACTGTCATCCATAGCGTGACCTGCGGGTCCCTGCTATCATTGGATGTGCCAGGAGTGCTGTTTGCGTTTTTAGCACAACTGGCAAGTAGAAACGCGAGTTGGTAGCTCGCCTCTACACCGTGCGGAGGTGTTGGTAGCACCCGAGCACAATCTTGATGGTATCACGCCCGCCCGTCTTTTCGGCGGGCGGGTTGCCATTTTTTTATGCCTCTACCTGCGGAAACTATAGTATACCTCAGTAACTCATGCCTCACCGCTCTACCGGGGCATGAGCGCTTTACTCCGCCCCGACAGGCAGTTCGAGGCTAGCGAGGCGTGTCGCCGCGAGCGTAATCGCCGCGATCGACGACGCGATCGTCCATCTGTCGCAACACGGCGCTACCGCTGTGCGCCTGGCCGGCGGCGCGAACGCGGTCGTCGCCGGCATCGACAACGCCGCCGGCGTAACGGTTGCGAATCTCCCTTGCGTAACCGCGCCGGGCAAGAAGCTCATCACGTACGGCGGGATCTTCGAGCAGATCTTCATCACACTTCGGTGCAATGAATTTAGGAAACGAATTGTAGGAGACGCCCTTGCTCGCTTTCGCCTGCTCGACCCACGCCGAGTATGCTTTCTTGAGACGCTTGATGTAAATCTCACAACGTTTCTCGTATGGAAGGGCTCGCTCGGCTTCCAACACGTTATTTCCGAAAGCCGTCTGCAACGACTTCAACGCGAACCGCCCGTCGAGACGGGTCAAGTTGAAGGTACATTTTGGATTACCGGCCTCTTTGATATCGAGATCTGTCGCATAGACTCGATTGTTCTTGATGAAAATGTCTACGCCCCACGAGGCAAGTAATTTTTTGAACTGCTCCATATTCTTCGGGTGGTAGTCGTCGATTGCAATATGGATCAGCTCGCGCAGATTGTTTTTATAACTGTACTCTCCCCGATCGACAATCTCCTTTTCAATATCGCGCGGCTGACGATCTCGAATCTTTGAATTTCTCTTACCTTTTTCAAGTTGAGTAAGATTCCAGGCCTTGTCCATTTCACGAACCCATGAAGCGCGTTCGAATTTTCCGCGACGCCCACCAGTCTCGCAACGTTTGCCGGTCAGCAAATCGGTACGGTTGATCGCCATATGGACCGCGTAGCGTTTTCCCGCCTTATCGCTTTCCTCATGCAACGCGAGAATCACTTGTTGATGCGGATAGTGCTTCGCAAGCCATTGCTCCGCGTAGGCCAAACATGCATCGGGGGTCATCTTGCCTCCGTTGCAGCTGCACTCCTCGGGCAGAAACGCGAGAATCTGATGAAGCATGATTACGTTTTTGACTCCGGCTCTCGACGGTTTGTCGTGATGGAAAACCTTTCTGGTTCTATCCATTTTCGAAAACCAGTGGTCGCTCCATTCGATGTTCCAGCCACCACGCACAATCGCATCTTTTCCGTTGATGTATTTACGAACATTCTTTGCATAGCGCTCACTCGACACTCTTTTCTGTTTGATAACAGTCACTTCACATCACCACCGACGAAATAGCGCTTTTCAAGCTCGTCGATGAAACGGTCTAGCTTACGCCCAACTTGATAAACCTTCTCAAGTGTTCGAAAAACAGCTTTCTCGTTGTACGCGGGAAGCCCTTGGGCGTTCAAAAAGTACATGAGCTGATTGAGATTCGTTCCTTCCTTCAAAAGCTCGTGATAGATTTTGTCGATCGACGCCCGATCGACATCGATTTTCTCGACTCTCCCGACAAGAGCAGTGCGACGCATGAAGGCCGACATCGACACGCCGAGTTCAGAAGCGCGATTCTCAATGGATTTTTTCTCACTTGGCGAAACCCGGATGCGAATCATCTCAGTTCGCTCTTCGTCTTCAGTCAGATCGACCCCGCGAGTCACCGCGTCATCGGGACGCAGGAAATACCTAATCAGTTCGGCCTCAGACATTTGGGCCTTTTTGGAAAACGCAACAAGCGTTTTCTTTTCTTCTTCACTCAGCGTTGCCTTGACTGTGAACGGACGTTTCGTACTCACGGACAGCTCCTCGAAAATGAACCGCACACCGGAGAGGCCTCCGGTGCAAAACCAGCTATTCGATTCGCTTTCCTTTTCGAGTGCTTAAAAATCGCCGACGCGATTTGAAAACGTCTCGCGAAAACTTTACCGCCGTGAGAGGTGGTAAAGCAAGATGTGTGGGAAAACAAATGGCCCGTATGGGCCCATTTGTTGCCACCCACACCCATCTTGCAATCTCCGGAACGGGGATTGGGCGAAACGCAGTGTAGACGTGGAATGAGAGGCCTCATTCCAAGCGAGAGGCCTCGCGGCGTTGTAACTGCGTGAAGACCGTGAGCGGAAGCGAATTTTTAACGCGAAGGATGCTGAGTGTTAGAGATTCGCTGTAGCGAGAGCGAAGCGGTGATGCGAATGCGAGGGATGCCGAGTATTTGCATCACCGCGCAGCGGGTTTGCGGCGCCCGCGACGCAAACCTTCGACTTTGTCGAATGTTTTTCGTAACGCCAGCGAAAAAGTTGAGGCAGCTTTCGACATTTCAATGACGCGGAGAGTCTTTGGTGAGACTCGTAGCGTTGTTGGATTGTCGAAAGGTAACGCGATTTGAATTACGGTTCGGATTAACGATTCGATTTTCATGCGGCGGCCAAGCCGCCTATGATTGCTCCCTCCGGTCGCTATCGATTTTCAAAACTCCCGTTTTGTTTTGAATCAATTTGAAATCCGAAATGAAAAACGAAACGCCCGCGCGAGTCGCTTTGACTTTTGCGCGGGCGCGATTCGGATCGGCCGAAAATCAAGCTGATGATATTTTGAGTTTCGCGTTTTAGATCTCAGAAACCAGATCTAAAAACTGCGGCGTTAATTTCACTTCGCCCACAGCATTACGGCGCGAGCACATCCAACGGAACAACTTGGACGCCGCGGTCGGTAACATAGGCTTGTGAACCAAATCCAATGATTGCAACTTTCGAAACCGGTGGGTTGTTTCCGGCGGCAACCATACGTTCCTCGACAGCAACAAGATTGTCAGATGCCTCTTCGATTTGAGCGGAGCTGAGCTTAACTTCAACTGGGATCCAGGTCCCGCCAGGAGCCGCAATGACTGCATCGACCTCTAAATCACGAGAATCATGATAGTGGTAGAGGCTCATTCCGTTTGCTCGCGCATAGACCCACAAATCATGGAGTGCCAACGATTCAAAAAGTAGTCCAAGCGTCTTGAAATCTAGCAGCAAGGTCTCCGGAGTCGCCCCGAGCGCAGCGGCCGCCAGTGACGGGTCAGCAAGATGATGCTTCTTTGATTCTCTTAAGTGCACAGGAGATCTCATTGCTGGATTCCATGCGGGAATATCGCGAACGAAGCTGACCCGAGCGAGAAGAGATATATACGATGCCGCCGTTTGTCTCGATACCTCTCCACCAAGATCAGCTACGAGCGTCTTGAGTGTCGCCAAAGTGGATTCATTGCGCGCAAGCGATTCGATAACAGCTTTGACCTTTTCGGGATCGCGTCGAGAGCCATCAACACGAGACAAATCTTCTTCGGCAACTATGCCGATATAACGTTTTGCCATCGCCGACGCAGCCAGCACATCGCGCCCGACCGCCGCGGGCCATCCGCCGCGAACAACGCACTCGGCAATCGAGGCAGAATCCAACGACCCGAAAGCGCCATTGAACTTTTCGCCAGAAATAATGCTCGACAGCTTAACCGCACCGCTAGATTTCCCAAGTTCGAAAAGCGTCATGGTATCCATGCGCAATTTAGCGAACCTTCCAGCACCACTGTGCATCGGCCGCTCATTGTCTCGCGGTGTCGCCGACCCCGTAAATATGAACTGGCCAGGCTCGCCGCCGCGGTTGTCGCACTCAAACCGTGCCGCGTCCCAAAGTTTCGGAACCTCCTGCCATTCGTCGATCAGCCGCGGCACCTCGCCGGAAACGGCAAGCGCCGGGTCCGTCTCGGCACGCAAACGATTCTCGAAGTTGCGCGACGGATCCATGAGAAGGAGCCTGGACGCCGCACGGGTCCCGGCTGTGGTTGTCTTTCCACACCATTTCGGTCCTTCGATGAGAACGGCACCGAATATCCCTAGCATCTGGTCGAGCTCATTTTCGATAATTCGAGTGTAGTACTTTTTTGGCATATTCTTCACCATTGATTACCAGCGCGTTTAACTAAATTTACCGTTTTCATTTAACCAGATTTTGCTTTTTCGATTAACCAGATTTACGCATTTCAGTTAACGAAACAGATTGAACATGCCGAGTCAAGCCACGACAGGCTCGCGTCGTACTGCGGCCTGGCGCCGCACAACCGCCAGTCGGAGACCTCGATCTCCTCGGTGACGGCATCGCGCCAAGGCAACAAAAGGCTGAAGAACCTGCTCATATTCTCGTGCAACTGCCTTGCCCGGACAGAGGGAAGATGAGGCGACCACTACGCCAGGTGCCGAGAACGAGGCATACCGCACGGCAAGGCACTCAAAGCGCTGACGCGAAAGAGGTTGAAGGTCACCTACGCGATCATACGGGACAGGGTGCCCTAAGCCACCTAGTCGAAGCACAGCACTCCGAACAGGCTGGAGTCCGCCGGTCGAAAGGCCTGGCGTCAGCATTTCGCGATTCGATCTCGCGAACGACATTCCCCGGTTGACAAAACTATAGGAACACCCGTGCTGTTACCCCTGCCATGCGTGTGATTGAGTATCTGCTAGCTTAAGCACTGCTGAATATCGCGTAACAGCACCGCCGTTATCGTGTGCGGGCATCTGGCAGACGCTGGTCCCTGTGCCCTTTTATTGCTAGCGCTCCATCTGCAGCGCTGCCGCATGATGGTCTCTCCCATGTCGGCCCAGATCGCGTCTATGTTGAACCTCCTCGTTCAGTCGACCACATGGCGGCACGAGTGTAACGGG
This sequence comes from uncultured Collinsella sp., assembly GCA_905212545.1. GTDB lineage: Bacteria > Actinomycetota > Coriobacteriia > Coriobacteriales > Coriobacteriaceae > Collinsella. The sequence goes on from CAJMEW010000010.1 coordinate 52,514, forward strand.
GCGCCTGGAGATGCATTTAATAGCGGTGCCTGACGGCAATATTCAGTCGGGAAGGCAGCGGTGCTGATTCGCAATACAGGTGGTGTCGAAAGGGCCTAGGACTCATGTGATTGCATAAGCCGCAACAGTGCTGAAAAGGCTAACTGCTTTTGTTCGTGCATTGGCATCATATTCATAAAAACAACCGGTTCCGACGTTGAATCTAAAATCATCGTTTAGCATTGATCCTGGCTGTTTCCAGAAAGCCACTAGTTTTTTAACTCATACATGAAAAGGAGGTGACGAAAATGGAGAAAGAGGAAATCGAGCTGGCCAGCGATAAATCGGCTTCCGACATCGAGATCACTGTTGAAGAACTTCTGGACTTCGGCATTGATGTTGATCAGGTTATACAGCGCCGCTGCTAAGGTCTGATAACACAATCGCCTCCGTTTAATGTGACGGAGGCGATTCCTATTCGCCCGAAAGAAAGGAGCTCAAGTTGAAGGTTGATTTCACTCTGATCAATCCGGTGAATCACTACAGGAAGACCCTTGTTGATAATCTGGCCATCTTGAATCTAAGGGCCGTTTCTGAAGCAGCGGGATTTTCAACTCACGTTATTGACTTTCAGCGTAAGTTCCTCGAAGAAGAAAAGACTTTTTCAAAAGAAATCTATCGGTGGTTCTCCGACGAAATAAAAGCAATCGACTCCCATGTTTTTGGTGTTTCGATCATGAACGCCTCTTATATCTGGGGCATCATGATAGCGAAGATTATTAAACGGGCGCATCCCGAATCGGTTATCATATTTGGTGGTCCCCAGATCACTTCACTTCGAGAAATGGTTTTTCAGGATTGTCCCGAGGTTGACTTTCTATCGATCTTTGATGGGGAAGAAACCCTCCCGCTTCTACTCGAATATATTGCTTGCGGCGCTCAGGGCGATTTACCTAAAAATTCGATTTCTAAAACCGGGGATTCTGGATTATGCGAGTTGATTGAATACGACATTAACAACCTTCCGGAACTCGACTACTCCAATTCATACGGCATGAACGTGGTCAACATTGAGGCAGGTAGAGGTTGCCCGTTTAATTGCTACTATTGCTCATCCAGAGTGCTTCTCGGTCAGAAAGCGCGATTTCTTAATGTCGACAAACTGCTCGAAACCTCGCAGCGTGTCTACGATTGCATGGCAAAAACCGGCGCTCTTTCTTCAATTAACTATAATCATGATAACTTCTTAGCATCGCACAAGTACTTCTTTGAATTTGCAGTCAAAAAATATGCAATGAATTATGATTTCAAATACAACTGTGAGGGACGAATCGATACGATAACTCCCGAGATCATTGGCCTACTTAAGGCAACCGGATGTATCTCTGTATTTGTTGGCTTGGAAACTGGCTCGCAAAGAATACAGCGAATCTGCCGGAAAAACTTGAATCTTAAAAAAGTAATTCCTACCGTAAAATCCATCATTTCCTCTGGCATGAGATTCGAAACCAATTTTATCATCGGTTTTCCAGAAGAAACATATTCCGAAGTACTCGACACCCTTGCCCTTGCTCAAGAAGTCGCGTCGACCAGTTTTATGTCAAACGTTGACTTTTCCTATATGAGCCCAGAGCCTCTTACTGATGTTGCTCAAGGGGTGAATAAAGAGGATTATATCATCGTAAAAGAATCTCAGTATTACTTAGATTTACTTGCTGCCGGAATTGACCCAAACAGCCTGTCACCTCTTCATTTCAATCATCTGTACACAGTCAGAAATGAAAATTACGACATTCTTGACGTGCTCGCGCGTGCCGATACGTATTTTGATTTGATAAACCATTTTAAATTCGCAACCTACCTTATGATTCATCGAGATGGTAGAAGCATTGAAGATATTTTTGAAATGTGTCGCGATCGTGATGCATTTGCCGTTGCAGAAAGCTATACGGCAACTCTAGATCAAGCTGGTGTGTATTATGCGGTTTCTTGTTTCGAAATCGACCGGCTGGCAATAGTTCGTCGAGAAGAAAGAGCGCAGGATGTCCTATTCTATCGATACCCTGTTCAAAAGCTTTATCAGCTCTTCATTGAGACTATGAACATTTCAGGCTTCGAATCAGTGGCGAGCACCCCGACAAAAATAGTCGTTAGGAGTGCCAAATGAATAAGAATGCCACTGCGCAGCTGCACATCTATTCCGCCTTTTTCGTTCTCGCGGGATTTGTTTTAAATCGGGGAGTGTTTCTACTTTTCCTTGCGGAGAAAGGAATGTCTGTCACGGAAATCGCGCTTTATCAAGCCCTGTTTAACATTGCAACGGTCGTCCTCGAGCTGCCAACAGGGCTGATAGGCGATTTCTTTGGAAAGAAGTTCTCGATTCAAGTGGGCGTGCTGCTGCTTTTCTTCCATACGGCTGGCATGCTGTTGCTCTCAGGCCCCTTTCTCGTCGCGCTTTCCCTTGTTGAGGCACTCGCCTACTCCCTTCAATCGGGATCCGAACAAGCACTTTTATATGAAATTGCCCGAAATGCCGGTCAAGGAGAGCGCTTCCTCACCATCAACGCTCGGCTGCTTGCCGCGCAATCAATCGCGACGGGAGTGGCAATCGTACTTGGATCATTCATTGCCCAAGTATCTTGGAGTGCCCTCTACGTATGCGTTTCCGTTTTCTATCTCCTGCAGCTTTTCCTTCTGTATCCCATTGAGAGAATGGAAACGACCCATTCCAAAAACTCTGGGGAGGAAAGGTTTGACGTAGCCAAGGTCTTCAGACGCGAAACCTGGTGCATTGGAGAATCCGCTTTTGCGGTGTTGCTTCTTCTAATCGGCACAAGCATGCTCGATGGATTCTATGGGAGTTATTACAACTTGAATCAGTTGGTATTCGACGCATTTGATGCTCCCGTCTCCATAATAGGAATCTTTTTCGGTGCATCCTATGCAGTAAATGCGACGGCCTACATTGCAGCAGATTTCTTCTCATCGTGTTTCGGGAAAAGAAATACCATGCTCGGCTCGATGCTAATCGAGGCCGGTCTTTTCATGATTCTTCCGTGGTTCGCTTCAAATCCGCTGTGTTTGTTTGGCCTTAGCATGGTGCTTTGTTTTCTCCCAGAAGTGGTGTACATCACTTCGGAAAACTTAATCCAAGACGCGATAGCGGACGATCTCCGCGCGACGATCCTTTCCGTCGCGTCTCTGGTAAGGGCTCTCTTTTCTGCAATGTTTTTCTCCATATTTGGATATGTGTTGGGGTTATATCCCATTCAGATAGCGCTCGGTGTTATTGGCGCAATCGCGATAGCAATTACCGCCGTTGTTTCTTTAAAAATGGTAGGAATACATGTCTCCAAGAATTGATATATCGATTGACGAGCTGCCCGAAGCGTCGAGCCTTCTTGATGGACATGACTATTCGTCACAAATCATTCAGCGTATCGCCGGGGTTCCAGTAATACTCGATGCATCGGGATGCCCTCATTCCCCTTTTTTCGAAGTTGAATATGATGACAGGACGATTAGGTTTACAAGTCGACATGATAATGAGCATATTGTCGAGTTGGGGAGGAAGCTTGACTACGTCCATCACAATTGCAGCGGCTTTCTAAAGACTTTCTTTTTGAGAATAGATGTAATTGATGGTCACTGCTATTCGCTAAGCAATCATGCAAAGTCGCTGTCCATTGCATTCCGGACCGGAGGAAGGGTGGGACCATTTTTACATCTCCTCTCTTCTCACTATTTTTGTGTCAATGATTTTTCTGTTACGCGAATCGGAAGGCAGGAAGTCAAACTGAGCAGCGCTGCGTGCACTCAGACTATGACGATAAAGCGCATCGAGAATAGATGGATTGACGTCTTGTGTTTTCTTCTCGGAAGAACCATGGCAAGCTGTAATACAAACATGCCCTTATTAATTGAGCGCTATTGCAAGAGCGCGCGGCTGCACCATGGATTATCTGGCATAGAGGCTTTTATCGTTTTTTCAAACAAGCACTCTCCCTATTTCGCTGACGAAGAAGGACGTAGGAACATCCTCTCTCTCGTTGACACAGAGGCAATCAGAAGACTTCTGTCGCCGAAACTGAAAGACCCCTCCTTCGATTACGGCGTGAATAAATCCGATGAACAAAGAGAGATAACTGCGAAATTATCAATTTCATGCGACAAATACTACCCCAATAAAAAGATTGTAAAACTTATAGCGCTTCAATTATCATCGTCAGGCAGGTATTATCCAAAGCTCATGTCGAGTGATTATTTCTCTCCTCAATCGGATCAGGCGGATGTGCACCTGCTTTTAATTCCGAATACTTTCAATGACCCTATTTTTATCTACTATCAACTCGCACTACTGACGGGCTTGGGCAACCGAATGCGTCTCCAAAAGTATTTATCGGTTTTGAGCAGGTATTTTTCTGGCATGATTTCGCGCCAGGAGTTTAACGAGAGAGCCGTCGAACTGTTTGGCGAGGCTGCGTGTTTTCTGCCGATCGGACGACTCTCCAGCGCCTTCTTCATGCGAAACACTTTTCCAGAAGAAGGCTTGAGGGAAAGGATATTAAATGTTCTATTGGAACGATAGTGCTTATATCAGGAGAGATTCCAACGAACTTATATTGCAAGGATTAAAATCGCGAGTGAGGGTCAAAATCTCTGATTTGAGTACGAATCTTTTTGAACAGCTCGCCAAACAAAATATGATAGATGAGACGAGCCTTGAATCTCGCGAGCAACGATTCTTGCTAAGGCTCAACGAACTTGGTTTTCTAGAAACTGAAGAATACGAGCTGGAATCACCCCGCTCGAGGACAGCTCGCTTTTTGTCTTATTATTCCGACGCTCCGCTGACGTTACTTAAGCAAATCGGTGCCGTTCATCTTGCCATCGTTGGTATGGGCGGCATAGGGCAGGTGGTGGTGGAGCATTTGGCTGCTGCTGGAGTTCGGCATTTTACATTAATCGACGGGGATCGAGTTGAGAGGTCAAACGTAAATCGTCAGTTTCTTGTTGGTCCCGACGAAATAGGAGAAGCAAAAGTAGAGGCAGTTTCCAAAACACTCGTCAATCGCTATCCGGATCTTTCGCTTAATCCAGTTGCGTCTTACGTCCGCTCTGCCGAAGATCTCATGCGTTGCGTTCCTTCGAGGACTTCAATGCTTGTTTGCGCTGCAGACTGTGGGGAAGGGGTCAATCCCAGGTCAATAGTTCTTGAAGCATGTATAGAAAAGGACATTCCCTGTGCATTTTGTGCTGTTGGAGTAGCTGATGGGGAAATTGGGCCTATTCTCGAAAAGAAGAACGACATGAAATCCTATCTCTCTTTCCTCCAACAAGCTGAAGAAAACATAGTCCACATGCCCGTGCCAAAGGGATCAATTTGTTTTACGAACAGTCTCGTGGGAACTGCGCTTGCAATGGAGATATACCGATATCTTTGTATAGGATCGAGTCCTATACATCAACATACATGCTTCTGCTCCTTCATGAACTTTAAGGGTTTGATGTACAAGAGGGTTGGCAGCGAGAATGATACGAATTCTGTAAAAATCCCTGTGAAGCATTGGCTTGACAATGTCTGACGGCACTGTCGGACATCTACGCGTGGGACAAGCGAGTAACGCGAGCGATTGTAGGCAACTAGCAGCCCCAGCTGCGTCTTTGACGCAGGTTCAACGTCTGACATCTTGAATGTCTGACGTTGAACGAAGCTGGCGTGCAAAATGGCCTCACAAGGCCATTTTGCACCGTCTCAGGGGCGCGATTCATGGTTTGCCGCTGCGTCCGTTATCGTAATAATCTCCCGTAGGCACCACCGCGCACGCCGCCGTATCTGTGTCTTTTATCGTAATAATTTGAGAACTGGCTCCTTTTCCCCCTTGTCCGTTATCGTAATAACAAGGCGCGCGAGTATCCTTCCCCGGTCCAAGGGCGGAGCCCTGGCAAGCGCCGAACCGCCCGGGTCGGCGGCAGATTTGTACACACATTTACGATGGGGGTACAAGTATGCGTCTCTTGCGGGATTTCTCGTTTATCGGCAGAAAATCGAGGTCAGAAGATGGATGAGTTCTTGAGTATTGAAGATCTGCGGTGGGAGTTCGGCGCGTCGCGAGCATGGATGTACAAGTATCTGGCGCCGCATATCAAGTCAATCACCGTGAAGTGCTCGACCGACGACGGCGAGCGCCTGTGCAAGCGTTATAGCCTCGATGATGCGCGGCGCGTGGTCGCCGAAAAGGCTCGAGCCGAGGTCTATTCCGTGCCCGTTAAAGCGGACCCCGGGAAAAGCAGCTATGCTCCATACCGCCGCCCGCGGCGCGTACGAATCAAGACGAGCGCGTACATCGCCGAATATATCGTCGGCTTCGGTCATCTCTGGCAGATCGACGAGATTGCAGAGGAATGCTGCGGTAAGCGCTCAAGAGAGGCGGCATATCAATTCATCTACCGTAACGCCTGGATCGCAATCGTGTTCGGTAACAAAACTTTCTATATCCCGAGGCGCACCACACCGCAATTCGTGGCGGCAGCAGTCGAGGTGTTCGGAGACGCTGCCCACACCGTCGAATACGCACGCGGTGGGCATAAAAGTGACGCCACGGAATAGCGGCACTATGTAACAAATGAATAAGTGAACGGCGTAAAAAGTGAAAAACCGAACTACGCAATATCGACAATGCGACATAACGCAATAACGACAAAGCGGAATAGCCGCACTATGCAACCATGTAATAACAGAACTATTGAACATCGGACTATTCGGCCCTGAAATCTGTCCGCAAGAGTCGTACGCTGCCGTACAAAATGCCCGGCAGCGTACTGCCGCAAGCGGCGCACGCTAGAGCTCTGCCCTAGTACCCGGCACTCGCGGCGTTAGCTCATTGTTCTGCAATTCAACAGTTACGTTTTTCAGTTTTGTCGTTATCACGTAGTTCAGTAATTACACAGTTACGTAGTGTCGCAATTGCTTTGTTCGGCTGTGTCGCAGTTCAGATATGAACAACCGCCGCAGGCGCCGGGTACTAGGGCAGAGCCTTGGCAGTACGCGGACGGCCGAAACGCAGTTTTGTACGGCAGCGTACGACACTTGCGGACGAGCTCCGGCTATGCCATTGCTGAATTACGACAAAACGCAACAACAGAGCTGTGTAACCGCAGCATAACTGACTTACAGACGATATGAAGAACGTAATGAATGAACTAGTGAACTGCGACATAACCGAAAAAGCGAACAGTTATAAACCCAAAAAACGCATTGAAACAGGCGAGATGTTTTAAATCTCAGCCACAAATCGAGAACAGTGGCGTCCCGACGAGCCGTAGCAAAATAGTCGCAGTAGTCATAGGCATCATCGGGACTGCGCATCACGGCAACAAGCTCTCCGTTGTGCGCATCAACAACTGCATGTCGAAATCCCATCGTCTGACGCATCATCCGGTTGCGCTGCCGCTCGATCTCGATCGCATCCAGCAGGAGGTGGCCATCTGTATGGCCATGAAGGGCGAGTAGCCGTTTGCGGGGCCAAGCTGACCGCTCGCGTTGAGCAGCAGCAGCACCCGTTGGAGCGATAGTTCCGCAATTTGTTTCACGAATTACCGTCGAAATGTTTCGCGCGCTGGTAGATGCAAACACTGCTTAAGGGCACACCCAAAGCACCACAAAGTGCCGCCACGCAGGTCAAGGCCGAAAAAACGACCTCACCAGATGCGTTTTACGACACAGAAAATGGGTGTCGCGAACATCCCACCACCCTAGGTTCAATCGCCCCGTAAATCGAATCCTGTTGAGTCGTCTACCTGCGACTTTGTGATATTTGCTACCGCCGTGTCGTGAGCGAGAATCGTGTCCGCACAGGGCGATATATTAGGTAAAACACCCGAGGGAAAGGAATAGCATGAGCAACACACAGGAAATCGTTCAACGACTCGAACGCGAGATAGCAGACCGATCTGCCGCAGTTGAGGAGGTTGATGCTTTTAAGAACCAGCTCGCACGGGCCATCAAGGCCTTTATGGCCGCCGACGAGGCAGTTCGCGGCCTCAACGACCATGACAGCGAGATCGACACCAAAATTGCAGCTGCTATTGACGAGCATCTTCGAGCAATCGACAGACTGTGCCGCTTCGGCATCGACGGTGGATTCGGCGAGGAGCATCCCGTAAAGGAGTACTAGACCGCTGCATGGCCATGGAAGCCTCATTTATTTGCGAAGAACATCGGCTAGCCGCAGGATTGAAATCATCGACCGATAAGTGAGTTCCACTTTTTCGCCCGCAAGCAGTCGTTTCGAGCCAATCTCATCTAGCCCCACAAGCCGAGAAAACAGCGGGCCGCTCATCGTGCCATCGTCAATTGATTCCCTTATGGTCTTCAAAACGTCCGTATCATGAAGCGACGCCGAGCTGTAGGGGGCAACACGAGCGGAACTCTCAATTAACGACGAGACAAAAGGATGGAGATGCTTTGGACATAGTCCATCAAACACCACATCCCCATTGTCATCCGAGCCGACCAGGCGCCAAGTATAATGATCGACCCAGTCATCTCCGTCATATATGGCGTCCATGAGCAACTTCCCGTCTAGAGAGAGAAACCTATTTGGACATCGGGGCGCAAGACCGCAAGCCATATCGGGCCTGCAGCAGCTCCAACCCAACGCACCACATAGGTTCCCTTTCGTACATGTGTATCAATCTGCCCCGAAATGCCGGTGAATGCAATTCCAGACCCGTTTGTCGGATAGCAATCGACGTATTTTTGTTTTCCGCTCACAACCTTGTATAGATATATCGTTCCAGCAAAAGAGAAGGGATCGTTCGCAATTTTGTCCGGAAGAACTTGCCACCTCAAAATCCCGCTACCAATATGGTCAAGCTTGACCGTTCCGCCGTCCCCCTCAAAAGTGGCAAGGGGATTTACCCCAGACTGAGAGTCGGCATCGCCCTCCTTAGCAGTTATCAGCAGGCTGCCCGTATAAGACTGCTGAGGCTCACCTTCAGGACAGGCAGCCTCGGCCCAAGAAGGGCCACCCAGGCAGAACAGTCCGAGCAGCATCATTACCAACAAAAGAAAACCCTTAGTTCTTTTCATCTATATCCCCAACGTCTCTCGACATTTGTATATCGTGACTATTTTAGATCCATATGGCCAATTCGGGCCCTCACCAGGGCAATTGTTGCAGCTGGGTTTCTTTCCATTGAAATTTCACTTTGGTAAATCCCCGCCCCTAAGCATTAAGCCCGAAGTCCACCGAGTGGGCAAAAGTAAAAGAGGGTCGAATCCGAAGCAGTTCCCAGACAATTGGCGTTCGGCCAGACACTTCGGTTCGGCCCTTTCTTTCCAGGACTCTATAACAGCAAAGCACCTGCTAGATGGGCTTTTTGTGGGTGGGTAATTGTAACAGCTGATTGAACTGCAACGCGCTGGGGCCAATAGGGCGAGGCAAACTAGCGAGGCGTGCCGTCGCGAGTGTAATCGCCACGGTCGACGACGCGGTCGTCCAGCTGCCGCGGCACGGCGCCACCGCCGTGCTCCTGGCCCGCGGCGCGACAGAAGGAGACACTGCTGGGGCCGATGGGCTAAGACCGTTGCCGACCAAGTGCCATTAGCGTCCATTAGCACATGTCAAACCCGTCTGATTCTGTGGGTATAGGGCGGCATTTCGCTGAGGTCGGAAACTCCCGCAACCATTGATTGATTTCGACATGTTCGAAATTCATATTACGCATATGGGTAATCATCATATATAGGATCTCTCAAGTAACCTAAGCAACCGAACCGGGGCAGAAAGGCGTACAAACAAGCCGCGACGAACAGCTTCTTCCGCATTTCTTTAGGCAAGCGAAAAGAGGGATGGCATGACAGCCAAGAGCTACGTAAAGATCGTTATTGTTGGCTTTGCACTTTGTCTTGCAATGGTGCTATGTGCATCATTTGCGAAGTATAGGTCCGAGCAATCGTTTATTGATGACGCTGAAAACGGTTTTGGCATAGACGGGATGTATGTCAACGATGGCGCGACCAGGACGTCTATGGCGATTCTTGCAGGCGAAGACATGGAATGGCAAATCTGTAATGCCGATGGCTCTTGTCTGAGTGGTCGTTTGGCCGCAACGAGCGATCCGAATTCGTTCGATCTTCTCGACAATGATGGAGCGGATTGCGGTTCTGTTCACCTTTCATATGCATCGCGAGATGGGATGGACGGCATCCTCTACGTCTCCCACGAAACTGACGATTTCAAGATGCGCAGAACTAACCGAGCGCCGGCTTTTATCGAGGAGTGAGAGTTCCCGTCGGCCTGCCGATCAGGCCGCCGGGGTATCGAACCCCGCATTCATCCGTACACACACGGACGAATGCGGAAAGCAACCGTGGTATTCCTACAGGAATCGAATCCGTGAGGTCGTTGTCCTGGATACCTGGGATCCAGAGAGCGGTAGATACCTGTTCGACGGTCTGACCCAATCGACCTATCGAAACTCGATACATCGGATTGCACGACCCTGGAGGGCATGTTCAGGGGATGCTCAAGCGTCACGGAGCTTTTTGATCTCGACCGTCTTGACGCCTCGAACGTCGAGAACACGTCCTACATGTTCCTCAACTGCCTGACGCTCAAGGCCGTCAGCATCTTGGGATGGGAGGCGTCCGGAATCACAGACGTCGACCAGATGCTCAGTGGCTGCTCTACCTACATCCTCGCAACCGAGGAGCAGCGCGAGTTCCTGAACAAAATCACCGGCTCCACGCAGCACGGAATTTGGACCCGCAACCTTTCTTAGCCCAGATCAAAATACCGGTTGTTTCCAGAAATCCTCCAGGCACCTTCTAGAGGATTTCTGGAAATGCAAATAGCTTTAGATTCCGAGCGTATCGACCGGAGCAACAACGATGCCTTCGCTAGTTACGTAAGCCGGCATACCAAACCCGATGACGATGAGTTTCGCCGCAGGCGGCCTCTCCCCGCGATCGACCAGCTTTCGCTCGAGTCGAAGCAGATTTCCCACTGCCTCTGGGACTTGGGGGCTCCCAAGCTTGACCTCAACAGCAACCCACGAGCCGTCACGACGATGGACAATCGCGTCGACCTCTAGGTCGTCAGCGTCGTGGTAGTGGGATACGGTCGCATCGCTGACCGCCGCGTAAACCTTGAGATCGTGTAGCACAAGGGATTCGAAGAGCAAGCCAAGGGTCTTCGGATCGGATGACAACGACTCCGGATCCGCACCGATGAGGGCGACGGCGAGCGATGAGTCCGCAAGGTGCCGCTTCGCGCCCTGCCGCAACTTCACCGGCGACCTGAGAGCCGGATGCCACGCGGGGACATCGTCGACGATATTGATACGGCGCAGCGCGTCCATGTAGCCGGTAATCGTATTCTTTGAGACGTCAACACCCAAATCCCTTTCGATGGACCTCATGCCGGCGAGAGTCGATTCATTGCGTGCAAGCGACGAGAGCAAGGCCCTTACCTTAACCGGGTCGCGTTTCACTCCATCCGCCCTCGAAACGTCAGACTCGCAAACACCGTCAATATAGGCGGCGGCTATCCGCATTGCGTCGGCAGTTGTCTTACCGACCGCTTGGGGCCAACCGCCGCGGCAGAGCAAATCCGCGATACCGGCGATACCGGCGATGGATCCGAGTGACGCCGCAACGGAATCGCCATCGAGCAGCGCACCAAGCGAGACCGCTCCCGACGAAATACCGAGCTCGAAAAGCGTCATGGTATCCATCCGCAAACGGGCGATTCGACCCACACCGCTGTGCATCGGCTGGTTCTCGGCTCGCGGCGTCGCAGATCCGGTGAGAATGAACTGTCCTGGCTCCCCTCCCCTGACATCGCATTCGAATCGCACGGCATCCCATAGCTTCGGCTCTTCCTGCCATTCGTCGACAAGCCTCGGGGTCGGTCCGACAATTGCTTGGGCCGGATCGAGACGAGCGAGCTGGAGGGCCGCAAAACCGCCAGATGGGTCGGAGAGAGATAACGATGACTCGGCAAATCTCTGAGCTGTCGTTGTCTTTCCACACCATTTCGGCCCCTGAATGAGCACTGCACCAAAAATGCCAAGGTCGCGCTCGACCAAGCAGTCAACACAACGTCCTATATACCTATCCATCTGCTTTCCCTCCAATCATTCATTTGAAATTATAGCGTCTATCTGCGTCGTTGGGACAAATAACGATTACTTATTGGGACGATTGACGGTAATTTATTGGGACGATTGACGATAGCTCGTTGGGACGATTTCCATTTTCTTAAGGCACTAATCAACGAGACCCACTGTGAACTATGAGACGGATAAATTTAGCTGACGCCTCTCATGAGTTCAGCAATGCTGATTTGAAATCCGTCGGCAATCTTCTTGAGATTTGAAAGGCTGACATTACGCCGCCCGACTTCAATGCTCGCGTAGTAGGAACGATCCATTTCAATCAAATTGGCGAACTGCTCCTGACTGCACCCGAGTCCAGCGCTGAGCTCTTTGCATCTCATGCCGAATGATTTCTGAAGCGTCGTATCCATGACAAAAAGAGTCATGGATTGTTGTATAAAAGCCAACGGACTATATACAACAATCCCAGTTAAGGAGCATAATTATCTCTATTGGAAAGCGCTCTGATGCCCAGTCGGATAGGGCACGGAAAAGGAATGGAACAGCACAATGACTCAGGGAAAGCATTTCGCTGCCGGTGGCGATCACTTCGCCGCACTGCCAAGCAAAAAGATTCACGCCCCGAAGGGGATCGCGCGTCTGACCGTCACCGCGGCGACCATGGCCGCCATGACCGGATCGAGCCTCATCTCACCGTTCACGGCATTCGCCCAGACCGGTGACGGGGGCACACAGCACCCCGCCGTGATGTCGCCGATCGCCGCCCACGCCGGCGCGGCATCCGGTACCGGCGCGAAATCCGCCGCACAGACCATCGCGGACCTGCAGAAGGCAGTCAACGAGGCGAAGGCGAAGGAGGACGCCGCCAAGGCAGCCTACGATGAGGCCGCCGGTCCCTACAACGAGGCGGCTTCCGCCCGCGACCAGGCCAAGGCATCCTACGATTCTGCAGTCAGCGCCGGCACGGCAGCCGACCGAGCGGCAATGGACGAGTACGCCCGTCAGGTCGCGGAGGGCAAGGACGCCGCCGATGCCGCCGGCAAGGACCTCGAGCAGGCGAAGGCAGGTCTCGCAGACGCCAAGACCGATGCGTCCGAGAAGGACGAAGCGTACCAGTCCGCCCTCAAGGCGGCCCAGGATGCCAAGGACGCCCTCGATAAAGCCAAGGCCGATGCCGTAGGCGCCACCCCGGAGGCAATCAGTGCCGCCGAGCAGGCCGTGCGCGACGCCCAGGCTGCCGTGGACAGGGCACAGGCCGAACTGGACAACGCCAACGCGACGCTTGCCGATGCCCAGTCCAAGCTGGTTGCGGTCCAGTCTGCAAAGGATTCCGCCGATGCCGTCCTCGCCGCAGCCCAGCAGAACAAGGACGCGGCGGATGCGAAGGCCGCAGCCGCCAGCGCCGCCTACGAGAAGGCGAAAGCAGACCTCGCCGCAGCGGAGGCAGGCGCCAGCGGTCCGGAGTACGATGCGGCAAAACAGAAGGTCGCGGACGCGGAGGCAGCCCTCGCCGCCGCACGAGCGGTGCAGTCCCAGTGCGAGTCCGAGCTCGAGCAGGTGCAGTCCGCCGCGGCAACGGCACAGACCGAGCTAAATGATGCCCAGGCATCCCTCTCTGCGAAGCAGCAGGCCGCGGTCGATGCCGCGTCCGGCGTGAACGACGCCCAGTCCGCACTCGATGCCGCGAACTCCGACCTCGATGCGGCCAAGCAGGCGAACGCCGATGCCATCGCCAAGCTGGATGCCGCGAAGCAGGCTGTCAAGGACGCCGAGTCCGCCAAGGCAGCCGCCGACGTAGAGCTCGCGAACGCCAAGACCGCAAAGGATACCGCTGACGCGGCCGTGACCGCCGCCCAGCAGAAGGTCGACGAGGCACAGGCGAAACTCGACTCCGCCGACGCACAACTCAAGCAGGGAGCCATCGGCTTCTTCAAGGCCATGGGTGCCGATTCAGCCATCGAGATCATCCAGAACTGCACGTACAAGGACTACACCGAGATCGGAAACAGTCTCGACGCAACGGGCCTTGAAAACATGCTTTCGTCCATCACGGTCATGAAGAACGTGAACGCCTACCGTAAGTCCGTCGGCCTTTCCGAGCTTGAGGTAAGCTATAAGCTCATTGCGGCAGCGATTGCAGATGCAAACTATTCGACGAAAAATGTAGAGCATGCCCAGCAGTTCGATGTCGGTGAAAACCTTGCCTGGAACTATCGCGACCCCTGCAAGGCCTGGATCTATCAGGAAAAGGATCTGTTTGACAAGACTGCAGCTTCCCTTGGTGCGACGAATCTTTCCGGAAAGGACGCCTACGACTTCTGGTATGCCAACCAGGACAAGTTCGATTACTACCGTATCGGTCATTACATGAACATCATCAACCCTGACTATGCTGTCATGGGATGCGGTCTGAACGATGACACCCGTTTGACGTTCTCGCTCACGCTGCAATACGGCGGTTGGGCCGGTTCGGGCTGGAATACCGGAGCCATCTCCGTCGACGAGTACGAGCAAAAGCTGACCTCCTATATCAACGGTCTCAAGAACGCCAAGAGCGCACTCGACGCGGTCAAGGCCGATCTTGCATCCAAGCAGCAGGCAGCCGCCGGCGCCGCTACAACCGTCCAGCAGAAGCAGGACGCAGCGGATTCCGCACAGGCAGATGTCGATGCCGCAAAGCAGGGTGTTGCCGATGCCCAGCGTGCCGTCGATGCCGCCAAGGTTGATGTCGCCGCCAAGCAGCAGGGCGTCACGGATGCCCAGACCGAGCTTAATGCGGCGAAATCAGACCTCGATGCCGCCAACGCGGCAGTCGATACGGCAAAGTCGACCGTCCAGCAGAAACAGGTCGCCTTTGATGCCGCCAACGCAGCCGTAACGGCCGCACAGACCAAGCTGGATTCCGCCAAGGCGGACACCGAGGCCAAGCAGCAGGACGTCATGGATGCGAACGCCGATCTCGCGAAGTTCTTCCAGGACGTCGCCGACGCCAAGAAGGCGCTCGATACAGCAAAGAGCGTCCATGACTCGGCGGTAGCCGATCAGACCGAGAAAGCGACCGTCCTCGCCGACGCCGAGCAAAAGGCGGACGCCACCGCACGCGCCCTCGCGGATGCCCAGCATGCCGTCGATGCCGCAAAGACCGACACCGGCGTTGCCGCCGACAGGCTTACCGGCTCCCAGACCGATCTCGATGACGCACAGTCGAACCTCGACATCCTCACCGATCTTGCCGCGAAGCTCGCAGAGGCACAGCAGCGCGAGCAGGATGCAGTAAAGGCCGTCAATGACACCAAGGCCGCGCTCGATGCCGCGAAGGCGGATGCCATCGCCGCCGAGTCCCTGGTCTCTGCCGCCGAACAGGCAAAGGCGCAGGCAGACGCCAAGTTGTCGAAGCTGAACTCCATCGATGCCGGCGCGGCGATCGCTTCCGGCCATGATGTGAACGCGGATGACGCCCTCAACGCGCTTTTCGCCGCAGCAGTCGAGGCACGTGCCAAGGTCGCTCCTGCCAAGGCCATCCTGGACGAGAAGCAGGCCGCGGTGGACGGGCTCCAGTCCGGCTATGATGCGGCACTCGCCGCCTACGAGCAGGCGAAGTCCGACCGCATCGCAGCGGAGCAGAAGCTTTCCGATGAGATTGCACGACAGGAGGCAGAGGAGGCGGCAAAGCAGCAGGCGGCATACACCCCGAAGCACCTCGCCGGCACGGATACCGCCCAGGTCGGCAGCCTCGCCCAGACCGGCGACCGCGCGGGACTCATCGGCGAGACGTTCGCCATCGGCGGTACCGTCCTCGTGGCAGCCGGCGTCTTCCTCGATCAAAAGAAGCGCCGCGAGCAGATGTAAAAGCGAGCCGGGCGTTGGATATCGGCTGGTGTCCAACGCCCGGTTTCATGGGCAGGGAGATCGGTGTGAGAACAAAGGCTATTATCGTTGCGCTTCTGGTGTGCCTTTCGGCACCTCAACTTGGATGTGCCAGCGTTGCAAAGCAAGAAAGCGGCTCTACGGAAAGGGCCGCCACAGCGGTAAAGAATAAAGACAAAAAGAGGCCAAGCGAAGAAAAGGCGACGCAAACCTCTGGAACCCAGACCGAGGAGAAGAAAGAATCCGACGGCAAGGACCAGAAGTCCGATGACTCCAAGGAGGAGGATAACAAGTCCTCCTACTCGTCGAAGTCGGACAGCAAAGGAGATTCCTCCCAGTCCAAGCAGAATTCCGGCAATTCGCAGGGTTCCGGCAGCACTAACTCTTCTTCCAACAGCGGTAGCCAGAAGAAATGGGTTGCCGAGCAGGGCCACTGGGAAACCGATTACAGCCAGGTCTGGGTACCAAATGTGGTATACACGCGTCATCCCCGCTATTGGGTAAACCACGGTGGAACTATGGTAGGGCCCTTCGATTCCGAAGATGCCGCCTATTCGTGGGTTCATAATGATATGGACAACGGCGGCATCGGAGGATCTGTCGTAAACGATTCGTATACCACATCTGAGGACCAGGGACATTATGAACAGCAGGCTACGGGACAGCATTGGGTTGTCGACGTCGCCGGTCACTGGGAGTAACGCGCACCGTTCCTATCCTCTTACGTTCGGTAAATGTTTATTTATTTGTGGGCGGCCGGTTCAGCCGCCTTTTTTAGACGCCCAGTCTGGGAACAAACGATAGGAAAGCAATCAAACGAGAGGCCGTTCCAAAAGAATCCGGCGGTGCCGGATTCTTCGGGCAAAACCTCCCGCAAATTCAACCGATCTACAACTGTGACCATATGACTGTGCGCACATGTTAGCATGGTCATATGGTCACCTATTTATAGCTGCGATTATGCTGCAATAACTCAATCGTTAGTGCTTATTAAACAGCCAATCGAAGCCAGGCTTGCCCAGTGTTTGGCGCATCTGCCCCACCTGGATCTCCGTCTCCACGCCATCCTTGCCGAAGACGGCGCTCATGTTCCCAGCGGTCGGGATGACCGTTTTCACTTCGCCCGTAGTGAGGTCGAAACGTCGGCTGCTGACCTGGTTCTCAAGATGGATCTGACCATCGGATCCAAAGACACTCTGGAGCATGGCTGCCTCCTTGCAAGAAACTGTCGCCCCCAAGATAACAGACGGGCGGATCCAGCTCAGCATATAACGTTCGGTAATACATGACCATGTTAATGTAGTCATATGTTCACGCATTACAAGCTGGGACCTCATGTATTAGAGCTCGAGCTGCGCCCGTACGTCCTTGGCGTCTCGCGTCCGACCGTCATCAAATGGCTCAAGCCGGGCTGGCGCGATAAGCGGAATGAGGTCGTGAGGCGGATGGACGCCGGCAGCGTCACACCCATCCGCCTCACGGACGATGAAATCGCGTGGACGCCGGAGGCCGTGACCGTCAGGGCGTCCGGCGGGGAAATCATCGGGCTCGATGCGTGGGGCATGGCGAAGGTTCTTACCGGAGCCTATGGTCCCGGCTCTCCCGGTCGTATTCCTACGATATCGCCCCTAGATCACCAATGTGTCAGATAAAGAATGAGGCAAT
>CAJMEW010000011.1:0-64830 GCA_905212545.1 uncultured Collinsella sp.
GGTGGCTGAGCCCGATGGAGTACCGCAGGAAGCTTGGATACGCCTAGGCGCGGTCCAAGAAATCGTCCGCACCCCCATCACGTAGTTTCCGTCAAGCCCACCTACCAGCAGCTTTACTCGATTCCCGAGATGTGCGGTGCGAAGGTCGATATCCTTCAGCTCGATCGCAAGAACGGCTACCACGTCGACGTCGACGCGCTCGATGCCCTGGTGACCGACGATACCAAGCTCATCTGCATCAATAACCCGGACAACCCCACGGGCGCCCTGCTCGACACCGATACGCTCAAGGCGATTGTCGAGGTCGCACGCAAACACGACGCGTGGGTGCTCTGCGACGAGGTCTACCGTCTGCTTACTCAGACGGACGAGTACTCCGAGTCCGTGATCGACCTGTACGACAAGGCCATCGTCACCGCATCCATGTCCAAGGTCTGGTCGTTCGCCGGCCTGCGTCTGGGCTGGGCGGTCACCAAGAGCCCGGAGCTCCGTCGCGCGCTGCTCTCGCATCGCGACTACAACCTGATTTCCGCCGGCATATTCAGCGAGTCGGTGGCGGAGCTGATTCTGGGCAACGCTTCCGTGATCCTTGAGCGCAACCGTCGCATCGTCCGTCAGAACCTTGCTGTTCTGGAGAAGTGGGTCGAGAGCGAGCCGCACCTGTCGTTCGTCAAGCCCGAGGCGGGTACCACCGCGCTCGTGTATTACGACTACGACATCGACTCCAGGACGTTCTGCACCGACATGATTAAGAAGTCCGGCGCGCTCGTCACCCCGGGCGATTGCTTCGAGGAGCCCAAGAGCATGCGCATCGGCTATGCATACTCCGATAACACCGACGACCTGCAGAAGGGCCTGGATGCCATCTCCGCGTACATGCGTACGCTCGAGTAGAGGCTCGAGGTCGAAGTGATGGGGCCGATCGGTTTAGGACCGAGGGCCCCTATTTTCTCTCAAGGCTACCGAACACTTTTGTCATATTAGGTGCCCACGGGGTCGTATCGCTGCGACGCCGTGGGCATAATGGTGTGGAAGGTGCAAGTTGCGCGAAATGGGAGGACACATGGCGCTGATCTATATCGTTGAGGACGACGAGCCCATTCGTCGCGAGCTTGCCGACATCCTTGCCCGTGCCGGTTTTGAGGTCGAGGCCTGCGAATCGTTCGAGCATGTTTCGCGTGATATTCTCGCCGCCGCGCCCGACCTGGTGCTGCTCGACCTCACGCTTCCCGTCAAGGACGGCCAGCATATCTGCCACGAGGTTCGCCGCGAATCCGAGGTTCCCATCATCGTCCTCACCTCGCGCACGACCGAGATCGACGAGGTCATGGCCATGACGCTCGGCGCGGACGACTTTGTTCCCAAGCCCTACAGCGCCCGTGTGCTCGTGGCGCGCATCAATGCCTTGCTGCGTCGCACCGCGGTGGCGGGCGAGCGCAGCACGCTCGTCCACAAGGGACTGGAGCTCGACCTCGCACGCTCCATGGTCACCAACACGCAAACGGGCACCAGCACCGAGCTCACCAAAAACGAGCTGCGTATCCTCTCGCTGCTTCTGAGTCGCGCGGGCAAGATCGTTTCGCGCTCGGCTATCATGCAGGACCTGTGGGACTCCGACGCCTTCGTGGACGACAATACGCTCACCGTCAACATCAACCGCCTGCGCACCACGCTCGAAAAAATCGGCATCAAGGGGTATTTGACCACGCATCGCGGCCAAGGCTATTCGGTCTAGGGGCCGGCTATGTCGTTTGGCAAGTTCTTTAAAGATGCGCTGCTTCCCGTCGCCGTGTGGACGTGCGGCGTGCTGCTGAGCTGCTTTGTGCTGACGGTCGCTGGCGCACCCATTTCTATCGTGGTCGTGGCGGTTGGCGTGTCCTTTATCTTCGGTATGCTTGGCATCGTGATCGAGTACGCTCGCCGTCGCCGTTTTCTGCGTCAGCTGGAGCGCGCGGCAGAGGAGCTCGAGAGTCCCGCATGGGTGCAGGAGATGGTGCAATGCCCGACCTATGCCGAGGGCGAGCTCGAGTACGAGGTCTTGCGCCGGGTGGGCAAAGCCGCTTGTGACGAGGTTGCCGAAGGCAGGCGCCAGACCGATGACTATCGCGACTATATCGAGAGCTGGGTCCACGAGGCCAAGCTGCCCCTGGCGGCGGCTCACCTGATTTTGGAAAACCTGGACAGCAGCGAAGACGACCTGTCGCGCGTGGACGACCTGGCACGCGAACTTGCCCGCGTGGAGCGCTATATCGACCAGGCGCTGTACTACGCGCGCTCGGAAGTCGTGGAGCGCGACTACCTGATTCGCCGCTGGGATCTCAAAACCTTGGTGACGGGCGCGATTAAAGCCAACGCGCGCGAGCTCATTGCGGCGCATGTGGCCCCGGTGTGCGAGAACCTCGACTTTGAGGTCTTTACCGACGAGAAGTGGCTCGAGTTTATTCTGGGCCAGCTCATTCAGAACAGCATTAAATATGCGCGTGAGGACGGTGCGAAGATCGTGTTTTCGGGCGCGTTGTTGGACGAAGGTCTGGCAAGCGAGCGCATCGAGCTCACCGTTGCGGACAACGGCTGCGGCGTGAGCGCGGCCGACCTGCCGCGCGTGTTCGAGAAGGGCTTTACCGGCGACAACGGCCGCACCACCAAGCACGCAACGGGCATCGGCCTCTACCTGGTGGCGCGCCTGTGCTCCAAGATGGGCGTCGACGTCACCGCAGCATCCGAGCCCGGCGAAGGCTTCGTCGTAACATTCGCTTTTTCAACGAACAAGTTCCAATACTTTGAGTAGACGGGCCGTCTTGCGGCACGGACGGCTATGTTCCCGAACGTGAATATAGCCGCAAGGATTTAAATGAATCGCCCCATAAAAAACGTGCCGCCCCAAACGGGGCGGCACGCCATCTTTTATCAGCCAACTCGCTGAAGTACGGTGACGAAGGCGCAAGGCCGGGAGGGGTTATCTAAGCCGACATCCCGCAGCCGCGAAGCGGCGAGGACGTCGGCGTGATAACCCCGCAGGCCTTGCGCCGGCGGGAAGGGACCTACTTCACGACCAAGATGTCGCAGTCCGTGTTGCGCAGCAGGAACGTCGAAATCGAACCCAGCAGCGCATACTTGATCGAGGACAGGCCGCGGGCGCCGCAGAGCACCAGGTCGGGCTTAACCACGTCGAGCATCTCGTCCTTGAGCGTCTCGCGAATGCGGCCGGCGCGAATCATGACCTCGACCTCGGGAATATCGGGATTGGCCTTGGCCTCTTCGAGCTGCTTGGCGATGGAGTTCTTAAATGCCTCCTCTAGGCCGTTGACCAGGTCGACCGGATAGGAACCGGCGCTCTCGAGCGCCGTGGAATCGATAACGTGGCCGATGATTAGCTTGGCGCCGTTGTTCGCGGCGACCTTGATGGCGCGTGCGAGCACAAAATCCTGCTGCTCAGTACCGTCGAGTGAAACAAATACCTTGGTGTAGCCCTCGTTCATGGTTTCCTCCTTGGTCTATCGCACGGGCGCGGGGCTCGTGCATCGGGCGGGCGCGGGCGCGTTGGCCGCCGGACACTTTATCTTGTTGCAGTTATACCCAAGGATTTGGGTTTGACCGCTCGCAATTCTGTGAACGGGCGAGTTTTTTGGTAAGGGTAGGCGCAGGCGCGCCGCCAACGGTTGATAATGGGACATCGCCCGCACCGTCCGCAGAACAATATCGGCGGGTGTCTAACGAGGGGGTCCCTTTGGATATTATCGAGCTTCTAAAATCTGCCTTCATGGGCCTGGTCGAGGGCATCACCGAATGGCTGCCTGTTTCGTCGACCGGTCACATGATCTTGGTGGACGAGTTCGTCAAGATGAACGTGAGCGAGACGTTCTGGAATATGTTCCTGGTTGTGATTCAGCTCGGCGCCATTCTGGCCGTCTGCGTGCTGTTCTTCCATGAGCTCAATCCGTTCTCGCCCAGCAAGGGCAAGGAAGGCCGTCGCGACACCTGGGTGCTGTGGGGCAAGATTGTGCTCGGCTGCATTCCTGCGGCGGCGATCGGTCTGCCGCTCAACGACTGGATGGAGGAGCATTTCTACAATGCTCCCGTCGTGGCGCTGGCGCTCATTGTGTACGGCGTGCTGTTTATCGTGATCGAGAACTGGCGCGCGAGCAAGCGCGAGGAAATGGCCGTTGCCGGTTCGTTTGGTTCGCGTGCTGTGGTGTCGGGTGGACGTCCCGCCGGTGCGCACTTTGCGGCGCCCGCCGCGGCTACCGCTGAGGATGAGGACGATGACGAGAATCTGGACTTTGGCTCCATCGCCACGCTCGAGGACCTGAGCTGGAAGACTGCACTGGGCATTGGCTGCTTCCAGATCCTCTCGCTGGTGCCGGGCACGTCGCGCTCCGGTTCCACCATCATCGGCGGCCTGCTTTTGGGCTGCACGCGTTCGGTGGCGTCCAAGTTTACGTTCTTCCTGGCCATCCCTGTCATGTTTGGCGCGAGTGCGCTCAAGCTGGTCAAGTATTTCATCAAGGGCGGTACGTTCGGTGCCAACGAGGTCGCCATCCTGGGCGTGGGCTGCGTTGTGGCCTTTGTGGTTTCGCTCATCGCTATCAAGTGGCTCATGGGCTTCGTCCGCCGTCACGACTTCAAGTGCTTCGGCGTCTACCGCATCATTCTGGGCATCGTGGTGCTTGCGTACTTCTTCGTCTTGGAGCCTATGCTCGGCCTGTAACTTGGTTGACGCTGCGCGGCGGCCAGAACGACAACTTGTCATTCAAAGAGGGTGGCATGACCAAAAGGTCTATGCCGCCCTCTTTTCATGCCAATTTGTTCGTTCTGCCCGCTGCTCGCTGCCGTTGCCGTGACATCGGTGGCTCCCTGATTGGTGCAATGGGGTGGGCCTGACGATCACGCACGGAGTCGTGGTGTGATTTGCGTCGGTGTCCGCGCGGCTCGGTATACTGGTACGGCTCAAACTATGGCGCCGCCCGCAGGCGCGCCGTCCGTCAGATGAGGAGTCGCCCATGACCCAGCCCCTGCCCTGGGAAAAGAACGCCGCGGTACCCGTACCGCCCGCGCCGGAACCCGTGCCGCTCGATGCATACACCGCCCCCGCTGCGCCGGAGCCCGAGCTCGTTCCGCTCGACATCTACGACGCTCCCGCGCCGGCGCCCAAGCCCGCCAAACCGCTCGTCGACATCGACAGCCTTAATCCCGCCCAGCGCGAGGCGGTCCTGTCCACCGAGGGCCCGTTGCTGGTGCTCGCCGGCGCCGGCTCGGGCAAGACCCGCGTCTTGACCTTCCGCATCGCACATATGCTCGGCGACCTGGGTGTTAAGCCTTGGCAGGTTCTTGCCATTACGTTTACCAACAAGGCCGCGGCAGAGATGCGCGAGCGTCTGGCGGCACTCATTCCCAGCGGCACCCGTGGCATGTGGGTGTGCACCTTCCATGCTATGTGCGTGCGCATGCTGCGCGAGGACGCCGACCTGTTGGGCTACACCGGCCAGTTCACCATCTACGATGACGATGACTCAAAGCGCATGGTGCGCGACATTATGCAGGCGCTCGGCATCGAGCAAAAGCAGTTCCCCATCAACATGATCCGCAGCAAGATCAGTTCGGCCAAAAACGCCATGATCGGCCCCGAGGACATGCTCAAGAGCGCCGATAGCCCCAACGACAAAAAGGCCGCGCAGGTCTACCTAGAGCTGGAGCGCCGCCTGCGCGCCGCCAATGCGATGGACTTTGACGACCTGCTCGTGCGCGCGCTCGAGCTGCTGCGCACCCGTCCCGAGGTGCTCGATAAGTACCAAGAGCGCTTCCGCTACATTAGCGTCGACGAGTATCAGGACACCAACCACGTCCAGTACGAAATCGCCAACCTGCTGGCCGCTAAGTACCAAAACCTCATGGTCGTGGGCGACGATGACCAGTCCATTTACAGCTGGCGTGGCGCCGACATCACCAACATCCTGGACTTTGAGAAGGACTTTAAAAACTGCAAGACCGTCAAGCTGGAGCAGAACTATCGCTCTACGGGTCACATCCTGAGCGCCGCCAAC
The DNA here is from genome assembly GCA_905212545.1 of uncultured Collinsella sp. GTDB lineage: Bacteria > Actinomycetota > Coriobacteriia > Coriobacteriales > Coriobacteriaceae > Collinsella. The sequence continues at coordinate 6,042 of CAJMEW010000011.1, forward strand.
GCCGTGGTGCGCCACAACTCGCAGCGCAAGGACAAGCGCCTGTTTACGGCCGAGGGCGATGGCGAGAAGATCCAGGCCTTCCAGGCGAGCGACGAACGCGACGAGGGTCGCTGGATTGCCGGCGAGATCGAGAAACTGCATGCCAAAGGCACGAGCTACGACGACATCGCCGTGTTCTATCGCACCAACGCCCAGTCGCGTATCCTCGAAGATATGTTCCTGCGCGCGGGCGTGCCCTACAAGATCGTGGGCGGCACGCGATTCTTCGACCGTGCCGAGATCCGCGACGTCATGGCCTACCTTAAGATGATCGTGAACCCGGCCGACGAGATGAGCGTCAAGCGCGTCATCAACACACCGCGCCGCGGCATCGGTTCCACCTCGATCCAAAAGATCGAGCAGCTGGCGCGCGACAACCGCTGCTCGTTCTTCCAGGCTTGCGAGATCGCGTGTGCCGAAACCGGCATGTTTAGCGCCAAGGTGCGCAACGGCCTGTCGAGCTTTGTGTCGCTGGTGCGCGAGGGTCGCCGCATGGACGGCGAGCTCAAGGACGTTGTCGAGATGATTGTCGATAAGACGGGCCTACTGCAGGCTTTCCGCGCCGAGGGCACCATGGAGTCCGAGAGCCGCGCCGAGAACATCCAGGAATTCCTGGGCGTCGCTGCCGAATTTGAGGAGACGCACGAGGACATCGAGGGTACGCTCGAGAGCTTGGAAGAGCTGCGCGCAGCCGGTGTTGCCGACGTGCCTGCCGGCGCCGAGCCCGAGCCCGTCGTGGTGAGCGCGCCTGCGCCCGAACCGGGGCCATCTGCCCCGGCATCCTCGTTTGAGGCACTCGTCGGCGCGCGCGATGCCGCGGGCTCCAATCCGCTCGATAGTCTGGCTGCTCCGGCGCTGTCTCCGCAGGATGCCCTGGCTGCTGCCATCGCGGGCAACGCGTATGCCGCGCCGACGGAGATGCCGGCGGGTGCCGTGCATGCCGACGAGATTGAGCGCACCTACGGTCCGCTCACCTGTAAGGCGCTGCCGGCACTCATGGAGTGGCTGGCCCTGCGCTCCGACTTGGATTCCCTGGCCGGCGAGACGCATGCCATCACCATGATGACCATCCACTCCGCCAAGGGCCTGGAGTTCCCGGCGGTGTTCGTGGCCGGCATGGAGGAGGGCATCTTCCCGCACGTGCACGACTTTGGCGGCAGCGATGACCCGGGTAAGCTTGAGGAGGAGCGTCGCCTGGCCTACGTCGCCATCACGCGCGCCCGCAAGCGCCTGTTCCTGACCTATGCGGCCACGCGTCGCACCTACGGCTCGACCTCTGCCAACCCGCGCTCGCGCTTCCTCAATGAGATTCCGTTTGAGGATATCGAGTTTAGCGGTATCGGTTCTGCCGGTTTTGAAGGCACGGGCTGGGAGAAGCGCGGCGACCGTCACGGCACCTTTGGCTCGGGCATGGGTTCGGATATGTATGGCGGCAAGGTGTTTGGCTCGCATACGCGCTCGACCGGCGGTTCCGGTTCGCGCGGTGGATCGAGCTTTGACGATTTCTTTGGCGGCAGCAGCTACGGGACCGAGCGCCATCGTGGGGTCTCGCCCGACGCCGGCCGTGTTGCCTCGACCTTTGGCTCGGGCGCGCCGCGAGCCAAAAAGCCGTCGTCCAAGGTGTCCCCGACGGTGGAGCGCAAGGTCGATCGCGCCAGCGCATCGCAGGACTTTGCCGCGGGCGATACCGTGAGCCATAAGACCTTTGGCACGGGTACCGTGATCTCGGTCGCCGGAGACATGATCGAGGTCCAGTTCGAAAAGACCGGCCAGACCAAAAAGCTCATGAAGGGATTCGCTCCGATCGTCAAGCTGTCATAATCCCGGCGGACCTGGGCGGGCGTATGGGGCAACATCGCCTGCTCGGGCAGTCCTGCTCGCACGGAGAGCACATTAAGTGCTCTCCGGCTCGTGCGGAACTCGCGATCGATGTTGCCCCATACGCCCGCCCAGGTCCTTAGATAACGTTGCTTGCGAACGTCGCTTTGCCCGTTCGCTTTTTGGTCTGGAGGGCCGGGTGGGCTGAATACTTAGACATGGCAAGGGGCTCCCCCGTTAAAGAACGGGGGAGCCCCTTGTTGCGTTTTGAATGGTGCGCTTGGCTTTGATGATTGATGATTTTATACGATTCAGTATAATTTCAGATAGACGCTAAAATGTAACCGAAATGAAAACGGTGATTGTACATGCTGATAAACTGCCTCCCAAAAAGACTCTTCTCTTTAGAGCTCGCTATCGACCCGGAGCCAGTTGAGATGCAGATTCCTCGCATGTATCTTGAGCGGTATTCGCTTCGCTTGGCACGGCTCGGCATGTCTAAACAGGGCCGTTTTATTGTTGCGGAACCAAAGGAACCGCCCAGTGTCATTTCGGCGCGAAATCTCGTCAGTGCGGTGCGCAAGTTAGATGTTCACCCGGTGGTAATTTGCTGGGATGCTATGGATTTAGGTTTTATGCGCGCGCTTTCTTCGGAGGGAATCGCATATATCCGAGATGAGCGAAATGCGTTCCTGCCGTTTATCGGAGCCGTTATTTCCGATGAGGTGCTGGGTGCTTCTCCCGCTGCTCCGCTTTCGCCCCAATCTCAACGAATCGTCCTAAATCTCATTGCGGGACGATGGGTTGACTGCTCCGCCGGCGACCTAGCGCGTCTGTGTGGCAAAAGCGCGGCAAGCGTCAGCGGCTATCTTTCGGAAATCGCCGCTATAGCTCCTGGGTTGATTATGCGGGACGGCAAAAAGCGTATATTGTGCGACGCCGGGCTGTCGACCGAGACGTTGCTAGATGGGTTTGAGGACTATCTTCGCACGCCAGTTTTAGAGCGAATCCGGCTCAAGAAGGTTATCGAGAGAACAGAGCTACGTGCCGTTGATGCGCTGCTTTCCGGTGTGTCTGCCCTTAGCTATATGTCCGACCTTGCCCATGAAGACTCTGCTCCAACCATTGCTCTCGAAAAATATCAGCTAGAGGCCTTGAAAGAGCATATGGGCGACAGATGGCTGGAGGCTCAGTGGTACGAACCGGCGGCAGTTGTGATTGAGGTCTGGTCGTATCCCGTGGACGCGCCGTCCGATATTAGTTTTGACGCGACGGGTTTGCAGTGTGTCGACCCGTTTTCCTTATACGTTGCTTGCGCAAAAGCAGATTACAAAGAAGATCGTCTGCTCGACGCGGTCGAACAGCTCAGGAGGACGATATGTCAAAAGTGAGGGGAATAGAGCGATTTGCCGATGCCATGAGCGGCTGTAAAGGCGGTTACGTCCTTATTGGTGGAGGGGCCTGCAGCGTTCTATTTGACAATGAGGGCGATTCGTTTAGAGCTACTGAAGACTTGGATATCGTCGTAATTGTTGATGGGGAAGGCGTTGAATTCGCCACTGCATTGTGGGCATTTATCAAAGCTGTCGGATATGAGACTGGGAAGGTCGGCGATGGAAAGTGCACTTACTATCGGTTCTGTTTGCCCGAAGGATCAAGGCAAGTCCTAGACTATCCCGGCCAAATTGAGCTATTCGCCCGACATCCTGATTTTGTGCTCGAAGATGAAACGAGCGAAGTGGCACCTCTTTCCTTTGACGGGGCCGTATCAAGTCTTTCGGCAATTATTCTCGACGATGGCTACTACGAATTTATTCGCGACAACGCAACGAACGTAGAGGGCATTACGTTGCTCGATGCGCTCCATATCATTCCCCTCAAGATGCGTGCACACATTGATATCAATAGGAGCTATGAAGAAGGGCGCCATTGCAACGATAAAGATCGACGAAAGCATCGCTCGGATATTGTTCGACTTGCGGGTTTGTTGCCGCCTTCGGCTCGCTTGGAGCTAATAGAGCAAATGAGGGCTGACGCCGGAGACTTCTTTGCGGACTTTTCTTCTTATGTAAATCGGCAGACCGATCGTAAAGAGAGAGAGCGTCTTCAGGACACATTATCGTTTCTCGAAAAGGTCTACCTATAGGCACCTTGATTCGTTATGTATGGTGAGGGGCTCTCCCGTTTGATGAGCGGGGGAGCCCCTTGTTGCTTTTTGATTGTCGTAACTAGCCAGAGGCTCGCCGGGACGGGACGCGGGGTTTGGTCGATCGCGAGTTCCGCACGAGCCGGAGAGCACTTAATGTGCTCTCCGTGCGAGCAGGACTGTCCGAGCAGGCGACCAAACCCCGCGCCCCGTCCCGGCGAGCGCTTGGGGACCGGTGGCCTACAGGTGGCTGATGATCAGTTCCATCTTGCCTTCGAGGTCGATGGAGCTGACGGTGCTCGGGGCCAGCAGGTGGCTTCCCTTGTGGACGGGGTCGCCGCAGACGGTGCCTTCGCCGTCGATGACCGACAGACACATGAAGGGCCAGCGCTGGTCGAGGGTTTTGCTGCCGTCGACGCGCACACGATCGACGGTGTAGCAGGAGTTAGACTCGAGCTCGGTCACGCCGTTCACCTCGGGCGCGGTCACCGTGCCGTCGGTCGGAGCCTGGGCATCAAAGTCGATGCAGTCGAGGCTCTGCTCAATGTGCAGTGGGCGCAGCTTGCCGTCGGTGCCGGGACGGTCGTAGTCGTACAGGCGATACGTCACGTCGCTCGACTGCTGCGTCTCCAAAATGAGCGTGCCGGTCTTGATGGCGTGCACGGTACCGGAATCAATCTGGAAAAAGTCGCCCTTGTGGATCGGCAGTACGTTGAGCATGTCGTCCCAGCGGCCGTCCTCGATCATCTGCGCGGCCTCGGCGCGGTCGTGCGCGCGCTGGCCGACAATGATCGTGGCACCGGGCTCGCAGTCCAGCACATACCAGCACTCGGTTTTGCCCAGGCTGCCGTTCTCGTGCTTGGCGGCGTACTCGTCGTTGGGATGAATCTGGATCGAAAGGTCGTCCTTGGCGTCCAGAATCTTAATGAGCAGTGGGAACTCCTTGCCCTCGCAGTTGCCAAAGAGCTCGCGGTGCTCGGCCCACAGCCACGACAGCGTGTGGCCTGCATACGGGCCTTCCGCAATCTGGCAGTCGCCGTTGGGGTGGGCCGAGATGGCCCAGCACTCACCGATGGGTCCATCGGGAATGTCGTAGCCAAATACGGTTTCGAGCTGGCGACCGCCCCAGATCTTCTCGTGGAAGATCGGCGTCAGCTTAATCAAATCGGACATGTTCATACCCCCATTGTGTTGCGCGGGCGCTGCACAAAACAGCTCAAAGCGAGCGCCCGGATGACTACAAAAACCTATGCCAACGTTACGTTGTGCAACTCAAAGCGGTCGCCAACGTTGCGCGAGACCGAATACTCAAAGGCGGCGCCGCTGTCCAAAAAGCCCATCTGGGTGAGCTCGAGCAGGGGAGAGCCAGGCTTGGTGTCCAAGCGCTCGGCTTCTTCCTCGGTTGCTGCCACGGCGCGAATGGTACGGTGGAAGCTCGAAATCTTCAGCCCACATTGCTCGCGGATGAAGTGGTAGACCGATCCGTACAGGTCCTTCTTTTTAAGGCCTGGAATCAGCTCGAGGGGCATGTAGGTGTACTCGATAACGATGGGCTTCTCATCGGCCTGACGCACGCGCACGATGTGATAGGCAAAGTCATCCTCGGCAATTCCCAGCTGGGCTGCGATGTCCGCTGGTGGATTAACAATCGAGAAATCGTAGACCACCGAGGTCACCTTCTCCCCGCGGTGCTCATACGAAAAGCCCTGGGCACGGTCGTTTTTGCCCTGGAAAAACGCCTGACCGGGAAGTCCCGCCGTGTCCTTAACGTAGGTACCCGATCCGCGTCGGCTGGTAATAAGACCTTCCTCGGTGATTTGCTCGATAGCTCGTTTGACGGTGATTTTGGAAACGCTATAGAGCTCGCAGAACTCAACGACGGTGGGAAGCTTGTCGCCCGGTTTAAGAGTGCCATCCTCGATGCTTCGACGAATATCTGCAGCTATCGCCTCGTATTTGGGAATCATTGAACCTCCTTTCCGACATATATCAATACGCAAGTAAGTATAACCCTTAACAAGGCACCCATATAACCTTTATCTAAGAAGCTCGAGAAAGAAAAAAGAAAAAGACGCTTTACTCTTAGAACTAGAGCGCTATAGTTTAAGCAACGAACGGAATCTTTCCGCAGAACAGGATCGACCGTTTGGGGACGGTTTTGTTTTGGCGGGTTGGATATCGGTATGACCGGTGCGCGCCCGCGCCGGATAACCTGCCAAAGCAAACCCGTCTCCAACCGGAAGCTCTAGAACACGAAAGCGAGGACTTTGATGGCACAGTATCAGCTGCCCAACGACTTCTTCTTTGGCGCTGCTATGTCCGGCCCGCAGACTGAGGGTCAGTGGAACCAGGGCGGCAAGCTCGAGAACCTGTGGGACACCTGGTCCATCCAGGATCTGGGCTCGTTCTACAACTGCGTTGGCTCTTACGCCGGCAATGACTTTATGGCCAAGTACCAGGAAGACCTTCGCATTTTGAAGGACTTGGGCCTGGATACCTATCGCACTTCCATCCAGTGGAGCCGTCTGCTCGATGCCGACGGCAACCTCAACGAGGAAGGCGCCGCGTGGTATCACGAGTTGTTCCGCGCCTCTCGCGAAGCCGGCCTGGAGCCGTTTGTCAACTTGTACCACTTTGACATGCCCACCTACCTTTTTAACCGTGGCGGCTGGGAGAGCCGTGAGGTTGTCGAGGCTTACGCACATTACGCCGACGTCGCCTTCCACGAGTTTGGCCAGGAGATCAAGTACTGGTTCACCTTTAACGAGCCCATCGTCGAGCCCGAGCAGCGCTATCAGGAGGGCGTGTGGTTCCCGCAGCTCCACGACTTTAGCCGCGCTCGCACCGTGCAGTATCACATCTCGCTGGCACATGCGCTGGCCGTGGCCAACTACCGTCGCGCCTATGACGAGGGCGCCGTTCGCAGCGATGCCAAGATCGGCATGATCAACTGCTTTACCCCGGTCTACACCAAGGAGAACCCCAGCGAGGCGGACCTCGAGGCCGTGCGTATGACCAGCGGCATCAACAACCGCTGGTGGCTCGACCTCATTACCAAGGGCGAGCTTCCCGCCGACGTGCTCGACAGCCTGGCCGAGGGCGGCGTTAAGCTTCCGTTCCGTGCCGGCGACCAAGAGATTCTTAAGCAGGGTGTTGTCGACTGGCTCGGTTGCAACTACTACCACCCCACGCGCGTTCAGGCGCCGGCGAGCAAGATCGACCAGTACGGTCTGCCGCACTTTGCCGACGAGTACGTGTGGCCCGACGCCGTTATGAACGAGAGCCGCGGCTGGGAGATCTACCCGCAGGGCCTCTACGACTTTGGCATGGACTGCGCTAAGAACTACCCCGATCTTGAGTGGTTCGTTTCCGAGAACGGCATCGGCATCATGGACGAATACAAGAACCGAGACGCCGAAGGAACCATCCAGGATGACTACCGCGTCGACTTTGTACGCCAGCACCTGGAGTGGGTTGCCAAGGCAATTGCCGAGGGCGCCAAGTGCCGTGGATACCATTATTGGGCCGTCATCGATAACTGGTCTTGGGCGAATGCCTTTAAGAACCGTTACGGTTTTGTCGAGGTCGACCTTATGGACGGCTACAAGCGCCGCCTTAAGAAGTCGGCAGCTTGGCTCAAGCAGGTCGCCACGACTCACGTGGTTGATTAGCGAACGGGCGAACGCCCAGACCGCGCGCCGCTGCGCGCAACACATGGCACATCTGGTGGCAGAGGGCGACAGACCACCGTGCGCATAGGAAAAGGCCGGATTTGAAAGTTAGGAGCAATCATGGCCAGTGACAACGGAAAGAGCTTCCTCGACAAGTTTGCCGAGGTCTCTGCGAAGGTGGGAAACCAGGTTCACCTGCGTTCCCTGCGTGACGCCTTCGCGACCATCACGCCGCTCTATATCCTTGCGGGTATCGCGGTTCTTATTAACAACGTCGTGTTCCCTCTGTTCCCGCTCGATGCGGCGGGCCTTGCCAACCTTCAGACGTGGGGTTCGGCAATTACGCTGGGCACCCTCAACGTCTCTGCCATTATCTTGGCCGGATTGATTGGCTACAGCCTCGCTAAGAACAAGCGTTTCGATAACCCGCTCGCTTGCGTGGTCGTCGCTATCTCTGCTTTCGTCATCATGATGCCGCAGCAGATCACCGCCTCGCTTGCCGCCACGAGCCCGCTGCTCACCGACAAGATCACCTCCGCCGAGGTCACGGGCGCCCTTTCGACTGCCAACACCGGCACCAACGGTCTGTTCTCGGCTATTATCATCGCCCTGCTTTCCGTCTCGCTCTTCATCAAGATTTCTGGCGTCGAGAAGCTCAAGGTTAAGCTGGGCGAGGGCGTGCCTCCCGCGGTCTCCAACTCCTTCAACGTCATGATCCCGATGCTGCTCAACCTCGCGATCTTCGCTCTTGCCGCAGCCCTGCTCGCCGTGTGCGCCGGCACCGATCTGTGCACCATCATCTCCACGTGCATCTCCAACCCGCTCAAGAGCATCATGAACGCCGGTCCGTGGGCTGTTATCCTCATCTACACCCTTGCTAACCTGCTGTTCTGCGTCGGTATTCACCAGTCCACCATCTCTGGCGCTACCGTCGAGCCGATCCTGACCATGCTCATCGTCGACAACATGGCTACCTTTGCCGCCGGTGGCACCATCCAGCCCGATCACTACATGAACATGCAGATCGTTAACAGCTTCGCCCTCATCGGCGGCTCGGGCTGCACCCTCATGCTTCTGCTCGACACGCTCCTGTTCTCCAAGAACAAGGCTTCCGAGACCGTTTCCAAGATGGCTATCCTGCCTGGTCTGTTCAACATCAACGAGCCGGTTATCTACGGTTACCCCATCGTGTACAACCTGCCGCTCATGATCCCGTTCGTCCTTCTTCCCGATCTGTTCATCGGCATCACCTATGGCCTTACCTGCGCAGGCATCATCAGCCCCTGCATCGCCCAGGTGCCCTGGACCATGCCTCCCGTCATCAATGCCCTGCTCGCTACGGGCTTTGACTGGCGCGCCGGCGTGTGGCAGGCTCTCGAGATTGTCATTGGCATGGCCGTCTACCTGCCCTTTATGAAGATTTCCGAGAAGGCAATCGCCAAGCAGGAGGCTCTCGCCGAGTAGAACGCCTAACGTTCGTCCCTTTCACCTTTGCGGGCGCCGGTACGCGGTGCCGGTGCCCGCGGCTCTCTCCCTTGCGTAAAGATACAGGGGAGCGGGCACAATAGCCGCAAGGAATACAACCAGTTGTCGTCTGCGCGCCGCGCAGTTATAAGGAGGAAACCATGAAGAAGATCATGCTCTGCTGCAATGCCGGCATGTCCACGAGCCTGCTGGTCCAGAAGATGCAGGCCGAGGTTGCAAACCGTGGTCTGGATATTGAGGTCGAGGCTCGTCCCATGAACGAGGCCCACGATCACCTGGACGAGTGCGACATGTTGCTGCTTGGTCCGCAGATCGGCTACACCAAGGGCGATTTTGAGAAGGAGGCCGCCGGTCGTTTTCCGGTCGAGGTCATCAACATGGTCGACTACGGCCGCATGAACGCTGCCGGCATCATCGACCACTGCGTCAGCGTGATGGGCTAGGTGCTCCGCATGGAGGATATGAACGAACTGCAGATGACCTGCTTCGAGATCATCAGCTACGTCGGTACCGCCAAGAGCATGTACATCAATGCCGTGCAAAAGGCCAAGGAGGGCGATTTTGACGCCGCCGAGGAGCTTATCAAGCAGGGCGACGAGGCCTATAACGGTGGTCACGATGTTCACATGGGGCTTCTGAAGAAGGAGGCCAACGGCGAGCGTAACGGCGAGGCCCCGTTGATTCTGCTGCATGCCGAGGACCAGATGGCCGGTACCGAGACCATGCGCGTCATGGCGACGGAGCTCATCGAGATTCACAAGCAGCTGCAGGTACTTCAGGCCTAGTCGGCGTTATCGCCGCGATGGGCCGTGCGGTCCAACAGACAACACAGTCCCTTTGACGGGCGCCGGGAGTCTCCGCCTCCCGGCGCCTTTATATTTGGGGAAGGTCTTGCGCGACCTATTAAGCGACCATTCGCGTTTCCCCAGATAAAGCCTGCCAAAACAAACCTGTCCCTTTTTGGTAGGTTTTTGCCTTGGGAGCGGTACCATACAGGCAATGTTTAAACGAGAAAGGTGGGCTCCCATGGAACCTAAGCAGTACTACATCGGCATCGACGTCGGCGGCACCTCGGTTAAGGAGGGCCTGTTCGACGAGGACGGCAACCTGCTTGCCAAGGCCAGCGTGCCCACGCCTCCCATCGTTGACGCTGCGGGCTTTGCCGCGGTGACCGAGGCTATCGACCAGGTGGTCGCCAAGGCGCAGATTCCGCGTGCCTTTGTGGCGGGCATTGGCCTGGCCGTTCCGTGCCCCATCCCGGCATCGGGCGATGCCAAGGTCAAGGCCAACATTGCCATTAACCTGCCCGAGCTGAGGATCGCCATTCAAAAGCACTGCCCCGACGCGGTCGTTAAGTACGAGAACGATGCCAACGCCGCTGCCATGGGCGAGGCCTGGCTCGGTTCTGCCAAGGGCGTGCAGAACGTCGTGATGGTCACCATCGGTACCGGCGTGGGCGGCGGCGTAATCGTCAACGGCGACGTGGTATCGGGCGTTGTGGGTGCTGGCGGTGAGATTGGCCACATGTGCCTGAACCCGGCTGAGGGGCGCACCTGCGGCTGTGGCGGCCATGGCCATCTGGAGCAGTATTCCAGCGCCACTGGCGTGGTGAGCAACTACCTTGCTGAGTGCAAGAAGGCGGGCGTCGAGCCCATCGAGCTCACCGGGCCTTCTGATTCCAAGGACGTGTTCCAGGCCTGCCGCGAGGGTGACAAGCTCGCGCTGGCAGCTGCCGATACCATGGCCGACTATCTCGGCCGTGCCCTGGCGCTTATTGCTAACGTGGTTGACCCCGAGATGTTCCTGATCGGTGGCGGCGCGTCCGCTTCGGCCGATGTCTACCTCGACAAGGTCCGCGAGCACTTCCAGCACTATGCGCTTTCCGCCTCGCGTGAGACGCCCATTAAGGTCGCTTCGCTCGGCAACGACGCCGGCATCATCGGTGCCGCCTACGTAGCCCTGCGCGCCGCCGGTAAATAGCTGGTGCAAGGGGAACAGGTTACTTTGCACCAACATGGTGCAAAAGGGACAGCCTTGGCCCCCGTGCCTGCCCCAAAATATGCCGCGGCCCTTCCGTCTGCGAAGGCTCGGCGCCAGCGTGCTACCATAGCTACGTCCAAGTACACATATCAAGTGGAGGATATCCATGGCAAACGTTCTTGTCTTTGGTCACCAGAACCCCGATAACGACGCCATCATGAGCGCCGTCGTCCTGTCCCAGCTGCTCAATCAGGTTGAGTATGCCGGCAACACCTACGAGGCCTGCGCCCTTGGTCAGCTTCCGGCCGAGTCCGCCAAGTTGCTCGCCGACGCCGGCATCGCCGAGCCCCGCGTGATCGAGTCCGTCGAGGCCGGTCAGCTCGTCGTCCTTACCGACCACAACGAGTCTGCCCAGTCCGTCGCCGGCCTTAAGGACGCCACGGTCTTTGGCGTTGTCGATCATCACCGCATCGGCGACTTCGAGACCGCCGGCCCGCTGCACTACATCTGCCTGCCCTGGGGCTCCAGCTGCACCATCGTCACCAAGCTCGCCGGCGTGCTCGGCGTTGAGCTTTCCGACGTTCAGGCCAAGCTGCTGCTCTCGGCCATGATGACCGACACGCTCATGCTCAAGAGCCCCACCACCACCGATGTCGACCGCGCCGTCGCCGCTAAGCTCGGCGAGCAGGTGGGCGTCGATCCGGTCAAGTTTGGCATGGAGGTCTTCCTTACCCGTCCGTCCGGCTCCTTTACCGCAGCCGAGATGGTCGGCAACGACATCAAGATGTTCGAGCCCGCCGGCAAGAAGCTGCTCATCGGCCAGTACGAGACCGTCGACAAGAGCCGCGCGCTCGGCATGATCGACGAGATCCGCGAGGCCATGCGCGCCTACGCCGCCGAGAAGGGCGCTGACGGCATTGTTCTGTGCATCACCGACATCATGGAGGAAGGCTCGCAGGTCCTGCTCGAGGGCGAGACCGAGGCCGCTCAGAAGGGCCTGGGCATTGCCGACGAGCACGACGGCGTCTGGATGCCGGGCGTCCTTTCCCGTAAGAAGCAGGTCGCTGCTCCCATCATGGCCGCCTGCTAGGTTTAGTTGACCAAACGCCACGACCGGATCGCGGACGCCCCGCGCTCCGGTCGTTTTTTGTGCACGTCGCCGCGTCGTCTCTTGGACAGGCGTGCCCGTGCCGTTGAGCAAATAATGTTCAACCTGTGGTTCCGCTTTTCGGTCACGCCTGCGTGCTTGTCGTGCAGGGTAGGCTAGATGCAAGCGTAATACGTTAGAGCGCGGCGCCGCCACTTGGGCGGGCCGTGCTTTTTTAAGACGGGAGCTTTCCCGTGAAAGGAGCCGCCCATGGCAGCAACTGAGCAGCTGTTCAACGTTCGTGAGCGCAAGCGTTTTGAGCGCCACGACATTTGGGAGCGCATCGCCGAGAACGGCACGATTTCCGCCGCCGTCATGGTCTTCGCCGCCATCGCCGCCGTCATTTGCGCCAATACCGATGCCTACGAGGCCATCCATCACTTTTTGGAGACCCCGCTGTATGTGGGTCTGGGCAACCTTACGGCCGGTCTCACCGTTGAGCTATTCGTCAACGACTTCCTCATGGCGATTTTCTTTTTGTTGGTGGGCATTGAGCTTAAGTACGAGATGACGGTCGGCGAGCTCAAAAACCCGCGCCAGGCTATGCTTCCCATGCTGGCGGCCGTGGGCGGCGTCGTCGTTCCCGCCTGCATCTACCTGATCTTTAACCATGCCGGCGCGCACAACGGCTGGGCCATTCCCATGGCAACCGATATTGCCTTTGCGCTGGGCGTGCTGTCGCTTTTGGGCAATCGCGTGCCCAACGGCGTGCGCGTGTTCTTCTCGACGCTCGCCATCGCCGACGACCTCATCTCCATCGCCGCCATCGCCATCTTCTACGGTCAGAGCCCCAATCCGTTTTGGTTGGGCGCCGCCGCGCTTGTGACCTGCGCGCTCGTGTGGCTCAACAAGACGCAGCATTACCGCCTTGCCCCGTACTCGGTGCTGGGCCTGCTTCTGTGGTTCTGCATGTTCAAGAGCGGCGTGCACGCTACGCTTGCCGGCGTCATCTTGGCCTTTACCATCCCGGCCAAGTGCGGCGTCAAGCTCGATAGCCTCACCGATTGGTTGGGCGAGTGCCTGCCGCTGCTCGATGACCGCTACGATGACGAGGCACACATCCTGGGCCAGCATGACTTTACCGTCTCGACCACCAAGGTCGAACGCGTCATGCACCGCGTGACCCCGCCGCTCATCCGCATGGAGCGTCTGATCTCCACGCCGGTCAACTTTGTGATTCTGCCGATCTTTGCGTTCGTGAACGCACAGGTTCGCCTAGTGGGCGTGGACATGAGCACGCTGCTCACCGACCCGGTGACGCTCGGCGTGTACTTTGGCATGCTGCTGGGCAAGCCGATCGGTATTTTTGGCATGACGTTTGCCCTGGTTAAGTTTAGGGTCTGCGAGCTGCCGCACAATGTCAACTGGCACATGATTGCCGGTGTGGGCATTCTGGGCGGCATCGGCTTTACCATGTCGATTCTCATCAGCGGCCTTGCTTTCCCGACGGCCCAGTTTGAGGTCCTGGCCGCCAAGGCCGCCATCCTTGCCGGTTCGGTCACCGCTGCCGTGCTCGGCATGATCTACATGAGCGTGGTCTGCAAACACCCCGCGCCCAAAGACGAGTAAGAGCGCGAAAACCGGCTCCAGAACCGATTCGGGCGCGTTCAAAATGTGGATTCGGGCGGTGCTTGCCGCCTGCCAGACACGCCAGTGGTCAAAAAACGCCGTTTGTGAGTACTGTCACAAACGGCGTTTCATTTTAGGTGTGGAAAATAATGAACAAAGTTATAAGAACTGTACGTTAATGAGTGAGCATCGACTTCCAATTCGGCGCTGGCTGACGGTGACTAGGGAGTTTCAAGTCCAGTTTTGCCGATTTCGACCAAAAATCGCTGCTACTAAAAAGGTAACAGTACTCATATTTGCCCTTTTTTGGCCACAAGCCCTAAACAAGCCTCGCCAGGGTCGGGAAACGGGCCAAATCGTCGGCCTCGAGGCTTATTCCACGGTGCCGTAGATGGCGCCCCAGCCGTGGGCGGCAAGGGCGGAGTTGAGCTGGTCGCAAAGTGACTGGCGGTCGTAGTGGCCGGGCGGCAAAAGGTTTACGATTTCCATAAGGTCGGGTGCCAGGTCCAAGATCTCGGCCTGTACGATGAGATCCAGGCGGTCGATGGCGCGGCGGTCGTAAAACAGCCCGTCGACCAGGCGCTGTAGGTCGCCGAATTCCTCGGCCTGGAACGATCCGTACTCCATAGTGCCTCCTTGGGCGCCCCACGCCGGCATGCGCGGCGATTCGTAATTTATTGCGATGGACTTAATCTATCACGGCTTCATACCCTTGCGGCGGTGGCGGTCTATACTTAGACGAACTGCAACGTCCCGCTTCGCGAAAGGTCGCACCCATGCAGACGATCTACCAGAAGATGGAAACCACCGAACTCGATGCCGCCATCGAGGCACTCAAAGCCGAGGTCGCCGAGGTCAAGGCCAAGGGCCTGGCGCTCGACATGGCCCGCGGCAAGCCGTCGCCCTCCCAGGTGGACATCTCTCGACCCATGCTTGATATCCTCAATGCCGATGCCGATCTGCACGACGGCAACGTCGACTGCTCCAACTACGGCTGCTTTGAGGGCATTCCCTCGGCGCGCAAGCTGGCAGGGGAGTTCCTGGGTTGCCCCGCCGAGCAGACGCTCGTGCTGGGTTCGTCGAGCCTGCTGATCGAGCACGATATCGCCGGCATGTTCTGGCGCTGCGGCTCGTGCGGCAGCGAGCCTTGGGAGGCTTACGAGGCCGCGCATGACGGCAAGAAGGTCAAGTTCCTGTGCCCTGTTCCCGGCTACGACCGTCACTTTGGCATCACCGCCGACCTGGGTATCGAGAATGTCCCCGTCGCGATGACCGACAACGGCCCCGACATGGACGAGGTCGAGCGCCTGGTTGCCGCCGACGACTCCATCAAGGGCATCTGGTGCGTGCCCAAGTATTCCAACCCCACGGGCATTACCTTTAGCGAGGACACCGTGCGTCGCCTGGTCGAGATGCCCACGGCCGCGCCCGATTTCCGCATCTTCTGGGACAACGCCTACTGCGTGCACGACCTGTACGACGAGACCGACGAGCTCGCCAATATTTTCGACCTCGCTCGCGCGGCGGGCGCCGAGGATCGCGTGGTGGCATTTGCCTCGACGTCCAAGATCACCTTCCCGGGCGCCGGTATCGGCTTCATCGGTGCGAGCCCCGCGGTCATCGCGGAGTTCTCCAAGCGCCTGAAGGCCGGCCTCATCAGCGCCGACAAGCTCAACCAGCTGCGTCACGTGCGTTTCCTTCCCACCATCGAGGCGGTCAAGGAGCACATGAAAAAGCATGCCGAGTTCTTGCGCCCGCGCTTTGAGGCCGTTGAGCGCAAGCTCACCGAGGGCCTGGGCGATACGGGTTGCGCCACCTGGACGCACCCCCGCGGCGGCTACTTTGTGAGCTTCGATGGTCCCGAGGGCTCGGCCCAAAAGGTCGCCGCGCTTTGTGCCGACCTGGGCGTCAAGCTCACGCCGGCCGGTGCTACCTGGCCCTATGGCAAGGATCCGCGCGATACCAACATCCGCATCGCGCCGAGCTATCCCACGGTCGAGGACCTGGAGGCCGCGCTCGATGTGCTGGTGCTGGCCGTTAAGCTTGTCGCTGCCGAGCTTGCGCGTGCCGAGCGCGCCTAACGCGCGGCTTCCCGTACTATCCGCACCTTCGATACGTAAAGGAGCGTATACATGGATTTGGGTATTTCCACCAACCCCACGCCAGAGCTCTACACCATTAAGGTAACCGGCGAGATCGATATCTCTAACGCCGATAGCCTGCGCAATGCTATCGACCTGGCGCTCGAGCAGCCCACTGAGGCCGTTGAGCTCGATTTTGCCCAGGTGAGCTACATCGATTCGACGGGCATTGGCGTGCTCGTGGGCGCCGCGCACCACGCGGTCGACCACGGCAAGCGCTTTAGCTGCACCAATGTGCAGCCCCCGGTGATGCGCGTGGTTCAGCTGTTGGGTGTCGACCAGGAGATTTCGATCACCGCTGCATAATCTTTGTCCCCAAAAGGGCGTGCCGTTTGGCATATGTTTGTGATGCGCTCGGACGTTTTGGCGTACGGGCGCTATACTTGACCGAATGAATAGACGAGTTCCGGCCGAATGGCGCGGTGCGGGCTCGACTCACATCGAGCCTTGGAGGTATGTGTGTTTGGTATTGGAGAGGGTGAGCTCGCGATCATCGTGGTCTTCGGCTTTTTGCTGTTTGGCCCGGATAAGCTCCCACAGATGGGCCGCACAATCGGCCGTGCCATCCGTCAGTTCCGCGAGACGCAGGAAAAGATGACGGCCGTTGTTCAGTCCGAGATTATCGATCCGGTGAGCGAGGCCGCGTCGGCCCCGGTCAAGCCCAAGAAGGCTGCCGTCGATGACGATTCCGATGCGGACGAGGATGCCGTCGAGACGGCTGCGCCCGCCAAGAAGGAGACCTTTGCCGAGCGCCGTGCCCGCCTTGCTGCTGAGAAGGCCGCGAGCGAGGCTGCCGCCGAGGGCGAGGGTGCTGCTGAGGAGTCCGAGGCCGAGGGTGCCGAGCCCGAGCCTGCCGCCACTGCCGCTGCTGCCGTCGAGCCCGAGCCTGCTGCAGAGCCGGAGCCCGAGCCCGAGCCGGCAGAACCCACGACGGCCGATCTCTACGCCCGTCGTCCCCGCAAGCGCAAGGCCGTCGTCGACCAGCTCGCTCGCGAACTCGAGGCCGAGGACGACGCCGCTGCCGCCGACGCCCCGAAGGGAGGCGATGAGTAATGCCTATCGGACCTGCGCGTATGCCGCTCTTCGATCACCTGGGAGAGCTCCGTCGCCGCCTGACCATCGTGGTCGTCTCGGTGTTTGCCGCAGCTATCGTGCTGTATTTCGCCACGCCTGTTGTGCTCGACATCCTGAAAGATCCCATCCGCTCCTTTGTGCCGGATGGTAAGTTCTACATCACCACCACGCTCGGCGGCTTTGGCCTGCGCTTCTCGCTGGCCATCAAGATGGCCGTGGTCATGTGCACGCCCATGATCATCTGGCAGATTCTGGCGTTTTTCCTGCCGGCGCTTCGCCCCAACGAGCGCAAGTGGGTCGTGCCCACGGTGCTCGCCTCGACGGTGCTGTTCTTTCTGGGTGCCATTTTCTGCTACTTCATCATCATCCCCGCGGGCTTTGAATGGCTTATCGGCGAGACCTCGGCCGTTGCTACGGCGTGGCCCGATCTGGAGAACTACGTCAACATGGAGCTGCTCTTTATGTTCGGCTTTGGTGTGGCGTTTGAGCTGCCGCTCATCATCTTCTACCTTTCCGTCTTCCACATCGTGTCCTACGCGGCTTTCCGCAGCGCCTGGCGCTACGTGTACGTGGGCCTGCTCGTGGGCTCGGCTGTGATCACGCCCGACGGCTCGCCCGTCACGCTGGGCCTTATGTACGGTGCCCTGCTTTCGCTCTACGAGATCTCGCTCGCCATCGCCCGCGTGGTCATTACCGCGCGCGAGGGCAAGGAGGGCCTGTTCGTGAGCCGTCTGGACCTGTTCTCGGACGACGAGGACGACGAGGAGTAAATCGGTATGCACGAGGTTGGCATTGTCAACGGCATACTCGATACAGTGATTCGCGCGGCGCGTGGGGCGGGGGCCTCGCGCGCCGTTTTGGTGACGTTGCGTATCGGGGATATGACTGAGGTCGTGCGCGAGGCACTCGACTTTGCATGGGAGACGTTTCGCGACGAGGACCCGCTCACGAAGGGTTGCGAGCTTGCCGTGGAGGAAGTCCATCCACAAAGCGAGTGCCTGGACTGCGGCGAGGTCTTCGATCACGACCGCTTTCATTGTCGCTGCCCCCAGTGCGGCGGCGCCAATGTGCGTCTGTTGCACGGCCGCGAGCTCGATATCGCAAGTATCGAAATCGAAACCCCCGACGATTAGCCCACTAGCCATCTGGTGATGGGGTATAAAGGGGCCAAAGTAAGGAGTGCCGAGTATGGCCGAGAAAACGATTGATATCGCGTCGCCGATTCTGTCGCGCAACGAGCGCCTGGCAGATCAGCTGCGTCAGCGATTTAATGAGACAAACACCTATGTGATCAACGTCTTGTCGAGCCCCGGTTCGGGCAAGACCACCACGATCCTGGGCACCAACGAGCGCCTGCGTGACAAGGCCGGCCTGTGCTGTGCCGTCATCGAGGGCGATATCGCCTCGGACGTCGACGCCATCACCATGAAGGAAGCCGGCATGCCCGCCATCCAGATCAACACGGGCGGCCTGTGCCACCTCGAGGGCAACATGATCATGGAGGCCGTTGACGCGTTCGACCAGGCCGTTGGTCTGGAGAACATCGACGTCATCTTTATCGAAAATGTGGGCAACCTGGTCTGCCCGGTCGACTTTGACTTGGGCGAGAACCTGTCCATCATGATTCTCTCGGTGCCCGAGGGCGACGACAAGCCCATCAAGTACCCGGGCATCTTCCAGCACGCCGGCGCGCAGCTGCTCAATAAGGTCGACGTGGCCCCGGCTTTCGATTTTGACATGGATAGGTATACTAAGACACTCGATGACCTCAATCCGCAGGCGCCGCGGTTTGCCGTGAGCGCGCGCAAGGGCGAGGGCATGGATGCCTGGTGCGATTGGCTCATCGGGCAGATCGAGCAAGCAAGGGCGTAAATCGGCCGCCATACGGGCGGGCGTAGCCGCAGAGACACGAGATAGGAGCCTCTTTTGAAGCTCATCATCGCCGAGAAAAACGACGCCGCGCGTCAGATCGCCGAGCGTCTGTCCACGGGCAAGCCCAAAAAGGACAAGGTGTACAACACCGCCATCTACCGTTTTGAGTGGAAGGGCGAGGAGTGCGTGACGATCGGCCTTGCCGGTCACATCCTTGCGCCCGATTTTTGCGACAGTGTGCTGTTCGATAAAAAGCTGGGCTGGTATTCGGTCACCGAGGACGGCGAGATGCTGCCGGCCGACATACCCGATGGCCTGGCACGTCCGCCCTACGATACCAAGCGCAAGCCGTTTCTTGCCGATGGCATCTCCATCAAGGGCTGGAAGCTCGAGAGCCTGCCCTATCTCACCTGGGCGCCCGTCATTAAGTTGCCGGCCGAGAAAGAGCTCATTCGCTCGCTCAAGAACCTTGCCAAGAAGTCCGACAGCGTCATTATCGCCACGGACTTCGATCGCGAGGGCGAGCTGATCGGCTCGGACGCCCTCAACAAGGTGCGCGAGGTGGCGCCCGACCTGCCGGTCGCCCGCGCCCAGTACTCTTCGTTTACCAAGGCCGAGATTACGCAGGCCTTCGATAATCTCGTCTCGCTCGACCAGAACTTGGCCGACGCCGGCGAGAGCCGCCAGCACATCGACCTCATTTGGGGCGCGGTGCTCACACGCTACCTGACGCTCGCCAAGTTTGGCGGCTTTGGTAACGTGCGCTCCGCCGGCCGCGTGCAGACACCGACGCTTGCCCTGGTGGTCGAGCGCGAGCGCGAGCGCATGGCGTTTGTGCCCGAGGACTATTGGCAGATTCGCGGCATGGGTGCCGCGCAAGGCGCCGCCGAGGACGACCGCTTTAAGATTGCGCACAAAACGGCGCGTTTTACCGACAAGGATGCTGCCGAGACGGCGTACGGTCACGTCGATGGCGCCACGACGGCGACCGTTGCCGCGGTGACCAAGCGCTCGCGTAAGCAGCAGCCGCCCACGCCGTTTGCGACCACCTCGCTGCAGGCTGCCGCCGCGGCCGAGGGCATCTCGCCTGCGCGTACGATGCGCATCGCCGAGTCCCTCTACATGGCGGGTCTCATCAGCTACCCGCGTGTCGACAATACTGTGTACCCTGCGACGCTCGATTTGGGTGCCGTGGTGAGCGACCTGGCAAAGATCAATCCGGCGCTGGCGCCCGTGTGCAAAAAGGTGCTCGCCGGCCCCATGAAGCCCACGCGCGGCAAGGTCGAGACCACCGACCACCCGCCTATCTACCCCACGGGCGAGGGTGATCCGTCCACGCTCGACGGTGGCCAACGCAAGCTCTACGACCTCATCGCCCGCCGTTTCCTGGCGACGCTCATGGGCCCTGCGACCATCGAGAACACCAAGCTCGAGCTCGACGTCAACGGCGAGCCGTTCGTGGCCTCGGGCGACGTGCTCGTGACCCCTGGCTTCCGCGAGGCCTATCCGTACGGCCTTAAGCGCGACGAGCAGATGCCGCCGCTGGAGCAGGGCGATACGGTCGACGTGTTCGACATTAAGCTCGAGGCCAAGCAGACCGAGCCGCCCGCGCGCTATAGCCAGGGCAAGCTCGTTCAGGAGATGGAAAAGCGCGGCCTGGGTACCAAGTCCACGCGCGCGAGCATCATCGAGCGTCTGTACGCCGTGCGCTATCTCAAAAATGATCCCGTTGAGCCGAGCCAGCTAGGCATCGCCATCATCGACGCGCTGACGCAGTTTGCCCCGCGCATCACGAGCCCCGATATGACCAGCGAGCTCGATGGCGATATGACCCGTGTGGAGCGCGGCGAGGATACCGAAGAGCATGTCGTGACGCACTCGCGCGCGCTGCTGGCCGGCGTGCTCGACGAGCTGCTCAAGCACACGCAGGAGCTGGGCGACGCCATCAGCGACGCCGTCACGGCCGATGCGCGCGTGGGCGCCTGCCCCAAATGCGGCAAGGACCTGGTTATGAAGACGAGCGCCAAGACCCGCGGCAGCTTTATCGGCTGCATGGGCTGGCCCGACTGCGACGTGACCTATCCGGTGCCGAGTGGCGTCAAGGTAAGCCCGCTCGAGGGCGAGGCGGCCGTGTGCCCCGAGTGCGGCGCGCCGCGCATTAAGTGCCAGCCGTTCCGCCAAAAGGCCTTCGAGATCTGCGTGAACCCCACGTGCCCCACCAACTACGAGCCCGACCTTAAGGTGGGCGAGTGCAAGGTGTGCGCCGAGGCAGGACGCCATGGCGACCTGATCGCGCACAAGAGCGAAAAGAGCGGCAAGCGCTTTATCCGCTGCACCAACTATGATGACTGCGGCGTGAGCTATCCGCTGCCGGCACGCGGCAAGCTCGAGGCGACGGGCGAGACCTGTCCCGAGTGCGGCGCCCCCATCGTGGTGGTCAACACCGCGCGCGGCCCGTGGCGTATCTGCGTCAACATGGACTGCCCGACCAAGGAGAAGAAGCCCGCCCGCGGCCGCAAGACTGCGACCAAGGCGAGCACGGCGAAGAAGACCACGGCGACAAAGAAGACTGCTGCCAAGAAGACGACCGCCAAAAAGACGACGGCCAAGAAGTCGACTACCAAAAAGACCGCTGCCGACAAGTAGCCGCACGGTCGAGACATCACCTAAAACAAAAACGAGCGAGGACCTCAAAATCCTCGCTCGTTTTTTTATCTGGCAGTTAGGGACGTTCCTTTTCTGCCGGCAGTTTAGGAACGTCCCTAACTGCCGGCTCGGGAACGACAAAGCGCTAGTTCACTTCGACGGGTTTGGCGCCGGGGTAGCGCTCCTCAAAGTCTAGGCGGTACTTATTGTCATTGGTGCCCGCCACGTTGTCGCGCGACAGCGGCGCCACGATCTCGTCCTTGTGGTTGGCGGGGCTGGAGTACTCAAGGCTGATCTCCCAGGCATCGCAAATGACGTCAATGCGATTCTCCAGGTCGTCGTAGAGCGCGATGATGTCTTTCCACGAGCTGTAGTTCTGCGAGTCGATGGGAACGTCCAGGTCCTCGACCTCGTCCTTCAGGTCGCCGATCTGATCCTCGAGCTCCTCGGCGGCATCGCTGGCCGACTGACGCGAGCTGCGGTCATCCTTGAGGTAGTACGTGTTAAACGTGGTGGCGCAGTCGCGAACTTGCTGATCAAGATCGGAGAGCCTGCTGTAGTAGGAGCTCAGCTGGTCGTAGACGTTCTGCTCGCTGATGGTGGCGGCATCGTGGGCGTCATCGTCATCATCATCGTCAAGCTTGTTGGGGTCGCCCTTTACGGACACATCGTCGTCATCGTGGTCGATCTTGACCTTCTCGATGGTTGTGCCCTTGGAATCGTCGGCGTTCTTGTTGAACGGTCCGATCATAAAGAATGCGACCAGCGCGATAATCACGACGACCAGTACGGCGATGATGCCGATAAACAGAGCGTTGTTGTTTTTGGGCGCGACGGGAGCACCGGCCTGCGGAGCAGCGGTCGGTATGGGCTGCTGCGGCGCGGAGCCGGCTGGCGTCGCCCATTGCTGCGTCGCGCCAACTTCGGGCTGGGGAGCGGGCGCGGGCTGATGGGCGGACTGCACGGTCACGTCCGCCTGCGCATCCTCTTGCGATTGAGAGGCCTGGCCATCATCGGTTACCGGCGTTCCGCAGCTGGTGCAAAAACGCTCGTCGTCATTCAGAAGCTTGCCGCAATGGGTACAAAACCGGGGCATGATGGTTCCTTCCACTCGATGTGTTGGCTAGATTATAAGGGGGTTCAGGTGCGGTTGGGCCGCGCCGACCCAACTGGTTATGTGAGGACAGTCGTGCCGCGCAAGCCCTGTCGCATGCGTCACAGTGAATGCGGCATGCTGGGTGTCCGGCGCGGCCGTTTATCGACGGCTCGGTAGAATGCGATGGTGGGGAGTGAGTCTGTGTACTGCGGCGAGCAAGGTCGGGGTGGCGGCGACAACGTGGAGGCGTTCCGGTTCCCGCCGGGGGATGCGCCCCTCGCTGCGCGCGATTGCTCGCGTCGAGTGTTTTGTACCGGGATGTTGACCGGAGCGCTTGCCTCGGTGATGAGTCTCGGCGGTTGTGCCGCGCGCCGCAACGAGGCTGAGGGCCCCGCTGTCCCTGCCAAACAAAAAGCGAATCATCCGTCCGCTCAAAAGACGGAAACTGTTTCCCGGGCGTCTTGGATTGCCGGCCTTCAGCAAGATATCGAAGCCCTTGCCGAGCCGTATAGTGGGTCTACCTCGGTCTATGCTGTGGCGCTTGATCCACAAACGTTCGCGTCGCTCGATGGTGAAGTCGCTGTGGCGCCGGACGCGCGACGTGTGGCGGCAAGCATCATCAAGCTTCCCATTCTCGCTTGTGCGCTCGAGACCGTGACAGCGGACGAGCTGTCCCTTGACGAGCAGATAACGGCAACGCAACAGGATATCGTGGGTGGCAGCGGCAACATTCAGTCGCGCGGCGCGGGTGTATCGTACAGTATTGACGAGCTGCTGCACGCCATGATCGCCCAGAGCGATAACGTGGCAGCGAACCTTGTTATCGGCAGACTGGGCATGGATACGGTCAACGAAACGTGTGCCACATTGGGGCTGACCCAGACCGTGCTTGCTCGCCTGATGATGGATGCCGAGGCCCAGGCACAAGGTCGCGAGAACTATACGAGCGCCCGTGATGCTGCGGCCGTGCTGCAGCGGCTGGCGGCGGGGACAATCGCGACGCCCGAGCTGTGCGAGCGAGCGCGCGGATATCTGCTGGCGCAGGAAGACGCGCGCGGTATTGTTGAAGGCGTTCCCGACGGCGTTTTGGTCGCGCACAAAACGGGCAGTCTGGCGAATGCTCAGCACGATGCTGCAATCGTCTATGCCGAGCGCCCTTACGTGCTGGCAATCCTCACCCAAGACCTCGAACGCGAACAGGCTCTAGCCCTCGAGCGCGACATTTCCTTTGCCATCAACGCCCGCGCCCACTCCTAACTTACGGTGAAATAGGGATTGTATTTGCTGTTAGAAGGCGTATTCAGTCCCTATTTCACCGCAACTTAGAAGATCGGCAGTTGGGGACGTTCCTTTTCTGCCGGCACTTTGGGAACGTTCCTAACTGCCACCTAGCCCCTGCCCCTGGGGTATCATGGCTTGGTTGCTATAACTCGCATTTACGCGCCTTGTAGGAAGGGGCTGCGCCCATGGCTTTTGAGCCCGCTCAACATAGCTTCATTACGCTCGAGGGTGTCGATGGCGCCGGTAAATCTACGCAGGCGCGCCTGCTTGCCCGTGCGCTCGACCTTGCCGGCTACCAGGTTGTGACCCTGCGCGAGCCGGGCGGTACCGCCATCAGCGAAAAGATCCGTGCTCTGCTGCTCGACCCCGCCAATACGGCGATGGGCGACACCTGCGAGTTGTTGCTCTACGAGGCCGCGCGCGCCCAGTTGGTGCACGAGGTCATAGCTCCCGCCCTTGCTGCCGGCAAGGTGGTCCTGTGCGACCGCTTCTACGATTCCACAACTTGCTATCAGGCGTTTGCCGATGGCCTCGATCGCCAGATAGTACGCGATGCCAACAACCTGGCCGTCGCGGGGACGCACCCGGCGCTCACGCTCGTCTATCACATCACGCCCGAGCAGGCGGCGCTGCGCATGGCAGCCCGTGGCGCGGCAGATCGCATGGAGGCTAAGGGCATGGCCTTCCAAGAGCGTGTCTACCAGGGATTTTGCGCCATCGCCGCCGAGGAACCAAACCGCGTAAAGCTCATCGACGCGACCGCGTCCATCGAGGACGTCTTCGCGCGGACGGTCGAGCAGGTTCGCGTCTACGGCCTCGACATTTCCCAGGACGCCGTCACCGCCGCGCTTGCCCAGGAGGCCGAGTAACATGGCCCCCGCTCAGACAAGCCTGCTGGCCAAGCTTGACACCCAAGAGCGCGTGCGCGACTTTTTGACCAATGCCGTCGCCAGCGGTCGCGCATCGCACGCCTACCTGTTTTTGGGCGCGCCCGGCGCGGGCAAGCTCGACGCCGCGTGGGCGCTCGCCCAAGCCTTCCTGTGCGAGCAGGATGGCTGCGGCTCATGCGATAGCTGCGTGCGCGTCGCCCGCCATACGCACCCCGACGTGCACTATTACACGCCCGAGAGCGCCACGGGCTACCTCATCGCCCAGACGCGCGAGCTACTCGACGACGTACCCCTGGCGCCCATCCGCGCCAAGGCCAAGGTCTACATCATTGACCGTGCCGAGCAGCTGCGCGCCAACACCGCCAACGCACTGCTCAAAACACTCGAGGAGCCGCCCGAGGGCGTTATGTTTATCTTGCTGGGCACCTCGGCAGACGTGATGTTGCCCACCATCGTGAGCCGCTGCCAGTGCGTGCCGTTTCGGCTGGTGTCGCCCGCCGTCGCCGCTCAGGCCGTGAGCCGCGCCACCGGTCAGGACCCTGCGCGTTGCCGCATGGCCGTCGCCGTAGCGGGAAGCCCCACGCGTGGCATCGAGTTCCTCAAGAGCGCCGAGCGCCAGGACGCCCGCCGTCAGATGGTTCGTGCCATCGATTCGCTCATTGCCGCCGACGAGGCCGACGTGCTCAGCCGTGCCAAGTCACTCATCGTCGCCGTTAAGGCGCCGTTAGCCGAGGTCAAGTCCACGCAGGAAAAGGTGCTCGAGCAAAACGCCGACTACCTGTCGCGTGGAGCATTGAAGCAGCTTGAGGACCGCAACAAGCGCGAACTCAACGCGCGCGAGCGTTCGGGTATTATGGAAGCGCTGGCGAGCGCGCGGACGCTCATGCGCGACGTGCTGCTGACGCTTCAGGACGAGGCGGCAGACGTTGTGAACGAGGACGTGCGCGACACGATCGGGCGGCTTGCCGCCGCGACGAATGTTGCGGGTGCCACGCGGGCGCTCGAGGCGGTCGCGACCGCCGAGCGCAACATCGCCAGAAACGTTACTCCCCAGCTGGCCATCGAGGTCATGCTGTTCGATATCAGGAAGGCACTGAAATGCCGTTAGTCGTACCCGTTAAGTTTACCTACGCCTCGCGCGACCTGTGGTTCGATCCGCAGGATCTGGATATCCTCGAGGCCGATTATGCCATTTGCTCCACCGAGCGCGGAACCGAGATCGGCCTGGTCACGGCCGATCCCTTTGAGGTGCCGCAAGACGAGATCGGTCAGCCGCTCAAGCCCGTGCTGCGCGTGGCGAGCGACATCGACCTCCAGCTTGCCGACGACCTGGCCATCCAGGGCGACGAGGCCATGGTCGACTTCCGCCGCCTGGTCAAGGAGCTCGACCTCGAGATGAAGCCGGTGGGCGTCGAGTACCTGTTTGGCGGCGAGAAGGCCGTGTTCTACTTTGCGGCCGAGGAGCGCGTCGATTTTCGCCAGCTCGTCAAGGACCTGTCCTCGACGCTGCACATTCGCGTCGATATGCGCCAGATCGGCGTGCGCGACGAGACCCGCCTGGTGGGCGGCTATGCCCAGTGCGGACAGGAACTCTGCTGCACGCGCTTTGGCGGACAGTTTGAGCCCGTCTCGATTCGCATGGCAAAAGAGCAGGACCTGCCGCTCAACTCGTCCAAGATCAGTGGCGTTTGCGGCCGCCTGATGTGCTGCCTGCGCTATGAGTTCGAGGCGTACAAGGACTTTAAGAGCCGTGCGCCCAAAAAGAAGACGCTCATCGATACGCCGCTTGGCAAGGCGCGTATCCAGGAATATGACACGCCGCGTGAGCAGCTGGTGCTGCGCCTGGAGAACGGCAAGGTCTTTAAGGTCAACCTGGCCGATATGACGTGCTCGGAGGGCTGCAAAAAGAAGGCCGCCGAACAGGGCTGCAACTGCCGCCCCGACTGTGTGACGCGCGATGTGCTCGAGCGCATCGAGTCGCCCGAGATGCGCCTGGCGCTCATGGAACTCGATCGCGAGAACGGCGTCGACGTGGGCGATGGCCTGTCGAGCGCCGACCGTCTGGCGGGGACGACGATGCCCAAGCGCCGCCGTCGCGATGCTGAATCCGATGCCCGCGCTGCTCAGAGCCAGGGCGAGGGCCGTGGCCGCGGAAAGGGCCGCGGCAAGGCCGAGGCGCCCGAGGCCGAGGGGGCGGCCGATGGCCGTCGCCGCCGCAAGCGCGCGGGCTCGGGCGATGCTACCGAGGCTGCAGCCGCGGGCAAGCACGCCTCTCGCGAGCGCGAGGTTCAGCAACCCCAGCAGCAGAATCGCGGCGGTGGCATGAACCCCACACGTCGCCGCCGCCGTCATCTGTCGAGCGAGGAGCGCGAGGACGCCTTCCGCGCCGCAGCTGCTCGCGAGGCCGGTGCCGCTTCCAAGGGCGCCTCGGCCTCCGATGCGCCTGTCGACAAGAGCGGCAAGTCACGTGGCGAGGAGGAGCGCGCGCCGCGTCCGCGCCGTCGCCATTCCTCGGGCGCGCAGCAGAAGCCCTCAGTGCCCTCCGTGGCCGATCAGGTCTCGGATGGCGAGGTCAAGGTCACGCGCCGTCGTCCCGGAGATGGCGGGGGAGCGGCTGCCAAGGCTTCGCGTGGCGCCGCTCGCGACGAGCGCGAGCCGCGCGAGGATCGCGGTGGCGAGGGCTCGGCCGACCAGGGTCAAAAGCGCCGTCGCCGTCGCCGTTCCCGCAAGCCGCGCCAGGATGGTGGCGAGGGCTCGATCCCGTCTTCGTCCGCACCACAACCGCCCGCCGGCGAATAACGCCCGCGAGCGGATTTAGCCCGCCTTGCCCCGAGCGCATCGGGGTATCATAGCGCCGAATCAACAACCCTCCCTGCGACCGAATGTAGGGAGGGTTGTGTCTTGAAGAGTCATCTGAACATACTGAGCCGCCTGCAGGGTGCCGGTGCCCTACCGTTTGCGGACGAATTGCTACCGTTTGCCGAGTGGGCGGCACGCGAGGCGCTCGAGGCATTGTCGCCAACACGATGTGCCGGCTGCGAGCGCGCCGGTGCGCTTATTTGCCAAGACTGCCTGGCCGCGCTCACGCTCATCGACCCACGTCATAGCTGCACCCGATGCGGCGCCCCGTTTGGGGATTTGCTGTGCACTGAGTGTTCGGTCGAGGGCACGTCCTCGGCAATGGCGGAGGCGCTCGACCGCTGCCTGGCGTGCGCCGTCTATGCGCATCCGCTGCCGCGCATCATTAAAGCGTACAAGGATGCGGGCGAGCGACGTCTGGCTCCGTATCTGGCGGAGCTGCTCTACGACACCGCCCTGCATGCCCAGGTCGTAGCGCCCGATCGCTACGGAGGCGTGCTGTCCGGTGCGGATGCTGTGGTGTTTGTGCCTGCGACGGCGGCAGCGTTTCGGCGGCGTGGTTTTGATCATATGGAGGCTATCGCGCGCCCATTTTGCGAGCTGTCGGGTGTTCCCCTGCTCGATGCTCTCGTCAAGTACGGGCATGGCGACCAGCGCGAACTCGGTCGTGAGGAGCGCCGCGAGCGTGCCCAAGGCATGTACGAGACGGTTGAGGACGTGCACGGCCGCCGCTTGCTGCTTATCGATGACGTTATCACCACGGGCGCGACGATGGCCGCGGCTTCGGCGGAACTCAAGCGCGCCGGCGCTGCGGCAGTCGATGGCCTTGCTATCGCACGCGTTTGGTAGGGGTGGTTTTGTGGCAGTAAAGATTGAGCGGTGCAACGAGCCGACAGGCGAACAGCTAGCGGCTTCCGTAATCCTAACAGGCGCCTCGGCGCTACGCATGATGCGCGCCGAGCGCCGACAAATGGGTTACATCAGCTGGAGGGACCTCGATCCTGATGAAGAGCGCCGTGTGCTGTGCACGTCGTCGCCCTCGACCGAGGACATCTATCTTCCCGACTTGGTGCGGATTGGAGCCGCAAGCAGCGAGGTGCAAGAGGATTTGTGCTTGCTGGTAGGGTCTGCAGCGCAGCGCCGCCGCATTCTTGGCGTGAGCTGGTCCGTATGCTCCGGGTTGCCCGCTGGCTCGATTCTAGAGGTGGAACCGGGGGTGTACAGTCTATCTCCCGAGGCCCTTTGTGTTGCCGTTGCGCGCGAGGCCGGCTGCATCCAGGCATTTGCCCTGGCTCAGGAGCTGTGCTCTAAGATTTCGCTGAGTGACCGCGGGAAGTATCTGCCTCCCTACACCTCGCCTGTTACGAATAAACTTGCAAAGGACAAGGACCGGCCAGCAGATGTGGGCTACTTTGAGGTTGAGCCGGTGCTGACGCCCGATCGTCTGGCAGATTACCTCGCGGTATGCAAGGGGAATGCGGCCAAACAACTGCAGCGTCTGTGTCCCTACTTGTCAGAAAACCTGCGCTCGCCCATGGAGTGCATCATGCTCGCTCTGTTTTCGCTTCCGTTTTCCTATGGCGGGTTTGCCTGCGGACCTTTTAAGACCGACTACAAGATCGAGTTCGATGACCGTGCGCAGGCAATCTCGGGGATGCCGCATGCAGTTTGCGATGCGTATCAGGAAACAGCCCGGTTTGACCTGGAATACAACGGTGAGCTGGGCCATTCCTCTCGGAGGGGACGTATCCATGATGAAAAACGCAACACGGGCTTGATTACTATGGGAATCGAGGTCGCGACGGTCAACAACGAAATGCTCCGCGACATGGAAGCGATGGAAGCGCTCGCATGGCGCATCCACCAGCGTATGGGTAAGCGATATCAGAATCGCGTAGAGGCTCGTCGAAAGAGGCAAGATGCTCTGCTGAATACGCTCCGAGCGTGCTTTGGGCTCAAGCCAGCGTAAAACTATGGCTTTATAGAGGGTCTGTTTATATGCTCTGTGCAAAAAACGGCAAATATGAGTACTGTTACTAGATTAGTGACAGCAAAAACAAAGAAACTTGGGCCGATAATTTGGATTCAGCGAAGAGATAATAAACGAATGTGGAATATCTTGGCGCCAAGCAGGCTGTGCGGAACTCAAAAAGGGCTCGTGAGGCGGTAATACTCTGCTACTAAATTGGTAACAGTACTCATATTTGCCGTTTTTTGCACACGGCACCCTGAGACGGGTGCCCCGGAGCTCCCCGTGGGGGAGCTCCGGGCTTCATGGGGGCACGAATGATCCGCCCCGACCTGCGAAATCTGTACTCGCGATGCGAATGACGCCCCTAACCTTAAACTTTAGCTTGAACTTAGCTATAATGCGCTACGTTCCTGCCAGGCTGTGGTTGCGGACGGACGAAATGCCCGTCCTAGTCCAAGACAGACGCGGTCAAAGGGATCCACGTAAGCGACCGCGTGCGCGCGGCGCGATCATGGCGCGTCCTAGATGTAAGCCGCACCGTCCGTTCTACTTTCTTTGGGGCAATACCGCCTCGCGGGCGAGCGGGCCAGTCGTGAAGGTGGCTGCGGCCTCCCGAGCAAACACCCCGGTGCGCAAGTGTGGGGTCAAATACCAGGTCAGCTGGTGGGAACAACCTGATATTTCGCGCAACGCACGGATCGTATACGACACAGAAGGCAGGGTAGTGGACATGGTGAGGGGCAGCTTGATGCACGCGGCTCGGTTAGGTGCTGGGGCCGCAGCGGTCATCGCCGTTTTGGGCCTGAGCGGATGCGCGTTCAACCCGCTGTCTACGTTCACGACTCCCACGATCGACCAGATCGAGTACGAGACCGTCACGCCGGCGGTGTCGGACGATGCCCTGGTCACTCCCGAAACCCTGACGGTCGCCCTCGATACTTCCGATGCGCCGCAGGCCATGCAGGGCGCCGACGGCGAGCTCACGGGATATGCGGTCGACGCCGCCCGCGCCCTCGCAAGCCGCATGGGCCTTAAGGTCGCCTTTGTCGATGCGTCCTCGGCAGGTTCCGCGCTCGGCGACAAAAAGGCCGATATCTTTATCGGCGAGATCAACTCCACGGACGGGGACGTTAGCTCGCTCGGCACCTGCCTGTACGATGCCGCTTCCGTGTTCGGTAAAACCAGCGATGGTGGGTCGCTAAGCGTTTCCACCGATACCCTTAACACGTCTACTCTGGGTATTCAGATGTCCTCGGCCTCGCAGGAGGCGCTTGCTAAGCAGAGCATCACCGCCAACCAAAAGACCTACTCCAACATCAACGAGTGCTTTGAGGCGCTCGAGTCCGGCGAGGTCGACTATGTGATCTGCGACTCCACAGCCGGCGGCTACCTTGCACGCCTGATGAGCGAGGTCTCCTATGTCGGTGCGCTCGAGGCGCCCTCGACGCTTGGTGTTGCGGGCCTCTCGTCCAATGACGAACTGTGCCGTGCCGTGAGCGATGCCCTCGACGACATCACGGTCGACGGTACGCTCGAGGCGGTTCACTGCGTCTGGTACGGTCAGATTCCCTACGACCTCACCACTAAGACGGTTTCGGGCGCTAACGTGCAGCCGGGCGACTCTGAGTCCAGTGAGACCACGTCCTCCGGCAGCGAGTCCTCCGATTCCAACAATGAGACCGCATCCTCCGAGGACCAATCGTCCAGCCAGGAAGGCACTATCACCGACGACGACATTAACAAACTCAATAGCTAGTTATTGCTAGGGGTGGTGTCTCCTATACGTTGGAAAGGACACCTCTTCACGGTTTCAACACGCACTGCCGGGCTTCCCCGATGGGGGAGCCCGGCTTTTTCATCCCAATAAAACCAGCAGGTCAAAGCCAATTTTCGGGACCAAATACAAAGTCGCCGTCGCTCTCCTATAGCGCACTTTGCCACAGAAAAGTGCGAGACTTCGGTATGCGGTATCAAGCAGTCGTTATTCGGGTCTTTGGGAATTCGGGTGATTAAATGCACGGCAATGGGTACATAGCCAGTACAGTAAGTCCCCGAGGCAGATTGGAGCCACGTATGGATATCAAGGTTTCTGGACGCAAGACGACGGTAACCGATGCTCTGCGTGCGCATGTGGATGAGAAGATCGGCGAGGCGCTCAAGGTTTTCGATATCGAGCCCATGACGGTCGACGTTGTACTTCGCTATGAGAAGAACCCCTCGAACCCCAACCCGGCAATCGTCGAGGTCACGGTTCGTGCTCGCGGCTCTGTGATTCGCGTTGCCGAGCACGGCTCAGATATGTATGCCGCCATCGATCTCTCCGCCGATAAGGTCACCCGCCAGCTGCGCAAGTTCAAGACCAAGGTCGTGGACAACCGTCAGGGCGGTGCCAGCGCCGCGGATGTCGCGCCGGTCGAGCGCGTCGAGGATCTGGCCGACCTGCTGCTGCCCGAGGAGGAGGACGACCTGCTCGTCCGCGAGAAGGTCATCGATGTCACCCCGATGACTGAGGAGCAGGCGCTGGTACAGACCGATCTGCTCGGCCACGACTTCTACGTGTTCGAGAACGCGACGACCGGCCTCATCAATGTGGTGTATCACCGTAAGAATGGTGGATATGGCATCATCAAGCCCCGCATCGAAACACTTGACGAGTAAAATACGTTAACTTGCATGAGTTAACGGTTGGCGGCCATCCCATGCGGATGGTCGCCTTTTTTACGTAAGGAGTCGCTTTGATGGACAAGGCTGCATCTACCGGCCATTCTGACCGCTGCCGCATCGTCGTCGATACCTGCTGCGACTTTAGCCCCGAGGTCGCCGCGAACCTCGATGTCGATATCTTGGGCTTCCCCTTCATTATCGATGGCGAGGAGCGCACGGATGACATCTGGTCGAGCATCACGCCCAAGGAGTTCTACGACCGCATGCGCGCCGGTGCCCGCGTGTCCACCTCGGCTGTGTCGCTCGGTCGCTATATCGAGTTCTTTACCGAGTGCGCCAAAGAGGGCACGCCCACGGTCTACCTGTGCTTTACCTCGGCGCTGTCGTCGAGCTACAACTCCGCGTGCCAGGCGGCAGATGCCGTGCGCGCCGAGTATCCCAACTTTGAGCTCTACGTGGTCGACAACGCTCTGCCCTGCGCGACCGGCGCGCTCTTGGCGCTCGAGGCCGTGCGCCAGCGTTCGGCGGGACTGACCGCCAAGCAGCTGGTCGATTGGGCAAACGAGGCAAAGACCTACGTCCACGGCTACTTTACGCTCGAGAGCTTCGACGCACTAGCTGCCGGCGGCCGCATTCCGCCCGCGGCGGCGCAGCTCACGGCAAAGCTCGATGTCAAGCCCGAGCTCTCCTATGACCTTGCCGGCTCGCTGTCGCTGATCGGCGTCAACCGCGGCCGCAAGAAGGCGCTCAAGTCCATTCTCAAGTCGTTCCGCGAGAACTACGTGCCCGACCGCACCATGCCCATCGCAATCATGACGGCCGATGCCGAGAAGGACGGCGACTGGCTCGAAGCTGCCATCCGCAAGGAGGAGGGTTGCGCCGACGTCACGATCATTCGCGGCTCCGTGGGTCCCACCATCGGCTCGCACGTGGGCCCCGGCATGGTGGCCTGCGCGTTTTGGGGTAAGAACCGCGCCGACAAGGCGTCGCTTTCCGACCGTATCGCCCGCCGCGTGCGCGGTCAGTAGGCAAGCGCTGCGTCCGTAATCGCCCTCGACTCACAGCTCAAACGCTGGCACCGAGTATTCAACCTGGTAATAACACCCAACCCAAAAGGAAAGGTTTCATGGCAAACAAGCTCTCTGTCGCATTTATCGGCACCGGAATTATGGGTGCCCCCATCGCCGGCCACATTCTGGACGCTGGCTATCCCGTCACGGTCAACAACCGCACCAAGTCCAAGGCTGCAGCGCTCGTTGAGCGCGGTGCCGTCTGGGCCGATACGCCGGCCGATGCCGTGGCTAACGCCGATGTCGTCTTTACCATGGTGGGCTATCCCTCCGAGGTCGAGGAGCTCTACCTGGCGGGCGACGGTCTGCTCGCGTGCACTAAGCCCGGCACGGTCCTGATCGACCTTACCACGAGCTCGCCCGAGCTGGCGCGCGACATTGCCGAGGCCGCCCAGGTTTCCGGCCGCATGG
Source organism: uncultured Collinsella sp. (assembly GCA_905212545.1). GTDB lineage: Bacteria > Actinomycetota > Coriobacteriia > Coriobacteriales > Coriobacteriaceae > Collinsella. The sequence goes on from CAJMEW010000011.1 coordinate 39,873, forward strand.
CGTTTGACTGCCCCGTCACCGGCGGTGAGTCGGGAGCTATCGCCGGCACGCTCACGGCTATCGTGGGCGCCACCGAGAACGACATCGCGCCGGTCCGCGACATCCTTGCCACCTTTGCGGCCAACATCTGCTGCTTCGACGGCGCCGGCAAGGGCCAGGCTGCCAAGCTCGCCAACCAGGTGTCGCTGGGCGCCTGCATGGTCGGCATGGCAGACGCCATGGCATTTGCCGAGCTGAGCGGCCTTGATCTGGAGAAGACCCGCCAGATGATCCTGGGCGGTACCGGCAAGTCCGGCGCCATGGAGAGCCTGGCTCCCAAGGCGCTCGACGGCGACTACAAGCCCGGCTTTATGGTCGAGCACTTCATCAAGGACCTGCGCCTGGCACTCGCTTATGCCGACGACCGCGAGCTCGCGCTGCCCGGCGCCGACGTCGCCTTTACGCTCTATGACATGCTCGACGCCATTGGTGGCGCCAAGCTGGGCACCCAGGCCATTACGGTCCTCTACAAGGAGGAGGCCGACGCCATCGCCGCCGGTCTGGACTGGTCGCAGTATCGTCCCGAGGAGCACGGTGCCCACGAGGAAGGCTGCGGTTGTGGTGAGCATGGCGACGACCACGAGTGCGGTTGTGGCCACCACCATGGCGAGGACCACGAGTGCTGCGGCGGCCACGGTCATGACGACGGCCACGAGTGCTGCTGCGGCCATCATCACGAGGAGTAGCGCCCATGAGCTGGACGTTCGTGGTGCTTGCGCTGGTGCTCTTTCTCTTTGCGATCTACATCGGCTTTTTGTGCGGCCAGTGGGCGTGCGAAAAGCGCGTCATCACCAAGCGCGATTACTGGATCGCCAATTTTGCAGGTGCGGCGGCGGTTGTCCTGCTGACCTGGGTGTTCTCGCTGTTCCCGCTGGTGCAGTTTGCGCCGATCGGCTGGCTCGGCGGATTTATCGCCGGCCTTAAGATGAGCTTTGGCGAGTCCGTCGGTCCGTGGCGCAAGCACGACGAGGTCTTTAACGTCAACAAGGCTCACCGCGCCGCCGCCGACGCGGGCGACGCCGAGGAACGCCGCCGTGCGCGTCACAATGGTGCAGCCGACCGACAGCTCATCTCGGTCACCGATGACAGCAAGGGTGCTGGCAAGCACGCTAAGAAATAGTAAGAAGAGGTAACTATGGCAGAAAACAAAGACGAACAGCTTACCGACGAGGAGCTGGCACAGCTTCAGCTGGCAGAGGAGAACGAGAACGCCGTCGACCGTCTGGTCAAGGAGCTCGGCTGCCCCACGCGCCGCATCCGCCAGTTTGCCGCCCGCGTGCTGCACCTGCTTGCCGAGCGCGATCCGCAGCGCGTCGTTCCCTGCGTGCCCGCGCTGATCGAGGCGCTCGATCGCCCCGAGGCTCAGACCCGTTGGGAGGCTCTCGATGCCCTGACGGCGCTCGCCACCACCTGCCCCGAGCAGCTGGGCGATGCCTTTGAGGGCGCCGAGACCGCGCTGTTCGACGAGATTTCGTCCACGCTGCGCTACTCCGCCTTCCGTCTGCTGTGCGTGTGGGGTGCCACGAGCGTCGAGCGTTCGCGAGAGGCTTGGCCCATTCTGGACGAGGCCATCCAGTGCTACCACGGCGACCTCGAGTATCGCGACATGCTCGGTTGCCTGTACGAGTTTGGCCAGGGCGAGATTGACGCCGAGGTCGCCGAGAAGCTTGCGCTGCGCCTTAAGTTCGATGCCGAGAACGGCAAGGGCAGCTATCTCAAGGCCCGTTCGAGCGAGATTTGCGAAATGCTTGTTAAACGTTTTGGCCTGGATCTCTCCAAAAAGAAGAAGCGTGCTAGCGTTAAAAAATCTGACGACGCCGAAGACGAGGAGTAACAGATTATGGCGCACGATGTAGTCCTGATTCCCGGTGACGGTATCGGTCCCGAGATTACGCAGGCCATGCGCCGCGTGGTCGAGGCCACCGGTGTCCAGATCAACTGGAACGTCCAGGAGGCCGGCGCCGGCGTCATGGACGAGTTTGGCACGCCGCTGCCCCAACATGTGCTCGACGCGGTCGCCGAGACCAAGGTTGCCATCAAGGGCCCCATCACCACGCCGGTCGGCACGGGTTTCCGCAGCGTTAACGTGGCCCTGCGCAAGCACTTCGACCTGTACGCCTGCGTTCGCCCCTGCCTGTCGCAGCCGGGCGACGGCTCGCGCTTCCGCGACGTCGACCTGGTCATCGTGCGCGAGAACACCGAGGACCTCTACGCCGGCATCGAGTTCGATGAGGGCGCTGCCGAGGTCGAGGAGCTCTCGCAGCTCGTCGAGCGCTCGGGCCAGAAGACCTTCGCTGCGGATTCCGCCATCTCAATTAAGCCGATTTCCATCGCCAAGAGCCGCCGCATTGTGGAGTACGCCTTTGAGTACGCCCGCCGCTGCGGCCGCAAAAAGGTGACGGCCGTGCACAAGGCCAACATCATGAAGGCGACCGACGGCCTGTTCCTGCGCGTGGCGCGCGAGGTGGCTGCCAACTATCCCGATATCGAGTTCAACGACAAGATCGTCGACGCCACCTGCATGGGTCTGGTCCAGAACCCCAACGACTTCGATGTCCTGGTGCTGCCCAACCTGTACGGCGACATCGTCAGCGACCTGTGCGCCGGCCTGGTGGGCGGCTTAGGGATGGCCCCCGGCTCCAACATCGGTGCCGACTGCGCCATCTTCGAGGCGACGCACGGCTCCGCGCCCGATATCGCTGGCCAGGATATCGCTAACCCCACGGCCGAGATTCTGTCCGCGGCTATGATGCTCGATCACCTGGGCGAGAACGACGCGGCCAATCGCATCCGCGCCGCCGTTTCTGCCACGCTCGACGAGGGTGAGCAGGTTACCGGCGACGTTCGTCGTGCCCAGACCGGCTCCGTTGAGGGCGCTGTGGGCACGCAGGCCTTTGCCGATGCCGTTATCGCGCACCTGGCCTAAGGCATGCAGACTGCAAACGCCTAAATAGTACTTAAGTGTTTGCGTATAACCTGAGAATCAATACGCCCGGCGCTTTGTCGGGCGTATTCTATTGCGGACTATGTTTCCTAACAAGGAGTAACTGATATGGGTCTGATTCAAAAGAAGGACGAGAAGGACGAGATCGACGGCATCCAGATCATCGAGCGCGGCGAAGGCCCCGATGGTGATGAGGAGGAGAAGATCGATCTGGTCCCCGGTACGTCTGCCGAACATATTGCCGCCGGTACGACGGCCGAGGAGGAGGACGCTCGCCTGGAGGCAAAGATCGCCGCGGACGCCGCCGACGAGAACCTCATGCCCGAGGAGCAGGACGAGGACGACGATATCCTGGGTTCCGACGAAGACGACCGCGCATCCAAGCACAAGAAGACGATGATTGCCGCCTTCGTGGTTGCAGTCGTGATCGCTGCTGTGGTCGGCTTCTTTATCGGCAACGGTGGTTTTGGCGGCAAGGGCGTCGGCTCGGCGACCCTGTCCGAGGACCAGCTCGATTCGACCGTGGCGAGCTATAGCTACAACGGCAAGAAGAGCGACATCACCGCGCGTGAGGCCATCGAGAGCCAGTACAGCCTTGACACCGTCAAGGACGACGACGGCAACTACACCGCTCCGTCTGCCGACGTTATCCTGTCCTACGTGCGCAACCAGATTCTGCTGGACGCTGCCGAGGACGAGGGCATTACCGTCTCTTCCAAGGAAATGAAGCAGTATGCCGAGGATTCCATCGGCACCTCCGACTACAAGACCATGGCCACGCAGTACGGCGTGTCCAAGGACCAGGCCAAGCAGATCGTCCGCCAGTCCGCGACGCTGCAGAAGCTCTACAAGAAGAAGGTGGGCGATAGCTCCGCAAGCATGCCGACCGCCCCGACCGAGCCTGCTGACGGCAACGAGGAGACCGCGAGCAAGGACTACGCCGATTACATCATCAACCTTGCCGGTGACGAGTGGGATAGCGAGAAGGGCACCTGGAAGGATGCCGACAGCACCTATGCCAAGGCCTTCGCTGACGATGCCTTTACGGCCGATAGCGCTACCTATAAGCAAGCCATGACCGCCTATTACACCGCCTACCAGCAGTATTCCTCGCAGGCTTCGAGCGCCAGCTCCAAGTGGACCGAGTATGCGAACGGCCTCTACGCCAAGGCCAACATCAGCATCTACGGCCTGTTTGCGTAAGGTTTGCCTGCACTACTGCGCGCTAACCGATCTACCTGATTGAGCCCGCTAGAACGGACAACGTTCTAGCGGGCTTTTTGTTGCCGAAATCAATAGGATAGGCCTCGCGCCCGCGCAAGTGCTTCATCGGGTTTCCCTAATTCATATGGAAAAGGAGCTGCAAACGATTGGAAATAACCGCTGAGCGGTCGAAAACTACCGTTCACCGATAATTTCTAAACTGGTTCTAACTGGTATTAAGTCAAAAAGACCAATTCACAAATCTTCACAATGACCTGCATTTTTTCTACATGCCATTTTTGGCCACCCTGCGTTGTTTAGACACAGAAAAGGTTCCGATCATTCGTCGAATCATTTCGAAACGGTTTCAAAGCCGCAGGTAGAAGTGTTAACGAGCGGTAAACGGTCGATTTATCACCGTGAGCGGTGCAAAAACGTTTTACCGTATGAATCAACGAAAGCGACCTCTTCTGGGGTGATATAGTGACAACAACACGTCACGTGGTTACTACCAGTTTAGAAACCACTGGTCTTCAAAGTACGCTTTCTAAGAAGCTTTAAGGGCGAGCGCCCGCTGGCTTCCGAAAATCATAGGACTCAGATCGTACACACCTTCGGAAGGGAAATTTGAATGGTTGGCTTTATTCTTACCGGTCATGGACAGTTCGCACCCGGCCTCGCAAGCGCTATCGCTATGGTTGCTGGCGACCAGCCCGCTTTTACCGTCGTTCCTTTTGAGGGCGACCAGGCTGCTTCCTACGGTGAGGATCTCCGCGCCGCTATTACCGCCATGCGCGAGGAGTGCGATGGCGTGCTCGTCTTTACCGACCTGCTTGGTGGCACCCCGTTCAACCAGTCGATGATGATTGCCCAGGATGTCGACAACGTCGAGGTTCTGACCGGCACCAACCTTCCCATGGTTATTGAGCTTCTGTTCCTCCGCGGCAACGCCACGCTCGCCGAGCTTGGCGAGCAGGCCGTGACCGTTGGCCAGACGGGCATCACCGCCCAGACGGTCGCATCCGTTGCCGGCTCCGAGGAAGAGGATATCTTCGGCGACGAGGACGGCATCTAATGGCCGATTTCGGAGCCAATGTCCTGAGCTCCTCGGTCGCCCTTTTAGGCCTGCTTGCCATCATGGGCTTGATTTACACCATCTGGTCGCAAATCAACATGAAGAAGAAGCAAAAGTACTTCAAGGAGCTGCACACCGAGCTCAAGCCGGGTCAGGAGGTTCTTTTCGCCGGCGGTATCTACGGAACCGTCAAAGGCATCGAAGGCGAGAAGGTCCAGATCAAAGTCCGATCCGGAGCCGTCGTAGATGTTTCGCGTTACGCGATTCAGGAGATCAAGTAACTGTCGTCAGCAAATAACGAAAGGAAGCTGATCAACATGGCAGAACCCAACATTCTTCTTACCCGCATCGATAACCGACTGGTTCATGGTCAGGTTGCCACCCAGTGGAACTCCACTCTGGGCTCCAACCTCATCCTCGTCGCCAACGACGACGTGGCGTCCAACACCATGCGCCAGAACCTCATGAAGATGGCCGCTCCCGCCGGCGTCGCTACGCGTTTCTTCTCCCTGCAGAAGACCATCGACGTCATTGGCAAGGCGAGCCCGCGCCAGAAGATCTTCATCGTGGCCGAAACACCGGAAGACGTGCTTACGCTCGTCAAGGGCGGTGTGCCTATAAAGAAGGTAAACATCGGCAACATGCACATGTCGGAAGGAAAGCGCCAAGTCGCCACCTCCGTCGCAGTTAACGACGAGGATGTCGCTGCGTTTAAAGAGCTGCAGGAATTGGGGGTGGAGTTGGAGATCAGGCGCGTTCCGAGCACGCCTGTTGAGGACACGAGCAAGCTCTTCTCGTAATCCTCGTGATCCACGTTGTCAGGAGTGAAACCCTGACGTTCTGTACGTGATATCCAAAGTGCGTACATACATTTTGAAAGGAGGAGCAAGATGGAATACTCGATCATCCAGATCGCTCTGGTCTTCGTCGTCACGTTCATCGCGGCAATCGACCAGTTTGACTTCCTCGAGTCTCTCTATCAGCCCATCGTCACCGGCGCCGTCATCGGTCTTATCCTTGGCGACCTCAACACCGGTCTTCTCGTGGGTGGTACCTATCAGCTCATGACGATCGGCAACATGCCGATCGGAGGCGCTCAGCCGCCTAACGCCGTCATCGGCGGCATCATGGCAGCCATTCTCGCTATCGCCACGGGTCTCGAGCCCAACGCGGCAGTCGGCCTTGCCATTCCGTTCGCCCTGCTTGGTCAGCTCGGCGTTACCCTGGTCTTCACGCTTATGTCCCCGCTTATGTCCACGGCCGATAACATGGCTCATAACGCGGACACCAAGGGCATCGAGCGCCTGAACTACTTCGCCATGGCTCTGCTCGGCCTGATCTTCGCTGTCGTCGTCACCCTGTTCTTCATCGCTGGCGCTACCATTGGTCAGACCATCGCTTCCGCCATCCCGACTTGGCTGCAGACCGGTCTGTCCGCTGCAGGCGGCATGATGCGCTTCGTCGGCTTCGCCGTCCTGCTCAAGGTTATGATGAACCGCGATATGTGGGGCTTCTTCCTCATGGGCTTTGGCCTCGCGCTCATCACCGTTGCCAACGATTCGCTGGCAACCCCTGCTCTGCTCATCCTCGCTCTCATCGGCTTCGGCATCGCTTTCTGGGACTTCCAGCAGCAGACCGAGCTGAAGGGTGCAGCTGTTTCTGACGGAGGTGACTTCGAAGATGGCATCTAATGAGTATGTGATCCCGGAGCACTACGAGGATCTCACTCCTGCTCCGCAGCTCGACCAGAAGACCCTCAACAAGATGGCTTGGCGCTCCTGCTTCCTGCAGGCATCGTTCAACTACGAGCGCATGCAGGCCGCTGGCTGGCTCTACTCCATCATCCCCGGTCTGGAGAAGATCCACACCAACAAGAACGACCTCGCGGCTTCCATGAGCCACAACCTGGAGTTCTTCAACACCCACCCGTTCCTTGTCACCTTTGTTATGGGCATCGTGCTTTCGCTCGAGCAGAACAAGGTTGACATCCCCACGATCCGCGCCGTCCGCGTCGCCGCAATGGGCCCGCTCGGTGGTATCGGTGACGCCCTGTTCTGGCTGACGCTCGTGCCTATCACGGCCGGCATCACCTCCAACATGGCCATCAACGGCAACGCCGCTGCACCGATCATCTTCCTGGTGATCTTCAACGTCGTCCAGTTCGCTCTGCGCTTCTGGCTCATGAACTGGTCCTACAAGCTTGGCACCAGCGCTATTGACGCTCTGACCGCCAACATGCAGGCCTTCACGCGTGCCGCTTCCATCATGGGCGTCTTCGTCGTCGGTTGCCTGGTCGTCACCATGGGTGGCACCCAGATCAACCTCCAGATCCCCAACGGCACCACCCGTGGTCTCTCCGCTACTACCGTGATCGTCTCCGAGAAGGAGGCCGAGAACTTCACCGGTATGGAGGGCATCGATACCGAGAACGCTGAGGCCGGTACCATCGCCATGACCGATAAGGACGGCAACGCCCTTACCGCTTCCGATGCCGACGGCAACGCTGTCGAGTGCGGCGTCACCGATCTGGGTAACGGCATGGAGTCCGTGACCTACGGCACCGTTACCGAGGATCCGGTCAACTTCTCTGTTGCCGACACCCTCAACACCATCGTCCCGAAGCTCGTCCCGCTTATGCTTACGCTGCTGCTTTACTACATGTTCGCTAAGCACAGCTGGACCCCGACCAAGGGCATTCTGCTGCTCTTCGTCCTCGGCATCCTGGGCGCTGGCCCGCTTGGTCTCTGGCCGAGCATCTGGTAAGGCTCTAGCTTGAGGGGTGTGTCCCTACGCGGCTCACACCCCGACCCCTTAAGCCATGTGTATGTTAAAAGCCGCGTGCTCGAAAGAGCGCGCGGCTTTTGTTTTCTTGTTGATTCGGGTGTGGCAGACAGATAATGCTAAACACCCAAGGTAGTAGCCGAGTTTGAGAAAATGGGAGGATAGGATGGCGATCGGAGCGCGTAAGCAACCGCTGTACGATCAGCTGGTCGATATTCTGACCGAAAAGATCGACCATGAATATCGCGCCGGTGACATGATTCCTTCCGAGCGCGAACTTTCGGAGCGCTATGGTCTCTCGCGCACTACGGTACGCCTGGCTCTGCAGGAACTGGAGCGTTTAGGACTGGTGGTTCGGCAGCACGGTCGCGGTACCTTTGTGACCGACCGTTCGGCAAAGGCAACCAATCTTATGCAGTCCTACAGCTTTACCGAGCAGATGCGCGCGATGGGTCGAGAACCCGAGACCACGATTCTCGATTTTTGCGAGATGGAGGCCGATAAGAATCTGGCTGAGCATATGGGATTGCGTATCGGTGATCGCATTTTTAAGCTCAAGCGACTTCGTTCTGCCGACAACATGCCCATGATGGTCGAACGCAGCTATCTACCGGTTCGTCAATTTCTATCCCTAAAGCGACCACTGCTAGAGCGTAAGCCGCTTTACGATGTGATTGAGCAGGACTTTCAGCAAAAGATTCGCGTGGCCGAAGAGGAGTTCTATGCGAGCATAGCCCGTCCCACCGATGCCCACCTTTTGGGAATTGTCGAGGGCTCGCCTGTGCTCGATTTGGTCAGGACTACGTATAACGAGTCAAACGAGGTAGTGGAGTACACACTCTCGGTTGCTCGTGCCGATCAGTTTAAATACAAGGTTTACCACCAGCGCAGTAACTAGTGCTCGCATCGTTTCCATATGGTGATTCTTTGCATTTAACTGGTTACTACCAGATAACCAACCGAAGTGTATAATTGCACGTCAGAGGATTACTTCTAGAGAGAGGTATTAGAAATGTTCGAGAAGAGTGTCGAGGAGCTCACCGAGCTCGGCGCCCAGATCACCACGGCCGAGATTGCTCAGCAGCCCGAGCTTTGGCGTGATACGCTCAACATCTATCGCGAGAACAAGGAGGCCATCGAGGCCTTCCTGGCCGAGGCTCGCGCTATGGGCGAGGGCCGTCTGTCCGTTGTCTTCACCGGTGCCGGTACGTCCGACTACGTTGGCGATACCTGCGCTCCGTACCTGCGTCACGCTGGCAACACTGATCTCTACGACTTTAAGCCCATCGCCACGACCGACATCGTGAGCGCCCCGCGCGACTTCCTGCGCGCCGAGGATCCCACGCTCGTGGTTTCCTTTGCCCGCTCTGGCAACAGCCCCGAGAGCCTTGCCGCCGTTGCCGTTGCCAAGGAGCTCGTCCACAACGTCAAGTTCCTCAACATCACCTGCGCTCCCGAGGGCAAGCTTGCCGTCGAGTCTGCCGATGATCCCAATGCGCTGACGCTGCTCATTCCGCGCGCCAACGACAAGGGCTTCGCCATGACCGGTTCTTATTCCTGCATGACCCTGCTCTCCACCCTTATTTTCGACACTGCCTCTGACGAGCAGAAGGCCGAGTGGGTCGAGACGATTGCCAAGATGGGCGAGGAGGTCATCTCCCGTGAGCCTGAGATCGCCGATTACCTGGCTGGCGATTTCAACCGCGTGACCTACTTGGGTTCTGGCTCCTTCGGTGGCCTTGCTCAGGAGAGCCAGCTCAAGATCCTCGAGCTCGCTCACGGTTTGGTCGCTACTTCCTACGACACCTCCATGGGCTATCGTCACGGACCTAAGTCCTTCGTCGACGATAAGACGCTCGTCTTCGTGTTCGTCAACAACGACGCCTACACCCGTCAGTACGACATCGACATCCTCAACGAGATCGGTGGCGACGAGATCGCTCAGCACACCATCGCCGTTCAGCAGGAAGGTGCCACCGTCTATGAGGGTGAGTCCTTCACCTTTAAGGGCTACGAGGCACTTCCCGAGGGTTACCTTGCTCTGCCGTTCGTGATGTTTGCCCAGGCTATCAGCCTGCTCAACTCCGTCCGCGTGGGCAACACGCCCGATACGCCGAGCCCCACCGGCACGGTCAACCGCGTGGTTAAGGGCGTGACGATTCACCCCTTCACCGCTTAATCGCGTCCCCCTGTAAGGGCGCCCGTCCGCTCATAACGGCGGGCGGGCGCTTTTTGTTTTTACATGGACCGGGTATAAGCATTACCACAGTCAACTGCTTTAGAAGCAAGGAGTGCATATGAGCACGTACGCAATTAAGGCTGACAAGTTCTTCTTGCCGGCAGGCCCGCAACTGGGCGGCTATCTTATGGTCGAGGATGGCGTTTTTGGCGCCTGGCAGGCCGACGAGCCCTCTTGCGAGATTAAGGACTACACGGGATCGTGGATCGCACCGGGTATGGTCGATACCCACATCCATGGCTTCTATAACCACTCGACTACCGATAACGATCCCGAGGGCATTGATATCAGCTCGACCGAGCTCGCCCGTCGCGGTACCACCAGCTGGCTGCCCACGACGTTCACCGATGGCGTCGAGCAGATCAAGGATGCCTGCGCCGCCATCGCCCAGGCTGACGAGGGTCGCGGTCCCGACTTCTGCGGTGCTCGCATTCAGGGCATCTATCTGGAGGGCCCCTTCTTTACCATGAAGCACGTGGGCGCGCAGAACCCCGCCTACCTGATCGATCCTTCCGAGGAGGTCTTCGATCAGTGGCAGGAGGCTGCGGGCGGTCGCATCGTTAAGAGCGCCATGGCGGCCGAGCGCGACGGTGCCGCTGCTTATGCGGCTGCTCTGAACGCCAAAGGTGTGGTGACCAGCATCGGTCACTCCGACGCCACCTACGATGAGTGCATCGCTGCCATCAACGCCGGTGCCAGCTGCTTTACGCATACCTATAACGGCCAGCGCGGGCTGCATCACCGTGAGCCCGGTGTCGTGGGCGCTGCCATGTCCACGCCCGAGACCTACGCCGAGATCATCTGCGACGGCAAGCACGTAAACCCTGCCGCCATCAAGGCGCTGCTGCAGGCAAAGGGCTGGCAGCACACGGTGCTCATCACCGACTGCCTGGGTTGCGGCGGCATGCCCGAGGGCAGCTACACCAGTGGTGGCATGGACGTCATCATGAAGGACAACCTGTGCTGGCTCGCCGACGGCAAGAGCATTGCTGGCTCGGTGCTCACGCTTGCCCAGGGCGTCAAGAACATTGTCGATTGGGGCATCGCCAGCGCCGATATCGCCATTCGCATGGCGACCGAGGTGCCGGCTCGCTCTGCACACATCGAGGATAAGTGCGGCAGCATCATGCCGGGTCGCGACGCCGACTTTGTCGTGTTCGACCATGAGCTCACCCTCGTCGAGACGTATGTTGGCGGCCAGAGCGTCGGCAACGCCTTTACCGAGTAACGATAGAAAAAGACGGCGGGCCCGAATCTGCTCGGACCCGCCGTATGGGTTAAACGCTCAAAAGCACCTTCACAGTTACAGCTTGTTAGCGATCTTCTTTGCCGTGCGCTTAACGCCGGCCACCAGGCCTCCTGCAGGATGCTCCTTCTCGTATGCTAGGCGCTTCTCGCGCTTGGCGTACTCTTCGACGATGATGTCGCCATACTCGTCTTCGATCTTGTCGAAGAAGTCGACGGCGCCCTTAATTTCCTCAGCGGTCGGGTGTCCCTTTTGGACACCGCCGGCGAGTTTGAACGGTCCCCACGTATCAAAGCCTGGGCAGCCGTAGACGCCCATAAAGATAGCCTGCCTCATGCGGCAGATGCCATCGATATCCTTGCCGTACCACTTGTTTTTGCCACCGTAGGTCATAAGGCCAAACACCTTGTCCTGCGGCTGCAGCACGTTCGTGAGCACGCGTGCCATGTCCTTGTCGATCTCGGAGTAATAGATGCCCGTGGCGACACCGATCAGATGATATTCGTGCAGGTTGGGATACTCGTTTTTACCGAGCGTCTTCACATCGAGGGTATCGATCTCGGGGTGTGCCTCGACGATGGCGTCCACGAGCTTTTTCGTATTGCCGTGATGGCGCGAGGCGTAGAGGATGATGGTTCGCATAAGAAGGCCTTTCAGCTGTAATTGCATCAATGTCTGTATGGTACCCCGTTGCATGGCTGGGATACCGGACGTATCGATGAACGTGCGGGTTTGTCCTTTGGTCAGGGCCGAGACGGGTTCTTGCGAGCAAAAAAGCAGTTGTTCGAAAGGATGGGCAATGGAATACGCTCTCTCCAACGATTCGATTTCTATTAAGGTGTCCACGGCTGGTGGTTCGTTTACCTCGATCGAGGCCGGAGGTCGCGAGTATCTGTGGCAGGGCGATCCCGCCGTGTGGTCTGGCCAGGCACCGATTTGCTTCCCGATTTGCGGAGGCTTGCGCGACAACAGCGCCATGACGTTTGCCGGGCATCACGTGAAGCTCGCCCGCCACGGGTTTGCGCGCAAGCAAGAGTGGAAGCTGCTGAGCCAGAGCGAGAACGAGCTGGCGATGTGCCTGGCTTCGGAGGATAACGCCGCGCTGCTGAGCGATTATCCGTATCCGTTTAAGCTTGTCGCCCGCTATGCGCTCGAGGACGCTGCCGTGCGCGTTTCCTACGAGGTCACCAACGAGGGCACCGAGGATATGCCGTTCTTTATTGGCGGTCATCCCGGCTTTAGGTGTCCACTCGATGAGGGCGAGGCCTATACGGACTACGAGCTGCGCTTTGAGAAGGACGAGGCTGCTGAGCTTTGCACTGCCGTCCCCTCGACTGGCTTGATTGACGTGACCAATCGCTCCAAGAACCCCATGGTGGGAAAGACGCTGCCTCTGTCACATGAGCTCTTCGATTTTGCGGAGACCATCTTTGACGTGCTCGAGAGCCGTCAGGTCACGCTTTCCAAAAAGGGCGAGGACAAGGGCGTCCGCCTGAGCTTTGAGGGCTTCCCATATCTCATTGTGTGGAGCAAGCCCGAGGGCGATTTTGTGGCGGTTGAGCCCTGGGGCGGCCTTTCGACCTGCTCCGATGAGGACGACGTGCTTGAGCATAAGCGTGGCTGCCTTGTCGCCAAGCCCAAGGAGACCGTCGTTCGCTCGTTCACGATTGAGATTCTGTAATTCCGTTTTGTCGACTCGTATCGCGAGGCACAAGGAGCCTGCGAGATAAGGAGCTAAAAATGATCCTCACCGTTACGATGAACCCGTCTGTCGATACGCGCTATCAGCTCGATGAGCTCATTATCGACGACGTTAACCGTGTGACGCCCGAAAAGACCGCTGGCGGCAAGGGCCTCAACGTGGCCCGTGTGCTGGGTCAGCTGGGCGACGACGTTGTGGCAACCGGTCTGCTCGGCGGCCACATGGGCGCCTACATGGCTGAGCTCATGGACGCCAACGGTATTAACAACGACTTCGTGCCCATCAAGGGCGAGACTCGCATTTGCCTCAACATTCTCCACGCCGGTAACCAGACCGAGCTGCTCGAGAGTGGCCCGACAATTGCCCCCGAGGAACTCGATGCCTTTACCGCCAAGTTTACTGAGCTTGCGGGCAAGGCCGACGTCGTCACCATTTCGGGTTCTCTGCCCCGCGGTGTCGAGGCAGACTACTATGCCAAGATCACGGGCATTGCCGAGAACGCCGGGGCCAAGGTGCTGCTCGATACCTCGGGTGCTTCGCTCGAGGCCGCCCTTAAGTCCGAAATTAAGCCCGAGCTGGTCAAGCCTAACCTGACCGAGATCAACGGCCTTCTGGGCACGAGCTTTACCACCGACGATGTGGACGAGCTCCGCGCCGCGCTCGCCTCTGATGCCCGCTTCTCCGATATCCCCTGGGTCGTCGTGTCCATGGGCGCTGCCGGCTCCGTTGGCTTTCACAATGGCCGTGCGTTCCGCGCAAAGACGCCCGATATCCCTGCCGTTAACGCCACGGGCTCTGGTGACTCCACTATCGCTGGCTTCGCTCATGCCATTGCTGCTGGCGCAGACGACGAGACGGTGCTGCGTACCGCCAACACCTGCGGCAAGCTCAATGCCATGGATCCCATGACTGGCCATCTGGTCATGGACCGTTGGGACGAGGTCTACAACGGCGTTGTCGTGACCGAGCTGTAAGGGCTTGGGCGTCGGCCCCGGCATCGATTGCTAGCTCATGTCGACGACAAGTGCGATAGCATTATGTCGGGGCGCGACGCCGACGTTGTCGTGTTCAATCCCGACCTTACCCTGGTCGAGACGTATGTGGGTGGCAACAGCGTCGGTAACGCGTTTACCGAGTAGCCGCCAAAGAAGCGATCCGAGAGGGGATTTAGATGATTTACGGTGCATTGGGCGATATCGAGGAGTACCGCGGAATGCTCAAGGGCCTCGACGTGTTGATCGACTGGCTCGAGGAGAACGACCCGGCGCAGCTCGAGGTCGGCAGCCATCCGATTCTGGGCGACAAGGTCTATGCGAACGTCATGGCTCCCACGACGCGTCCCGAGGCAGAGGCTCACTACGAGACGCATCAGCGCTATCACGACCTGCAGATCGACATTGAGGGTCGCGAGGCCTTTAAGGTTGCCACGGGCAGCCTGACGCTGGTCCAGGAGTTTGACGAGAAGGACGACTACGACCTGGTCGATTCCGACGCTTCGATTGCCGGCGATCTTGCCGACGACAAGTTCGCGCTGTTCGTTGCCGGCGAGCCTCACATGCCCACGCTCGAGTTCCCGGGCGATGGCGCACAGCCGGTCAAGAAGATCTGCTTTAAGCTACTTGCAGATGCTTACTGGGAGGAGTAACGCGCTGCTCGGCTGAGCTGTTCGTGTTGTGAGCGTTTTCCTTTGGAGGAGCGCGCTTAGGCCCCGCTGATCGCGGTTCCTTTGGGGATTGCGGCTGGCGGGGCTTTTTGTTGAGTAGGGGAGTTGCCGGCGGCGTTGTGCTTGGATTGGCATTGTGCGATAAATCGGCAACAAAAAAGCCGCCCGAAGGCGGCTATCTTGTGCAATGGAGCCAGCGACCGGGCTCGAACCGGTGACCCCCGCTTTACGAGAGCGGTGCTCTACCAACTGAGCTACGCTGGCGGCCATGTGATGACGCAACTGAGGCGTCAACGGCTGTCTATGATACGGGACATCGCAAATCCGCGCAAGTGTTCTGACGGCTTTTCTCACTTTAAATGCACTAATATTGGAGACGTGATGTCTTGCTCTTACGGGTCTCAAACAGAATGGGGTGGCGATGGCTCAACCCAAGATTCTTCTCACACGCATCGATGACCGGTTTATTTACGGGCAAGACGTTGAGCTGTGGAACGAAGTCGTGGGTTCCAACCTTGTTTTAATTGTCAACGATGAGATTGCGGCTGATTCGCGCAAGTGGGCCCCTATGAGGGTGGCGACACCCGAGGGTGTCTGGACGCGGTTTTTCTCGGTGCAAAGGACTGTCGACATCATTCATACCGCAACGCCGCGCCAAAGGATTCTCATCATGGTGGCGTCGCCCACGGATGCACTCGCGCTGGTTAAGGGTGGTGTGCCGATCACCAAGATCAGCATTGGCCATATGCAGGCGGGGGAGGGCAAGCACCCCATAACGCCCGCAGTCGCCGTAGATGACGCAGATGTCGCAGCCCTCAAAGAGCTGCAGGCGCTCGGCATAGAGCTAGAAATCCGCTATCTCCCCAGCTCCAATCCCGACCCCATCCAACTAGTCATTTAAGAACGTCCCCAATGACTAGGTAGAAAAACGCCCGTCGGCAGTGGTGCCGGCGGGCGCTGCTGTGCGATATGTTGCGTTGCGGGCTTAGTGCCTCATAAAGTGGTATTCGATCACGTTGCTGTAGGGGTGACCCGGGCCCACAATGCCCTGCGGGAACAGCGGCTGGTGCGGCGTGTCGGGGTACATCTCTGCCTCGAGGGCAAAGCCAGCGCCCCAGCCATAGTTGGCACCGTCCTTGGCGTGTTCGTCGCCCAGCCAGTTGCCGGTGTAGAGCTGCACGCCCGGGGCGGTGGTGTAGTAGTCAAGCTCACGACCGGTCCACATCTCCTCGACGTGCATCGCGCGGCGCAGGTTGCGACCGTACTGATAGCCATCGATGCACAGGCAGTGGTCGTAGCCGCGTGCCTGCTTGATCTGCGGGCTGTCGGCCTCCATGCCGGGCGCGACAGGACGCAGCTCGCGGAAGTCGAATGGCGTGCCTTCGACCGGAGCAATTTCGCCGGTGGGAATGTTCTGGCCGTCAATGGGCAGGTAGTGGGCGGCGTTGGCGACAAAGAAGTGCTCGCAGTCCATGCCGGCGTTATGACCGGCAAGGTTGAAATATGTGTGGTTGGTCATAGACACGTAGGTGGCGCGGTCGCTTTCGCAGCCATACTCGATGCGAAAGACGCCGGTGCGTGTAACGGCAAACACGGCCGTAAACGTGCGGTTGCCGGGCAGGCCCAGCTCGCCATCCTCAAGCGAAGTGGTCATGCACACGGCGTTGTGAGTCTCGTCGAGCTCAACATCCCACACGCGCTTGTGCAGGCCGTGCTCAAGATCGCTGTGCAGGTTGTTGGCGCCTTCGTTGGCCGGCATATGCCAGTTCGTGCCGGCGATGGTGATCGTGGCACCTGCAGTGCGGTTGGCCACAGGTCCGATGGTCGCACCAAAGCAGGCGGGGTTGTCAAAGTAATCCTCGAGCTTATCGAAGCCCAGCACCACATCGCGCACGTTGCCGGGGATGTCGGGCACGTCGATGCCCAACACGGTGGCGCCATAGTCCATAATGCGAACGCAGATCTCGGGCCCGTTGAGGGTGTAACGATGAACGGGGGTACCGCACGGCGCGGTGCCGAAAAGCTCGGAAGTGATCATTTGGTTCCTAACATCGAGGTATTTCCGACAAACTGTAGCGCGAACAGGCGAGATTATCACTACACCCCACTAAAGCAGGGGGTATTTTTCTCAAAAAAGTGATGATTGGAGCTGTGCGGGCGTTCATTTCTGACGCGCGCGAGTCTGATACAATTTGTTCGTTATTGTTTGAATTGACGTGAGCGTGGAACAGCGAGGACTCATCGTGATTAAAGCGGAGCGACAGGATAAGGTTCGGCAGCTGCTCGAGGAACAGGGAACGGTCTCGGTCAAGGAGATTTCGGATGCGTTAGGTGTCTCGGATATGACGATCCGCCGTGACCTTGAGGAGCTTGCGAGCCTGGGCGAGATCGAGCGCGTGCACGGCGGAGCCCGCAGTGCGCAGAGCCGTCCACACGCTATGCTGCGCCATGAGTATTCGCACAGCGAAAAGCGCACAAAGCATGCCGAGGAAAAGTTGCAGATTGCGCGCCGTTCTGTGGAGCTTATCGAGGAAGGTTCGACCATCTTTTTGGGCACGGGCACCACGGTTGAGCAGATGGCCTCGATGCTGCCGGCGTTTCGCCTGCGCATTGTGACCAATTCGCTTTCGGTGTTTAACCTGCTCGAGGCGCGCGAAGACTGCGAACTGTGCCTGGTGGGCGGCGTGTACCGCCGCCGCACTGCCGCCTTTGTGGGCCCCACGGCCGAGGACACCTTGCGCGCACTGGGGATCGACGCAGCCTTTATCGGCGCAAACGGCATTTTGGACGGCGACGTGTCTACGTCTAACATGGAAGAGGGCCGCATCCAGCAGCTCGCCTTTAGCAAGGCCGACTCGCGCTATCTGATCGCCGACTCCAGCAAGATCGGCAAGCGCGACTTCTACACCTTCTGCCGCTTGGACAGTCTGGACGCCGTGGTGTGCGAGCCGGGTATTACCGCCGAGGATCGCGCCGCCATCGAGGAACACACGCAGGTCATCTGCTAGCTAACGTTACGGGATTGCCAACAGGCGATGCGGGAGGACTTTTACCTCCTGTCATTGTGGGAGCTCGGCGCGTCAGCGCTACGCGATGTGACGCACAAATGAGGACTCCACTATCAAATTGTCTCAATCTGTAACAGGTAGGGGCGAAATCACCAACCAGATGTTACAGATTGAGATTGAGAGGATTGTCCTGTGCGTTTATCTCAATCTGTAACAGCTAGGACCCAAAAACTCGACTAGATGTTACAGATCGAGATTTTATCTACCCAGCCATCATCTTTGTCTTGATTTGTAACAGTTAGACGGCCAAAAGCGAGTCAGATGTTACAGATCGAGATATTTCGAACCGGGTGCCCTG
This sequence comes from uncultured Collinsella sp., assembly GCA_905212545.1. Taxonomy (GTDB): domain Bacteria; phylum Actinomycetota; class Coriobacteriia; order Coriobacteriales; family Coriobacteriaceae; genus Collinsella. The sequence continues at coordinate 58,131 of CAJMEW010000011.1, forward strand.
TTCATCTCGATCTGTAACAACTGGGACCGAAAATCCCTGCTAGATGTTACAGATTGAGACAAACGGCCTGCACGGGCTCACCAAAAACAAAAAAGGCCGCATGCGAACCCGCGGAGGGATTCGCATGCGGCCGACAGGGGGTACGCGGCTTAAACTAGGCCATGAGCAGGCCGGTCTCTGCGACGTTCTTGTACCAGTACGCGCTCGCCTTGGGATAGCGCTTCTGAGTCTCAAAGTCGATGTAGAACAGGCCATAGCGCTTGTTGTAGCCGTTGGTCCAGGAGAACTGGTCCTGCAGCGACCATACGAAGTAACCGTCGACGTTTACGCCGCCGTCGATTGCCTTGAGGATCCACGCGAGATGCTGACGCATGTAGTCGATACGAGGGGCGTCGTCGATAAAGCCATCCTCGAAGTCGTCCTTATAGCCCATGCCGTTCTCGGTGATGTAGATCTTCTTGTAGTTGGGGTAATCGTTCTTAATGCGGAGCAGCAGGTCGTAGAGGCCCTCGGGATAGATGATCCAGTCCCAATCGGTGGTGGGTATGCCTTCGCGCACGCATGACTCGCCCACGCCCTTGAGGAACCAGCGCGAGGAGCCCTTGTCGCCGGTGCCATTGTGGTTGATGTCGTTTTCGCCCTCGGCGGCACGCAGGAACTGGCACTTGTAGGTGTTGACGCCCAGGCAATCGTTGTAGGGGAGCGCGGCGGTCAGCGCGGCGATGTCCTCGTCGCGGACGTCGAGCTCGCCGCCGGCGATATGAGCCAGCTTGGTCGCAGCCTCCATGGTATCGGCTGCATAGTGGCCGCGGAAGGTGGCGTCGAGTACCCAGCGGTTGTTGATGACGTCGGCCATGCGAGCTGCCTCGCAGTCGGCGGCGTTGTTGGGGTCGAGGGGATACTTGGGCTCCAGGTTCTGGACAATGCCGATCTCGCCCTCAAAGCCGCCCTCATGGAAGGCGACGACAGCCTTGGCGTGGGCCACCATCATGTTGTGCATGAGCTGGAAGGCCTTGTCCAGGCGGTACTTCTCGCCGTGCGGCCAGTTGCCGACGATAAAGCTGCCCTCGGCGGTTGCGGGAATCTCGTTAAAGGTAAACCAGTGCTTGACCTCGGTGAACTCGGCAAAGCAGAACTTGGCGTACTCGACGAAGGCATCGATGGTCGTGCGCGTCAGGAATCCCTCGCCGCCGTCCTGGTAGAAGACCTCGGGCGTATCGAAGTGATCGAGCGTGACATAGGGGATAACGCCAGCTTTGTTGCAGGTGGCGAAAAGCTCGTGATAGAAGGCAACGCCCTCGGGGTTAATCTCGCCAGTGCCGTTGGGGAAGATACGGCTCCAAGCGATGGAGACGCGAATACCGTTGATGCCGAAGCGCTGGCACAGGTCAATATCGACCGGGTACTTGTTGTAGAAATCGCTTGCGGGATCGGGGGAGAAGCGACCCTGAGCTGCCAGGAAATCGTCCCAGGGCACTTTGCCCTTGCCGTGCGTGCGGGTCTCGCCCTCAACCTGGTAAGCAGCGGTGGCGCCGCCAAACACAAAGCCGTCGGGGAACTGCATGGGGTTGGTCATGAGTCATCCTTTCTGTGGGATACGAATAGGGAGAGGTGCCCGAACCGGGAATCCGGGCACCAACAGAGGGAGGAACTAGTCGAGGTTCTCGCGGAGCCACTTGATGGCGCCAGCGGGGTCGCGAGTAAGGTCGATATATTCCTTACCGCGGGGAGCGAGCAGCTTGATGCCCAGACGATCGGTGTCGGCCTTCATGTCGTTGTAGTAGCTACGAACCTGCGGGGCGAGCACGATGACGTCGTACTGATCCATGATGGCAGTGTGCTGACCATAGGCGCCTGCGGAGGAAGCGATGTTCTCTCCGGTCTGTGCCGCACCTTCCTTGATGGCGTTGGCGAGCATGGCAGAGGTGCCGGCGCCGGCGCACAGGACGAGGACCTTCAGACCGTCGACATCCTTCTTGGCGGATGTGTCGGCGGCGGGCTCGGGCTGATCGGCGACAGGCTTGCTGTCGGCGGCAGCGGCGGTCGGCTCGACGGAAGCGGTAGTCTGCTCGACAGCGGGCGCAGGGGCGTTGGCGGCGATGGAAGCGGCGCCATTGGACTCAAGACCCAGCTCGGCGGCGCGCTCGGCCTCCTGGTCGCAGAGCAGCTTATCGTATGCCTTTAAGAACGGCAGGTAGATGATGGCGTCCAGCAAGATGATGATCGCGACAAATACCAGGGCAATAAGCTGGAAGTTCGTGGTGATGAAGATGCCGATGGGGGCGGGGGTAGCCCAAGGCACCACGAAGGAGAAGCCGTTCATGCCCACGTTATCGATAAAGAACTTGGCAACACTCACGTTGACGCAGCCGGCGGCAACAAAGGGGATGAGCATGTAGGGGTTAAGGATCATCGGCGCGCCAAAGAGCAGCGGCTCGTTGACAGCAAAGGCAACAGGAACAATCGAGGCCTTACCGACGGCTTTGAGCTGCTTGGACTTCATAAAGAGAATCAGCAGAAGCGGCACGATGAAGGTGGCGCCGGTGCCGCCGAACTCACCCACGAGCGACATGTTAAAGGTGAGGGAGTGGGCGGGGTGGCCACCGGCCAGCAGAACCTGCAGGTTCTCGGCCTGGTTGGCAAGACGGATGGGGTCGATGCCCGGCTGGACGATCGAGGGGCCGTGGACACCGATGAACCAGAAGAACGCGGTGGCTGCCTGGATAAGGATAAGGCCAGGATAGGTTTCTGCTGCAGTGAAGAGCGGGGAGAGCAGCTTGATGAGCAGCTCGGAGAACGGAACGCCCATGAGGTTGCGCACGACGACATCGATGATGCCGCAGATGATGACAGCGCCACCGAAGGGGATGATGTCGCGGAAGTTCTGAGCGATGGCGCCCGGAACCTCCTTGGGCAGCTTAATGGTCAGATCGCGCGAGACGCAGAACTTATAAACCCACACGGTAATGAATGCGGCGATATAGGCCGAGAACAGACCGCGCGTACCCATGCTAGTGCAATCGAAGACCGAAAGCTCGGAGCCGTTGAACTTGGTGGTGAACTGCGTAACAGCAAGCAGCAGCATGCTGCACTGGGCGGCCACCATGGTGGAGCCGTCGTTGAGCACCTTGCCGGCGGGCATGCGACGGTTCATGGAAGCCGTGAAGTTCTTGGCGGTGGTGCCGGCAACCATGATGCCCATGACGCCCATGGTGAAGTTGTACAGCTTATTGCACCAGTCGATGAGCGGCTGGGGCAGCGTGATGCCAACTACGCCAGGAAGGGTGGCGATCAACAGAAAGATCGAAGAGGTGAGGACGATGGGCATGCACCCAAGGAATCCGTCCTTAATGGCCTGGAGGTAGACGTTCCTCGAGATCTTCTCAAAGAACGGTTGATGCTTTTCGAGCATCTTTACGATGGCGTCCATAGAGCTCCTTTGCTACTTGATGCGCGATGCATGTGGATGGAACTGGTCGTCGATGGATGGTCAGGACTGCCCGGAAACCTTTCTGCTTAAGGAAGGCATTGCGAAATGACAACGTTGTCATTTCGTTAATGACAACGTAAGACATTTTTGGAAGAGCAACAAGGATTTACGGGTGAACGGTCGATATTGTCCGATAAACGGCTGATTTATCAGTCAGGCAGGTAGTGTATGCTAGAACGCAACAAACAAGCGATGCAAAACCGAGTGGAGAAGCAGTGGCAACGATGGACAAGAAAAACGTCTCGATGAACGATGTGGCGATTGCCGCGGGTGTTTCTCTCAAGACGGTGTCGCGCGTGATCAACGAGCCTGATAGCGTGCGAGAGTCGACACGCGATAGGGTCCATGTGGCCATGGAGGAGCTTGGGTTCCGGGCGAACTTTGCCGCGCGTTCACTCAAGTTGGGCCGTTACGGGTGCATCGGCGTGGTGATGTTCCACTTGTCGGGCGGCGCCGTGGACATGATTGACGGTATCGCCGATGCCGCCGAAGAGCGAGGCTTTGCTCTCACGATGATTAAGAAGCGCGCAGGGGAGAAGATGACCCTTGCCGATGCGGCACGTAGGATGTCGCAGCTTCCCGTCGACGGCATGATTTTCAACCTGCGCCAGATGGTCGATGACTTTGATACCTTTGAGGCACCGAAAGACCTCAAGACGGTGATTATCACACCGATGGAGCATCCTACCTGCTCCACCGTCAGTGACGATCAAGAGGGTGGCGCGCGCATGGCGTGCGAGTACTTCTTGAATCACGGGCACAAGAACGTGTACTTCGTTTCGGGTAAGAAAGAGTCGCTGTCGAGCCAGTGCCGTATGAAAGGTTGGCGTGCGGCACTCGAGGCGTGTGGCATTGAGCCGCCCGAGCCTCTGCAAGGCGATTGGAATGCGGATAGTGGCTATGCCGCGGGTCTTGTTCTTGCCGATAAACCCGATTGCACGGCGGTCCTCGCTGCTAACGACTGCATGGCAAACGGCGTGATGATGGCTCTACGTGACAAAGGACTCAACGTGCCCGACGACGTGTCCGTGATTGGCTTCGACGATGAGCTCTACAAGACGATTCCCAACTCGATTCTGACGTCGGTGAAGTTTCGCCACCGCGAGCTGGGCGTCCGTGCGCTCAACGAGGTCGTTGCGGGCCTAGAAGCTCCGAGCTCCAGAAGCCGTACGCTTGTCTCGGGCGTGTTGGTCGAGCGCTCCAGTGTGAAGGATCTGCGGGCATAGACGTGCTCGGCTCGTTCATCTCGATCTGTAACAGCTGGGACCCAAAAACTCGGCTAGATGTTACAGATTAAGATGAACAGGAGGACGGGTGCGGTCTAAACAAAATGGCCCGCGCATCACGCATCGATGCGCGGGCCATTTTTTTTCTGTGAGCGGCAGGTGGCGTCAGCGTCTTATGCCTCGAGGTTTTCCTCGATCCAGGCGACGGCACCCTTGGGGTCCTTAGTGAGGTCGATGTACTGTTTGCCCTTGGGCGACAGCAGCGTGATGCCCAGGCGGTCGGTGTCGGCCTTCATCTCGTTGTAATAGGTGCGAACCTGCGGAGCCAGGACGATGACGTTGTACTGGTCCATGATGGCGTAGTGGCTGCCGTAGGCACCGGCGTTGGCGGTAATGTCGATGCCCAGCTCGTCGGCGCCTTCCTTAAGCGCGTTGGCGAGCAGTGCAGAGGTGCCGGCGCCAGCGCACAGAACCAGAACCCTCAGCTCCTTGCCCTTAAGGGCGGACGGAGCTGCGGAGGCCTCAGTGGCAGAAGCGGTCTCGACAACAGGAGCCTCAACGGCGGGGGCGGCAGCGGTCTTGACGGCCTTGGTCTCCTCGGCCTCTTCTTCGGCCAGGGTCTCGGCCTCCTGCTTGCACAGGACGTTGTCGTAGGCCTTGCAGAACGGGTAGTAGATTAAGAAGTCAACGACCAGCAGGACGACAACCAGGACCAGAGAGATCGGCTGGAAGTTGGTGTCGATGAAGGTGCCGATCGGTCCGGGGAGTGCCCACGGCATGGCATAGATAAAGCCGTTCATGCCCAAAAAGTCGATGAAGAACTTACCAATGAGGACGTTGGCCACGGGGGCAAACAGGAACGGGATCAGGAAGTACGGGTTGAGGATGATGGGCGCGGCGAACAGCAGCGGTTCGTTGACGGCGAACATCACGGGTACGACAGAGGCTTTGCCGACGGCCTTGAGCTGCTTGGAGCGCATAAAGAGCAGGAAGATGATCGGGACAATGAACGTGGCGCCGGTGCCGCCGAGTTCGCCGATGTAGTTACCGAAGTTCTCGGTCAGGGCGAGGGCGGGGTGACCGCCGGCCTGCAGCGTGGCGAGGTTGGTGGTGATGTTGCCAAACAGCGCGGCGTTGAGGGCAGGCTTAACGACCGAGGGGCCGTGGATGCCCATGAACCAGAACAGCGGGATCATGAACCAGATGAGGGCGAGGCCGGCGTAGGAATCGGCAGCGGCGAACAGCGGGCTCACCAGCGTGGAGATGACGTTGGCAAACGGGACGGCCAAGCAGGTGCGGCAGATAACGTCGATGACGGCGACAAACAGGATGGAGAAGCTGAAGGCGAAGATGTCGCGGAAGTTCTGGGCGATGGCGCCGGGGACTTCTTTGGGCAGCTTGATGGTGATGTCTCGCTTAATGCAGAAGGCATAGATGTTGACCGTGGCAAATGCGGCGACAAAGGAGCTCAGTAGGCCCTTGGTGCCCATGTTGTCGGTAAAGAACACCGAGACATCGGCACCGTCGATCTTGGCACTCGTCTGGGTAACGGCCAAGATGAGCATAGCGCACATGCCGGCGACCATGATGCCCACGACGCCCATCGTGAAGTTGTAAACCTTGTTGCAGAAGTTCACGACGTCGACGTTCCACCAGTCGGGCAGCGTAAAGCCGCCGACCGTGGCGACAACGCCCGGCAGGGTCGAAATAAGCAGGAAGACAGAAGAAGACAGGATGATGGGCATTGCTGCCAAAAAGCCGTCTTTAATGGCCTGAAGGTAGATGTTCTTAGAGACCTTGTCGAAGTACGGCTGACCTTTCTCCAAGAACTTAACGATCGATTCCATAGTTCACGCTCCTCTTTGCATGAAATCTTAATGGCATGGACGTTGAAAACCTATATGGTCGGGGGTGCGGACAGAAAGTTGGACCGCGGGGCGGTCCGGACTGGAGGTTCGCATGTACAGCAGGGAGAAGGTCGAGC